>NZ_CP142016.1:641001-1282002 GCF_035666175.1 Riemerella anatipestifer
TTTCCAGAAGCAGGTTCCGTGTTTTCATTTTCGGTTGGAGATGAGTTCACATTGTTAGATATTGCAATGCCCGAACAGTACATTACAAATGCCGAAAACAAACTCCTTGAAGAGGGACAAAAGGAATACGAAAAACAATCGGTAAACAACCTTAAATATAATTTAGAGTTAGACCCTCTGTATCTGCAACAGATAGGGGCTAATACGTCTATTTTCTTTAAAATTGGGGATTATATCCGTGTGATAGATGAACCGCTTAAAATAGATAAAACGACACGCATAGTAGATATTACGAGGGACTTATTAGATGAATATAATTACAAAATAGGCATTGCGGACACTTACGAAATCAGCTTTGTAGCAAGTCTGCTTACCGATATTAAAGATACTAAAACGGTTATAAAAACGCAGGAACAAATTAACCGACGAAATTACTTGAACGGTTATCGTAACCTGCAAGAGCTTCGAGAAAGTGTCTTTGATGTAGAGGGTTACTTTGACTCTACACATATCAAGCCAGAGAGTATAGAAGCCAATATGCTTTCGGTTGGAGCAAAGAGCCAACAATTTGCATTAGAAAATATAAGTCTGAATCCTAATATAGAGGGTAATCCTGCAAGAACATTTATTAGCGGTGGGAAGTTGGTTCATTTTTCCTTAGAAGACGGTATTAGAGAGTGGAACATATTGCCATACAGCCGTAATGATTTATTGAATCAGGTTTATTACGTTTATGCGAAATGTTCAAGAGGAAGTAGTAATGCGATGTGGTATATCACCACCGAGCAGATAAGGTTTGATAGTCGGTCAGATTATTATTACTTCTTGTGTTACTTACTCTACACACCAAAAGACAGTAAACGAGAAGCAGAAGCAATGTACGGTAATGTATTTATGCACGGAGGGCAAATAACAGCAGGGAGAATTAAATCGCTCAACGGACAAACCTATTTTGATTTGGATAGTGGGGAAATAGCAGGAACGATTAAGTTCAAAAGCGGTAATGGTTATGTGGAAGTTGGGAGTGCTATACAACAAGCGGTAGATGCGGTGAGTGTAGGAGGCGTAAACCTAGCTCGCAATACTGAATTTAAAAACGGTGGAGAACATTGGAGCAAAGGGTATCCACAAGCAGAGTTTCTACCTAATGAAAGAGCAGTTAAGATAACCTCAATAGATGGACAAGATTACAATCAAATAGACCAAAATATAAAATGTGAGAAAAACACAGAATATACAATATCAGCCTTTGTTAAGGGGATAGGTTCTGCCTTTTTCTACGCATTAGAAATGAAAGAAAATGGTACTTATACGGCTGTTTATTCTGATAATTACAGAGTATTTCCTATAAATTCAGAATACAAATATGTAAAATTTACAATAAGGACACAGTCTGACACTGCTTATTTCATCTTTATACTAAGAGCATTTAGCAACAATACAGTTTGGTTTAAAGATGTAAAAGTGGAAAAAGGTAATAAAGCGACCGATTGGTCGCCCAATCCACAGGATATAGAAACTCTATTTGCTAACCTTCAACAAGGGATAAGCAATATGCAAACCTCTTTGTCTGATGTAAAGACTAAAACAGACAACTTCGCTTCTATTCAAGGCGGGTTGATGATGGCTAATTTAATGAGTGTAGGAAGCAACCAAGCTAATCAAAACGCTTTTATTTCGGGAATAACCGACGAGGGAGCAATGAGCGTCAGGTTTGGAGCAGGAGCTAACTATGCCAATAAACATAACGCCCCGTTTAGGGTGCTGGATAATGGGAAAGTTTATGGCTCTGATATGGAAATTACGGGTGGTAAAATAGCAAGGTTCAATATTAGCGGAAATACACTTTCGGGGCAAGGAATAGCAGACCCAAACGACTATTTAGAAATAAAGTCATCTGGAAGCATACTTTCATATAAAAAAAGTCTTTCATCTGGGAGAGAAAGCTATGCTCTCATCAATAATGATGATAGTATTTTAAACGGAAATAAAAACAATATACTTCGGCTCTGGGGGCGTGATGTGAACAATTACACGCCCTACAACGCTCTATCTATAAGGGCAGACGGACAGTATGCTACTGCCTTAAATATAGAATCGGGAGATATTCGTGTGGGTGGAGAGGTAGGATATACAGGAGAATTATTTTTGGGGGGAGTATGGCTTACCATTAGAAAAGGTATAATAACAAATTATTCATAATAATAACTTTTAAAAACAATAAAACTATGAAAACAAAAAACTTACAAAAAGTAAACGAGAGAGTAGCAACAACGCTAATGGAAAACATTGGGGAAAAACAAATTTATTATCAGTACGAAACTGATTACAATAATAAAACTCCCCAAATGGTCAATTTCAGCACTCAATTACAAGACGGGAATACCTTATCAGGTTCTTACTCTAAAGGTGGAGGGCTATCATTAAATGGAACAGGCGTAAATAGTGTGGAAGATTTACAGGTAGTCAATAGTTCCTTAGATACAATCTTAGAAATCATCAAGGGCTTTGAAGTTGAAAAAAAAGAGGCAGATGATGATAATAATCAGTAAATATTTAGTACCGAGAGGTTACACCGCAATGGCGGTGTTTCCTTTCATATTTCTAAAGAAGAAAGAGTATCAAAGTAACAGGTATTTGTTGAACCACGAGAAAATACATCTAAGACAGCAATTAGAATTACTGATTTTGCCTTTTTTCGTGTGGTATGGCTTAAACTATCTCTATAATTTGTTTAAGTATAAAAACCACAAAGAGGCGTATCACAATATCATTTTCGAACGGGAAGCGTACGGAAATCAAAGCGATTTAGAGTATTTGAAAAACCGAAAACTTTGGCAAATTTTTAATAAAAGACGCGCATTATGATTAAAGAGTTTATCATCACTAATCTGATGAATATACATACAGGAACTGCAAGCCAAAAAATACTAGGAACGATAAAATTAGCCGCCGCACCAGCCATAGGACTATCTCTTACGGAGCGGTTTATCGGTTGGTATATAGAAAATCAAATCTTTATGACCTTTGTTTTTGTGGCTCTGTTTTTAGACCACATTTTAGGTAGTTGGGTGCATTGGAGGAAAAGGGATTTTTCATTTAAAGAAAATGTCTATGGGTTATTTGGGAAAACCACAAGCGTAATTGTGGGATATGTCCTGTTTGAAATGGTGCATCAAATTGTCAAAGATGTTGATTTTATAGCCATCTATTTCAAAGTATTGCTCCAACTAATGGTTTTACTCTATCCTGCGGGAAGTGCAATGGGGAATTTATCAATTCTAACCAATGGAAAGTTTCCACCAGTCGGGTGGATGAAAAAATTACGCAAGTTTAATGAAAATGCAGATTTAGAAACTTTTAAAACTAAAAAATATGAAGAGTAAATTTTTATTGATAATCGCTGTACTTCTTTTGTTTTCTTGTCGGACGAGGAAGAAGACGGACACTCATATCCAAAGTAAAACTGTGGAAGTAAAACTAAAAGACAGCATTTCTGTTAGAGAAATCAAGCAGGAACAAACAACTAAAGTGCAAGATAAACTTCAGATTGATAAACATTCTAAACATCAAGAAAAGAAGATTGAAATTTTTGGAAATACCGAACCTGAAACGCCCTTTGTCTTTCACGAAGTAGAGGGTAAGGATACTTTACAAAGCATCATCATAAATGGTAATGCTCAATTCTCGGTTAAATCTTTCAAGAAGAGTAGTCAGCATACAACAGAGAAAAAAGAAGTAAAGGAGCATCTTAATGAAGTGCAGGAATTGGCAAGAAACGCTGTATCCCAAAGGACAATAAATGAGGTGGCTAATGAAATAAGGGCGGTATCTAACGAGGTAAAATCATCTGGATTTACATTCGGTACTTGGGTGTGGGTAATTATAGGTAGTATCCTAATTATCGCAGGGGCTGTACTTTATTTTTATCTGAAAAGAATAAAACTATTTTAATTAACTAAAAAAAACTAATAACTATGTATTTGAAAACATTTCCCATAGCAGGGCATCACAATGCGGATAGCGGTGCTGTGTATAATGGACGAAAAGAAGCCGATTTGACAAAGGAAGCTAGGAATTTGTTTGTCAAGTATTTCCCCAATGGGAAGAATGAGCTAATATTAGACAATGACAACGAAACTAATATCCAACTCCAAAGGAGAATTAAACCTGGAGCGGGTTCTGTCTTGCTAGATACACATTTCAATGCTGGACCTACAACAGCAACAGGTACTGAATGCCTAGTAAATAGGAAGGATTTTGTAAACAAAAATTCTATGAGTTACCGAATGGCTGACGAAATCAGTAAAGCCACATCGGAAATTTTAGGTATTCCAAATAGAGGCGTGAAGTGTGAAAGTACAACACGACACGGAAGATTGGGTATATTGAACTTAGGTGCAGGTTGCTCTGTGCTTTGGGAGGTTTGTTTTATTTCAAACCCAAATGATATGAAACAATGGGATTTAAAGAAAGAAATTCTTATGAAGAAAATAGCAGAAATAGCTGCTAAATACGACGATATGAAATAACAAAACCACCCTCGCGGTGGTTTTTATCATTTAGACATTTAGATTTAAACTGCTTTTGCACATTTGACTACATAATTTAATAATAGAAAAATAAAAATAATTTTAAAATATTATATTTGCACTATCAAATTTAATATATAAAATATTGTATCGTGTATTCCGCAGTAGATATATCGTTTTTCTTTATTAGAAAAGGAGTAACACCACTGAAGTTACAGAAACTTCTATTTTACTCTCAAGTTTGGTATTTTGTTAAGTATAGAAATTTGCTATTTAAAGACGAAATACAGGCTTGGGTATTAGGTCCTGTTGTTCGCAATGTTTGGGATAAATATAGGTTTATAAGAAGAGGGGATTTAATAAATGAGAGATATATTGAAAAAGATATATGTGATAAAGAAATCGTTTCTCATCTGAATGAAATTTGGAAGATTTATGGAGGATATACAGGATTAGAGTTAGTAGATTTGACTCATAGTGAATCTCTTTGGAGAAATGCTAGAGGAGAAATTTCTCCTGAGCAAATATCTACCAATACAATAAAAATAGATGGACAAAGTATTTCTGATTTTTCATTGGACGGTAACGGAAGGATACCTGTTGCCAATAACAATGTATGTGGGATAGCAACTTTTAACAGTAATGTTGGGGAAGAATTATTTTAAAGTCTCTAAAAGAAAGATTGATAGTTACAATAAAGACAAGCACGGAGTATTTTACATTGAAGAGGAATATAGCCTCATTATTTGTGATGAAGATAAAAAGCATAGATGGATAATTATTTTAGAGCGTTTTGAAAAATACAAAATAATTGTTTTGTCTTTTTATTTTACTAAATTTTCCAAATCTAAAGGAATAAAAAAATTTAAAAGAAATAAAGGTAAGGATTGTATAAATCCTCTGGTAACTTTACGACTGTTCAGAGAATGCTTTAACCTTTGTACAGAAGAACATAAGGGTTATTCTTTTTGTTTTTATGCATTAGATGACAGCTATGTCGAACACTCTCAAAGAGAGGATTTAAACAGAAGAATGAGCGTTTTTTATACTTTTTTGAAAAGAAATTGTATAAAAGAAGCATATAATATGATGCAAAAAGGAAATATCAGACACAATATTTATGTAGGTTATAATAAAAATTCATGTGACGAAAGTGTTATAGATGAGTTTATAAAGTTTTATGAACCTATTATTACAGAAGAGATAAAAGAGTTATACTCTAAACAAGATTCACGGAAATTATAAACCAAAACCGCGAGAATTTACAAAGTTCTCGCGGTTTTTATACTTATCTTATAACTAGATTTATTTCTAATTATGGCGAACTCGCCATAATTAAAATTTAAGGTTATTTAGATTGAAAAGTAATTGTGGTTTTTATCTAAAAAGAAGGCAACTTTATTTTTTTAGCCTCTTCAAATCTTTGTAGTTTCATTATCCTAGCATATCGCTCTGTCATTTTTTGAGTAGAGTGTCCAAATATAGCCTGTATAGTTTCAATAGGCATTCCTGCTAATATTTTATCGTCTGCTCCTTTGTGTTTTAAAGAGTACATATTTTTGTCAATGCCTAAACCGTCTTTTATCAGCCTATGCCATAGCTTATTAGCTGTGTCTTCCTTTACTTTGAACTCATTGGGTTCAAAATATCTATTTTTAATACCGTGCCTTCCTCCGTTTGGCACACAAGTACCAAACAAATAATTATGAGGGTTAGAAAGGTCAAATTTTGAAAATAGACTTTTCAAGTTTTCGCTTATGGGTACTACCCTATCGGCATCTGTTTTTGTTATTTCAGCAGGCAAATTGATTAGCTCGTTATCCAAATCTAGCATTGACACTTTCATTTGCACCAACTCCGCAGGACGGATACCGCAATAGTAGATGGTGGAGCAAAAGACATAGAACCCAAAACAGTAATCCTGCAAAGCATTATATATGGCTTTCATCTCCTCATTTGTAGGAGGTACATTTGCCTCTTTTTTTAGAACCTTTAGATTTCTAATATCTCTAAACGGATTAGTTTTGATATAGTCAGCGTCGAGTATTTCATGAAAAACAGACCTTAAAAACCCAAGATGCTTATTGTAAGTCTTGTTAGACCAGCCTTTCTCATTTTTTAGATGTTCCAGAACTTCTTTAGCCTGTATCCTCTCAAAATTGGACACTTGCATTCTATGATATTGCAACTCCTTGACCGATTCAATAAAGAAATTAACAGAACTTCTGAAGTTATCAATGCTGTTTTTTGATAGTGTTTTCTTTTTTTCCTCAAAGCCAAATATAACGGCATCTATGAGGTTGATGTTTAGCACTCGCTTCGTTGGGTTCCCAGGTATCCAACCAGCCTCAAGGCGTTCTTTAATTAACATAGCTAAAGCTCCTGCTTCTAGCATTCTTCTTTCAAAGGACAACTCCTTATTTATTCCTTGCTTTACGAAATAGGGCTTTTTGTTGAAACGAAACCAAACATACCAATCTTTGCCACTTTCAATAGGGAAAGATTTAACTTTAGGTTCAGTAAAAATGTTTTCCATAATCTGAAATATATTTTTTTCAGATACTTTGGGGCGGTAGAAAACAATTTGTTTACTTTTGTTTGTTTTTACAAAAAACCGATGAACAAAGTCTTTATTCATCGGCGTTTTGAGCAATTTTGCGGAGAGAGAGGGATTCGAACCCCCGGACCTGTTACAGTCAACGGTTTTCAAGACCGCCGCATTCGACCACTCTGCCATCTCTCCTTAACAACTCTATCGTTGTTTCTAGTGGTGCAAATATATAACTATTTTTAATTACACACAAATTTTACATTCACTTTCAACTCCAAAATAGTATAAATTACTATTTATCAATAATAAAAATTTAGACTACCCCTAATTTAAATCCTAAATAAACTGCCCAAAATCCTAATACTAAACTTGCCACCACATAGCTAAAAAGAGTTACATAATCCTGATTTTGCCATAACACAAAGTTCTCGTAGGAAAAAGTAGAAAATGTAGTAAAACCTCCGCACAGCCCAACTATAAAAAAATATCTGACAACATCTGACTCTTGTTTCATAAGAGAGTTACTTAACAGCCCAATCAGAAAACACCCCAATACATTAACCACTAAAGTCCCCATAGGAAAAGTCCCCAATTTGAAAAACTGAGCGGTATAACGAGAAGCAAGGAAACGAAATACACTTCCTAATCCTCCCCCTATAAATATGTATAGTATTGTTTTCATTATATATAACGAGTGCTGAAGCTAGCCCCGATGGAAGCGGATACCCCACAGTGAAGCCGCGGAACGAAGTGGAGCGGCAAAACGAGGAGTATGAGCGGACAGCGGGAAATAGCTCCTAAAAAAAATAGAACCTATTTCCGCTCCGCTTTTTTAATGATTATCCTTTTAACTCTCCTAAATATCTTTCGGCATCTATGGCTGCCATACAACCACTTCCCGCAGCAGTAATCGCTTGACGGTAAATATGATCTTGCACATCTCCTGCCGCAAATACCCCAGGAAGATTAGTTTTAGACGACTTGCCTTCGGTAATAATATAACCATTTTCGTCTAGGTTGATTTGACCTTTAAATACATCGGTATTAGGTTTGTGTCCTATCGCAATGAATATCCCGTGAACTTCAATTTCAGAGGTTTCTTGCGTTTGGTTATTGATGACCACTGCACGCTCTACTAGATTATTTTCTCCTTTGATACCGATGAGTTCGTGGTTATATTTCACTTCAATATTTGGTGTTTTTTCCACTCTTTGTGCCATT
The DNA here is from genome assembly GCF_035666175.1 of Riemerella anatipestifer. Taxonomy (NCBI): domain Bacteria; kingdom Pseudomonadati; phylum Bacteroidota; class Flavobacteriia; order Flavobacteriales; family Weeksellaceae; genus Riemerella; species Riemerella anatipestifer. Next base: position 649,306 of record NZ_CP142016.1, read on the forward strand.
ACTTTAGAGGCTCTAAAGTGGTCTTTTCTTACCAACATCGTTACCTTATTACAAATATTGGCTAAATAAGTAGCTTCTTCTGCCGCTGTATCTCCCGCCCCTACTACAATAACATCTTTCCCTTTATAAAAGAATCCATCGCAGGTAGCACACGCAGAAACACCTCCACCAGAGTATTTCTTTTCATCGTCTAGCCCTAAGTATTTAGCGGTAGCCCCTGTAGATATAATTACTGTTCTCGCCAAAATCTCTCTACTTCCTGTGGATAGCTTATGAATGCCTCCTACCTCTTTAGAAAACTCCACGCTGGTAATCATTTCGTAATGGACTTTGGTTTCAAACCTTTCCGCTTGTTTTTGTAAGTCCATCATCATTTCTGGTCCTGTGATACCGTTAGGATAACCTGGGAAATTTTCCACCTCCGTAGTCGTGGTTAATTGTCCACCTGGCTCTAACCCTGTGAATAATTCGGGCTTTAAATCCGCTCTAGCTGCATAAATTGCAGCAGTATATCCTGCAGGTCCTGAACCTATAATTACACAATCTAAGATATTTTGTTCTTCCATTCTGATAAATTTATATTGATTTTAAAGTGGCTAATTTCGGAATTTTTTTAGGGTTCTAAAAGTTTTAGACATCTTTATTTTCGATTAGCCTTATTGACTGGTTAAATCTATACAACGAGTTATTCTTAGTTAGTAACAAAATCTTATCTTTGCTCTATGTTAAAATGGATTAAAAAGAAAGCCGCTCTCGTTTGGGCGAAAAGACATACTCAGCAAGCTGCACTAGACCAATCTAAAGCGATTGAACACCAAGAGGCTTTATGGAGAGATTTAGTAAAAACAGCAGAAAAGACTCTGTTTGGTAGAAGCCATAATTTTGACGAAATCAAAACTTTAGAGGACTTTCAAAATCAAGTTCCTATTGCGGATTACGAAGACCTTAAACCCTACATAGAAAAGGTAAAAAGAGGACAAGCCAACATACTTTGGACGGATACTCCCGAATATTTTGCTAAGACTTCTGGCACTACCTCTGGAGCTAAGTATATCCCTATTTCTAAAGAAGGAATGCCTTATCAAATCAAAGCGGCACAGTCGGCTCTGTTTCATTATATCTCAAAGAAGAATAATGCCGATTTTGTAAACGGTAAAATGATTTTCCTACAAGGCTCTCCTGAACTGGAAGAAGTTAATGGGATTAAAACAGGGCGACTCTCGGGCATTGTGGCTCATCATATCCCTAAATATTTGCAAAAAAACAGACTCCCGAGCTACGAAACCAACTGTATAGAAGACTGGGAAACTAAAGTCAATAAAATTGCTGATGAAACCGAAACCCAAAATATGACGCTTATTTCTGGGATTCCGCCTTGGCTCATTATGTATTTTGAAATTTTAGTAGAAAGACACCGTAAGAAAATAAAACAACTATTCCCTAACTTACAACTTATCGTAACTGGTGGCGTAAACTATGAGCCTTACCGAGAAAAAATGGAGGAACTCCTTGGAGGCTCTGTGGATATTGTGCAAACCTTCCCTGCTAGTGAGGGCTTTTTTGCGTTTCAGGACGATTACACTAAAGAAGGTTTAAGACTACTCACCAACAATGGGATTTTCTACGAGTTTGTACCATTGGAGCAATATGGCAAACCCAACGCTCCTCGTTTGACTTTAAAAGACATTGAACTCAACCAAGATTATGCTATGATTCTTACCACCAACTCTGGGCTTTGGGCGTATTCTATTGGAGATGTGGTGAGGTTTATTTCTAAAAACCCTTATCGTATTTTAGTAAGTGGCAGAACCAAGCACTATACCTCTGCATTTGGCGAACATGTCATCGCTTATGAAGTGGAGGAAGCTATGAAATCTACCGTGGCTCAGCACTATGCTCAAATTACGGAGTTTCATCTCGCACCACAAGTAACTCCTCCTAACAACGAACTACCTTATCACGAATGGCTCATTGAGTTTGAAAAAGAACCTGAGAATTTAGAAGCCTTTAGATGGACCCTAGACCAAGAATTAAGGGCAAGGAATACCTATTATGGTGATTTAATAGAGGGTAAGGTATTACAACCGCTTAAAATATCTAAATTAAAAAGAAACGCATTCCAAGAGTATGCTAAATCCGAAGGAAAACTCGGTGGGCAAAACAAAATCCCTAGACTAGCCAACGACAGAAAAATAGCCGACTTTTTAGTGAATCATATAATCTAAAGAAAATATTTCCATTCCCACTATGAACCTAGAACCTCTAAAAACATTAAAAAACATTGAGTTTAGATACCTGCTATTCGGTAGGTTTTTCCTCATTTTGGCATTTAGAATGCTAGCCACACTTCTAGGTTGGTGGGTTTATCAGCTTACCAAAGACCCTCTTTCTATTGGGTTCATTGGGCTTTCAGAAGTTATCCCTGCGGTATCTACTGCCCTATACGCAGGCTATGTAATAGATATGAACGAAAAAAAACGAATGCTACTTATCTGCAATTATGTTTATATGGTTCTCATTAGTACATTAGTCGCTTTGGCGTTCTTAGAAAACTCTTATCATCTTACAGGACACCAAATTTCTTATTTCATCTATGCAGTGATATTTCTAACAGGGATTTGCCGTGCCTTTATAGGACCATTAGTCCCTTCTATGATACCTAAAATGGTAAAAAAGGAAAACTTAGCCAATGCCGTTACACTTAATCAGGCTACTTTTCTTACCTCTTCAGTATTTGGACACGCATTGGGAGGCTTTTTAATTGCACTTATTACCATTAAATGGACACTCGTGGTTATTGTAAGTCTGATGACTTTAGCCTCTATATTCTTTTGGCAATTAAAACCGCAACATTCCGAGTACGATAAAAAAGAAGTAAGGGTGCTAGAAAGTATGCGTGAAGGACTTGCCTACATCTATAAAACTAAAGAAATATTGGGAGCTTTATGCTTGGATATGTTTGCGGTTTTGTTTGGTGGAGCGGTGGCGATGATACCCGTCTATGCTAGTGATATTCTCAAAGTAGGAGCCGAAGGCTTTGGACTACTCAATGCGGCATCTGATATTGGGTCTATGTGTATTATTATTTTGCTTTCATTTATTCCGTTGAGGAGAAATCAAGGTAAAATACTACTGGTGGCGGTGGCTGGTTTTGGTATGTGCATCATTGGTTTTGGATTGTCTAAACTCTACTGGCTTTCGTTCTTTTTCTTGATGCTTAGTGGTATGTTAGACGGTATTTCTGTAGTGATAAGAGGTACCATAGTACAACTGAAAACCCCTGACAAAATAAGAGGCAGAGTTCTAAGTGTTAATTCTATCTTCATTATGTCTAGTAACGAGATGGGGCAGTTTGAAAGTGGTCTAACCGCTAAACTTCTAGGCGTGGTGCGTTCTGTAATATTTGGGGGAAGTATGACCTTAGCCATTGCCCTTATGGTGGGACTTACCAACAAAAAACTAAGAAAAATGGAGTACTAACTCCCATTACCTCTTCCCTATCTAAAATAACTCCCTATATTAAATTTTGCATAAAATATTTCCCAAACACTTGCATACTTCCTTAAAAGGTTATAAGTTTGCTTCAGTTTTATGACACACGATTATGACACACGATACCAATTACATACAAACAAGTGTAAAAAAGTACCCGAATTATTTAGCTGTTTCAAATAATTTCGCAAACAAGCAGATAGTTTCGTGGGTATACATCCGACTATTCAGAAAATTCTTTGGACTTTTAGCGTTAAAACAAAATATTATCCTGCCAATCTTTGTTGGGAGCATTTGGTGTTTATCACACGCTACGTTTATTTTCATAAATACCCGTTAGAAGCCCTCCTTTTTCATCAGCTGAATAGGTTGTTTTGGATTAGGGGATTGTAGCGTAAAGAAGGGGTATTTTACACTTTTTGTTTTAGCCTGCCTTCTCGTTTTGTGTGTTATTAGAAGGTGGAGGCGTCTTTTACAAGTTCAAGGTTTAAATTTCAATAGGCTTACGTATTCATAGACCCTTAATTCGAACCACCAAACTCTAAAACCCAATGTCTATAAATTTTAAACTATATATTTTATGAAAAAGATTTTATTCTATGCTATCTTTCTGCCTATGGCATTACAAGCACAAGTCGGCATCAATACCAACACACCCCGAGCCACCTTAGAGGTGAAGAGAAATATCCAAGTTCCTAATACCCAGCCACAAGGGGTGCTATTTCCTAAGTTCACCACAGATGAGCGAACTAAATTTTCTGATACTGCCGAAGAAGGGACTGTAATTTACAATACAGAAAGAAAATGTCTAGAGATATATTTAGGCTTATATTCAGGTATTCACAAATGGTCTTGCTTGCTCAATAAAGGGGTACAAAACACAAACCTGATAGTAGCTCCTGAAGGTTTTGAGGGATCTTATATGAACGGAATTGCCTTCAACAATAGCCAAAAGGTCAAATTCAAATTAGAGAACAATTCATTTTCTGATATTAGTTCGTCTTTTGCTGACGTTGTTACCATTCAAAATGGTATGGCTACAATTACAACTTCAGTCTGTCAATGGCAAAAACTTAATGGCAATGAACTTGTAGGCAGTATGGAATCGTGCTCTTCTGGAAATCTCATTAACCTAAATTCTGGAGAGTCAGCAATGTTATGGTATACGATGGATGGAATACCTGAAGCAGGAACTTTACAGGCTAATTTTTCTAAATTTGGAGTTGAAGCCAATCAAGAAATACAAGTAAACTTGGGTTCCGCTAGTATTTCTAGTTCTAGAACAGAGTATATACCGTCTTTACAATATACTGGTTCTGATTATCAAGGGAAAATTAATAACACAACGCGTAAGTTAGTGGTTAGAATTCCTTATACCGATGGTAATGGTTCCTACAATACAGTAACCTCCCAGGCAGTAACTACAGCCGAAGGACAAAATGGTGATATTAATACCCTTACTCTTAATATTCCAGGAGGAAATTTCAGCACAGCTGGTGTTTTAGAAGCCACAATAAATGTAGATGGAGATGGAGAGTATCTAGTAAAAATGTTAGAACCAGGAAAAGAGTATGATATTACTACTATCCCATTCATACTCAACGGACAGCAGTATAATGTAGTACTCAAAGGGATTGGTGGTATCCCTGATCGTTGTTTCGGTAAGACCACTTTTGACTGCGTAGGCTATGGAGCTAAAGAAAGAGAGCACGAATTTATTTATACCCCAATTACAGGACCAGATGGTAAAATTTGGCTTAGTAACAATCTCGGTGCAGAATATACTAAGGTTGGTTCACAATGGTTTAACCCTACTCGACAAGCGGGGTCTTTTGATGATATAGGCGCCCCTTTAACTGACCCTACCGCTAACCAAATCAAGAAGGATTGGCGTGCTTATGGTTCATTGTTCCAATGGCAGCGTAATCCTGATGGACACGAGCTCATCAACTGGATCTCTTCCGTAAGCGGTACACCGAAGTATGATAGCCCGACGGCATCTTTATCTTCTTCTTGGACGAACCCTGGTCATAGTAATTTTATCACGAATTATACTTCAAACAATGCGAGTTGGGTAAATGATTCCTTAAATAATGCAACTACTGAAAAAAATTTATGGCAGATCAATGGCTCTAATAACCCTTGCCCTGAGGGTTATCATGTGCCTACAAATGTTGAGCAAGAGGCTTTACATAATTCTATCTTAGGTTATACAGCGGGCACTAATTCTTTTACTAGATCCACCAAAATGTGGAATGAAATAAATCTTCGTCTGCCTGCAAGTGGCTACCGCGGCATCCTCAATGGAAATGTATATATTCAAAGTGTTGGTAATTTGTGGAGTAGCAATCAAAACTCTAACATGTACTCATGGAATCTATTTTTCAATAGTAATAATAGTAATGTGGGTGGCAATTTCTATCGTGCAAACGGCTATGGAATCCGTTGTCTCCACGATTAACCCATTTCCTAGTATAGAAATTAGGATCTCTTTGTTTATTATATCATGATTTCTCGGCTAAGAATAATACTAAGTGTTAGTTTTTTTAATAGTTAGATTATATTACTGAAATTCTAGAAACTTATAAAAAGATATGTAGACAAAAGCGGAAATAATAATAGATTCTAGCCACTCGTTGTGCATTTTAAATAATACTGATTTTTAGATGATTTAATTTTCTTTGGAAGATAAATTTATTGATATATTGAATAACCGTTGCGGCGGTTATTTTACTGATTATCCTTGTTTTAAAGCCTTCAAAAGTTTTAGCATAGTTTCTTTTAATCATAAATTGGTCGCAAAGTTGAGAGAAAAATGTCTCAATTCGTTTTCGCTTTTTCTTGTACAATGAAAATTGAGGAATATAATCTTTCTGATTACTTCTCATTGGTGTATCTAATTTAATATTAGCATAGTTAAATAAATCTATTTGAACTTTTGCTGATAAATAGCCTCTATCTCCAATTAAAGTACAGTTTCGCATTTGCTCACCAATATCTTTTAAATAGTGGATGTCGTGAACGGATGCAGGGCTTATATCAAAATTCTTAATCACACCATTTAAAGAACATACTGCGTGTAGTTTATAGCCATAGAAATATAATTTCTGTGAAGCACAATAACCATATGTTGGTGAAGAATAGGATTGCTCTTTACAAATTTTTGAACGAGTAGAACGAGCGTTTTCACAAACTTTCATTGGCATGCTATCAACGATAAAAATATCTTCAAACTCATTGAACTCCATCGAAATACGCTGTCTAATTTGCTCTGTTTGTAGGGATAGTCTTCGTTTTCGCTTATTGTAAACACTTCTTTCAATTTTGTTTATCAGAGAGTTTGGCAATTTTCTAAATAACTGTAATTCGCTATCAATACTCAAGTATTCAGCAGTAATATTAAGACTTATGACTTCTAAATCGCTCATTTTAGGTGTTCTTCTCTGATAACTAATCAGTTGATTTTCTGAAAAAAGTCCTAAAACTTCCAAAATTCTTTCATATATTTGCTCTATGTTGTTCATTTATACCGTTTTATAGCAAAAACAATATACTGATTTTCAGTCTAATAAACAACTCTTGTTTTTTTCATTTCATAATGCACAACGGGTTATAGCCATAAAGTATTAGTGTTGGTATTGTACAGCTGAACTGATATGAATATTGTCATTAAGCGTTTCTTTTAAGACAAGAGTCAGGATAATAAAGAAACATTCGGCATAGGTAAATGTGAAATAGGGTTTAGACTAGACCTTAAAAAAACCTTATATATAGATATTAGGGTAGAAATACTGGGCAAACAATCTAGCCTAATAAGTATTTCGGTATTACTTATAAAGCTTTAGAAAAAGCAAATGGTATACTTACCGAAGGCAAAGCTACATTCATTAAAATAGACGGTGATAACCCTAAAAACGGTATCGTCTTTAAAAACTTAGACAAGCAAAATGAGGTAAAGCTAACCAAAGACAGTATTGTACTCAATGAGCCATCGAGGTTACTCATTCTTGTGCCTTCGGATTTGGAGGCGGGTAATTATGAGCTAAGTATTACCACGCAATATGCTAAAGGTGGGGTTACGACTAAAGAGCCTAGAGTGGGTGTACTTTCGGCACCAGTGGTTATTGGCTAAATAGGGAGCCATTCCCTAGCGTAATGAGAAACGCCTCCCCACGGTCGTGGGGAGGCTCTCCCTATAGTAATGGGGAAGTGTTCCCTAAACTTCATTTAAGTTTTATTTTGATATGGTATCAGACCACCTCATCTTAGAAATTGGTGATACCTCAATCGTTATGATAAGGTTTGCCTTGCAAGATTTGGTCCGCACGGTAGATTTGTTCTACAAAGAATAGTCTTATCATTTGGTGGGTAAAGGTCATTTTAGAAAGAGAAAGTTTATCATTAGCCCGTTGGTAAATCTCTTCCGAAAAGCCATACGCCCCACCTATCAAGAAACACACCCGCTTAATAGACGCATTCATATAATGGTTGATTTGCTCCGAAAAAGCCCTACTGGTAAACTGTTTGCCCTTTTCGTCTAACAAAATAATGGTATCCGTACTTTCTATATGGTTGAAAAATAGTTTAGCTTCCTCTTTTTTAATTACTTCTGGAGTGAGGTTCTTAGCGTTTTTAATATCTGGAAGCTCTACGATGTCAAAATTATAGTATTTAGGTAGCCTTTTATGATAGTAACTAATGAGGTTTTGTATTTCCTTTTGGTCTGTTTTTCCGATACATATCAATTTGAACTGCATAAGCAAAAAATTTATTTTTAATATATTTGCGGTACAAATATAGATTTAATGGCATTAAAGACCCCTAAATTCCTTTTAAAAATTCACCGTTTTTCAGATTCTATCCACCTTCCTGTTTTAGAAATTTCTTTGTGGAAGATGTTTGAAATCTACGGGCAAGGGGTATTTAAAAATAATGTGGTAAAACAAGCCGCTAGTATTTCGTGGAGCTTCTTTTTGAGTATTTTCCCATTCCTGCTGTTTTTACTATCTATTTTGCCTTATATGCCTCATTATGATAAGCTCCAGTTCTATATTTTTGAGGTGTTTATGGCTAATATACTCCCCACACATATGTTGCACGATGTTACGGAGTACATACAGAACAGCATTATCCCCAATATGAAAAGCATTAGCAAACTTACCATACTTTTTGCTTTGGTGTTTGCTACTAATGGCACATTTTCCCTCATCAATGGGTTTAATGAAAATACCGACTCCAAAAGGACTTTCATCAGAGAATACACCATTTCTATCTTAGTTACTCTAGCCTTTGTGACCTTGATATTTCTCTCTCTTTTTGGGATTTACTACTCCGAAGTGGTGCTTAAACTATTCACGCCTAAATACAATCTCAACTGGCTTATTGTTAATCTATCTAAAATTATTGGGTTTATCTCATTCCCGTTGTTTTATTTTATTTTGTTAAGTCTTTTCTATTGGGTAGGGTGTGTAAAAGTGAAAAGGTGGCTGTCTGCCGTTCCTGGAGCAGTACTCACCACCTTGTTATTTGTACTCATTACCTATGGATTTATCTTCTACGCTGCAAATTTCGCCAGATACAATGTACTCTACGGCTCAATAGGAACTATTATTTTAGCGATGATTTGGGTTAATCTCAACATTATCCTCATACTCCTAGGCAACGAGCTCAACCTCGCTATAGACCGAGTGAAAAGAAATAAACTCCCTTAACTACTCCACTACGCTGTTAGGATAAATCCCTGTAGAAATGGTTTTCTGTAAACCTGCTTCGTTAAAGAATAAAGCCTTAGCATTTCTGCCATCTAGCCCTACTGCAAAAACCTCGTCTAGTTTAGATAATCTATAGAAAGAAGTTTCGGAAACTTGGGTACTCTTAGTAAGGTCAGAGCCTACTGCTGCTTTATGTAGTTTGCCATCTACTAAAAAGAAATAAGACTGATTAACCTTTACAATTTCCTGAATACTTTCCTTTTTGTCAGAAGTTTGAGCCCAATCGTAAGTTTTTTCTACTCCAGAGGCAGTAAGCGTCCAAATGCTACCGTCCACCGTGCTAGTGTAAGCCCAGTTAGCACTAGCATCGTAAAAGCCATCTCCCTTACAAGTAATAAGCACTTTGTTATCCTCTACTAAATAACCATTAGGATTGTAACCAATAGTGTAATATTTCTCTACCACATTGCTAGACGGATTGATAACGGCTAGTTTGTTATTTTTACTCCACCCTCCTTGTAGCAATGCATAAATCTTATTTTGGAACGAGAATATCTTCTCTACCCCATAATCTACCGGTATTTTAGCGATTTCTTTTAAAGTGGCTGCATCTAGCACCAGTATATAGTCGTCTGTATTATCAAGACCTTCGCCCCAGTTGGTAATGTAAAGTTTACCATTAACTACCGTCATATATCTAGGGTTTTTAAGCCCTGTGGTTACTTCGGCTTGTTTTTTCATGGTGTATCTGTTCACTTTTACCAATTTATTGCTGTTATTAACAACAATGTAAAGGTCATCTCCATTTCGGTAAGAAGACTGTGGCGTATCTCCTAGTGCTTCGCTGTTTACCTTTTGATACACCTTTTCTTCTGTATTAGAAAAACCATAAGAAACATAATCTAAACTCCCATTGTTCTGACCGAAATAGCCTTCATTCAAAATAAAAAAGCCATTTTCATAATCTCCTTTTGGAGTGTAGTCTTCGTTTCTGTTACACGCTGTAAGTAACACTACAGCCGATAAAAAAGCTAGTGATTTCTTCATAAAATATGGATATTAAAAATTAGTTTTTAAAGTAGTTAAAAAATACCTGCCTAGCATAGGATAGCCCTGCATTGTATTATAAGACTGGTCTAGAATATTCTGAACTCTAATGTTAAGAGAATTACTAATGTTCTTTAATTTGAAATCAAACCCTAAACCTACATTCCACAAGTGATAAGGTGCTAAAAAATCTCTATTTATCTGGTCTGTGGCTCTCTCCGAAGTGAATAAATGTTCTAGCTCTAAGTGGTATTTTTTCCAATCTAAACTAAAAGTATTAGAATAGTTCCACCTAGGAATATAGATAAGTGATTTTTGAGTTCGCTGATTATAGGTTTCAGTGTAAGTCAATAAATTATTAAAATTAAGCCCTACGCCATTCCAAACAAAACGATGAGAAGACCTTGCTTGTCCACCTTTAGTAATAACAAAATCTAAGTTAGTAGGTGTCCAAAAACCAACATCATTAGGATACCACAATATCCAATCTTTCACTTCACCATAATGCACAGACACTCCTATAGATTGCGTATTTTTATACTTGTAGCCTACACTTAACTCTCCCATCTTCCCTGCTTCGGGCTTTAGTAGAGGATTTCCACCTTGTTTCCAATACAAATCGTTAAAAGTAGGTAGCCTGTAAGAAGTGGCATAAGAAGCCTTGATACTTAAATGTTTCAGAGGCTCTAATTCCACCCCCATATCATAAGTAATGGGAATGCTAAACAAAGATGAAAATGACTTTCGTAAATTAGCAGAGACCACACTCCAATCGTTAAAATTATAACGGTAATTCACAAACGAATGCCACTCTTTAAACGGACTAATCCTTAGATTATCTCCACCTCCTGTGGTATATTTGGACTGAAGCCCCAGCGTTACCAATGATTTACTAAATGCTAACTTTGCAATATAGTTGGCAAAATAGTTTTCGGCAAAACTAACCGTCCCACCATCTTTGGCATTCATTCTAAACCTAAAAAACTCTTTGGTATAGGCAGATTGCAACTGCTGTTCAAAACCTCTATTATGATAAAACCAAGACACTTGCATACGAGTGCTTTCGTCATCTTGAATTTGTTGTGCTATGGGCTGTGCTTCGGTAGCTCCTACATTTCTAGACGCCCATTGATTCCAAATATTAAAGGAAATTTTATGCTTCCCACCAAGTTTATAGACGCTGTTAAGATAAATATCCGCGACATCAAATCCTGAATTTCCTGTTTTACCTTTCTTACCAAATTTATCTCGGAACGGAAATTCGTTATCCGAACGAAGGTAATTAGTCCCCACATTCCAGCTCCATCTAGAAGTATTGTTCTGTACCGAAAGGCTATTTCTACTAAGTCCAAAACTGCCTAAGGTATTCTCTAACCTGTATTGCGTTGGCTCGTCAAAAATGGGATTAAATTCTAAAGCGAACACTCCGCCCAACGCTCCACTCCCGAAACCACTGCTCCCCGAGCCACTACGATAGGTTAAACTACTGCTTACATTAGAGCTGATAATATTAGCATCTACTTGCCCATTTAAAGAGGAGTTGATAGGAATGCCTTCCCAAGTAAATAAATGTTGAGATGGCGAAAGTCCCTTTATAGAAACTGATGCTAAATTACCATAACCGTAGTTCCTAATAACCGCTCCCGTCTGCTTTTGGAGTAGTCCTTCTATAAAAATCTCTGGATTGTTCTTTAAATCAACTTTAACCACCTCGTGTCCCACAGAAAGCAAAGTAGGCGACACCAGATTGATGGCTACAGTATCTATAACCGTTTCCTTCTGTTGAGCTTGCACAAAAAAGACCGACGATAGACTCGTCAGCAAAACTAATCTTACCATATAAAATACTCTTCCTCCGAAAGTTTTTATTAAAAATATTACTCGTTTGGCAGGTCTCCTGACTTTTGCATTCCTACGCCCTCCCGCATAACAATAATACAGTGGCAATAAAATGTAGAAACTTTATTAAAGCAATTTACAGTTGCGTGGACAGTTCAAGACTTTCACTTGATTCCCTTTTAATTAACCCAATAGGCTAAACCAAAAATTCGGCAAAGATAGTTTTATTTTTGATGTCTAGGCTCTAAATCACTGCAAAATATTCACTATTTAGCTTTTTCCTTCTTCCACCTCTTCATCTTCGTCTAGCCAGTGTTCATCTTCAAACGAGATGTTATCATCGGCTAATAGACGAGCTTCCCTTTCCAGAGATTCTTTAATGGTAAATGTGGTATCGCTGTCTATATCTTGTTTCGCTAAACGAATGGTAGAATCGTTATCTATAGCGATAAATCTATTAGCTAATCTTCTTGCAGCGTATTTTCTAAAGCCCGACGCGTTTAAAATATCCACACCCATATTAACCGCCGTTTCCAAGGTTTCTCTATAAATATTGTGGATACCATCGTTAATAAAATCGTAAGCATCTAAACGGTTTCTAGCTCTAACAAATATTTGCAAATGAGGGAAATGAGATTTCGCCATCTGAATCATATACTTGTTACTTTCAGGGTCGTCTAAACACAACACCAATATTTCGGCATTTTCAGCACCTGCTGCCCTCATAATTTCAACCCTTTTAGCATCACCATAATATACTTTAAAACCTTTCTGTCTAAGAAGGTTCACACGGTTAGAATCGTTATCCAAGACCGTGGCTTTTATACCACTCACCTTTAGTAAACGACCTACGGTACTCCCGAAATGCCCAAAACCTACAATAATTATTTTTTTCTGTTTGATAGGTTCTGAAATTAAATCTGATACAGGTTCTTCAAATTTAACATTGAAATTAGGAGCGATAACCCTTTCATTTAGCAATAGTAAAAATGGCGTAATCATCATTGAAATCGCCACAACGGAAATCATTTGAGAACTTATTTCTAAATCTAACAAGTTGAGTTTAACCGCAAAAGTGATAATTACAAAGGCAAACTCTCCCACTTGGGACATTCCGAAGGAATAGAGGAAGTTTTGGTCGTTACTCATTTTAAACATCTTCCCTACTAAGAATAATACCCCAAATTTGACCAATGTTGCCATAACAACCATTGAGAATATGAATAATGGGTCTTGCTGTATCACATTAAAGTTAATTGTAGAACCTACACTCACAAAGAAAACCGCCAAAAGCAAACCTTTAAATGGGTCTATTTGGCTTTCTAACTCGTGTCTAAATTCGGTATTGGCGAGCATCACACCTGCTAAAAAGGCTCCCAAAGCGGGGCTTAATCCTGCGAGTAGCATCAACTCGGAAACTCCTACCACCAAGAATAATGACGATGCGGTAAGCAACTCATTCATTCCTGAGCGAGATACATATCTTAAAAACGGTACGAAGAGATATCTACCTAAAAGAATAAGCACTCCCACACCTAATATTACCGAAAAGGGTTGCAGCCATTCTGGTAAATAAGTAATCAGCACTGATTTTTCTCCGCCACCTTCGGATTGTCCTGCCAACATCGGTAATAACGCTAAAATAGGAATTACCGCTATATCTTGAAACAATAAAGTGGAAAACGAAGCCTCTCCAGATACGGTATTAAATAGGTTTTTTTCCTTTAATGTTTGTAAAACAATTGCCGTGGAAGACATAGCAAATGCGATAGAAACCACAATATTAGTGGTAACCTCCCACCCTGCTAAATGCAATATTGGGAATATCAATCCAAAGGTAAATGCCATCTGAGAAAAGCCAAGCCCTAGAATGCTTTTCCTCATAGCCCAGAATTTACGAGGCTCTAATTCCAAACCAATAATGAAAAGTAACATCACCACTCCAAATTCGGTACTGTGCATCACATCTTCTGCATTACCTGTAAGTTTCAATGCAAAAGGTCCTACCAAAATACCTCCTAAAATATAGCCTATAACCGAACTAAAACCAAACTTCCTTACAATAGGTACTAAAAAAATAGCAGCCCCTAGATAGACCAATGTAATCTTAAATAAACTCTCTGACATTAATTCAAAAATTTAGAAATTTCCTGTTGGATTTCATTAACTTCTTCTATTGTTTTTTGCTTTGCGGCATACACACAAAGTGTTTTCTCTACCGATACTCCTAGAGTTTCTAAACTCTTAGTAAGAGGCAATATAAAGTCTTCTATGGATTTCTCATACATTCCGCCTCTGGTATAGGAATGCTCTGAACCTCCTGCACTTACAATTATCATCGCTTTTTTCCCTGCGAGTAGATTTTCATTTTGTTTACTCAGCCACTTCATATCCAAAACTTCGCTCAGCCATAAGTTAAGTAATGGTGGAATACCCAACCATATCAACGGAAACTGAAAGATGAGTTTGTCGTAGTTTTTAATCCTTTTTCGTTCCCTAAATGCAGCAATATGAAAATTAGGATACTCTTCGTACAAATCTCTAAAAGTAATATTTTCTTTATCTTGGTAAAATGAAATAAGATGAGTATTAAATACCGAATATTCTAAAAACGGATGTGCAAATAACACTAAGGTTTTTTCTACTTTACTTTCCAATTTTATAGCGTTTGGCGTAAAGGTAATATTTTAAAACTTAAAAAGCAAATTTGGAAAACCAACACAATCGTTTATTATAAGAGCATTTTCTTTCTTTATGATAGGTTTTGAAGTTGTTTTAATTTTTCATTTAGTCTTTTAATAATAATACCGTAAATCAGTCTATAATAAAGCCATATAAACCCAACTCCCAAAAAGATAGATACAATATAGCTTACCAAAAACACCAAGAATTTCGGCTCTGAAAATGAAACATTTTGTACATAAGCCAAGTAAATAATTTCTACCAAATACCCCAACATAATCACAAGAAACATCGCTAAATTAGCTAGGATAAAAGCATTTACTATTCTTCTAAATTTAATAATCTGAGTGATAAATTTCTTAAGGTTAGATTCTATACTTATCTTTTGATAACTGTAATAAAAAAGCAACACAAACAAAAGCGTAAGAATAAGGCTTGCCCCTTTAATAAATAACTCTATATTATGATAGTTTTCTATTAAATGTGTACCTATTTTAATGTTCATTTTATTAAAAACATTCAGCAAGGCTGGCTCTCTCTTAACAGAGCAAAAACCATAAATATTAAAAGCCAATATTATAAGAAACTCTGCGACACTTATCCAAAAAATAGTTTTTACATAATTGCGAGATTTCCTATTCAGCATCTGTTCTATCTGCTGATTATCGTAAGTGGGTTTAGGCTGTTCTTTCCAAACCTCTTTCATTTTATCTATATCAAAATTAGGCATATTGTTCCATTAGTGTTTTTAAAGTTTTTTTAAGACGATTCATCTTCACCCTTGCATTAACCTCTGTTATCCCCAAAGTTTCTGCGATTTCTTTGTAGGACAATTCATCCAAGTACATCATTACAATAGCTCGCTCTACCTCGGGTAGCTTTTTTATCACTTTGTAAAGAAGTTCTACTTGTTGCCTTTGCTCATGCTGATTATCCTCGGGAGTATTATAAAAACCTTCATTAAGTTCGTTTGTTTTAGGTGATTTTGAGGATTTTCTAAAAAGTGTAATGGCTGTATTTAAAGACACCCGATACATCCAAGTAGATATTTTGGACTGACCATTAAAAGAATCAAAAGAACGCCATAATTGTAGCACAATTTCTTGAAACAAATCTTGCTCGTCTTCTAGCGTATTGGTGTACATTCTAGAAACTTTGATGATAAGCCCTTGATTAATTTTAATAAGTTCCGAAAAGTCTTTTTCTTTTTGAGACATTACTACTTTTATCGGCACGAATATAACAAATTACCCTCATATATCTCATATCCAAATCAATAAAAAAACAGACCAATTTCTCAACTGGTCTGCCTTCTGTATTGATAAATATAAAATTCTAATGTTTTACTGTTGCCACTTCTTCTGGCTTATGTTTATGCTTAAACATTACCGCAAAAAGAACCGTAATTATTAAGGCATATATCGCAAACACTAGCCATATCTCGTGCCACATTTTATTACCCGAAGCATCTAAAAAGAATGCATCTATCATTCTACCACTCACTACACTACCCATAATAGCCCCAAAACCATTCGTCATCATCATAAATAACCCTTGTGCTGAGGAACGAATTTTCTCGTCTGTTGTCGCCTCCACAAATAACGAACCCGATACATTAAAGAAGTCAAACGCCATACCGTACACAATACACGATAGAATAATAAGCACCAATCCAAAGCCTTCTGGAGAACCATAAGCAAAGAATCCAAAGCGAAGCACCCAAGCTCCCATACTCATCAACATCACTTTTTTGATGCCAAATTTCTTTAAGAAAAATGGTATCGCCAGAATGAACAGCGTTTCGGATATTTGAGAAATAGACATAATAATCGTAGAACGCTCCACCACTAAACTATTTTTGTATAATGGATTTTTACCAAAGTCTGATAAAAAAGTATCTCCATAAGCATTTGTAAGTTGTAACGCAGCACCTAAAAACATAGAGAACAAGAAGAACAATGCCATCTTATAACTCTTAAATAGTTTAAACGCATTGAAGCCCATTTTTTCTTGCCAAGAAGCCTCTTTAGGAATCAAGTTCTGTGGTGGACACTTCGGAAGTGTAAAGGCATAAATACCCAACAACACCGCTACTATCGCCGCAATATAAAACTGATTTTCAGACGCTTTATTTCCTGTAAGATTGGTAGCCCACATCGCTGCAATAAACCCAACCGTTCCCCAAACTCTAAGACTAGGGAATACCTTAACCACATCATAATGATGTTCTTTAAGAATATGATAATTGATTGAATTAGACAACGCAATTGTAGGCATATAAAACACCATCGCTACCAACATCACCCAAAAGAAAGCCGTAGGGTTCGAAGCATGAGGCAAATAAAAAAGCGTCCCTGCATACGCAATGTGTAATATCCCGTAAAGTTTTTCAGCATTTATCCACCTGTCTGCTACTATCCCTGCCAAAGTAGGCATAAAGATAGAGGCAATCCCCATTGTGGAGAATATAACCCCAAACTCTGCACCTCCCCATTGCTTAGTATCAAACCAAAAAGTAGCCATCGTAATAAGCCAAGCTCCCCACACGAAATACTGTAAAAAATTAAGTACAGTAAGTTTTAGTTTTATATTCATTTTAGTATGTTTTAGTCTATTGGTCTTTGTCGTTTCTTAATTTCTTCTTGCAACTGAAAAGCCAAGTCAAAATCTTCATTTTTTACCGCTTCGTCTAGCTGCATTCTTAGCTCTTCTAAAGACACTCTATTATCTTGTTTTTCATTATGAAATTCTGTAACTATATCGTCCTCCTCGTTTAGTTGTTGTATCTCTA
This sequence comes from Riemerella anatipestifer, assembly GCF_035666175.1. Lineage (NCBI taxonomy): Bacteria > Pseudomonadati > Bacteroidota > Flavobacteriia > Flavobacteriales > Weeksellaceae > Riemerella > Riemerella anatipestifer. The sequence goes on from NZ_CP142016.1 coordinate 666,868, forward strand.
AAAGAATACCCGCCTCTTCCAAAACTTCTTTGGTAGTGTAAATAGACACCCCAAATCTCACCGCCATTGCTACAGCATCAGAAGTTCTTGCATCTAAAAACAAGGTTTCTCTTGTAGAATTATTTTTGAAATGGATATGAGAAAAGAAAACACCATCTATAATTTGATAAATGACAATATATTCTAAACTATAATTGGTATCTCTAATAAAACTAGCAAACAAGTCGTGTGTAAGAGGACGAACAGGCTTCAAATCTTTCTCTAAAGCTAAAGATATAGATTGAGCCTCAAAACTACCTATAACTACTGGTAATTTTATAGAACTTTCCACCTCTTCTAAAAGCAAAGCATAAGCCCCCGATTGTGTTTGGCTGTAAGAAATACCTCTAATAACTAGCTTTTTATAATCCATAGAGCAAAGATATATAAAAACACCATACCCTTGAATAAGTATGGTGGCTTTTCTTTAATTTTATGATAAAATTTAGGCTCCTTTTATCGCTTTTATTTTTTCGGTAAGAGCAGGTATCACTTGGAAAGCATCGCCTACCACACCGTAATCCGCAGATTTAAAGAATGGTGCTTCAGGGTCATTATTGATAACCACAATGGTTTTAGACGAATTAACCCCAGCCAAATGCTGAATAGCTCCAGAAATACCTATTGCAACATACAAATTAGGTGCTATCGCTTTACCTGTTTGTCCCACGTGCTCAGAGTGAGGTCTCCAACCAATATCAGAAACTGGTTTAGAACAAGCAGTAGCCGCTCCTAAAACTTGAGCCAACTCTTCTACCATTCCCCAATTTTCAGGACCTTTCATTCCTCTACCTGCTGAAACTACTACTTCTGCCTCTTTAAGGTCTAATTTTCCAGAAGATTGTTCATGGTTTACCACTTTTATATCTGTATTAGCCACACCTAAAGTTTTCTCTTCCTCCGAACCTGAAACTGGATTTTTTTTTACTCCAAATGCGTTTTGAGAAACTGTTAATACTACATTACCATCAGCTTTAGCTACCATAAAAGCCTTTCCTGAAAAAGCTTTTCTTTTAACCTCTAAAGGTGTTACCGAAGTAGGTGCTTCTACCACATTAGTAATAAGAGAACTATTTTTGAGAACTGCCAACATTGGTGCCACAGAAGCCGCATCAGTAGTATGTGGAAAAACCACTACTCCATCTACCACTTCCGCTATAGCTTTAGCATAAGCCTTAGCACTGAAAGATTTTAACCCTTCATCTTTAATATGGATAACTTTCTCTGCCCCATATTTATATAATAATTCTGAACTATCTGTAGCATTGATGCTTACTGCCGTTACGCTAGTTCCTGCTTTATCTGCTACAGCTTTAGCGTAAGATACCGCTTCAAAAGCTGCTTTTTTATAAACACCGTTTATATTTTCTGTATATACGAATATTGCCATTATTTTTGTTTTTATATGTTAAATTATATTATAATAAAACTCCCTTAGATTACCTTAGCTTCTTCGTGAAGAGCTTTTACAAGAGCGTCTAAATCGTCTGGTGAGAATAGCTTAACAGAAGCTCTTGGCGGAACGCTATCAAAAGACACGGCACTTACCTTTACTTCGTTTTGAGACGGCTCTTGCACATTAAAAGGCTTAGTTCTTGCAGACATAATACCTCTCATATTTGGAATAATAAGTTCTTTTTCGTCCACTAAACCTTTCTGACCAGCAACTACCAATGGGAGTGATACAGAGACAGTTTCTTTACCACCATCAATTTCTCTTACTGCGGTAACTTCAGAACCGTTTACCTCTAACCCAACACATGCATTAACGAAAGGTTGGTCTAAAAACTGAGCCAACATTGCTGGCACTGCTCCACCGTTATAATCAATAGATTCTTTACCACAAAGAACTAAATCATAACCACCTTCTTTAGCTACATTTGCGATTTCTTTAGCTACCGAAAAACTATCCTGCGGCTCTGCATTAATACGGATAGCATCATCTGCACCTATAGCCAACGCTTTTCTAATAACCGCTTCTGTACCTGCATCTCCTACATTAACTACGGTTACTTTTGCTCCGTTTGATTGCTGTAATTTAATCGCTTTAGTAAGTGCAAACTCATCTAATGGATTGATAACCCACTGAATTCCGTTTTTATCAAAAGCTGATTTGTCCGCTGTAAAGTTGATTTTAGATGTAGTATCTGGAACACTACTGATACAAACTAATATTTTCATATTTCTTAATTTTTTATGTTTTATAAATCGTTGCTAATATAACAAGAATATACTATGCATGCATAACGTTTGGTATTAAAATTTATTTATTGCATAATTATTTATTTGGATTAGATGGTCTTACCTCTATTTTGCTAGGTAAAGTGCGAGGATTCATTCTAAGTAAATCTACCACTATTTCCCCTAGGTCTTCTGGTTGAATCTTCCAAGAATCTTTATCCGAAGGTTCGTTACCATTAAAGTGAGAGGCTACAGAACCTGGCATAATGGTAGAAACTTTAATGTTATACTTTCTTAAATCTAACATTGCTGCTTGGGTAAAACCTACAAGACCAAATTTAGACGCATTATATCCTGACGCTTTTTCAAAAAAGTATGCCCCCTCCAAACTAGCAATACTAATGTAATACCCCTGTGTTTTCTTGAGAGATTCCACGGTTGCTTTCATCGTATGGAAAGCTCCCGTAAGATTAGTATCTATCATAGCATTCCATTCTTCCAAAGACATTTCGTCTACTGGTTTAAAGTAACCCAAACCTGCATTAGCTACTACTACATCTATATTGCCTAGCTTAGTTTCTATATACTTAACCGCTTCTTGTTCTGCTTCAAAGTTTTTAACATCAGATACTACGCCTATGATTTTGTTTTCATACTCTGACAATTCAGAAACTGCTTTTTCTACAGCTTCCGTACTTCTCCCACTAATAGCGACTTTCAATCCATTTTTTAAGAGTTCTTTTGCAATTCCAAAACCGATACCTTTAATACCTCCTGTGATATATGCTACTTTGTTTTTTAAATCCATTTTAGACATTTTTTATTGTGCTTAAAGATAATTATTTTTTATGAGTATGAAAACAATCAAAAAGAATACCCTTTTATTAAGCCCCTACCGCTTTATTCTAAGTAAAAAAATATTAGTAACTTTGCACGAGTTCATTATGGGTTATGCAAAAATTAGTTTTACTTTTTACTAAAGGAGGACTCCAGTACCAAATTATTAGTGGTAAGGAAGTACAAGAAGAAAAAGTTTTTTTTATCACAGAAGATTCCCCTAGTGATTATTTAATCAATAAGTTAGAGGAAATTCTAAACCATCCTTCTATAGTAAGTATAGATGTAATTTCTACCCTCAATCATTTCACATTGATGCCTTCTACTTTTTCTCAGCACGATGTCGCTCACGAGCTTATCTCTTACAATGCTCTAGTAGATAAAGACAAAGAGGAAGTAATGCTTTCTGTAAATAAGAAATATGGCGTTCAGTTTTATTATACGATGCCAGATTTATTTTATAAAAAAATCAAAAGCAAAGGTATTTCTACGCATTTTAACTTCTCTGGAGAAAAATTCTTAAATACACTTGATGCTGGGAATAAAAAGGAAATCCACATCAATCTATATCATCATCAGTGCGAGTTTTTTGCTTTAGACAATAAAAAGGTTATCCTTTATAACAATCTAGATGTAAATTCGGAGGTAGATTTTCTTTATTTCGTTATGTTTACCCTTAGCAAAATAGGATTTAATATTACAGACACTCAGTTCTATGTGTATGGAGAGACTACCGAAAACGAGACTTTTATATCAGAGCTTGGGAAGTTTGTCAAGAATTTAAAAGTGGTTTTTGACAACTTACCTCAAAAGAACTTCATTATGAGCTAAATACTTCTCAATAACAACTAAAACTATGTATAGAATTATCTCTGGAAAGTGGAAAGCTAAGCGAATATTAGCTCCCAAAAATTTTGAAGTTCGCCCTACAACAGATTTTGCTAAAGAGGCTTTATTCAGCATATTAGAACATAGGTTAGAGCTACCTTACATCTCTGCACTAGACCTTTTTGCAGGGATTGGCTCTATATCTTTAGAGTTGGCTTCTAGAGATTGCCAAGACATTACTTCGGTAGAGTTTAACCCTAAGCACGCTGCATTTATACAATCTACAGCCCAAGAGTTGGGTTTTGGCTTACAAATAAATGTCCAAAAAAGTGATGTTTTTGAATGGTTAAAAAAGGGTAGAAATCATTCTAAATCATTCAATTTAATATTTGCTGACCCACCGTTTGATTTACCTGAAAAAAAATATTACGATTTAATCAATTCAGTTTTAGACAGTCCTATTCTTGCGGAAAACGGACTTTTCGTGCTGGAGCATCAAAGCCGAATGATATTGGAACACCAACATCTCAAAGAAACTAGAAAATACGGAAATGTGAGTTTTTCTTTTTTTGAAAAAGAAACCGTCTAAAACAAAATAGATTTACCTCAACTTAACTATCAAACTTCAAAATTGATTATTACAGTTGAGGTTTTTATTTTTGTATCGTTAGAAAAATCTGTATTTCGTCATTCAAAAAAATACTTTAACTTTATACCTTATTAAAATTCAAAAAAAATGAAACAACATTTAGATAATATCAGTCATAAAAATTCTTCTAATTTCTTCCTAATAGCAGGACCTTGTGCTATAGAAAGCGAAGATATGGCAATGAAAATAGCAGAACATATTGTAAAACTTTCGGACAAATATAAAATCCCTTATATCTTTAAAGGAAGTTTTAAAAAAGCCAATAGGTCTAGGATAGATTCCTTTACAGGAATAGGAGATGAAGAAGCTCTCGAAATTCTTAAAAAAGTAGGTGATACTTTTGGAATTCCTACGACAACGGATATTCACGAAAACGAACACGCTACTCTTGCCGCACAATATGTAGATGTGCTACAAATACCTGCTTTCCTAGTAAGACAAACTGATTTACTCGTATCTGCTGCTAAAACAGGAAAATGCATCACTTTAAAAAAAGGACAATTCCTCTCTCCCGAGGCAATGAAATTTGCAGTGCAAAAAATAAAAGACTGCCAAAACGATAAAGTTGCCATTATAGAGCGAGGCAATTCTTTTGGTTATACTGATTTGGTAGTAGATTTTAGAGGTATCCCAACGATGCAAAATTACGCTCCTGTAATATTAGATGTAACCCACTCTTTACAACAACCTAACCAAGAGTCTGGTGTAACTGGTGGAAAACCTCAACTCATAGAAACCATTGCTAAAGCAGGGATTGCTGTAGGTGCAGACGGACTATTTATAGAAACACACCCAGACCCTAAAAACGCAAAATCTGATGGGGCTAATATGCTTCCTCTAGAACAACTAGACGCGTTGTTAGCTAAACTTACCAAAATAAGAGAAGCTATTATTTAGTATCAAAATCATTAAAAATATCGCTTTTGAAAAAGATATATCTTATCTTAGCAATATTGCCCTACCTAGCAGTAGCTCAGAAGACTAAAGAGATAAAAGAAGTGGTTTTCCAAAAGAGAACCAAGAAAAAAGTAACCGACCTTACCAACACCAGTATTTCGGCTAAAGAAGCACAACAAATTGCTTCTATTTCAGGTGGTATTGAAGGACTTATTAAAACTTTGCCTTCGGTAAACTCCAATACCGAACTTTCTTCCCAATATATGGTAAGAGGTGGAAATTATGACGAAAATTTAATCTACATCAATGATGTGGAACTTTACCGTCCTTTCCTCATTAGAAATGCCCAACAGGAAGGTATGAGCATCATCAATCCTGATATGGTTTCTACTGTTAATTTTTCTTCAGGTGGATTTGAAGCTAGATACGGCGATAAGATGTCGTCTGCTCTTAATGTTTATTATAGAGAACCCGAAAAAACAGAACTATCAGGAGAAGCCAGCCTTATTGGAGGTAGACTAACGCTAGGCGGTGCATCTAAAGATAAAAAATTAACCGCTTTGGTTTCAGGGCGTTATCGTAATACCAATCTAGTTCTTAACACACTCAATGAAGATACGGATTTTAACCCTCAAAACTTTGATATTCAAACCTTCATCAATTATCATATCAACCCTAAATGGCAATTATCTTTCATTGGATATTATGCTAAAAATGACTACACGATGCTTCCCAAACAACGAAAAGTTAATTTTGGGACTTTGCAAACCCCAATGACACTTACCGTATTTTACAACGGAAGAGAAAACGATACTTATAAAAATATGATGGGGACGGCTTCGGTTCATTTTAAACCTAATAAAAAATGGAAGTTCTCGTTAGATAATTTTGCTTATCAGAACAGAGAGAAAGAATATTATACTATCTCTTCTGCCTACGAATTACAGGCTTACAACCCTGCTACTGGAGAGCCAACCGTTTCTTATGATATAGGTGGACAGATAGACCACGCTAGAAATGATTTATTAGTAAGAACTTTAGGGTCTCAATTTAGAGCTAGATTTTCGCCTGATGTAAACACAGACTATGAGGTGGGAATTAAATACGAAAAAGAATTTCTGCAAGACTATACCAATGAATGGCAACTTGCCGACTCTTTAGGCTACAGTACGCCTAGAGCCTCCGCGGTTATTGGACAGCTAGACCCATCGGACTTAAAATTGAAATTCAATATTAAAGGACAAAACGATATACAGCCTAGCCGACTTTCAGCTTATGTTCAGGCTTCTAAAAAATTCTTTTGGCAAACGCACAAAGTTTTCATCAATGGAGGTGTCAGGACGCAACATTGGAGCTTTAATAATCAAACCATTATTTCTCCTAGATTACAAATAGCCATTAAGCCTGATTGGGATACAGATATGCTATTTAGACTAGCAGGAGGCATTTACTACCAAGCTCCTTTTTATAGAGAAATAAAGGATTTGGAAGGCAATTTTAATTCTAATATAAAAGCCCAGCAGTCTTTGCAACTCATTTTAGGCAACGACTACGAATTTCAATGGAAAGATCGCCTATTTAAGCTCACTACGGAAGCCTATTATAAAAAGATGAACCACCTTATCCCTTACTATGTGGATAATGTTCGTATAAGATATTCTGGGCAAAACAATTCCGAAGGTTATGCCTATGGTATAGATACGAGATTATTTGGAGAGTTTGTTCCTGGAGTAGATTCTTGGCTATCTTTAAGCTATGCTAGAGTGTTTGAAAACATTGATAACAAAGGCTATATCCCAAGACCAACAGACCAAAGATTTAGGGTTGCTATGTTCTATCAAGACTATATGCCTAAGTTCCCTAGTATGAGAGTCAATCTTACTTTAATCTACGCTAGTGGACTACCTAACGGAGCGTCTGTTTTTGCCGACCCTTATCAATATCAAAAAACACTCCCTGCTTACAAAAGAGTAGATATAGGGTTATCCAAAGTTTTTATAGACCAAAAAGATTTTAAAGCTCATTCTCCTTTTTGGCGAAATTTTAAAGAATTGATTTTAGGCGTTCAGGTGTTTAATGCATTCAACATCAATAATACCATTTCTAACCAATGGATTAACGATGCCAACACAGGTTACATTTACCCTGTCCCTGTAAGACTTACAGGACGCTTCTTTAATGTTAAACTAGAGTTTAAATTGTAATTACAATGTAATACAAATAAAAAAAGGTATCTCACTATAAACAAGATACCTTTTTTATTACTTTAAAGTTTTTCGGCTACGAATTTAGCAGTTTTGGATTTTTTATCTTTTGCTAAATCCTCAGGTGTTCCAGCAAAAACCACTTCTCCGCCATATTTACCTGCATTAGGACCTATATCTATGATCCAATCTGCTGACTTAATAATATCTGGCTGATGCTCTATAACTACTACAGAATGCCCCAGCTCTATAAGTGCCTGTAATGAGGTTAATAATTTTTGTATATCGTGAAAATGAAGCCCTGTGGAAGGTTCATCAAAGATGAAAAGCGTTTTCTCCGTAGTTACGCCCTTCACTAAAAATGAAGCCAACTTTACCCTTTGAGCTTCCCCACCTGAAAGCGTAGAAGAACTTTGTCCTAGTTTAAGATAGCCTAGACCTACCTCTTGCAATGGTTTTAGTTTAGTAACTATTTTATCTTGTTTATTATCACTAAAGAAATCAATCGCTTCATCTACCGTCATTTGTAGAATATCTGCAATGTTTTTCTCATCAAATTTAACTTCCAATATCTCGGACTTAAATCTTGCTCCTTTACAATGCTCACATTCTAGTTCCACATCTGCCATAAACTGCATAGATATGGTAATAATACCCTCACCTTTACACTCATCACATCTCCCACCATCTACATTAAACGAAAAGTGCTTAGGCTTCAAATTCATAGTTTTAGAATGACGCTGCTTAGCGAACAAATCCCTAATATCATCATAAGCCTTAAGATAAGTTACAGGGTTAGACCTAGAGGATTTTCCGATAGGATTTTGGTCTATCAATTCTATATGCTTCACAAGTTGAGGTGGAAATTCCACATAATCATAGTCGGCTTTTTTGCCTCCCATTCCTAACTGGATTTGAATATCGTTAGTCAAAACCTCTTTCATCAATGTAGATTTACCAGAGCCCGACACCCCCGTAACCACCACCAAATTCTCCAAAGGAATATCAACATCTATATTTTTAAGGTTATTTTGCCTAGCTCCTTTGATATTGATGAACGATTTAGCTTTCCTTCTCCTTTTTGGTACTGCTATTTCTAGCCTTCCTGTAAGGTATTTAGAAGTTAAAGTATCGGCTTCTTTGAGGTCTTTAAAATCGCCTGCGAAGACCAACTCTCCCCCAAGGAAACCTGCTTCTGGACCTATGTCTATAATATAATCTGCGGCACGCATAATATCCTCATCATGCTCCACAACAATAACCGTATTGCCTAAATCTCTTAAATTCTTTAGAACTTCTATTAAATTCTCGGTATCCTGCGAATGTAGTCCAATGGAAGGTTCGTCCAAAATATAAATAGACCCAACCAAAGAACTCCCTAAGCTCGTCGCTAAGTTAATCCTTTGACTTTCCCCACCTGACAAAGTATTAGAGGTACGGTTTAGCGTTAAATATCCCAAGCCTACTTTTAACAAAAACTCTAGTCTAGTAGTAATTTCATAGAGTAATCTTTTAGCAATTTCTTGCTCGTGTTTGGTGAGTTTAAGGTTCTTAATTAAAGGCAGAAGTTCGTCTAATGGCAACTCCATTAACGATTGTATGTTATGCCCTCCTACTTTTACCCATTCGGTTTCTTTTCTTAATCTTAGACCTTCGCAGTCGGGACATTTAGTCTTGCCTCTGTAACGAGAGAGCATCACTCGGTATTGTATCTTATACAAATTCTCCTCCAACATACGGAAAAACTGGTCTATACACGGAAAGTTTTTAGCTCCTGTTCCTCTCCATAAAAGTTGTTTTTGCTCTTTAGGAAGTTCAAAATACGGTTTATGGATTGGAAAATCTGGAGCATTTTTGATAAAGTGCATTTTCCACTCGCTCATCGTTTCTCCTTTCCAACAAGCGACAGCATCTTCGTAAACCGAAAGCCTTTTGTTAGGAATTACCAAATCTTCGTCTATCCCAACCACTTTACCATAGCCCTCACAAGTAGGACACGCTCCGTAAGGATTATTAAAACTGAAAAAATGAAGATTTGGTTCTAAAAACGAAATCCCATCAGCTTCAAAAAGGTTAGAAAAATGTTTTATATTTTGAGTTTCAATATTTTTTAAAGCACAGGAGCCGTGCCCCTCGTAGAAGGCCGTTTGGATAGAATCTGCTAGGCGTTGCAGAAAATACTCATCATCCTCGTAAACAAAGCGGTCAATAACCAAATTAAGCAACATCTCTTTTTCAGGAACGAAGCCAAAACTCTCTAAATCTTCTATTTCAGCGATATTTCCGTTAATTTCTAACCTAGTAAATCCTGAAACTTTTAGTGTATTTAATAGTGATTTAAAATCACCATCAGCAAACGAAAGCGATGCTGTGAGTAGAAACTCTTGATTAGGATTTTCTTCTATGTAAGTAATAACATCAGAAATGCTGTCCTTTTTCACCTCATCACCAGATACAGGCGAATAGGTACGCCCCACACGAGCGAATAACAATTTAAGATAATCGTAAATTTCGGTGGAAGTTCCTACTGTAGACCTTGGATTAGAAGAAATTACTTTCTGTTGTATGGCGATAGATGGTGCTAAGCCTTTAATATCGTCTATCTTTGGTTTCTCTAAACGCCCCAAAAACTGTCTAGCATAGGAGCTTAAACTCTCCACATAACGCCTCTGCCCTTCGGCATAAATAGTATCAAAGGCTAAAGACGATTTCCCACTACCAGACACACCAGTTACTACCACTAGTTTGTTTTTAGGTATGAGAACATCTATGTTTTTAAGGTTGTTAAGATGTGCGTTTTTAACAAAAATATTATTTTTAATATTCATAAAATCCTTTGACTACATTAAAAAATTTAGTGAAAAAGAAAAACTGCCTATTTAAAAATATTCATTTCTTCTTTATAAATAGGGCTTTCTACCCCTAAAAAGTTAAGTACACTGTGAAATACATGGTTTTGAGAAAGCACCTCGTTTGGCTTTAGTTTTTTATTGCTATTATCCGACAACCAAACAATAAATGGTATTTCATACTGCTCTTTAGGTGCAATGCTTAAAGGCACTCCGTGCATATATAAGTTTTTCTCTCCCAAGGACTCGCCGTGGTCAGAAACGAACAGCATTGTGCTTTTATAATATTTTAGCTCTTTTAAATTTTCGATAACATTATGTAGGATATAGTCTGTATAAACAATGGTATTATCGTAAGCGTTTACCAATTCCGTTTGGGAACACTTGCCCAACTCTACACTATTACAAACAGGCTTAAACACCTCAAATTTTGATGGATATTTTTTACTATAAGTAGGTCCGTGGCTGGTACTTGTATGTAAAACTACCAATACTTTATTCTTTTTACTTGCCAATATTTGCTCCTTTAATCCATTTACAAGCACCTCATCATAATCACATTCGGGCTTGTTGCAGTCTTTCATTAGAGCTTCTTTGTTTTGATAATTTGCGATATGTAATGGCGGTTCGCCCCAGTTGGTAGTTCTCCAAATCACTTCTACATCATTACGATATAAATAGTTAGGTAGTATTTCATACAAATCATCAGTATTGGTATGTTCTAAAATACATTTAACTCCTGCCGTGGTATAAGTGGCACAGGAATTAGCTTTAAAATGAAAAACATTGCTTGTTTTTGATAGTAATGGATTGGTATTTTTATTATAGCCATAAAGCGAAAAATTCTGACTTCTCGCCGATTCTCCTATCACCAATACCACCACCGACTTTTCGTTATCCTTTATCTTAGCATTTGGTAATAAAATCTCCTTTTCATTCTTTTTGTACTTGTGAATGTGGTACAACACCGTGTTTACGCTATAAGACCAAGGCATTGCCAAACCACCCAACTGTTTAGAGTTTTTATCTACCCAAAGCCAGTTACTTGCGTTTACAAAAGCCATCACTACCATAAACAATAATGCCAGTGCCATCGTCTTAACAAACTGCTTGAAAGTGCTTGGGATAATTTTAGTTCTGATAATATAAATACTCGGTAAAATACCTAATAGCACTAAATATAACACCAACTTAACCGAAAAGAAACTACTAGACTCTTCATAATTGGTATTAAATACATTGCTTATCATACTCTCGTCTATAATCACGCCATAAGTAGTGATAAAATAGACCGAAACTGCATTGATAAGGAAGAATAACACTAATAAAAATTTACCCACAAAGCGTGATAAATACAAAAATAAATAGAATGCAAAAAAATTAGCCACCACCATTACCACCACTAAACTCGCAATAAGCAGCACTCCATTAAAACTTGTATAATCTATGTTATTAACCACATAAGTATAAAACGGAATATGAAATAATAACAAATGTAGCACACTCATTAAAATTGCAAAATGAGTTACTTTTAAACTATTTTTTAACATAGAGAAATCCTATTTTAAATAATGATATTGCTAAACACACCAGTGGAAGGTAAAATACCACTAAACTTTCGGTAAAGATATTTTTTGAAATAATGATGATACAGACAGTAAACAGTACTATAAAAACGGGAGAATACTTCTTATCAGCTATCCAATTCCAGGTTTTATATTTTTGGCTAAAGAGTATCCCTAAAACTCCCGAAATATAACCTATAATACCACCAACAATAGTGTCAAGAGGATAATGAGCTCCCACGCCTACCCTTGTAGATACTAACATTAAACCTATAACGATAATAAAGAAAGACCACAGTATCTTATAAATTAAACTCCTCGGCATAAAACTGAACATCAGCACTGTGAGTATCGTAAAAACAGTAATAGAATGTCCCGACGGCAAACTACTATGCCCCGTAAGTTTTTCACCAACAATAATAAAAGTACCAACATCAAACATAGCAGCTGGTCTTGGCACCGAAAATAAGTTTTTAAGTGTACTTGAAAATAAAAGCGAAATAAGCGATGCCGAAATTAAAGCCTCCCAAAGTTTCGGAGCATAAATAATGAAAATACTCAAACACGATAAAAACACCAGCGCATTTCCGAATTGTGTAAAATTTATCATCAAGCTAGGATATTGCCCCAACTGATGATTGATATAAAGAAATACTTCCTTCTGAATTCCCGTATAACCATTGATGGATAGTGCCTCTTTATTCCAAAGAAACAAGACTATCATCAACAACAAGGCTGCCGGCAAATAAAGAAATGAAAACACTACTTTGGATTGGTTCTTTACAACATTTGTATTCATTATCCCACTGTTAAACATACTTCTACAAAAATACAGATATATTTAATCTTACTTATCTTGAATATAAAATTTAGGCATCTGCCAATGGTATTTAACCGCTAAAGTTCTTATGGTTACAATAAGCAGAATAGTAAAAATCTGAACCACAGGATAAGACAAACGAGTGTAGGTTGCCAAAAGTATAAAGGTAGCACCGCCTAATATACAAGCTGTTGCATAGATTTCTTTTCTAAATATCAACGGAATTCTATTCAATAGAATATCTCTAATAATCCCTCCAAAACACCCTGTAATCGTACCTAGAGTAATGCATATAATAGGGTGAAGCTCGGAACTCATACCTTTCTGTATGCCTATAATTGTGAACAGTCCCAACCCAAAACTATCAAATATAAAAAGTGTTACCCTAAAATTTTGCTCAATAGATTTAAAAATCATTGAAATAACACAGGTAACAAAGATAACACCACATATCCACAAATCATGCATCCAAAATACAGGTTTAGCTAAAAGTAAATCCCTCACCGTACCACCTCCTACAGAAGTTACAAAAGCGATAATAAGAATCCCAAAAGGGTCTAATCTTCTTTGCATTGCAGCAAAACTGCCAGACATAGCAAAAGATATCGTCCCTAGAAATTCTATTAAAAAATTGATATTTGCATGCATTGTTTGTGCTAAAAATAATTTTAAATCCGTTTTATATTCTTACAGCGTCAGGTACTAGCAATTCGTATTCACCACCGTGGCTTATAATTTCTCTCACAATACTACTACTAATGAACGACTTACCTGAGGAAGTCAAAAGAAAAACAGTCTCTAACTTTTTGTGTGCCAAAGTTCTATTTGTATGTGCGATGGCTTTTTCAAACTCAAAGTCGGCAGGGTTTCTCAATCCTCTTAGGATAAACTGGGCGTCTTTCTCCATACAGTAATCCACCGTAAGCCCTTCAAATGAGTCCACCTCTACATTTCCAAAATGAGACACCGATTTTTCTATAAACTCTATCCTTTTCTCAAGTGGAAACATATAATGCTTTTGAGAGTTTTGCCCAATAGCAATAATAAGACGGTCAAAAAGTTTAGACGCTCGTTCTATAATATCATAATGACCTAGAGTAATAGGGTCAAAAGACCCTGGAAATACAGCTACCTTCATATTTTATTATTTTGCTAGAGCTTTTTCTACCTCGTTTCCACACAAATCTGTAATGGAGATACCGTAAATTCTCGCTTGTTGAGGAAGGATACTCGCAGGTGAAAAACCAGGGTTAGTATTCATTTCTAGCATATAAGGCACACCATCCATAATAATATATTCACTTCTAGAAAACCCTTTCATTCCTAAAGAGTTATAAGCTCTTTTTGCAACTTCCTCTACTCTTAATCTAGTAGCCTCATCTAGCCTTGCAGGGGTAATCTCTTGAGACGCTCCTTGATACTTTGCTTCATAATCAAAAAATTCTGTTTCTGGGATAATTTCTGTAATGCCTAAAACAATAGTCTCACCTTTGTAATCTAGCACACCCACAGATACCTCCATACCGTCTAAGAAACTTTCTACTAAAACCTCATCGTCTTCCAAAAATGCTTTTTCTAAAGCCACTTCAAACTCCGAAACCTCTTTTACCTTAGAAATTCCTAAAGAAGAACCACTTTGGTTAGGCTTTACAAACAGCGGTAGCTTTAACTCGCTGATAATTTCATCTTTATCATAAGCCTCTCCTTTTTTTATGTAGAAACTTTTAGCAGACGGAATACCATACTTTGCTAATACAGCCAAAGTATCTTTTTTATTAAAGGTAAGTGCACTTTGGTAAAAATCGCACCCTGTATATTTTTGACCTATGGCGTCCCAATATGCTTGTAACACGCCGTTTTCACCTGGTGTCCCATGAATGGTATTAAAGCAAACATCAAAACGCAGTACTTCTCCACTAGGTAGATTTACAGAGAAATCTCCCTTTTGTATTGGTAGCTTGGCTTCATTTTCATCTAAATAAAACCAACCTTCTTTAAGAACTACCACTTTATAAACATTGTATAAATCACGGTCTAAAGAGTCGTAAATTAGTTGTCCACTTTTTAGGGAAACTTTGTACTCATCAGAGTATCCGCCCATGACTACGGCTATATTTTTTTTGTCCATCAGAATCTAAAATAAAAGTTGAATGCAAAGTTAGTTAATTTTAAACGCAAGGTTTTATTTTTTCAATGAAAATATTGTTTAAAACAAAAAATAGTCTATCTTTGCTCTGTATTAGTTCGTTGAAAAACTAGGAAATGTTATCAAGAAAGGTGGAGGGAATAGACCCTGCGAAACCTTGGCAACCCTTCCTCATGGAAGAAGGTGCTAAATTCTACCAAAGTTTTTTGGATAGATAACATCAAGAAAATACCTCTTATTTCTTGGCAACATTTCAGTTATTTAAAATTTATAATAAAAGAATGTTGCATCACCTCAAAATTAAAGACTATTTAACAACTACTGGATATAGTACCGATATCTCACTTAGCTATGAGTTATTTGGGCAGCCTTTACATACAGCTCCTGTTGTACTCATCAATCATGCTCTAACGGGAAACTCTAATGTCGCAGGAACAAAAGGCTGGTGGCAAGATTTGGTAGGAGCAGAAAAAACTATTGACACCAACAAACTCTCGGTAATCTGTTTTAATATCCCTGGTAATGGTTATAATGATTTCTTTATTGATAATCCACAAGCCTTTACTACTCAAGATGTGGCTCAGCTATTCCTTTTAGGGTTAGAACAACTTAAAATTAAACAGTTAGACTATCTTATAGGTGGCTCCATTGGTGGTGCTATAGGTTGGGAAATGCTCAATCTTAATAAAAACTTATCCAAAGTATTTGTACCTGTAGCCTCGGATTTTAAAACAACCGATTGGCTGAATGCCCAATGTTTAGTCCAGAAATACCTCCTAGAAAATAGTGAAAAACCGCTACAAAAAGCGAGAACTCATGCAATGCTTTGCTATAGAACTCCCTTTTCACTCAATAAAAGATTTAAAAGGCAAAAAGGAGACGATACTGACCTACTGCAATCTCACGAATGGCTCAATTTCCACGGTGAAAGCCTTAATGAAAGGTTTACTCTAAAGGCTTATTTACTAATGAACCATCTGCTAACCACCATTGCGGTTGATGAGTCTTCGTTAGCTGAAATAAAAACAGAATTCCATTTGGTATCAGTAGATAGTGATTTATTTTTCCCTGCTTTTGAGATTGAAGAAACCTATCAACTTTTAAAAACCAATAATGCTAATGCCCACTACCACGAAATAAAATCGGTACACGGACACGATGCCTTCCTTATGGAATATGAACAAATGAAACATATATTCAAATCAATTATTAAATATTAAATCAACTTTAAAAATTATATTATGCCTAATCAAGAAAACCTCAATATATATCCAAACAAAGCCATCATCAATTTTGAAGGCAAGGACTTTCTAGGTCAAATAGGGATAGACTCTCGTATATTTAACGCTCTTAATAGAGCCAACATTAGCGTTGGCGTTATCTCTCAACAGGCGATAGAAAATGGCATCTCTGTACTCGTAGACGAAAGCAACGCCGAAGATGCAGTACAATGCCTAAAAGAAGAGTTTAAAAATGAAATTAACCAAGGGATTGTAAGCCAGATTTACAGTGTAGATGGCATTACTGTGATTGGTCTGGTAACGCCTGATTTCAACAAAATACTTACCGAACTCCAGCGTAACAAAATTTTCCCGTTACTTCTTAACCAAGTGGCTTCGGCGGGGCGTGTAAACATTGTAGTAGCGACCAACCAAGCCGAAAAAACCAAAAACATTATAGAAACCGAACTTTATGGCAAACCTAAAGCCGTACATTTAGTATTGTTTGGGCATGGTAATGTGGGTGGTACTTTGATAGAACAAATCTTAGATTCTGCTTATGATATTTTGCAACGAAAGAGAATAGACCTTAAAATCGTAGCAATAGCAAACTCTAAAAATATTGTGTTTAACAAAGGAGGCTTCGGAAGCGATTGGCGACAGAAAGTGAGATTTGCTAATACCCAAAATACTTTGGAAGATTTATTTCAATTCGTAAAAGAACATCAGTTTGAAAATCTAATTGCTGTGGACAATACCGCTAGTAAAGACTTTGTAAAAAACTATCTAGAACTAGCGGAACAAGGCTTCGATTTGGTTTCTTCCAACAAAATTTACAACACTCTTCCGATTGGGGAATATAAAAAATTAAGACGTACCCTAGAGAAAAACAAAAAGAAATACCTCTACGAAACCAATGTAGGAGCAGGGTTACCATTGATAGATACTATTAAGCTCCTTCATCTTTCTGGCGAAGATATTACACGTATTAAAGGGGTATTTTCAGGGTCGCTTAGTTATATATTTAATAATTTTTCGGTAAGAGGAGATGTCTTTTCTACCATCATTAAAGAAGCTATGGAAAAAGGCTTTACCGAGCCTGACCCAAGGGAAGACCTTTCAGGAAATGATGTAGCGAGAAAACTACTAATCTTAGCACGAGAACTAGACTTAGTAAATGAATTTGAGGACATCAATATCCAAAACCTCATTCCTGAAAACCTTTCTGATATTAGTAAAGAAGATTTTATTTCTAGACTCAATGAGCTAGATGACACCTACCAAAAGATTAAGGACAACCAAGAAACAGGCTATGTTCTGCGTTATGTAGGTGATTTGCACGGCAACCTAAGAGAAGACAAAGGTGTACTTGATGTAAAACTTGTTTCAGTACCTGCCCATTCAGCGTTAGGACAACTCAAAGGCTCTGACTCTATCTTTGAAGTCTATACCGAAAGCTACGGCGAAAACCCTATCGTTATTATGGGTGCTGGTGCTGGTGCTAAAGTAACTGCTAGAGGCGTCTTTGGTGATATTTTAAGACTAAGTGAAACTAAATAACAACTTTATAATATGAAAAACTTTGAAACCCAAGCCATCAGAAACCAAATTGCTAGGACTGATTTTCAGGAGCATTCAGTGCCGTTGTATCTTACCTCTAGCTTTGTTTTTGAAGATGCCGAACAGATGCGTGCTGCCTTTGCAGAAGAGGTAGAACATAACATCTACAGCCGTTACAGTAACCCTAACACCAATGAGTTTACTGAAAAGATAGTACAAATGGAAGGTGCCGAAGCAGGATATGCCTTTGCTTCGGGTATGGCGGCTGTTTTTGCCTCGTTTAATGCTTTGCTTAAACCTAACGACCATATTTTGAGTTGCCAGTCGGTGTTTGGTTCTACACACTATTTATTTAAGACTCATTTCCCGAAATGGAATGTAGAAACCACTTACTTTAAAGCTGACGAAGTAGAGCTAGAAAAATATCTAAAACCTAATACTCGTTTTCTCTATTTAGAAACACCTACTAACCCTGCTATTGAAATTTTGGATTTAGAGTTTTTTGGCAACTTTGCTAAAAAGCACAATCTTATTTTTGTAGTAGATAACTGTTTTGCTACTCCTTATTTACAGCAACCTATCACTTACGGAGCCGACCTAGTCATACATTCTGCTACCAAAATGATAGACGGACAAGGGCGTGTGTTAGGTGGTATTGTGGTTGGAAAAAAAGAACTGATTAGAGAAATCTATCTCTTCTCTAGGAATACAGGACCGTCTTTGTCTCCGTTTAATGCGTGGGTGCTTAGTAAAAGTTTAGAAACTTTAGCTGTTCGTTTAGAGAAACATTGCGAAAACGCTCTAGCAGTTGCAGAGTTCCTAGAACAACACCCTAAAGTCTCTTTAGTTAAGTATCCTTTTCTACCCTCACACCCAAGCTACGAAATCGCCAAAAAACAAATGAAACACGGCGGCAATATTGTGGCATTTGAAGTTAAAGGTGGTATTGAAGGAGGTAGAAACTTCCTTAACAAGATAAAGTTATGCTCACTTTCGCCTAACTTGGGAGATACTAGAACTATTGTAACCCACCCTGCCTCTACCACCCATTCTAAACTCACCGAAGAAGACCGCCTAGAAGTAGGCATTACCCCAGGATTGGTGCGTTGTAGTATAGGGTTAGAAAATGTAGAAGACATCATTTCTGATTTAAAACAAGCCTTAGATTAAACCCATATTTAACCTAAAAGCCTAAGAAAAACTCTTAGGCTTTTTTGCACTAAATAGTGCTTATCTAAAAAATATAAGACTAAAAACTTGCATACTTCTACAAAAGGTTATAAGTTTGCTTCAGTTTTATGACACACGATACCAACCACATACAAACAAATGTAAAAAAGTACCTGAATTATTTGGCTGTTCCAAATAATTTTGTAAACACACACAGATAGTTACCTGCGTATGCGTTTTATTATCTAGAAAATTACTTCAACTTTTATCGTTAATTGTAAATATAGTTCTACCAACTTTCGTTGGCGGATTTTTGCGTTTATACCATTCTAATTTTAGCTTTCATAAATATAGGCTAAAAGCACCATTGTTTTGTCTTAAAACATGGTCGTTTTTGTTAGGTGCTTTTAGCATTCAGAGAGGGAGTTTTTACTTTCTTTCTGCCTTAGCCTTTCCTCTCGTTTTTTGTGTGTTTAGAGGGGGAAGGCGTTTTTTATATCAGAGCTTAGAGGTGAGATATTAGAACCTAGTATTACCTCAACCCTTAAGTCTAAAATCTAAATATTAACAATTTTAAATTAAATATTATGAAAACAAAGACTACAAAATTAAGTGTGTTAGCCTTTTTAGGTTTAGGGCTAGTGGTTTACGGACAAGATTATAGTGGTAAGGTCGGAATTAACATTGATAAACCCAATGCGACCTTAGAGATTAAAGGAAAGTCAGACAATACGGATAAGACTTTGGAAGGATTGATAATCCCAAATGTGAGTAAAAATAAAGCTCACCTAATGACAACCAATACAGAGATGCCACTTAAAGAATCTACTCTGGTGTATGTTAATGATTTAACGATGACAAATGCTGCAACTCCTGCTGTTGTAGATATTACAGAAAAAGGTTACTACTTTTGGAATGGAACGAAGTGGGTAAAGAGTGCAGGGAGTACGAATGGCGAGATTTGGCAAAAACAAGCTAATGGTAATGTAAAGTTGACAGATGCTGATATTCCTAATAATGTTTATTATAAGCCAAATGGAGGTTATGTATTAACTCCTATTAACACAGTTGAAACAAAATCTTTTGATAAGAGTACAGAGCAATATTATCTTAGTTCAGACCCTAATTCCCCCTCTAATGCGACAATTCCAGGTCAATATACTCAGAGATATTCTCAAGAAAGTAATCAAGCACAAAATATTGTTACAGATTCAACAACTTTCTTTTATAATAAAGTAACAGACTTTACATTAGATCAAAACACACCTCCTTCATTAACAGCTGTATATGTTAATGGAATACATGCATCTATAGATAATTTAAACACAAAAGATTATTCAAATATAACATTAAATAGGAATATCTTTAATCATAATGGTAAAGGGAATGTTCAGTTTTTAGCATCAAATGCATCGAGTTTATTAATTTCACCTGAATCAAAATTTAATAGAGCATATACTAACCGAAATATATTAGAACTC
This sequence comes from Riemerella anatipestifer, assembly GCF_035666175.1. Taxonomy (NCBI): domain Bacteria; kingdom Pseudomonadati; phylum Bacteroidota; class Flavobacteriia; order Flavobacteriales; family Weeksellaceae; genus Riemerella; species Riemerella anatipestifer. Next base: position 687,314 of record NZ_CP142016.1, read on the forward strand.
GTTGTGCATTTTAAATAATACTGATTTTTAGATGATTTAATTTTCTTTGGAAGATAAATTTATTGATATATTGAATAACCGTTGCGGCGGTTATTTTACTGATTATCCTTGTTTTAAAGCCTTCAAAAGTTTTAGCATTGTTTCTTTTAATCATAAATTGGTCGCAAAGTTGAGAGAAAAATGTCTCAATTCGTTTTCGCTTTTTCTTGTACAATGAAAATTGAGGAATATAATCTTTCTGATTACTTCTCATTGGTGTATCTAATTTAATATTAGCATAGTTAAATAAATCTATTTGAACTTTTGCTGATAAATAGCCTCTATCTCCAATTAAAGTACAGTTTCGCATTTGCTCACCAATATCTTTTAAATAGTGGATGTCGTGAACGGATGCAGGGCTTATATCAAAATTCTTAATCACACCATTTAAAGAACATACTGCGTGTAGTTTATAGCCATAGAAATATAATTTCTGTGAAGCACAATAACCATATGTTGGTGAAGAATAGGATTGCTCTTTACAAATTTTTGAACGAGTAGAACGAGCGTTTTCACAAACTTTCATTGGCATGCTATCAACGATAAAAATATCTTCAAACTCATTGAACTCCATCGAAATACGCTGTCTAATTTGCTCTGTTTGTAGGGATAGTCTTCGTTTTCGCTTATTGTAAACACTTCTTTCAATTTTGTTTATCAGAGAGTTTGGCAATTTTCTAAAGAACTGTAATTCGCTATCAATACTCAAGTATTCAGCAGTAATATTAAGACTTATGACTTCTAAATCGCTCATTTTAGGTGTTCTTCTCTGATAACTAATCAGTTGATTTTCTGAAAAAAGTCCTAAAACTTCCAAAATTCTTTCATATATTTGCTCTATGTTGTTCATTTATATCGTTTTATAGCAAAAACAATATACTTATTTTCAGTCTAATAAACAACTCTTGTTTTTTTCATTTCATAATGCACAACGGGGTTGTTTTACTTATCCTACACTTTCTCTACTTTCTTACTTTTTTCTCTCTTCGGCTTATTTTATACCGATATAACCCGTTGTGCATTATGAAATGAAAAAAACAAGAGTTGTTTATTAGACTGAAAATAAGTATATTGTTTTTGCTATAAAACGGTATAAATGAACAACATAGAGCAAATATATGAAAGAATTTTGGAAGTTTTAGGACTTTTTTCAGAAAATCAACTGATTAGTTATCAGAGAAGAACACCTAAAATGAGCGATTTAGAAGTCATAAGTCTTAATATTACTGCTGAATACTTGAGTATTGATAGCGAATTACAGTTCTTTAGAAAATTGCCAAACTCTCTGATAAACAAAATTGAAAGAAGTGTTTACAATAAGCGAAAACGAAGACTATCCCTACAAACAGAGCAAATTAGACAGCGTATTTCGATGGAGTTCAATGAGTTTGAAGATATTTTTATCGTTGATAGCATGCCAATGAAAGTTTGTGAAAACGCTCGTTCTACTCGTTCAAAAATTTGTAAAGAGCAATCCTATTCTTCACCAACATATGGTTATTGTGCTTCACAGAAATTATATTTCTATGGCTATAAACTACACGCAGTATGTTCTTTAAATGGTGTGATTAAGAATTTTGATATAAGCCCTGCATCCGTTCACGACATCCACTATTTAAAAGATAGTGGTGAGCAAATGCGAAACTGTACTTTAATTGGAGATAGAGGCTATTTATCAGCAAAAGTTCAAATAGATTTATTTAACTATGCTAATATTAAATTAGATACACCAATGAGAAGTAATCAGAAAGATTATATTCCTCAATTTTCATTGTACAAGAAAAAGCGAAAACGAATTGAGACATTTTTCTCTCAACTTTGCGACCAATTTATGATTAAAAGAAACTATGCTAAAACTTTTGAAGGCTTTAAAACAAGGATAATCAGTAAAATAACCGCCGCAACGGTTATTCAATATATCAATAAATTTATCTTCCAAAGAAAATTAAATCATCTAAAAATCAGTATTATTTAAAATGCACAACGAGTATATCAAATATTGTTATAGGAGCTTTAACCATAACAGCAATTCAAGCACAAAATGTAGGAATTAACACACCTACACCAGACCCATCTGCTATACTAGAGGTTTATAGTACATCAAAAGGAGTTAATTTTCCTCATGTTTATCTTAATAGTAGAACAGATAAAACAACTATCACTAACCCAGAAGAGTCTCTTATTGTTTTTAATACAAATCCTAATCTTATTGGAAAGGAAGGATATTATTACTGGAGTGGCGAAATGTGGGAATTTCTATTTAGTGGAAAAAATAAAGATGTGTTAGATCATTTAACCAAGTACTATAGCCATATTAACGATGCCTCGACTACTTTTTCAGCATCAACAGCATTTAAAGGTATTAAAGATCACGTTATAGGCGAAACTCTTTCTAGTGAGTGGACTGTTATTTCTGCTCCTTCCAGTACGATTACAATTGATAGGAATACAAATCAAAATTTATTCACCTACTCAGGAGTTATGCATGTTAGTAACTCTAGCGCTCTTATAGGAACAACATTTGATACCTCCTTTGGCTTTTTTATAAATGATAAGTTAGTAGCAATTAAGCCGTATGTATTTAACCTATCACAAACTTGTGCTTATGATGTTTTTAACTTCTATTTTGCATCAGAAAATTTACCTGTGGGAGTCCATAGTGTAAAAGTAGCTGTAAGACACAGAACGAACAGTACTGGCTCCACTAGTTTTAATATAGTTTACGGAGGAAAGAATCCTTCATGTACCAATCTGTTTAATGATGAATCAGTAAAGCTATCTACAACTATATTTATTTCGCAACCTATCGACAAATTATAACAGAAATGACAAAATTATTTAAAATCATAAGTATTAACACTAGTCTAATATCAAGTCTAATGTTTTCTCAAAACAATGGGGTACTAATTACAGAGATGAACTCAGGAATTACAGAGCCTAATGCAAGTGCCCAGCTACACCTTCATAGCGATAACAAAGGGTTTTTATACCCTAGAGTACCCCTAAATAGCGATACCGACGCTACTACAGTAAACACTCCTCAAAATGGAGTAACTGTTTTTAATTCAAGAGAAAATAGAATTAATTTTTGGTATGATGGGAGGTGGTATATTAATTATTTACTGGAAGATGCTAAGAACATTATTCCTAGCACACTAAATAAAACAGCTCTTTCTACAAACACCACTATAGTAGGCACATTTCCTTCTGCTCCAGAAGAATTCCATTTTGGAGATTCTACTAGTGGATGGACACCTACAAATGTTAATACCAATTTCAATATTACAAATACTACAAACTCTACTTATTTTATTGTGGAAGGAATGACATCTATAAACAACACTTTTGCTGCCACTAATTTTGGGTTTGCGGTTGCTGTATTTATAGATGGAAAACTAGTTACTGTGAGAGAGTTTTTTGAACCTGCATCAGGTAGATGCAGTTGGAAAAAATTTAATCTTTCGGGAATATTAAAAGATCAAAGTGTCGGAGCTCATACTATGGAAGTTTATGTCAGAAACCTACAAAGAAGTTCTTCAAACTATACTCAAATCGCTTATGGAGGAGCTTCTACAGGATGTACTAATGTTAACCAAGTATCGGGTAAAATTTATTTAACCACTCAGATATCAGAAATTAGACAATAAAGGAATTGTGTATCATATTAAAGCCGTTTCAAAAAATTTTGAAACGGCTTTTTAACTTAATGCTAGTGCCTTTACTATAAGAAATCTATTTTACCTGTATCCATATCGTATATCCCCCCTACTATTTTTATTTCACCCTTATCTTCCATTTCTTTAAGTATTGGGCTATTTTTTCTAATCTGCTCTATGGTATGTTCTACATTACTTTGACAAACCTTGTGCACATATTCTTCATTTTTAGAAGATTTTTCGCCTTGATAAGTTGTTTTTTTTACAGCAGGTTTTATCTTACTCAACATTGCAGTGATATTACCCAACTCTAAATTATCAATAGCCGATTTAACAGCTCCACAATGCTCATGCCCTAGTACCATAATTACTTTAGCTCCTGCTACTTTACAGCCAAATTCCATGTTTCCTAGCAAATCTTCGTTTACAAAATTCCCGGCTACTCTCCCTACAAAAATATCACCTATCCCTCTATCAAAAACATCTTCTACTGGAACACGACTATCCAAACAAGACAATACCACTGCTTGTGGGTACTGCCCTTTTACACTTTTTCTTACCTGTGCTGAGTGGTCTCTTTTGGTTAAATCGTTATTCATAAACCTTGCATTACCCTCTTTAAAACTTTGGATAATCTGATCTGGAGTAAGAGCATCTCTCTGCTCTTTGGTAAGTACATCTTGTACTAAAACATCTTCTGGTTTAAGCTGCTGCTTAGAGTTTTTATCACACGACACAAAAGCAAATGCCATTGCTAATACATAAATTAGACTAATATTTTTCATTATTTTGATATTAAAATTGTTATTTTTTTAGATTTATTATCCCTATTAGGAATAACTGTTTTTTAGATTTATTTCTAGATAATATCAACAAAAAGATATATCTGCGAAATAATTTTTCAGGTACAATATCTATTAAACTTCGGGATAAGGAAAATGTTTATCCATAAAGAATAAAGACCTATGCTCTTTGTAAGAAAATAGCTTCTTTTTAAAGGTGTTTGCTAAAATCTTTTGATACTTCAAAGTACCATGACCTTTAAGAAACATTTTAATATCATCTTCATCCTCAGAAATAAACCTCTTCTTCTTTATCTTCTTCAAGAATAACCGTATTAGTATATGTTTCGCTCAATTCCAAAAAACCAGCCACACTTAGAAATGCTAGAAAATTAAGAAAAATTAAAAAACTTATGACACTAAAATACCTCATACGATGTAACACATGAGGCAAATATAATAATTTTTATTTAGAATACTTCAAATATTTAAACAGGCGCTTAAAAGTTAAAAAATGTAATCAAATTTAATTGATTTCTAGACACAGCACTCGTGGACTGATTCATCACCCCAATTTCGGTTCGCACATTTTTAGAAAATCTATATCCTAAACCACCATAAAGCCTGTTTCTATCAAATATATTATTTTCAGTATTTATAAATATCTCATTATAGGCAGATAAATAGACTGCTTTGTCCATCATTTGCTTTTTGTTCAGAGCCACATTAAGACCTATAAAATAACGCAGCCTCAACCTAAAATCTTTCTCAAAAAACCGTTGCTCAAACCTATATCTGTGCTGCAAAGATACCGCTCCAAAAGTCTGCCTTGTGATAAACTGCTGGTAAATACGATGCTCGTTAAAACTAGTCTTAGTATCGCTATTTGCCAAATAAGGTTCACTGTAAATAAATGCCGCACCTAGCAAAATATTATTATTGTTTTCGGTAAGATTATAGCCAAGCCCTGTTCTAATGAGTAACTGCTCTGTATCTCCTATGAAGTTAAAATTTCTATATTGTACCTCGTGATGCCAATTCCATCTATTGTCAATCTTTTTATCTCCAAAATAGATAAACCAATTTCCTAAATCATTGGTTTGAGAAAACACAACCGCAGGTAACAAAAGAATAAAAATAAATATCGCTCTCATCTATAAATTTATATTATAATACAAAAACAAAACACCTCACTAGACTTATTGCATCTAGGAGGTGTTATCTTATAACTAAAGTTTTACTATAATTAGATATGTATCACCTCACCATAAGCTGCTGCTACGGCTTCCATAACCGCTTCTGACAATGTAGGATGCGGGTGAACGGATTTTAAAATCTCGTGTCCTGTAGTTTCTAATTTTCTAGCCACTACAGCCTCTGCTATCATTTCGGTAACACCATTACCTATCATATGACAACCCAACCACTCACCATATTTAGCATCAAAAATCACTTTTACAAAACCATCTGTATCTCCGTTTGCAGTCGCTTTTCCACTCGCTGAGAATGGGAATTTCCCAACCTTAATATCATAGCCTTTTTCTTTGGCTTGTTTTTCGGTAAGACCTACTGATGCTATTTCAGGAAGGCAATAAGTACACCCTGGAATATTACCATAATCTATAATTTCTGTATGTAATCCTTTGATTTTTTCCACACAAGTAATTCCTTCCGCAGAAGCCACATGAGCCAAGGCTTGAGTAGGAATAATATCTCCTATCGCATAATAACCTGGTACTGAAGTTTGGTACCATTCATTTACTAAAACTCTGCCTTTATCTGTTTTAATTCCAACTTCTTCTAGTCCTATATTTTCAATATTAGCCGTAATACCAACTGCTGAAAGTACCACATCAGCCTCTAATATTACATTACCTTTAGCTGTTTTTACATTAGCTTTAACGCCGTTACCAGAAGTATCCACAGATTCTACGGAAGCGTTAGTCATTACCTCTATACCTGCTTTCTTGAGAGATTTTTCTAAATGTTTAGAAACCTCCTCGTCCTCCACAGGTACGATGTTTGGCATAAACTCTACAATAGTTACTTTAGTCCCCATAGTAGCGTAGAAATATGCAAACTCTACTCCGATAGCTCCAGAACCTACTACTATCATAGATTTAGGCTGCTCTGGTAAAGAAAGTGCTTGTCTATACCCAATTACTTTTTTGCCGTCTTGAGGAAGGTTTGGAAGCTCTCTAGAACGAGCTCCTGTTGCCAAGATGATGTGCTCTGCAGAATATTCTTTTGTAGCACCATCTTTTTCCACTAAAACTTTTTTACCTTTTTGAACTTTAGCAGTACCGAATATAACATCTATCTTATTCTTTTTCATAAGGAACTCTATTCCTTTGCTCATCTTACTCGCCACCCCACGGCTTCTCTGAATTACATTAGGAAATTCAAAACTAGCTTCTACTTTATTAAGACCGAAATCTTCTGCATGGTTGATGTACTTAAACACTTGTGCAGATTTCAATAATGCCTTTGTAGGAATACACCCCCAGTTAAGGCAGATACCTCCTAAGTTTTCTTTTTCTACAATAGCTGTTTTGAAACCTAATTGTGCTGCTCTAATGGCTGTTACATAACCACCAGGACCACTCCCTATAACTATAATATCGTAATTCATTGATTAAAAATTTAGTGCGAATTTACAAAAAATTATTGATATTAAAATTTCTAAAAAAATACACTCCCACACCTCATTCATTTCAAATATTAACTTTAAACAAAAAGCCGAAAGAAAAAATATTCTCTCGGCTTTTTATAATAATTACTCCCAATACTTACGAATGTCTAATCCACTTCCAAAGTTCTTTTAGAGTTGCTTTATTACCGTGCATTAGTATGCCTACACGGTATATTTTTGCAGCAATAAAGACCATCAGTAATGTAGTAATAAATAATAACGCAACCGACAATACCAACTCCCAAATAGGCACTCCAAAGGGTATCCTTGCAATCATAGCTACAGGAGAAGTTAACGGAATCATAGAAAGCCAAAAGCCCATAGGTCCATCTGGATTATTCATAATAGAAATGCTACCATAAAGCCCCAACATCAACGGAATGGTTACAAATAAAGTAAACTGTTGAGTTTCGGTATCGTTATCTACCGCAGAACCGATAGCAGCATAGATAGAACTATAAAAAATATAACCTAAAAGGAAAAACACAAGGAACACCCCAATAATAAGCCCATAATTGAGTTCCAACAAAGTATGAGATATATGAGCCACTACCTCCTGTATATTTTCCATTTGTTCCAAAGTGTTTCCAGTAGACATTGGGCTAAAACTTTGATTAAAAAACACTGCCGCTGTTACCGCCATACCTATCCATATAACAAATTGGGTAAGTGCCACTAAAGTAACCCCTAAGATTTTACCCATCATTAAATCAAACGGTTTAACCGAAGAAATAATAATCTCTACCACACGATTATTTTTTTCCTCTAAAACACTACGCATCACCCTTACACCATAAATCAAAATAAACATAAAAGTAGCGTACATCAATAACATACTCAAACCAGACTTTACACCAAACGCAAGGCTATCGTCTTGCTGATGATTATCTAAAACATTGGTGGTTTTAAGTTCAAAAGATTTATCTAAGTCGTTCACTTGAGTTTCGGTGATTCCAAGTGCTTTTATTTTTTCTTTCTTAATGACTTCCGACATAGAAGATGCCAAGGCTTTCCTTACATCAAATCCTATTTTTTTATTTACCAATAACTGAGTTTGATTCTGTAAAGTTTCATAATCTTGCCCTTGCATAGGAGGAATAATCAACACTCCATCAATAGCTTCAGAAGTCTTTAATCCTTCCTTCAAAGATGCTTCGGTGTTAGGAGATGCATACACAAGGGAAACATCTTGTGGAGCTTTCATTCGGTTTTCAAACACGCCACTTTTGTCTATGACAGAAAACTGATATTCCGTTTCGTTAGCTTTAAACATCAATCCTATAACAGCCCCGAAAGCTATCATTAAAATTGGGGCTAGCAAAGTGAGTACAATAAAAGATTTCTTTTTAACCTGAGTAAGAAATTCTCTTTTGGTTATGATAATAATATTTTTCATACGATATTAGTTTTGTACAGCAGTAATGAACACTTCGTTCATACTAGGTATTTTCTCATTAAAACTTCTAATGCTTCCTAGCGGCATTAGTTTTGACAACAACTGATTTTGTTCGCCTTGATATTTTAAATTAAAACTAATAAGTCCGTCTTTTTCTTGCCAATCAGAAGGCGAAAATTCCAATTTAAAGCTTTCCAACAATTCAGAATTAGGGTGAGCGAGTACAACTTCGTAAACATTTTGTTTGAAACGCTCTCTTACTTCAAACACTTTTCCGTCTAAGATTTTTTTTGAATGATTAACCAACGCTACATAATCACACATTTCTTCCACACTTTCCATTCTATGTGTAGAAAGTATGATGGTTGTCCCATTATTTTTAAGATTGATGATTTGGTCTTTAATGAGATTAGCATTTACAGGGTCAAATCCAGAGAAAGGCTCGTCTAAAATAAGTAATTTAGGGCGGTGCAATACCGTTACCACAAACTGTATTTTCTGTGCCATACCTTTGGAAAGTTCTGAGAGTTTCTTTTTCCACCATTGGTCTATGTTTAGGCGTTCAAACCAATACTTAGCTTGAGTAAGTGCCTCATTTTTAGACATACCTTTAAGCTCCCCAAAATAGAGAATTTGGTCGCCCACCGTCATATTTTTATAAAGACCTCTTTCCTCTGGCATATAACCAATAATCTTGATATGATGCGGACTTAAAATTTCGTTATCTATAAAAACTTTACCACTATCCGCTTGAGTAATCTGATTGATGATTCTGATAAAAGAAGTCTTGCCTGCTCCGTTAGGTCCTAGCAGACCGTAGATGCTTCCCGTAGGAACTTCTATACTAAAGTCCGACAAAGCTACTTTTCTGCCTGCATCATAGGTTTTTGTAATATGTTCTGCTCTAAGCATTTTTATATTTTTATTTTAGTTAGTACAAAGAAAAGCGTTTTTGTTACAATTATCCTAATCGCTCATAAAAAAAGAGACTTTTAAAAGTCTCTTTTTATCATTATTATAATTCTAGTTAAACAAATCTCTCACCTTATCAAAGAATGTTTTTTCTTTCCCTGAAGGTTCGGCTTTCATTTCGCCGCTGTTCAGTTGTTTTTCAAAAAACTCTTTTTGTTCTTTTGTAAGGTTTTGTGGTGTCCATACATTGATGTGCACAAACATATCTCCCCTACCATAACTGTCTATGCTAGGGAGCCCTTTACCCGCAAGTCGTAAAATCTTACCTGATTGTGTACCTGCATCTACCTTTATTTTAACTTTACCACCTACTACTGAGATTTCTTTAGAAGTACCCAACGCTGCTTCTGCGAAAGAAATATATAACTCTTGGTGAAGGTTATCTCCTTCCCTCTTGATGTTTGCATCTTCCTCTTCCTCTACCACCACAAGCAAATCCCCTGGTGTTCCACCGAAAGGAGCATCATTACCTTTACCTCTTACACTTAGTTGTATGCCATCTCTAGCTCCAGCTGGAATGTTAATACTCACTTCCTCGTCAGCCTTAATAAGCCCTTGAGCATTAGCTCCCGCTGGTATTTTATCTGCTACCTTACCGATACCATTACACGCCCCACAAGTGGTTTGCGTTTGCATTTGTCCAAACATTGTGTTCATCACTTTCATTTGGACACCATTACCGTTACAAGTAGGACAAGTCTTAGAAGTTACCCCAGGGGCCAATTTCATTTTTTTGATTTTGATGGTTTTCTGAGTTCCATTCATCATCTCTTCTAGGCTTAGCTTGATACGAACCCTAAGGTTAGTACCTCTAACTTCCTGCCTTCTAGCTCCACCACCGAAGCCACCAAAATGACCTCCAAAGATATCTCCAAACTGACTGAAAATATCTTCCATATTCATACCGCCACCGAAACCTCCTCCACCAAAGCCTCCGCTACCACCTACTCCCGCATGACCGTATTGGTCGTATCTAGCTCTTTTATTCTCATCGCTGAGAACTTCGTAGGCTTCCGCTGCTTCTTTAAATTTTTCTTCAGCTTCTTTATCTCCTGGGTTTTTATCTGGGTGATATTTAAGTGCTTGTCTTCGGTAGGCTTTTTTAATAGCGTCTGCCGTAGCGTTTTTTTCTACCCCTAATATCTCGTAGTAATCTCTTTTTGACATTCTTTATTTTAATTTTATAATAAATGAAAGTTTCATTTATAATGTAAGATTTATTGTCCTGTAACTACTTTAGCGAATCTAATTACTCTATCGTGTAGCATATATCCAGACTCTATTACATCTACAATTTTACCTTTTAAATCTTCGGTAGGAGCTGGTATTTGGGTAATAGCTTCGTGGAAATCTACATTAAATTCGTCTCCCGCATTTACTTCTATAGGCTTTAATCCTTTTTCTATCAGTTTATTTTTAAACTTCTGATAGATAAGCTCTACTCCTTTTAAATCTTCTTCCTTCCCTGTTTTCGCTATTTCTTTTAAAGCTCTTTCAAAATCATCTAGAATGGCAAGCATACTCACCATCATATCCTGATTAGCATATTGGAAAAACTCCATTCGCTCTTTAGAAGTTCTTTTTTTATAGTTTTCAAACTCAGCATATAGACGAATGTAACGGTCTTTCTCCTCTGCCAAAAGTTCTTCCGTTGTAGGTTCTTTTGTCAGATTTTCTTCGTTGTCTATATTTATATTTTGAGTTTCTTCACTTGTATTTTCTTCGGAAACATTAAGTTTTTCTTCGTGCAAATCTTTATTCTCTTCCATTTTTTATTGGTTTTATTGCAGGGATATTGTCAAAGATATTGCCAAATTAAGATTTAGGACAAATTGACAGACCAAAAAAGCCGTCTCTAACCTATTTCGGTATAAACCAAATAAACATTAAGTATAATAATAATAAAACTAATGATGATAGCAGCGTACTTCAAAAAACCTTGATTAGCAAATGCTCCCATCTTGAGCTTGTTATTAGTCAGCATTACCAACGGCACCACTGCAAAACTCAACTGTAAAGAAAGTATAACTTGACTTAATATTAAAAGGTCAGTAGTTCCTTTTTTACCATAGATAATAGCAACTACCAACGCTGGTATTACAGCTATCAATCTTGTAATCAATCGTCTTAACCAAGGTTTTAATTTAATATTGAGAAAACCCTCCATTACAATCTGCCCAGCCAAAGTGCCTGTAAGGGTTGAGTTTTGTCCAGAAGCCAACAAAGCTATCGCAAACACAATACTGGCGAGGCTCGTTCCTAAAATTGGAGACAAAAGTTGATGAGCGTCTGTAATGTCAGCAACATCTTGATAGCCTGTGTGATGAAATGCCGCCGATGAAACAATAAGTATAGCCGCATTGATAAAAAATGCTAACAACAAAGAAATATTACTATCCAAAGTAGCAAATTTAATAGCTTCCCTCTTCCCCTTATCATCTCTAGAATAGTTTCTGGTCTGTACAATACTACTATGCAAATACAAGTTATGAGGCATTACAGTAGCTCCTAAAATACCTATTGCTATGTAGAGCATACTTGGATTAAATACAATTTCTTTCTGTGGAACTAAACCTTTCAAAATAGGAAACCACTCAGGATTACTTACCACTATTTCGTATAAAAAACAAAAGAAAATAATTGCTATCAAACCACCCACGACACTTTCTAGCCATCTAAAACCTTTAGCTTGAAGTATCAAAATTATAAAAACATCTATCACAGTAATAGCTATCCCAACAGTAAGTGGTAACCCAAACAAAAGATTAAGTGCTATGGCTGCACCTATCACTTCCGCAAGGTCTGTAGCCGCAATGGCTATTTCAGCAAAAATCCAAAGTAGAAAATTAACAGGTCGAGAGTAACTATCTCTACAAGCTTGAGCCAAATCTCTTTCGGCAACAATACCTAACTTTAAAGACAAGTGTTGTAATAACATAGCAAAAAGATTAGATATAAGAATTACTGATAGTAAAGTATATCCAAACTTAGCACCGCCTGCAATACCTGTTGCCCAGTTGCCTGGGTCCATATAGCCTACCGCTACCATAAGCCCTGGACCTACAAACGCTAAAAATTTCTTCCAAAAACCTGCATCTTTAGGTATCTCAATACTAGAAAACGATTCTGACAAAGAATTACCAGAACGCTCTTTTTTCCACATTCTATCTTTGAAGTATTTTTTCATCATTCAAACAAAAGTTAGATAAACCTAACAAAATTATAAAAAATATCTAATCCAGCAAAAAAATAAGAGACTACTCAATTATAAGTAGCCTCTCAATTTCTATTTAAATGTAACTTTTTTTTAAAATCTCCAACCAACAGTAAACACAAAGTTATTTCTCACTGTTTTAGCATCAGAAACAATACTTCCTTTATAAGCTACACCATCTCCTTCGTTAAATACACTATCGTTCACAGGAGAAGCATACTCTCCTGCAAAAAATGGATTAGCAAACTTAGAACTTGCATTCTGATAGGCTGCATCTACATAGAAAGATTTAAAATTATATCCTAGTCCCACACCTAAAGTCTGTCTATTTGAAAGATATAAATTACTAAATGTTCTATCAGAATATAAATTATTTGTTGGATCAATAACACTCAAAGACGAAGTAGAGAAAGGATTAGATTGATATGCATAACCTCCTCTAAATCTCCAGTTATCTAACCTGTATTCTGCACCCAATCTTAACTCAGAAGTATTAGAATACACTTTGTTAAAAAACTCATTTAATTGCTTCTCTGCATCTCCCTGTACATTATACTGAGGTTTTGTAACACCTAAAGTATAATCCACATTTACTGCAAAATTCTTGTTAGCTATATAAGCACCACTCAGAGTAGCTTTCATTGGAGTACTCAACCTTCTATTCTCATTGCCCAAAGCCGTTCCCATAACTCCATTATTATCAAATCCATAATAGTTATAAGCCCTCTCTATATTCCACCAAGTAGGAGACTCTAATGCTAAACCTACACGAAAGTTTTTATCTATTTTACCTATAACCCCTGCTGAAATTGCTACCCCTCCAGAAGATTCTTGAAAAGGAGTATCTTGTTTTTGGTATAGCCCCTTAGTACCTGCTGTTTGAGACTGCATTCTAAAAAAATCTCCTTGCTCTATATTTGCCGAATGGAAGTGCACTCCACCACCTACATACCACTTATGGTCGTAATTACCACCAAATGCGAAGGATAATTTTGAAGTATGCCCTACTCTATTATAAGCATGCCCATCGTAAAGTAGTAAGTCCGTTTGCGAATTACCATTATTATCTGTATAATCTATAGCCTCATTTATAGCGTGATTTTCAGGAGTTCTGATATAGCTATCAATATCCTTAGCACTATAATTAAACCCTAGGTTAATAAACTTCCACTTAGAATTATTACTAGTTTGCATTACAACAACCCCTCCTAAATTACCTAGATTAGTCTTTTTATAAACCTCATCATAAGATTTATTTGCTAGAGTTGAGGTATTTTTATTTCCCAAAGCATTAAGCGTTCCAGAAAATTCACCCACAATATTAACAGCTATACCTGCAGGGTTAACATTTATAGAAGAAGCATCTCCTCCCATTGCTCCCATTGCTCCTGCCATACCCATATATTTTGCAGAACCATTGGGTTGTGTATCAGAATAAACATCTACCGTATTCCTGATTACAGACACATCTTGAGAGTAAAATAAAGCCCCAACAGACAGCCCTAATATTGAAAATATTTTCTTATTCATTATCTTATTTTTATTTTTTAGTATTCAATTAAATTATCTAAAACCCGTTGTGCATTATGAAATGAAAAAAACAAGAGTTGTTTATTAGACTGAAAATCAGTATATTGTTTTTGCTATAAAACGATATAAATGAACAACTTAGAGCAAATATATGAAAGAATTTTGGAAGTTTTAGGACTTTTTTCAGAAAATCAACTGATTAGTTATCAGAGAAGAACACCTAAAATGAGCGATTTAGAAGTCATAAGTCTTAATATTACTGCTGAATACTTGAGTATTGATAGCGAATTACAGTTATTTAGAAAATTGCCAAACTCTCTGATAAACAAAATTGAAAGAAGTGTTTACAATAAGCGAAAACGAAGACTATCCCTACAAACAGAGCAAATTAGACAGCGTATTTCGATGGAGTTCAATGAGTTTGAAGATATTTTTATCGTTGATAGCATGCCAATGAAAGTTTGTGAAAACGCTCGTTCTACTCGTTCAAAAATTTGTAAAGAGCAATCCTATTCTTCACCAACATATGGTTATTGTGCTTCACAGAAATTATATTTCTATGGCTATAAACTACACGCAGTATGTTCTTTAAATGGTGTGATTAAGAATTTTGATATAAGCCCTGCATCCGTTCACGACATCCACTATTTAAAAGATAGTGGTGAGCAAATGCGAAACTGTACTTTAATTGGAGATAGAGGCTATTTATCAGCAAAAGTTCAAATAGATTTATTTAACTATGCTAATATTAAATTAGATACACCAATGAGAAGTAATCAGAAAGATTATATTCCTCAATTTTCATTGTACAAGAAAAAGCGAAAACGAATTGAGACATTTTTCTCTCAACTTTGCGACCAATTTATGATTAAAAGAAACTATGCTAAAACTTTTGAAGGCTTTAAAACAAGGATAATCAGTAAAATAACCGCCGCAACGGTTATTCAATATATCAATAAATTTATCTTCCAAAGAAAATTAAATCATCTAAAAATCAGTATTATTTAAAATGCACAACGAGTTATCTAAAACCACCTGTTCTAAAACCTCCCCCTGATCTCATACCGCCTCCTGAACTACCAGAACCAAAACTGCCACTTCTATTGGAACCTCCGCCCCAGCCAGAATTGTTTCTAAATCCATCGTTTCTTGGTATAGATTGTGTACGAGGCGTCATTCCTCTATCCTGATAATTATAGTTTGGTTCAGATCTTCTCAATGTTCTTGTTTGAGGCATTGAGTAGCCATTATTACTGTCATTACGGTTTATTCTATTATCTCCTCTTCCAAAGCCTGAGTCTCTAAATCCACCAAAGTTTCTTCCTGAATTACTATTACTATTTGGATTTCTATAAACTGGGTTATTAAACCCTCCGTTATTATATCTAGTAATACTGTCTACACCACTTCTTCTATAATTGTACTGACGAGGCGCTACTCCCCAATAAGGATTTCCCCATGCACCATAGCCACCCCAATATGGGCTGCCCCAACCTGTTCCCCAGTAAGGATTCCAACCAAATCTTCCACCCCAATAAGGATTTCCCCAACCCCATCTGTTCCAACCTGATCCCCAGCCCATGCCGAAGCCCATATTCCAACCCCAGCCTGAACTCCAGCCAAAGCCCATATTCCAGCTGTTCCAACCACCAAAACCTCCCCAATAAGGATCCCAGCCAAAGCCTGTTCCCCAGAAAGGCGTATTCCATCCCCAGCCAGTATAGCGTCTTTCAACTCCTGCAAAAGCACCCCAATCTGAATCGGATTGTACAGGAGTATCCGTCCATTCTTGATATTTGTTATTTTGATTTTGCTGTAATTGTCTAGAGTTTTCTACTACTCTATAATCATTACTATAGTCGTAGTAATCTCCTACATTATTACGGTCATTCACAACTACCCCTTCCGGAATTACATCTTTACTTGGATCATAGTAAACACCATCAGTCTCTGTATAGCCTCCCATTTGTGCTCCACAAGAGGTCAACAAAAAACTAACAGAAGTGGCTAATGCTAGTCTAACAACCCATTTTCTTTTTAAGAAATTATAATCTATTTTTTTCATAATCTTATGTAGGTTTTATTTATCTTTGTGCTTGAATTGAGGTGGATATAGCTAAAACTATACCAAAAAAATCTCTCAAATTACAAATCATAACTTAGGTGTTATTTAACCATTTAACTAGATACACCTACAAAATTATAAAATAAAAGTTAAAAGTAAATTTATGGCAAAATTAACATCAAGAAGCGAGGACTATAGCAAATGGTATAATGAGTTGGTAGTAAAGGCTGATTTAGCCGAAAACTCAGGTGTAAGAGGCTGTATGGTAATTAAACCCTATGGCTATGCTATTTGGGAAAAAATGCGTGACGAACTAGATAAAAAGTTTAAAGAAACTGGTCACGAAAATGCTTACTTCCCTATTTTTGTTCCTAAAAGTCTTTTTGAAGCGGAGGAAAAAAATGCAGAAGGTTTTGCCAAAGAATGTGCTGTAGTAACCCACTACCGCCTAAAAACAGACCCTGAAAATCCACAAAAACTCATGGTGGATCCTGAGGCCAAATTAGAAGAAGAGCTTATTGTAAGACCTACTTCTGAGGCTATTATTTGGAATACTTATAAAAACTGGGTGCAATCTTACAGAGATTTACCTATCCTAATTAACCAATGGGCTAATGTGGTAAGATGGGAGATGAGAACAAGACTTTTCCTAAGAACTGCCGAATTTTTATGGCAAGAAGGTCATACTGCTCACGCTACAAAAGAAGAAGCTATTGCAGAAACAGAACAAATGCTAAATGTTTATGCTGATTTTGCTGAAAAATTTATGGCTGTACCTGTGGTAAGAGGAATAAAATCACCTAGTGAAAGATTTGCAGGTGCAGAAGAAACTTATTGCATCGAAGCTCTTATGCAAGACGGAAAAGCTTTACAAGCAGGAACTTCTCACTTTTTAGGTCAAAACTTTGCTGAAGCATTTGACGTTAAATTCACTAATAAGGAAGGCAAAATAGAGTATGCTTGGGCAACTTCTTGGGGCGTTTCTACAAGGCTTATGGGTGCTTTAATCATGTCTCACTCTGATGATAACGGTCTGGTCCTTCCTCCATCTTTAGCACCTGTACAAGTAGTTATTGTACCTATATTTAAAGGTGAAGAACAGCTTAAACAAATAGATGAAGTAGCCTACGAACTACAATCTAAACTAAAAGCTTTAGGCATTTCTGTGAAATACGATAACAAAGATACCCAAAAGCCAGGCTGGAAATTCGCAGAATACGAAATGAAAGGTGTCCCTGTAAGAATAGCAATGGGAGCAAGAGATTTAGAAAACAAAACCGTAGAAATAGCTAGAAGAGATACCCTTTCTAAAGAAGTTAAACCTTTAGATAATATAGAAATTTATATCCAAGAACTTTTAGAAGAAATCCAAAAAGCTATTTATAGCAAAGCTCTTAAGTTTAGAGACGAAAACATCACTAAGGTTGATTCTTATGAAGAGTTTAAAGAAGTTTTAGAAACCAAAGGAGGCTTTATTTTAGCACACTGGGACGGAACGGAAGAAGAAGAAGAAAGAATAAAAGAAGAAACTAAAGCTACTATCCGTTGCATTCCTCTAGAGGGAGAAAAAGAAGAGGGCGTTTCTATGATTTCAGGAAAACCATCTAAACAAAGAGTGCTTTTTGCTAAAGCCTACTAATTATTAACCCATTAAAAATTTAAAATTATGTCAATCAACATCATAGAGCTCATTAAAGGGCAATTCGGACACGGTGTCACTAGCCAACTGGCTTCTCAATTAGGCGAAAAAGAAGAAGCTGTTTCTAAAGCCACCAATGCACTTATCCCAGCTGTATTAGGTGGGATTGTATCTCAGTCCGACAAATCATCTCTTTTACAAGAAATTACACAATTAGCAGATACCAACACTTTATCTAAACTAAGCCAAGAAAGTTCTTTTGCCAACGAACTACTTAGCAAATTACTAACCATGGTTTTTGGGGATAAAATAAAAAGTATCACTTCTGGGATTTCCTCTTTTGCAGGAATTAAAGAATCTTCTACCGATGCCCTTTTAGGCTTTACCTCACTAACATCTTTAGCAACCATAGGAAGATATGCTAAAGACCAAAATTTAGACAGTAACGGACTTGAAACTCTTTTAAATAAAGAGAAAACTAATATTTCTAACCTTATTCCTGCAGGTTTCTCATTGGGAGCTATAGGACTTGGAAATCTAGACAGCAAAACAGAAGAGACTAAAGCTACCTTAACTGAAAATATTCAAGATAAAGTTTCGGACATCAAAGATGGATTTTCTGAAAAGTTAGACGAGTCTAAAGAGAAACTTTCTCAGCTTAAAGATAATGCTTCCGAAAAATTATCTGAAACTTCGGATATTATTAAAGATAAGGCTTCAGACTTGAAAGACGATTTATCTGAAAGACTAGATGAATCTAAAGAGAAACTTTCTCAGCTTAAAGATAATGCTTCCGAAAAATTATCTGAAACTTCGGATATTATTAAAGATAAGATTTCAGACTTAAAAGACGATTTATCTGAAAAACTAGATGAATCTAAAGAAAAACTCTCTCAGCCTAAAGATAGTGCTTCCGAAAAATTATCTGAGACTTCAGATTCAATTAAAAAAGGATTTTCTGATTTCAAAGAAAGTGCTTCTAACAAGTTAGATGACTTGAAAGAAAAGGTAGAAGAAAAGACAGGGGAAGATGTTAAAGAAGTTTCTGTATGGAAGTGGCTTCTACCGCTAATTCTTCTACTGCTTATGGGGTGGTTCATTTGGAAACAAATTAACAAAAGTAACCAAGAGGCGATTCCTAGAGAAGTCCCTGTTGAAAAAATAGATTCTACAAATAACGCTAACACTCAGCAAAATATAGATTCTGTAAACTCAAAATAAAGCTAAAAGAGTCGTTTCAAAATTGATTGAAACGGCTCTTTTATTTTAAACCAAAACGACTCCTTAACTTTTAAGAAGTTCTATTACACTTTCTGGATTTTCCGCAGAGAAGACTGCATTTCCTGCAACAAGAACATCAGCGCCTGCCTCAAACAACTTAGAAGCATTATCTGTATTTACTCCACCATCTATTTGAATTAAAGCTGTAGCATTTTGATCTAAAATTAAATCTTTAGTTTGCTTTATTTTTTTGTAAGTATTTTCTATAAATTTCTGTCCGCCGAACCCAGGGTTAACACTCATTAGTAATACCAAATCTACCTCTCCTATAATATCCTCTAATACACTTACAGGCGTAGATGGATTAAGCACCACTCCTGCTTTAGCTCCCTTACTTTGTATTAGTTTAATTGTTCTATGTAAATGAGTACACGCCTCATAATGCACCGAAACCAAATCGGCTCCGTTATCAATAAATTCTTCCACATATTTCTCTGGCTCTACAATCATAAGATGCACATCTACAAACTTTTTAGCGTGCTCTTTTATCGTTTTCATGACAGGAAAACCAAAAGATATATTAGGCACAAACCTACCATCCATCACATCTACATGAAACCAATCGGCTTGGCTACGGTTAAGCATTTCTATATCTCTTTGGAGGTTACCAAAGTCAGCAGAAAGTAAAGATGGGGCAATTAGTCTTGTTTTCATTTCTAAATTTAAAATTTAATTATTTATAATAAAAAAAGGATAACGCTAACAATGCATTATCCTCTTACGGTTTTTATTTTCCTAAATAAGACTTCAAAATTTTACTTCTTGAGTTGTGTTTTAACCTTTTGATAGCCTTTTCTTTAATCTGACGAACACGCTCTCTCGTAAGGTCAAAAGTTTCGCCTATTTCCTCTAAAGTCATAGGATGTTTGCCATTAAGCCCGAAGTAAAGTCTTACTAAATCTGCTTCTCTAGGCGTAAGTGTTTGTAACGCTCTTTCAATCTCTATTTGTAAAGATTCTAGCATCAACTCTTTGTCTGGGCTAGGAGATTCCCCTGAACGAAGAACATCATAAAGGTTAGAGTCTTCTCCTTCTACTAACGGAGCGTCCATAGAAAGGTGTCTTCCGCTGTTTTTCATAGACTCTTTAATATCCTCCTCACTCATATCTAGAACCTCTGCCAACTCCTCTGGAGAAGGTGGTCTTTCATTCTCTTGCTCTAAGTGAGCGTATGCTTTGTTAATTTTATTGATTGACCCAATCTTATTCAATGGCAAACGAACAATTCTAGACTGCTCCGCTAAAGCCTGTAAGATAGACTGTCTAATCCACCACACTGCATAGGATATAAATTTGAAACCTCTCGTTTCGTCATATCTTTTAGCCGCTTTCATCAATCCTAAATTACCTTCGTTGATTAAATCTGGTAATGATAAGCCTTGATTTTGATATTGTTTAGACACAGAAACTACGAAACGAAGGTTAGCTTTGATAAGCTTTTCTAGAGCCACCTTATCTCCAGCACGAATCTTTTGTGCCAGCTCCACCTCCTCATCTGCAGTAATTAGGTCTACTTTACCTATCTCCTGTAGATATTTATCTAATGATGCCGTTTCCCTATTGGTAACCTGCTTGGTAATTTTAAGTTGTCTCATAATATTTTTTGCTCAAAAAAAAGAGTTACGGTATAGTGTACGACTATACTACTAAAAAGGTTACACTAAAAATGTAAAAGTTTTCAGTTTCTCTTTTTATTTATTTTAAATGTTTCGTAATCGCTTCGTTATCAGGCTTGGTAGTACTTAGATAGCTTTCTATTATTTTTCCGTTTTCATCTAGAAGAAATTTGGTAAAATTCCAAAGTATGGTGGTATCTTTAACTCCGTTTAATTCCTTTTTAGTAAGAAACTGAAAAATAGGTGCTATATCTTCTCCTTTCACAGAAACCTTAGCTGCCATAGGAAAAGTTACTCCATAGTTCACTTGACAAAAAGTTTTAATCTCGGTATTAGTCCCTGGCTCTTGCCCTCCAAAGTTATTAGCAGGGAAGCCTACTACCACTAGCCTATCTTTATATTTTTGATAGAGCTTTTCCAAGGCTTCATACTGAGGTGTAAAACCACACTCAGACGCTGTGTTTACAATAAGTATTTTTTTGCCTTTGAAATCCGCAAAATTAATTTCTCCACCGTCTAAACTTTCCACTTTATAATCGTAGATACTTTTAGAAAGCTTAGATGTATCCTGTTGTACCTCACTTTTTTTGCTAGAGCATTGCACTAAAGCAATTACAGATAGCATAAGTATAAAGAGCTTTTTCATTATATCTTTTATTTTATTTTAAAGGTATTGTCAGGGAATGCTTTATTAACTTCTATTTTATTAAGTAACATCACATAATCTCCTTCTTTTTTAGGAGTAGAAGCCTCTATTCTAAAAGGCATTGTAAGCCCATTTACCTTTTTAAAATCAGAATATAAAAGCGTTTCTCCTTTCTTCACTTCTTTAAGAAGCATATAGTTTTCAGTATCAAAATAATACAGAGTTTTATTTACATTTTTAGTAAGCTCTACCTTATAGCACAATCTTTCCCCTACTTTATCCTTACCCAAAATCACAGCAGTGAATCCTTTAGCCTCAAAATCAATAAAATCTGTATCAAAACTTTCAGGTTGGTAGCTCTCAAATTCCTGTAACTTATTGTTAGCATAGTTCATTGCATAACCTTTTTTACCATCATAAGCCTCTATGACACTCTCTTTATTATTGATAATGATAGATGTTTTGGTAAGATTAGGACGCTGCTGATAGATTTTAATAGGATACTCTTCCTGTATTCCTAAAACCACTTTACCTTGTAACATTATGGAATTTAATAACTTCCATTTAGTAAGTCCACCTGTTAGTTCTATATTTTTGTCTATAATTTCTTTGGCTGTTTGTGTATAAAAAAACTGTGCCAAAGCTAATAATACAACTAATGCTATCTTCTTTATCATTATCTTCTTTTTTAAAATTAAAGTCTAAGCAATTGCTTTGCTTTTTCTAAATCTTCTGGAACATCTATACCAACACCAACGAAATCGGTTTCTATCATTTTAATTTTCATACCGTATTCCAAATACCTAATGCACTCTATTTTTTCTGCTATTTCGAGAGGTTTCATAGGTAAACTAGAAAACTCTAACAACGCTTCCCTTCTGAATGCATAAACGCCAATATGTTTAAAATATTGCAAATCATCTGTTTTCTCTCTAGGGAAAGGAATAACGGAACGACTAAAATAAAGTGCAAAATCATTATTATCCGTAATTACCTTTACATTATTAGGATTTTCTATATCGTCCCACTGTTCTAGTTTTATTTTAAGCGAAGCCAAAGAAATACTCTTGTTCTTATCTTCATCAAAAACTGAAATCAACTGTTTTAGAGGTTCTTTTTTAAGAAATGGCTCATCACCTTGCACATTTACAACAATATCACACTCGATATCTTTTATCGCTTCTGCTATTCTATCGCTTCCTGTTTCATGCTCTCCAGTCATTACTACCCTTCCACCGTTTTCCTTAATTTCATTAAAAATAACCTCGGAGTCTGTTGCTACAAAAACTTCGTCAAAAAGCCCTGTTTCCACCACATTTTGATAAGTTGTAGAAATAACAGTCTTCTTCCCTAGTATCTCCATTAGTTTACCAGGGAATCTACTTGCCTGATAACGAGCAGGAATTATAGCAATTATTCTTTGTTTCATTATTTTTTATTTATAATTGAGAAACAGTTCCATCTTTGAAAAGATAGACTTTTTTTGATTTTTTAATATGCTCTTTATCCTTTTCATCTTTTTCCATCTCTTCGGTTTTCATAATAATCTTACCTTTAACTCCTCCCTTATCTTTTGGAAAAACATACTCTTCTGAATGATAAAAAACATCAGCATCAGCAACAGATATCAGCATTGATAACGCCACCATTTTACTTCCATTTAATAGTATATACTGCTCATAGTTAGGAATACCACACGCCTCTCCAGAAACACTCGCCAACAGAACATCTGACACTCCATCTAACCCTTTGTTTCCTTGCCATTTAAATGCTACCGAAGTCAAACTTTCTGTCCCTACATTAAATGAAACTTTTTGTATGTTTTGTTTATCCTTTAGCATCACAACATCTAGTTTAACCTCATCTTGCTCCGTAGCAGAAGCTCCAAAAAGAAAATCATAACCATCTCTAGACCTATATCCTAAACTTAAATTAGCTCCCCAAATATACCCAGACTTGGTTTCGCCTTCTTTGATGTAATTTATTCTATACCAACTTGCAGAGCGTTTACCCAAAGACAATACTTGCTCTGTCTTTTGGACAATTTTTACCACTTGTCCTATATCTAAACTATCTACCTTAGGCGATTGTAAATTAGGTTCAGCCCTTACATTGGCCTTATCTATCAAAACTTTTTGGCTGCTATTTTCTTCAAACATAAATATCCATTGCTCTTCTTGAGCAAGAAGAAAAGAACTTATACTGAAGAAAACCAGTAAGAATAATCTAGAAAAGCTTTTCATTATTCAAGTTTATATTATTTAAGCTTCGACAAAGCGCCTTCTAATATAGGTAACATATTTTTAATATCCTCCAAAGAACAACCTCCCACAGAAGCTCTAAACCAAGGCATCTCTCTAGAATTACCAAATGCTGAAAATGGCACTAACGCCATACCTGCCTCTCGGATAAGGTAAAATACGACATCTGTGGTATCCTTCAATACCTCTCCATCTGGAGTAGTCTTCCCTACATAATCCATCCTAATAGTAAGATACAATGCTCCCATAGGCTCTATACTATCTACCGCAAAACCCTTATTTTTAAGCTCCTGAATACCTTGATGCAAAGTATTTAGACTTAACTGTATTTTACCTTTAAAATCGTTTACATAAGCATCTACTTCATCCATTTTAGATAAAAACTTAGATGTAGCTTCCTGCTCTGGTTTAGGTGCCCATGCTCCGATGTGAGTTAAGAAAGTCTTCATCTTATCAACTATTGTTGAAGGTCCAAACCCCCAACCTACCCTTACTCCTGTAGCTGCAAAACATTTAGATGAACCATCTATAAATATGGTATAATCTTTCATCTCTGGCACTAGACTTACAGGATTAAAGTGCTTTTGCCCAAAAAATAACATTGCATAAATCTGATCGTATAGTAGATACAATGGTTTTTCGTTTTCTCCTCTTTTTTTATTTTCAGCAACTACTACCTCACAGATTTCTCTAAGCTGTTGCTCGGTAAACATAGTCCCTGTAGGGTTTGAAGGAGAACAAAGCGCTAATAATACAGCTCCTTCTAAGTGAGGTTTGAGCTCTTCTGCGGTAGGCAAAAAGTTATTTTCTTTTCTAGTTTCTACTTCCACCTTTTCTGCAGAAGTTAGATAGGAATAATGGTTGTTATTCCAAGAGGGAGTAGGGTAAACCACTTTATCTCCAGGGTCTACAACACTCATATAAGCTGTATAAATAAGTGGACGCGAACCACCTGCTATCAATATTTCTTCTGGTGAGTAATCCAACTGATAACGCTTCTTTAAATCCAAAGAAATAGTTTCCCTAAGATTTAATAAACCACTGGCTGGAGGATAGTTAGTTAAATTGTTTTCGTAAGCCTTTTGTATTTCTTCTTTTAGAAGAGAAGGGATAGGATAAATATCAGCGTTCAAATCTCCTATAGTAAGATTGGCGATTTGAGCACCCTTAGCTTTGAGTTCATTAACCTCATTTCCTATTTTTACTATTTCTGATGCCACTAAATTAGTTGCCAAACGAGATATTTTCATAAGAATTTATATATATTTTAACAGTTTATACTAGACCTAAATCTTTTTTGATAACTTCTATTTTTTCATTTAGAATTTCTATCTTAGACTTAAAATCTTTCTCTGACTCTATTTTATCTAATGCACTAAAATAGAATTTAATTTTAGGTTCTGTTCCCGAAGGTCTTATCGCTACTTTTGTGCCATCTTCTGTATAGTAAATAAGCACATTAGACTTAGGAATATCCGTCATTGGTTGTTTTTCGTTTTTGTTCAAATCCCAAGCGGTTTGCTCTTGATAATCTTTAACCAAAACCACTTTAGAACCTGCCAACAAGGTTGCAGGATTATTTCTAAAATCCGTCATCATTTTTTTGATTTGCTCCGCACCTTCTTTACCCTTTTTCACCACATTTACAAGAGCCTCTTGATAAAGACCTAATCTTTGGTAGATTTCTATCATATACTGATACATCGTTTTACCTTGAGCCTTACACCACGCTGCTACTTCACAAGCCAATAATATAGAACCACAAGAGTCTTTATCTCTCACAAAATCTCCTGTCATAAAGCCAAAACTTTCCTCTCCTCCACAGATAAATTTCTGCTTACCTTCTACTTCTCTTATCATTTTACCTATCCATTTAAAGCCTGTAAGCCCCATCTTACATTCAACTCCATAGGATTTTGCCAAATCAAAAAACACATCAGAAGTTACAATGGTAGAACCTATAAACTCTGTGCCCGTGATACGACCTTGCTTTTGCCATTGAGACAAAATATAGTCTGTAAGAATCATATTGGTCTGATTTCCATTGAGGAGTTGCATTTCTCCATCTAAATTTCTTACCGCTATCCCTAATCTATCTCCGTCTGGGTCTGTACCTATTACAATATCTGCATTGGTAACCTTTGCTAAATCCATTGCCATAGTTAATGCTGCTGGCTCTTCGGGATTTGGACTTTCTACCGTAGGGAAGTTTCCGCTAGGAATCATCTGTTCTTTTACTAAATCTACCTTGGTAAAACCTGCCTTTGCTAAAGCCTGTGGAATGGTGGTATAAGTAGTCCCGTGAATAGAAGTAAATACAATATTAAGATTATCATACCCCAACTTATCTTTCTGATAAAGAGAGTTCTCCATACACATTCTTATATAAACCTCATCTTGCTCCTCTCCTACCCATTCTATAAGGCTATCATTACCATTAAAGTTGATGTCTTCATATTTAGTATTGAGTACTTCATTGATGATTTCTGCATCATTAGGTGGCACTATCTGAGCTCCATCGTTCCAATATACTTTATACCCATTGTACTCTGGTGGATTGTGTGAAGCGGTAAGCACAATACCTGCGTTACATTTTTTATCTCTCACCGTAAACGAAAGCTCTGGTGTAGGACGGTGTTCCTTAAACAACAATACTTTAATCCCATTAGCCGTAAGTACATCTGCTACTATTTTACCAAATTCTTTAGAGTTATTTCTTACATCATACGCTATGGCTACCTTTATCTCTTGGTTAGGGAACTGCTGATGCAAATAGTTGGCAAGACCCTGTGTTGCTTGTCCTAAAGTATATTTATTAAGTCTGTTGGTTCCAACGCCCATAATCCCACGCATTCCACCTGTACCAAACTCCAAGTTTTTATAAAATGCATCTTCTAACTCTGGTGAGTTAGTATCTATCAATTGTTTTACAGTCTGTCTAGTTTCTTCATCAAACGCCTCTGTAAGCCAAAGTTTAGCTTTATCCACTGTATTCATATCTTTATATTTTTATGTTAAAATTAAGGTTTTTCTTTATTTTCTACTCTTGTATCTTTATCTATTTTGAGCTTTCTTATTGGATTTCCGTAATAGACCAGCTTAGCTGTATTTTCTACCTTTCCAGAAATTTCTTCTTTAGTATTGATTTCTGCATAGTTCCCATTTTTAGACTGAATATCAAAATAATCTACCGTCCAATAAGGCGCTATAATACTCGCTGTATCCGAAATTTTAAGCACAGCCTCTTTAGTAACGCCTGAAAAATTAGCTCTTGATTTCTCCGTCATTTGCACTTCTGCTTTAGAGGTCTTTATTGCACCTATAAATTTGCCTTGATTTTTTAGATTGATTTTCAAAGTAGGCGTTTTAATATCTCCTGAAACATTCATTTCCACAGAGTCAGAAATACTTATTTGTTTCAATGGCGTTTTGGAGTAAACCGTTACTGTGTAGAAATCTACATTTCCAGTAGGTCTTTTCTCTATGATTTTGAGTGTACTATCTTCAACTTTAATTTTTAAATTGCTAATAAGATTAGGATAAGTTTCTACATTAACAAAGTTCTCCTCTCCTTGAGTGAAAAACAGCCTGTATTTACCTTCTAGTTCAAGTTTATTAAAGACCTCCAAAGGCGTATCTTCAGATTTTATCTCACCTTCTGGAGTTACCTTTCCACAAGAACTCCATAAGAATACCGATACCAAAAGATAAATATAATGTTTCATCTTACTCACAATTAAATAATTTCTTCTATGTGATAATTTTTATGCTCTCTATTAGTTCTGATAATCAGTTCTCCTAAAAAACCTGCTATAAACAATAAAGTCCCCATTATCATCATCGTTAAAGCTATATAAAACCAAGGGTTATCAGCTATTAAATGCCCATAAACACCTTTAGACATATCTATCAATTTAGACACACCCAACCAAAGAGATGATAAAAAACCAATAATAAACATCAGTGTACCTACCGCTCCAAAGAAATGCATTGGCCTACCTCCAAATCTACTTACAAACCAAAGTGTTACCAAATCCAAGAAACCTCTTATAAATCGTTCTGTGCCAAATTTTGAACTTCCGTAAGGTCTTGCCTGGTGTTGTACTTCTTTCTCTGTAATTTTCCTAAAACCTGCATTAGCCGCTAGTACAGGGATATATCTATGCATATCTCCATATACATCTATGGACTTTACCACTTGCTTTCGGTACGCTTTAAGTCCACAATTAAAATCGTGTAGAAACACTCCTGAAACCTTTCTCGCTGCCGCATTGAATAGCTTAGACGGAATATTTTTGGTCATTACATTATCGTAGCGTTTCTTTTTCCAACCGCTCACAATATCATAACCTTCATTAACCACTTTATGATACAAAGCTGGTATCTCTTCCGGAAAATCTTGTAAATCCGCATCCATAGTAATTACCACTTCTCCTTTCACCCTCGCAAAAGCTGCATGGAGTGCTTGAGATTTCCCATAGTTTCTAGAAAATTTAATCCCTTGTATATTAGGATTTCTATTTTTAAGAAACATTATTGTCCCCCAAGAACTATCGGTACTCCCATCGTCCACAAACCAAATTTCGTAAGATAAACCAGCCTCATTGCAGACATTTTCTATCCTATTATAAAGTTCTTCTAAAGATTGTTCCTCATTAAGAAGAGGTATGACAATAGATAAATCCATTTTTTCTAAAAAAATAAGTTAATAAACCGTTTTGCTTCTAAAGAAACTTCCAAAGAAAACAGACAATATCAAAAAGAAAGCACAATATCCTGCAAACACCAAAGAGAAATGGTATAAAGAAAACATATCTTCTTTTTTCTTTACTTTCTCTTCAATTCGTTTTTTACCTTCTTCATATTTTTGTTCTAGTTCCTTTGCTTCTTCTGTATTAGGTTTGGTAATTTGTTTCGCTTTGGTATATTCTTCTTCCAAAGAAGCTCTAAAACTCTCTATATACTGATGATTTAAAAGCGATTTAACATCTTTATCAACGTAACTAATAAACACAAAAATACTGGAAATAGATAAGAACCCCGCCAAAAACATCGGTGCAAATGCTTTTCCAAAAGCTTCCTTAAAGGTAAGCCTAACTTTTTCTTTCTTGTATGAATAAACAGAAATAAACGCCCCAACACCAAAAATAAGAGGTAGAACGAAAGAATTAGCTATCATCGTAGTGTGAAAATAATTAACATCCATAAAGAAAAAATACACCACGAAAAACACCAATAGGATTGCCCCACTCATCGCTAATCCGTTATTGATTGTACTTTTACCCATCTATTACTTAGTTTAAATTACAATTTTGAACTGGTAAAATTACGGATTATTTTTGAGAAACTTTCGCTTATTCTCTTGCATTTCTAATTTAACTAGGTAAGTCTTCTTCTAAATATTTCTCTATCTTTGCAGACAATAACAAAGGCGGCTTGTTGCTTTGTTTTTTCAACTAAACAAAGAGGAAAGTCTGGACACCATAGAGCAGCATAGCGGCTAACCGCCGTCCACAGTGATGTGAGGACTAGTGCAACAGAAAGCAAGTACAGTACGGCTGTAGTGAAATCAGGTAAACTCTATGCGGTGCAATGCTAAGTATATCGGCAACTAAGGGTAGCTCGTCCAATGCCGAGGGGTAAGCAGCTAAAGCTTAATAGCAATATTAAGCGTAGATAAATAACAAGCGTTCTAAATTTGTTTAGAATACAGAATCCAGCTTATAGCCTTTGTTATTTTTTTCAAAACAAAAATCCGCTCTTTTAAAAAGCGGATTTTTTTATTCATTTTGATACTAAATATTTCTATTTACTCGTTTCCACTACCTCTCCCTGAATCCAAATAACACTTCTGTTAGCTTTAGGGTCGTTAGAGAAAACTTCTATAAGCTTCTTGAATGGATTTACTAAATTAGTGTTATAACCTACTTTAATTTTAGAAGTTTTACCTGGTAAAATAGGCGTTTTGTCCCATTCTGGAGTTGTACACCCACAAGATGCTTTTACATTACTAATTACTAAAGGTTTATCACCTGTATTAGTTACTGTAAAATAGCGGTGTCCTTCTGAACCTTTTTCTACTTTACCATAATCTACTGTTGTTTTATCGAAGCTAATAGTTTGGGCAGAAGCCATAAAACCTACCGCTAAAACTAGCCCTGTTAAAATCTTTTTCATAATTCTTATACTTTTAAAGTTATGCAAAGTTAAAATTATTTTTCAACTTTAGCTATTTTCTATTCTTTAACTACAAATTACACGCCAAACTACAATTTATTTTCCACTTAAAATTTGTCCCTACAAATTTGTATCGAAAAGTTAGCTTCCTTACTATCTTTATCTTATTTTTGCAGAACAAAGCAAAAATAACGATTATAAATAGACATAAAAATATGCAGATTTCAGAGAAATATACCCCTTCCTCTACCGAACAAAAATGGTACAACTACTGGTTAGAAAACAAATATTTTCATTCTGAACCTAATCATAAACCACCCTACACCATTGTAATTCCACCGCCTAATGTAACGGGAATTTTACATATGGGACATATGCTAAATAATACCATTCAAGATGTGTTGATTAGACGAGCAAGAATGAGAGGTTACAATGCTTGTTGGGTACCTGGAACCGACCATGCCTCTATTGCTACGGAAGCTAAAGTGGTGGCTAAACTTAAAGCAGAAGGCATTAACAAATCGGATATTTCTCGTGAAGAATTCCTAAAACACGCTTGGGAATGGACGCATAAATATGGCGGAACAATTTTGGAGCAATTAAAAAAATTAGGTTGTTCTTGTGATTGGGATAGAACCCGCTTTACGATGGAGGATAAACTCTCCGAGCAAGTGATAAAATCTTTTGTAGATTTATATAACAAAGGGCTTATCTATAGAGGTTACCGTATGGTCAACTGGGACCCAGAAGCCAAAACCAACATTTCCGATGAGGAAGTTATCTTTAAAGAACAAAACGGAAAACTGTATCATTTAAAATATCAAATTGAAGGGACACAAGATTTTCTTACCGTGGCCACCACACGTCCTGAAACCATTTTCGGTGATGTAGCCGTATGCGTAAACCCTAACGACGAACGCTACCAAAAACTTATCGGCAAGACCGTTATCGTGCCTATCGTCAATCGTGCAGTGCCAATTATTGCTGATGAATATGTAGATATTGAATTCGGAACAGGAACTTTAAAAATAACCCCTGCCCACGATGTTAATGACTACGAAATTGGTCAAAAGCATCAGCTTCAAATCATTGATGCTATTGATGATGATGGCAAACTAAATCATCACGGAATGCACTACGAAGGGAAAGACCGTTTCGTGGTTCGTAAAGAAATTGCAAAAGAGTTAGAAGAGAAAGGTCTCCTCGCCAAGGCGGAAGACTATGTAAACAAGGTGGGAACTTCCGAAAGAACAGGAGCGGTGATAGAGCCTAAAATCTCTCAACAATGGTTCTTAAAAATGTCCGAAATTGCAAAACCTGCTTTAGAGGTGGTAATGAATGACGAAATTAAATTCTATCCTGATAAATTTAAAAACACCTATAAATATTGGATGGAAAACATCCGAGATTGGAACATCTCTCGTCAGCTTTGGTGGGGACAACAAATCCCTGCCTACTACTACGGAGAAAGCGAAAACGATTTTGTAGTGGCGGAAAACGCTGAAAAAGCATTGGAATTAGCAAGAGAAAAATCTCAAAATCCAAACCTAGGCCTTGCCGACTTAAAACAAGACGAAGACGCTTTGGATACTTGGTTCTCTTCTTGGCTGTGGCCAATGTCCGTATTTGACGGATTATTAGACCCTAACAGTGAAGAAATCAACTATTATTATCCTACTACCGACCTCGTTACAGGTCCAGACATTATTTTCTTTTGGGTAGCCAGAATGATTATGGCGGGATTAGAATGGAGAGGTAAAGTTCCTTTCAAAAATGTATATTTCACAGGGATTGTAAGAGATAAGCAAAGACGCAAAATGTCCAAATCTTTAGGCAATTCGCCTGACCCAATAGAATTGATTGACAAATACGGCGCAGACAGCGTAAGAGTAGGAATTCTATTGAGTTCTGCAGCTGGAAACAACCTTCTGTTCGACGAAGACTTAATGTTACAAGGGCGAAATTTCGCTACTAAAATATGGAATGCTTTCCGTTTGGTACAAGGTTGGAAACAAGAAGACAAACCTGCTGGTGCGGTTGAAAACCAAACGATAGAATGGTTTGGGCATCTATTGGATAAAACCGTAAAAGATATTAACGAGCAGTTTGAAAAATTCAGAATTTCAGATGCCTTACATCTTATTTATAAATTAATTTGGGACGATTTCTGTTCTTGGTATTTGGAGGCCATTAAACCGAATTACGGCGAAAGCATTTCTAAAGAAGTTTACAATAAAACCATTGCTTATTTTGAAGAGTTGATGAAATTGCTACATCCTTTTATGCCTTTCTTAACCGAGGAACTTTGGCAAAACATTACTTCAAGAAATACAGACGAAGCCCTCATCATCGCTCAGCAGAAAGAAGCATCAGAATTTGATGTAAATATTATCAACCAATTTGATATTGCTAAAGAGTGGATTTCTGGTGTGAGAAATTACAGACAAAGCAAAGGTATTTCTCCTAAACAAACCGTGGAACTATACACCAATGCTACCGAAAATAGCAACAAAGCACTTATAAAGAAGCTTGCTAATGTTTCTGATATTTATTTCAATGAAAAAACAGACAAACCGAGTTTCTCTTTCTTAGTTGGTTCTACAGAGCTTTCTATACCACTTAGCGAAACGCTTGATTTGGAAGAAGAGAAAAAGAAAACAGAGGAAGAACTTTCTTATCTTAAAGGCTTTTTAGCTTCAGTTGAGAAAAAGTTAAGCAATGAAAAATTCGTTAGTGGAGCTCCTGAAAAGGTGGTAGAAATGGAAAGAAAAAAACAAAAAGATGCTCAAGATAAAATAGCTCTTTTGGAAGAAAAATTAAAAACACTGGGATAAAAAATAATGAATCACATTAAAAACATCGCAAAACTTTTTTCTAAGCCATTTGTAGAAAGTCCTCTGCTAGAAACTTTCAATGGCGGAATGATACACCTTTCCTCTGGAGAGCTAGTTGCTTGCGACCCACTTATCACCCCTGATAAAGAGCCGTTTAGTTTTACTTTTCCGAAAGGTGAGTTCGCTGTTTTAATACATAAAGAACAGGCAAGTAACTGCATCGCCTATGCGGAGATTGTGTTTTCTGAAGAACCCGTTTCTAAATGGGAACTTGCCGTATGCAATGGGCAAAATATTAAAGACTTAAAAGAAGATGAAATCTTTGGATTCCCTGTAGAAACAGGAATGGGTTGCCTTATGGATAAAGACACTCAGAAATATCTTAATCAGTTAGAACTAGAATTATTCCAAAAGAAAGGCGATGATTTTATGGGTATTTATGAAGAATTTTTCCACGCTCACTTTTTTGATGAAAACGGAGCTATAGACCAATTTGCATCTTTGATACCTAACGAGCAGCATAAGAATAATATTATTGCTTTTGAAACAGGTTACGGAGAAGGTTTTTATGCCTCGTATATAGGTTTTAATGAAAGTCATCAACCCGTAAAAATTATTTCAGAATTTATAGAAGTACAAGTTGATTAAAAAATTACAACAAATATGAAACTTAGTAAAGAACAACCTAGAATCCTTGTAGTAGGAAGCTCATCTGTGGATTTGGTTTTAAAAACAGAGCACTATCCTGAGTTGGGAGAAACAGTGATGGCTAACTCCTCCGAAAATTTCTTCGGTGGAAAAGGGGCTAATCAAGCCGTGGGAACTGCAAGACTAGGAGCTAGTGTTTACTTTGTAGGATGTGTAGGTATGGACCCTTATGGGCAACAAATATTAAGAAATCTTGTAGAAGAAAATGTAAATGTAGGATTTGTTGTAGAAAACCCTGATATAGAAACTGGTACGGCATATGTTACCACTTCTAAAGGTAAAAATGCCATTGTTGTAGTCCCATCAGCTAACTATGCCTTGAGTCCTAAACATCTAGAAAATCCCAAACACCTATTTGAAACCGCTGATTTAGTTTTGGTTCAACTAGAAATCACGGATACGGTTATAGAAAAAGTGTTAGAACTTTGCAAAAAAAACGGCACTAAACTTGGCATATATGCTGCTCCCGCAAGACCACTTTCTAAGGAATTAGTAGAGTACGCTAGTTTCATAGTTGCTAAAAGCAACGACTTATCTACACTTTTTGGAGATGACCACAGAGATGCCGTTTTACAAAAACTACCCAACAAACTTTTTGTAAGAGATGATACCAATTCTACCATATATTACAATGGTTCTGAAATGAAATATTTCCGTAACGACCCAGAAGAAGCGGCTTACAGAATGGGAATGGGTGATGCCTTTACTTCAGGTTTTGCAATAGCTCTATGCCATGGAAATCCCATCAACGAATGTGTAAAATTTGGCAACGATGTTTCACTAAAAGTATCTCAACATAGAGGTTCGCAAAAAGGATTGCCTTATTTAAAAGATTTTAATTTGGCTTAAAAACATTTATTGATGCTTTCTATTTTTGATATTAACACAGAAAAAGCTTTTAGGGAAGCCTGTATAGAAACCTTTTTGTACCAATATGAAAAGGTAGAAATTTATCAGAAATTCGTGGATTTTCTCAACGTCAATCCTAAAAAAATAGAGCATATAGAAGATATTCCTTTTCTTCCAATAGAAATGTTTAAAAATCATACAGTGTTAGAAAAAGGATTAACACCTTCTTTATATTTCCAAAGTTCAGGTACTACCCAGATGAATTTATCTAAACATTGGATTGCGAATGAAGAGTTATATCAACATAGCATTTATAAAAGTTTTAAACAATTTATAGGCACTCCCGAAGATTTTGTTTTTTTAGGATTGCTACCCAATTATCTAGAACGCCAAAACTCATCTTTAGTTTATATGGTTGATTTTCTGATGAAAACCTCATCTAAAGAAGAAAACGGCTATTTTTTATACAACCATCAGGAGCTGTACAAACTTCTTAATGACTTACAACGACAAAACAAGAAGGTAATTCTCTTTGGAGTTTCGTTTGCCTTGCTTGATTTTTTGGACACTCTAGCGGATAACAAATGGGAACTCCCTTATCATCAACACCTTACCATAATAGAAACTGGTGGAATGAAAGGAAGAAAAGAGGAAATAACTAAAGACGAACTTCTTAACACCTTGAAGGAAGGCTTTAAAACTCAGAAAATTTATTCGGAATACTCTATGACAGAACTTCTGTCTCAGGCCTACTCATTAGGAGATAATCTTTACCAAACACCTCATTGGATGAGGATTTTAATTCGTAATACAGAAGACCCTCTTTCATATGTTGAAAATGGGAGAACAGGAGCTATTAACATTATAGATTTAGCCAACCGCCATAGTTGTAGTTTTATTGCTACACAAGATTTAGGCAAAATAACTCACTTACAAGGTGTTGATTACTTTCAAGTTCTAGGAAGAATAGACCATTCCGACATTAGAGGTTGTAGCCTTTTGGTTTCTTAGGTTCAAACTTTGGCATTATTTTTGAAACTTTCCCAACCAATAAAATTAAACTCAATTATGAAAATCAAAAATGTTTTATTGCCTGTTGCGGCATTAGTATTATTCTCTTGTAACACAGATAAAAACAAAGTAACAGAAACTCCTGCTAATGATAGTATTTCTACGGTAGAAACTCCTGTAGCAGATTCTCTAACAACAGAAACAAATGAAGCTTTAGCGCTTCGAGTGAAAGACTATCTTAACAATAGTTTTTTAACAAAAGAAGATGCTAAAACCATTGCACCAGAAGACAAAAAGTTTAAGTTAGCTCAAGTAGATTTAAACAATGATGGCAAGAATGAAATTTTTGTACATCTAACCTCTTCTTCTTTTTGTGGTAGTGGTGGTTGTACCGTGTTGCTTTTACAAAATGATTTAAAGCCTATTACCACGTTTACTGTTACTACACCTCCATTCTGGGTACAGTCTAAAGAAGAAAATGGCTGGAAGGTATTATCTGTTCAAGATAGGGAAGGCTGGAAAACACTAACATTCAATAACGGAACTTATCCTAGCAATCCTTCGTTACTAGATGCTTCCAAAGAGCCTAATAAAGCTGAAGCAACCGAAGTACTAAGTGAAACCAATACAGAAGTTTACACTTTCTAATATCAAGAATTTATTATAACAAAAATCGCTCCGTAAATTACGGAGCGATTTTTTTATTATGTATCTTATTAAATACTAACCAACCTTTTTTTCGTTCAAGAATCTTATAAACACAATCCCCAAGAAAAAGAAAACAACCATAGACAAAGCTGCATATCTCATATTATTAAAATGCTCTATAAGAGTCGCAAAAATAAATGTTCCTAAAATAATAGCTACCTTCTCTTCTCTAAAACATCATAAAAACTGAAATAGGTTGTATTTTCCATACCATTTTCTGGCAATAGCTTAGAATATGTGGAACGAGACATTGCTTGTAAACCACCCATTACCAAACCAATAATACCTGCAACTCCGTAGAATTTATATTCTGCATCAGAGCTATGCTTGTCTATCATATACGCTGCTACACACGCTACAATCCACAGGAAAACGGCTATCGAAATCACATTTTTATTGCCTATCTTTTTAGATAATCTAGAAAACAATACAGCTCCCATAATCGCTTCAATCTGAATAACTAAAAGAACTAAAATAAGTTTTTCTTGAGGCAAGTTAATTTCGCTTTTTCCGAACAAAGTCGCCATTAGGAAAATGGTTTGCATCCCTACACTATAAAAGAAAAAACTAGTAAGAAAAAACTTAAGGTTAGGCGTTTTAAATAGTTGTGTCCCAACCTTGTGTAACTCTCTAAAACTCTCTTTTACAATCTCTATGTAGAAGATAATATTACTTTTAAAAACCGCCCAAAAACCACCTTGTTCTTTATGGCTTTTAAAAACATTCTTTAAATTCAGAAGCACTAAATCTTTAGGTAGCTGCTCTTTAACATTCCCAAACTTCGGCAAATGCTTAAATGTATAATATGAAAAACCAAACCACCACGCTCCTGTAAGCAAGAAACTTACACGCGTCATTATAAGAGCTTGTTTAGGAGTTTCCGCAAGAACTTGAATCAATAATAAACATATAATCACCAATATTACAGAACCAATATAACCATAAACATAACCTTTTGCAGAAAGTGCGTCTTGCTTATCTGGTGTGGCAATATCTGGCAAAAATGAGTTATAAAAAACCAAACTCCCCCAAAATCCCACACTAGCCGTGATACTAAAAAGAAGTCCTAAGAATACCGTATGCATATTAACGAACATCGCTAAGCCCATACACGAAGTTGCTCCTAGATAACAGAAAAATTGTAAAAAGGATTTTTTATTACCGATAGTATCCGCTAAAGAGGACAATATAGGCGATAAGAAAACCACGATAAGAAAAGAAATGGTAAGCGAATATCCATAAATAGCATCTGGATGATAGTTTTCTCCAAATATTTTAATGCTATTCCTTACAGGTACTTTTACCCATTGTCCTGTTTCGTTGATATATTCATTTTTTTCGTAGGCTGTGGTAATAATACTGTAATAAATCGGAAAAATAGTAGAAGTAATGACTAAAGAATATACAGAATTAGCCCAGTCGTACACTGCCCAAGCCCTCATTACTTTAGGATTGTTTTTAATATTTTTACTAGGGTGATTTTCCTTTATGTTTGACATACTATAACTGAATTTAATCTCGCAAAAATAACAAAACCATTAAGAACTTAGATATAAATCGTATTATTTATTCTTAATGGTTTTTTATAATCAATTTGAACAATAGCAAATACTAGCAATTCTCTATCACTAGAGCAGAAGCACCGCCGCCTCCGTTACAGATAGCCGCAGCTCCTATTTTACCATTATTCTGCTTAAGTACATTGATAAGTGTAACCAAAATTCTAGAACCCGAACTTCCTAGAGAGTGTCCTAATGCCACTGCTCCCCCATTTACATTAACCTTAGATTCGTCTAAACCAAGAATTTTATTATTTGCCAAACCTACCACAGAAAACGCTTCGTTGAATTCAAAAAAATCTACCTCAGACAGACTAACCCCTGCTTTGTCTAAGGCTTTTGGTAAGGCTTTAGCTGGTGCTGTTGTAAACCATTCTGGCTCTTGTGCAGCATCTGCATAACCTATAATTTTAGCCAAAGGCTTTAATCCTAGTTCTTCCATTTTTTCTTTGGACATTAAAATAAGAGCAGAAGCACCATCATTAAGTGTAGAAGCATTAGCTGCTGTTACGGTGCCATTTTCTCTTTGGAATACCGTTGGCAAGGTAGGTATCCTATCAAAGTTCACATTTTTATACTCTTCGTCTTCGGTAAAGAGAATTGGTTCTCCCTTTCTTTGTGGAATTTCCACTGGTACTATTTCATCTGAAAACTTACCTTCTTTCCAAGCATTGGCTGCTCTTTGGTAAGATTGTACCGCAAATTTATCTTGAGCCTCCCTAGAAAATCCATACTCCGAAGCACATTTCTCGGCACATACGCCCATATGCACTTTGTTATATACATCGGTAAGTCCGTCCAGAACCATTCCGTCCTGCATTTTTACATCACCTAACTTTACGGCTTGTCTAGCATTATAATAGTGAGGCACCAAACTCATATTCTCCATACCTCCTGCTACGACCACATCAGCATCTCCCGCTTTTATCGCTTGTGTTGCCATCATCACGGCTTTCATACCAGAAGCACAAACTTTATTGATAGTAGTACACGGTGTTTCTTTAGAAAGCCCTGCCCCCAAAGCCGCTTGCCTAGCAGGTGCTTGTCCCTCTCCCGCTTGCAATACATTCCCCATATAAACTTCCTGAACTTCTTTAGGGTCTAGATTTATTTTAGCTAAAGCTCCCTTAATAGCTGTTGCTCCCAATTGTGGTGCTGGTACATTAGATAACGAACCTAAAAAACTTCCCATCGGTGTTCTTACTGCCGATACTATAAATACTTCTTTCATTTTATTTCATATTAAAATTTACTTCGCCAAAGTACAAAAAAAAATATAGCCCAAAAAGTAAATACCATTAAAATTAGTATTTTGAATGTTTGAATAGAGGTATATAAGATTCTATAACAAACCCGTTGTGCATTATGAAATGAAAAAAACAAGAGTTGTTTATTAGACTGAAAATCAGTATATTGTTTTTGCTATAAAACGATATAAATGAACAACATAGAGCAAATATATGAAAGAATTTTGGAAGTTTTAGGACTTTTTTCAGAAAATCAACTGATTAGTTATCAGAGAAGAACACCTAAAATGAGCGATTTAGAAGTCATAAGTCTTAATATTACTGCTGAATACTTGAGTATTGATAGCGAATTACAGTTATTTAGAAAATTGCCAAACTCTCTGATAAACAAAATTGAAAGAAGTGTTTACAATAAGCGAAAACGAAGACTATCCCTACAAACAGAGCAAATTAGACAGCGTATTTCGATGGAGTTCAATGAGTTTGAAGATATTTTTATCGTTGATAGCATGCCAATGAAAGTTTGTGAAAACGCTCGTTCTACTCGTTCAAAAATTTGTAAAGAGCAATCCTATTCTTCACCAACATATGGTTATTGTGCTTCACAGAAATTATATTTCTATGGCTATAAACTACACGCAGTATGTTCTTTAAATGGTGTGATTAAGAATTTTGATATAAGCCCTGCATCCGTTCACGACATCCACTATTTAAAAGATAGTGGTGAGCAAATGCGAAACTGTACTTTAATTGGAGATAGAGGCTATTTATCAGCAAAAGTTCAAATAGATTTATTTAACTATGCTAATATTAAATTAGATACACCAATGAGAAGTAATCAGAAAGATTATATTCCTCAATTTTCATTGTACAAGAAAAAGCGAAAACGAATTGAGACATTTTTCTCTCAACTTTGCGACCAATTTATGATTAAAAGAAACTATGCTAAAACTTTTGAAGGCTTTAAAACAAGGATAATCAGTAAAATAACCGCCGCAACGGTTATTCAATATATCAATAAATTTATCTTCCAAAGAAAATTAAATCATCTAAAAATCAGTATTATTTAAAATGCACAACGAGTTATAACAAATATTATTGTATTAATTTTTTGGTTACAAACTATACATCTGCATATATTGAACGCTGCTACATCTCATTATTATCCATGATATATTGTCCTAGTTGACCTAAAAATTACACAATGAAAAAAATTCAGTTACCTACAAAAACCTTTGAATACACACCACACTCTAGAAATTCTTATTTTTTTTAGATAAAAAAAACCTCCTAACGATAGTTTAGGAGGCTATTGGGTTAAAATAATTTCAAAATAATTCCTTTTATAAAGGCTTCACCAAATCCAAAAACCAATTTTTAACATCACCTTCTAAATAAGAACTTAGCTTTTCTTCGCAAGTTTTATGATAGGTATTCAACCAATTTTTCTCTTCCTCGGTAAGTAGTTTTACATTGATAACTTCCCTAAAAAACGGACAAAGTGTGAGAGTTTCAAAGCCATAGAATACGCCATAAGGCGTTGTCTCTAACTCTTTTACCGCTACTAAATTTTCGTGTCTAATACCATACTCGTTTTCTACATAAAAACCTGGCTCGTTAGAACAAACCATACCAAGAAGTAGCTCTTGTGGGTTCATATCCTTTCTAATATTTTGAGGTCCCTCGTGTACGTTCATAAAGCTCCCCACACCATGCCCCGTCCCGTGAGCATAATCTTTACCTTTTTGCCAAAGCGGCAACCTCGCAATAGTATCTAAATGGAAACCTCTAGTTCCTTTCGGAAACTTGGCTATACTCAAATCTATCATTCCCTTGAGTGCCAAAGTACAATCATCTATAAAAGATTGAGACACCGCTCCTAACGCTAATGTTCTCGTAATATCAGTAGTCCCTTCTAAATATTGCCCTCCAGAATCAATTAAAATACTTCCTTCATTGGTAACTTCTTTACTTCCTTCTGCTTTTGCAGAGTAATGCACTATCGCTCCATTACCCTTGTACCCTATAATACTTCCAAAACTTTCGCCCACAAAATTTTCTCCTTCGGCACGGAACTCTCTCAACTTTTCTCCTATGGAATATTCCGTCATAGGCTCTTTACCTACATTATGTTTCAGCCAGTATAAAAATTTAACCATAGCCACTCCATCTCTCACCATTACCGTTCTAAAGCCTTCTAATTCTGTACTGTTTTTAACCGCTTTCATTAGATTAGCAGGTACAGGAGCTACAACAAAACTATTTCCGTCTAAGGCATTATATATAGCTTGATTAGCATTAGGAGATACTAATACTTTCTCATTTTTAAATTGAGCTAAATATCCAAAGAAAGATTCGTAAGGCATTAGCTTAACTCCTGAAACTTCCATTTGTTCTTTAGCTTCATCATTGAGTTTTTCTAAATCAACAAAAAGAACCGCTTCCGCTTCGCCAATCACTAAATAACTTAAAAAAACAGGATTACAATCCACATCACTACCTCGTAGGTTAAGCGTCCAAGCCACATCGTCTAAACTAGACATAATATGCACAGAAGCCTCCTTTCCCTTCATTTTCTGCCTAATGGAAGCAAGCTTATCCTGCACAGATTGCCCTGCCCATTTTAAAGGGTGAACAAAGACCTCGTTTTTTGAAGGCACCCCTCTATCTGTCCATATTTCCTCTAACAAAGGCTGATTGACTAAAGAAATATGCTGCTGTTCTAGTTTATTTTCTAAATCTACCCAATTCGCATGAGCCGTCGCCAAAGCATTTACTGCCACCTTTCCATTCTGTGGAATTTGCGACGCTATCCAATCTATATAGTTTGGTGTACCTTCCACCCCTTCTTTCATTAGTTCTATCCCAGAGCCGGCTAACTCTTGCGGAGCTTGTACGAAGTAACGCCCATCAGTCCAAAGCGCTGCTTTATCTCCAGTAACTACCACAAATCCTGCCGACCCAGTAAACCCTGTGAGCCAAACCCTCTCTTGCCATTCTTCAGGCAAATACTCACTCATATGCGGGTCTGCAGAATACACTACAAATGCATCTATATTATATTCTTTCATTTTAGAGCGTAACACTCCTAATTTTTCTGTAACTGTCATAATTCTTCTAAAATTTTGAGGTAAAGTTAAGAAAATCTTTTGTTAAATAATGTCTAAGACTTCTTTCATTTCAAATATAAATAACCACCTAGAAAACATCAAACACTACCAACAAAACAAAGAAAACTACCAATAAAATAATGACACCTACCTAGAAGACACCCACCACTACCAACAAAACAAAGAAAACTACCAATAAAATAACGACACCTACCTAGAAGACACCCATCACTACCAATAAAACAAAGAAAACTACCAATAAAATAATGACACCTACCTAGAAGACACCCACCACTACCAATAAAACAAAGAAAACTACCAATAAAATAACGACACCTACCTAGAAGACACCCACCACTACCAACAAAACAAAGAAAACTACCAATAAAATAACGACACCTACCTAGAAGACACCCACCACTACCAATAAAACAAAGAAAACTACCAATAAAATAACGACACCTACCTAGAAGACACCCACCACTACCAACAAAACAAAGAAAACTACCAATAAAATAACAACACCTACCTAGAAGACATCAAACACTAAACAATAAGACCTATCTGAAATAAGGATTATCGTTAATGAAACATCAATGATAGGCACAAAATCCACTAATTAACTATCAATTCATTCTCTATACCTTTTCTTAACAGTTTAAAAATAAATATTATTAACTATCTTTGGCACAAATAAAGATTCATCTCAAAAATGAGGTTTAATGATTTAAATGTTGAAGAGTGGAAAGATACAGACATAGACGTTAACTCTCTATGGTTGATTGACCAACGTGGAAGAGAAGGAAAACATAAAAACATTTATCACGGTAACTTTATTCCTCAAATACCAAATCAACTGATTAGGCGTTTCACCAAAGAAAATGAGTTAGTATTAGACCCCTTTTTAGGAAGCGGAACCACCTTATATGAATGTGAAAATCTAAATAGAAATTTTATAGGACTAGACATCAATCAGCAGATGATAGACTACGTGAAAAATCAAATGAAAGATTCTAGTTTTATACATAATTTTTCAATATTTAATTGCGATGTTACTAACAAGGAACAGACTACACATTTTTTAGAACTAGGACTAAAAAAAAACAACTCAAAACAAGTTGATTTTATAATAATGCATCCGCCTTATATGGATATTATAAAATTCACAAACCACCCCAATGACCTATCACAAATAGACAATCTAAATAGTTTTGTAAAAAAATTTCTAGAAGTTTGTAAAAATATATTACCATACTTAGCAAAAAATAGATATTTTGCCATAGTAATTGGAGATGTTTATAAAAATAGTGAGGTAATCCCTCTTTCATTTTATCTAATGGACACTGTTAAACGAAATTTCAAAACCAAACTAAAAGGTATTATCATAAAAAATATAGAAGGCAACAGAGGAAAATTAGGAAAAAATGGAATTTGGACCTATCGTGCTATGAAGAGTGATTATTATATATTCAAACACGAATACATTTTTGTTTTTAAAAAAGAACTTTAGTGATGACAAAAACAGAATTATTTTTAGAATTAGCAAAACCTGATAGTAACGGAGTAAGCCGTTGGGTTTCGGTAAACGAGTTTATAGGTAAATACAAAGCACTCCAACTTGGTAATGGAGGAAGTTGGTGTAGAGCAAGTTCAAGTTTAGCAAAAACATACACCATTGAGTTTGATAAAACAAAAACAAGAGGAAACTCCATTGATGCCATAAGATTAACTGGATTTAACAATTCTAATACATTCAATCAAAGTATCCGAAAGGAGATTAAAGATTTTTACAAAAATAAAAACTGTGTTATGCTCGGCATAAATGGCAACTCTATAAATACCAAAATAGAAATAGACCATAAAGATGGTAGAAAGGATAATGATAGAGTTTCAAATATAAAAACTCAAAGGTTAGAGGATTTCCAACCATTAAGTAAAGCTGCAAACGATGCAAAACGCCAAATTTGTAAACGATGTAAAGAAACTAATTTAAGATGGAACGCCAAAAACCTAAAAGGTAACCCTTATTCTTTTTACGAAGGAGATGAGCACTATACTCAAGAACTAGGTTGTGTTGGTTGCTATCAGTTTGACCCCGTTGAATACAGAAAATCAAGTGTCATAAAAATTAGCAAAGAAGTTACTGACAATATTTTAAAGAAACTTTATCCAGAAGAAGAAATATGAATTACATAGGGTCAAAAAGTAAGCTATCAAACTTTATAA
This sequence comes from Riemerella anatipestifer, assembly GCF_035666175.1. Lineage (NCBI taxonomy): Bacteria > Pseudomonadati > Bacteroidota > Flavobacteriia > Flavobacteriales > Weeksellaceae > Riemerella > Riemerella anatipestifer. Next base: position 731,531 of record NZ_CP142016.1, read on the forward strand.
AACAATCAATCTACTCCGTAGTTGGTAATGATTTAAGTCAAAAAATATTTTGTGATTTATTTGCAGGAACTGGCATTATTGGAAGAAACTTCAAATCAGAAGTAAAGCAAATAATAAGTAACGATATTGAATATTACAGTTTTGTACTAAATAGAAATTATATTGAAAATCACCAATTTTTTGAATACAATCATCTAATTAAAGAACTCAATAACATTAAGGGAATTCAGGGGTTTATTTTTGAAGAATACTCTGAAAACGGAAAAGCACAAAGGTTATATTTCTCTGAAACAAACGGAAAAAAAATAGATGCTATTCGCCAAAAAATAGAAAATTGGAAAATAAAAAAATACATAACAGACAATCAATATTATTTCTTACTAGCCTCTTTATTAGAAAGTGCTGATAAAGTAGCCAACACAGCTTCAGTTTACGGTGCTTTCTTGAAACATATTAAAAAATCTGCACAAAAAGAGATAATAATAGAACCCGCTATATTTACTATAAATGATAACAATCATCAAGTTTTTAACGATGACAGTAACGAACTTATTAAAAAAATAAGCGGTGATATTTTGTACCTTGACCCACCTTACAACGCTCGTCAATATGGAGCAAATTATCATTTATTAAATACAATTGCAAAGTATGACACCTTCACTCCAAAAGGAAAAACAGGTTTAAGAAACTATAACAAATCTAGCTATTGTAGTAAAAATTCTGTAAAGGAGTCTTTTGAAAATTTAATCAAAAATTCACAATTCAAATATATTTTTTTAAGCTATAATAACGAAGGGCTTATGAATAGTTCAGAAATAAAATCTATAATGTCAAAATATGGAACATATGATTTGTTCTCTATAGATTATCAACGTTTTAAAGCCGATAAAGAAAATAATAGAAATCACAAGGCTAGTTCAACTATAGAATATTTACATTTCTTAGAAATAAAATAGTTAGATTTTTCTTTCGCAAAAATGGTCAAAAACTAAAAATTGGTAGTTTACTTTAATTATAGTAACTTTGTGGAAAATCGTTTTCAACATAAAAATATAAATACAATGTCAAAAGCTATTTCGCAAGTACCATTTGCAACCAACGAGCCCGTAAGAGCCTACGCTCCAGGGTCTGACGAAGTAAAATCTCTAATTGCCACTTATAAGAAAATGTGGGCAGAGAAAGTGGAAGTCCCAATGATTATCAACGGAAAAGAGGTGAAAACAGACCATAAGGTAGAAATGTTTTCTCCACAAGACCACCAGCACAGTTTAGGTTTCTACTACAAAGGAGATATGAAAACCGTAGATGAAGCCATAGAAACCGCTCTTGCTGCTAAAGAAAAATGGAACGCACTAGGTTGGGAGCAAAGAGCTTCTATTTTCTTAAAGGCTGCAGACCTCATCGCTGGTCCTTACAGAGATAAACTGAATGCGGCTACAATGATTGCCCAGTCTAAAAATGTGCATCAAGCAGAAATAGACTCTGCTTGTGAATTTATAGACTTTTTAAGATTTAATGTAGAGTTTATGACAGAACTCTACTCCGAACAGCCTGTTTCCGATAATGGCATTTGGAACCGTTCAGAGTACCGTCCGTTAGAAGGGTTCTGCTTTGCCGTAACGCCATTCAACTTTACTGCTATTTCTGGTAACCTACCTACTTGTATGGCAATGCTAGGAAATGTAGTAGTATGGAAACCTTCGGACAAACAAATCTACTCTGCAAAAGTAATTATGGAGGTACTAAAAGAGGCTGGCTTACCAGACGGTGTTATCAATATGATTTTCACTGACGGAAAAGAAACAGCAGAAAAAGTATTAGCACACCCTGATTTTGCAGGTCTCCACTTCACAGGTTCTACTAAAGTATTCCAAGGTATGTGGAAACTGATTGGAGACAATATCCACAACTATAAATCTTACCCAAGAATCGTTGGAGAAACAGGAGGTAAAGATTTCGTAGTTGCTCACCCATCTGCTAATGTAGAAGCCGTAGCCACTGCCCTAGTAAGAGGTGCTTTTGAATATCAAGGACAAAAATGTTCGGCAGCCTCTCGTGCTTACATTCCTAAATCTATCTGGAATGATGTAAAAGCGGTAATGGAAGCTCAACTTAGCACTGTAAAAGTAGGTTCTCCAGAAGACCCGTCTAACTTTGTGAACGCCGTGATAGACAAAAACTCTTTTGAAAAATGCAAAGGATATATCGAAAGAGCCAACCAAGCTAATGATGCTGAAGTTGTTTTAGGTGGTAAAACTGATGACAGCAAAGGTTGGTTTGTTCACCCAACTGTGATTCTTACTACCAACCCTAAATATGAAAGTATGGTAGAAGAAATCTTCGGACCTATCCTTACCGTTTATGTTTACGAAGATGCAGATTGGGCTGAAACTCTTAAATTAGTAGATAGCACTTCTCCTTATTCATTAACGGGAGCTATCTTCTCACAATGTCGTTATGCGATAGACGAGGCTTATAAAGCATTAGAAAACGCTGCTGGTAACTTCTATATCAACGACAAGCCTACAGGAGCCGTAGTGGGACAACAGCCATTCGGTGGTGGTAGAGCTTCAGGAACTAACGATAAAGCTGGTTCTAAAATGAATCTACTTCGTTGGGTTTCTGCAAGAAGTGTTAAAGAAACTTTTGTTTCTCCTAAAGATTACAAATATCCTTATTTGGGATAATATACCTTAACACATAAGTCTAAAACAAAAGCTGCTCAATTGAGCAGCTTTTGTTATTTTATTTCTTCAATCTAAATTTAATGTAAGTAATTGTTTTACCTTTTGATGAAAACAATTCTTCATAATAAGTTCTTATGTCTCTCAATAGTGGCGTTTCAGGGTCGTATTCTGGAGCTCCATAAATATCGTGATGAGCAGAAATTATCTCGTGTCCTAGACCTTGCAACAAACCTAAAGTATAGCCGTGTAGAAATTCAGAATCTGTTTTTAAATGAATCACACCATCTTTTCTGAGTATTTTATGGTATCTGTCCAAAAACTCAGGGTGAGTAAGCCTATGTTTGGTTCTGCGATATTTTATTTGAGGGTCTGGAAAGGTAATCCAAATTTCGTCTATTTCATCTGTTGTGAAAAAGCGGTCAATAAGTTCAATTTGGGTTCTTAAAAAAACAACATTGTCTAACCCTTTAGCCAAAGCCGCTTTAGCACCAAACCAAAACCTGGCACCTTTAATATCTACTCCTATAAAATTTTTATTCGGAAATGCTTCTGCCAAGCCTACACTATATTCGCCCTTCCCACAGCCTAACTCCAACACTATAGGATTATCATTTTTAAAAACCTTTTCTCTCCACTGCCCTGCCAAAGGATACCCTTCTAAAGCCTCCTCTCTAGTTGGCTGAAATACATTTTTAAGTATTTTATTCTCGGCAAAGCGTCCTAATTTATTTTTTCCCACAACTTATTTTTTAACGAGTGCAAAAATACAATTTTAAAGTCTATTTAACGACTTCCATTATGGTGGTATTTTTCATTCTCTTTTGGAATATTGGCAAGTATTTTTCAAAATAGACTTTAACTCCTTCGTACTTATTGTTTTGTACTAAAGCAAAAACACTCTCCTCCGAAGAATATACAAATTGTAGAAAATCATCTATCATATGTTTAGGAATTTTCATAGAAACAAAATAATCGTCCCCATAATAATTTCTGATAGCCGCCGTAGTTTTCATCATTTTTTCGTAGGCATATAAGCGGCGTTTTCTTTTTCTATCTCCCGAAATCACATCATAAATAGCATCTACACTAATAACCACCCCACCCCCTAAACCACCTCCTACAAATGCAATAGGTGGAGCCTCTGGTGGTGTTCCGTCTCCTTTAGATTCTGGAAGTCCTATGATTTGCTTGAGAGCCAACGGTGACTTTTTATCATCTAGTGCTATAACATCGTTTTTCAGAATACCACTAGGCTTAAATTTAGACAATTTAACTTCAGGAATTACATTATACGCCATTTTCAGCTCCACAATATTATTGTAGGTTACTAGATGTTTTTCGGTAATAGTGATATCTGTTCTATCCGTAGTAATAGAGGTAAACCTAATGACATCGCCTTTGGAAGCCGCTATTTTAAAAGCTCCTTTGTAATCACACAGTACTGTCTTTCTAGTTTCCAAGTTGGTAACATAGATTGGAGTTAAATAAACCTCCGAGTGGTCTTCCACAAGAACTTCTCCTACAAAAAATTGAGACTTGACACACACGCTCACCAACAAGAGTAAAAATAATAAACTTCGATACATCAACTAAAATAATATCGGCAAAATTAAGCGTTACCCTCTAAAGCACGAGTTAATTTTTTACTAAAAATGAAAGCTAAACTTCTAAATTCTTGTTAATTTCCACCTTTAAAATTTGTGTTAATAGTTTGGATTTGTTAATAATCATAAAATGACCTCCATTATTCACTTTTATTGGGCTATCAATATTTCTATAAGGTAGGATTCGGTCTTTTGTTCCGTGAATATGTATCGTATTATTCCCTACATAAATATTCCTCCAATGTAAAATTTCTCTAATTGCCCATTTTAAAAATTTAGGATTTGTATCTTTTATAATTTCAGAAAGCAAAATCTTATCAGAATTATTCTCTACACCAAAAGCCCAATATAGCAATACATTTGGATACCTCAAGAGCTTTTCAGGAATTAACCTATCAATTTTAAGTTTCCCAAACCATCTATATAATTTCGGAATTTCAAACTTTGTTTTTGCCGATGCAATCAAAATAACTTTTTCTGTTGCAATATGTTTAGCCACTTCTGTTGCTACAATTCCGCCGAATGAAAGTCCAATCAAAATCGGCTTTTTTGTAATAATTTTCTTTGAAATCCTAAATGCATAATCTTCAAGACTCTCTCTATCCTTTGGTTCAATCCAATCTATAAACTCATAATCGTAATTTGAAAAATCAATTTTTCCAAAAGCCCTTTTATCCGCTCCAAGCCCACTAAAAATATAAATTTTACTCATAATTTATGTTTTGTAAATTTAAGAGCACCCTCTCCTTTAGCCTTTACATTACAATCGCTTCCTCAACTCCACACGATTGACTTTGCCATTTGGAGTTCTAGGAATTTCATCTAAAAAAACAATCTCTTTTGGTGCGTGGTAGGGCTTATCATACGCTATCTCGCCAAGTAATTTTTGAGTTTCTTGTGATGCTTTTCCTTCTATTACCAATACTAATTTTTCGCCTAAAATAGCATCAGAAACACTAGTAAATACCAACTCATTCGGGATTATTTTCTTTAATTTATCCTCTAATTGCTCTGGGATTATCTTCACTCCACCAGAGTTGATAACATTATCTACTCTACCCAAAAAGCTAAAAACGCCTCTTTCTTTTAGTTCTACCAAATCATTAGTAATGAGCTTTTCCGAAGTAAGAAGAGGTGCCTCTATACAGAGACACCCTCGTTCATCTTGAGTTAAAAATATATTTTGCAATGGTTTAAAATGGAGCTCCTCATTTGGCGTTATCTGTTTTAACGCAATGTGAGAAAGCGTTTCGCTCATTCCGTAAGTTTCATAGATGTGAGATGCAACACCTTTTAGCTTTGCTTTAAGAGACTCCGAGACAGCCGCACCACCAATGATTAGTTTTTTAATTAAATCTACCTTTCCCAAAGAATACTCCACTTGGAGTGGCGTCATCGCACAGAAATCAATTTCTTCGTCTAAATCTTCTAAAGGACTAACGGAAGGCGTTTTTATCAATAACTTCAAACCTCGCTCCATAGCCCTTACCAACATCATTTTGCCCGATATATATTCCACTGGCAAACAGAGTAATGCCTTATTTGACCTGTTTAGACCTAAAAAATCACAGGTCATATTCGCAGATGCCTTCATTCTTTCCTTTTCTACCTCAAATATTTTAGGCACACCCGTAGAACCTGATGTTTTTACCGAAACGCAAGGCTTTTCCGAATACCAATCTTCTAAAAAATTCAGAACTTGATATTCAAAATCGGTATTAGGTTGAAGTTGTTTTAAATCTACCTCTTTAGAAAAGTCTATCAGCATCATAGGAGAACTTATAATTTACCTCAAAAATAAACTATAAATATCAAATGCTAAAATCTACTCCTTTATAAATTAAAGATTAAAATTGAGGTAAACAGAATGTCTTGAATTTATCCTAACCGAATTGACAGCTATTTCAGAACGCAAAGGCAATTGACTTTCCAAACCTATATTAAACTTACGAAAAGAAAACTCCGCCCCCAATTTGCTCAACACCAAATAACCGCCTGTATGAGGCACTTTTTCTCCCACCTGCACATTTTGGAAATACTTTTCCGTAGAAATTCCCAACCTCGGAGATAGTCTAAAACTATCAAAATCTTTGATATAATACCCTGTAACAGAGGTATTCCATTGGTCTCCAAAGCGATAATAATACTTATTTTGATTTTTGAAAATATAATCGGTAGAAAGTGCTACAGCCCATTGTCCTTTCATATAAGTATAATTAACAATGGTAGAATAGTCCCAACTTCCCGTACCTCTTTGAAAACTCGGATTATAGGAGTTAGCCGTTTTCTCATCAAATTTAGCTAGTGGTACTTTAACCCCAACTCCAAAATTAAGCCTATGCGAATCTTCTTTATCTAAATTAAGTTTATAAATAACCGATGCCGACGCATCTCCCACACCACTTAATTCTTGTTTGGTATCTGTATATCTGCTATGAAAATGAAATGGCAAATTGGCATAAACATCTACATTTTTATGAAGTGGAATACGCCCCCAGATTTGTACCGTGTTGTAATGTTCTGGAACGGAAAAATGAGCATCTAAAATATTACTTTTAGATTCATACGATTGGTAAAGATATTTAATCCCAATAAACTGAGGATTGAGTATGCTTTCAAAGCCAGAAGCCGCATTACCTACCGCACACCCACACGCATCGCAATCTTCCTCTAACCACCTTAGAGCTTGGATAGGAAAACTAGCTGGTTTAACACTAATACTGTCTTTAGCCTGTAAAGTCAATAGACTAAATAAATTAAAAATTAAAATTATCTGTTTCATCATCTATTCTGAAAATGCTGGGTTAGTAATAAATTGAGTGTCACTTAATGTTTTTAAAAACAAAATAAGATCATATTTTTCTTGCTCCGTTAAAGGAATTCCTACTCTACCTTTAACCTTTCTAAACTCAGGATCTAAGTTAGGATTGTCAATAACCCCCGAATCATAAAAATCAAGTAATGCCTTTAATGTATAAAATCTACCATCGTGAGTATAAGGAGCGGTATATTCCACATTTCTAAGACTAGGCACTCTAAACTTCAAAAAATCAGAATCTTTGCCTGTTACCCTTTTTCTACCTTCATCTTTTAATATAGGATTATAAGGCAGTCCTGTATTTCTGTAGCTTTGGTCTGTAAACAAATCTGTGGAATGACATGCTACGCATTTTTGCTTAAAAATAGCATAACCTCTCGCCTCCTCCCCTGTAAATTTTTCTCCTTCATTTCTTACCACTTTATCATACTTACTGTTAGCCGAAATCATTATAGACATAAACTGTGTGATGGACTTCAAAATTCTTTCAGCCGTAACTTTGTCATCGCCATACACAATGGTAAAAAGTCTTTTATAATCTTTATCGTCTTTAATCTTCTGCGTAATATTTTCTATGGTTTCGTCCATTTCCTCATGTGCAGAAATAGGAATAATGGGTTGCATCTCTAAATCGGTTACAGAGCCGTCCCACATATATTTATCCAAAAAAATCATATTCTGAATAGGCAAAGCGTTTCTAAAACCTTCTCTACCTTCTACTCCGTGGCTCACCGTGTGCCCGTGATGTGTAAAGGCATCTGCTTGAATATGACAAAAAGCACACGCTACAGCATTATCTTTGGCTAATCTCCCGTCATAAAATAGCTTTTTCCCTAGCTGAACGCCATATTCCGTAGGTTTATTAGCCTGTAAATTATACTTCACTTCTGGAAAATTAGATGGTATTCCAAATGTGTAAGGTTGGTCTATAGGATACTGAACTTCTGCCTCATCATTCCGACAAGAAAGCACAGAAACAAGAACCACCAGTCCTGTGATAATGTAGCTTTTCATTTTTTCCGTAATTTATTTAAACCCTACCCAAAGATTGGGCTTCAGGTAGAGTTTATAATTAAAAATAATTTATTGGAAATAGTAGCCTAGTTATTATGAACATGGTCTACACTGAACATAAGCGAAAGGTTTTCTGCTGTTTCTCTTACTATAGCTTTACTAGGGTGCATTGCCTGTGCATTATCATCTGATAAAACCACTTTATTCTTACCACTTAAGAATTGGTTAATATCCGCCATAATGTGTATTTGAGGAGCAATCGCCTTTCTTACCTTAGCCGCTTGCGGTAAGTCTAATGTAACAACTTTATAAACATCAGGAGTATTGCTCTGTTGTGGATTTCCTATGTTACCTATATGTATTTTGAAGTTTTTGTCTAAAGTGTCAGAATAAGTTCCTTCAAAATTCACAAATTTATAGCCACTTGCCCAGCTCCAGCTCATACCGTTAGTCTTAGCTTTATCCCAAAACAAAGCCTGTTTTTCTTGCCCTAAAATAAAGGCATCAGGAGAAATACCTAGCCCAAACTTAACTTGCTTATAATCTCCAGCAGGAATTTCCTCTAACACAAAATTATGCGTTATTGCTTCCTCTGACTGGTCTACGATATAAGCCCCTTTGTCTGAATTTTGGTAATGATATTTAACCTCCGTACCATCGGATTTTACTAGAATAACATCACTCACGATGTATTTTAAAGTGGTAAACTTGTGTTTCTGAGATGATGACGAAGTATAGACTCCAGAAAGCCCATACATTGCCTGTCCGTTAAAGAAGTTTTCAAATTTTAGTGTTACAGAGTTTTTATCGTTAGTATTTATAGTTGGCTCTTCATCTCTATTACAAGATACCACCAAACTTAAAATGATTGCGACATAAGCAAACACGATATATTTTTTCATAATTTTTTCTATTTAGTTAAACTGATTAAATTGATTAGATAGAACACCTGCATAAAAAGTGTTCATAACTAGTCCCGAATGAGTGACAATCACTGCCATATCCGAAACGATACACACCATCTTTCCTTTATCAAAATAAAGGAAACAATGACACTCTAAAAATAAAAGGATTAAACAGCTAACGAAATAGGAGGGCGAAACGATTGGTCAAAAACATCTCCTAGAACAAAGAAGTCTTTGGATATAATCTTGCGTTCAGAATTTTCATAGAAAACGCTATCAAAGGTAGGCAACCCATTATCCAAAAGCACAAAAACAACTGTTTCATATAAAGATAGACCCACCAAAACATCGTCTTGTTGATTGTCTTTAAGTTCTTTTTCTAAGTAACATTTACCATGACAATTCATCTGAGGCTTATCTTTGTTAATACAATAATTTGCCTCTATAAAGCTTTGGTTGAGCTTAAAATGAACCACAATCATACTCTGCTGGAAAGAAACCAGCATTATAATCGCTAACATTATATAAGCTAAAACCTTTTTCACGAGTACAAAACTAATATTTTTTACAACACCAATTGCCAATATGGATAAAAATCATAGTACGGTTATTTTCCTTATTTTTGCCGTTCGTTAAATTGTTAATCATTTAAAATTAGACATTGTGCTTTCAGTTCAGAGTTTAGGGTTGCATCATTCGGGGAATTATCTGTTCCGTGATGTTAATTTCACTATAAAAAAAGAAGATAAAATAGGTTTAGTTGGGAAAAATGGAGCTGGTAAATCTACACTCCTCAAAATGCTTTCGGGCGAAATAAGTTTCTACGAAGGCGAAGTGATCCCAGAAGGTAACATCAGCATAGGTTTCTTAAAGCAAGATTTAGATTTTGTAAAAGGTAGAACCGTTTGGGACGAAACGATGCAAGCCTTTGAACAAATCAACGCGATGAAAGCAGAGCTAGACGAAGTTAATCACCAACTAGCCACTAGAACCGACTACGAAAGCGATGCCTACCATCAGCTCATTCATCGTATGACGGAGCTTAACGACTTGCTTCATCATCACGATGCTTACAACCTAGAAGGCGATATGGAGAAAATACTTTTGGGACTAGGCTTTAAAGCAGACGACTTCCAAAAGATAACCGATGAGTTTTCTGGCGGTTGGCGTATGAGGATAGAACTCGCCAAACTACTCCTCCAAAAGAACGACCTTATGCTACTGGACGAGCCTACCAACCACTTGGATATGGAGTCCATCATTTGGTTAGAAAACTTCCTGAAAGATTATCCTGGGGCTATTGTACTGGTAAGCCACGACAAGCAATTTATGACTTCGGTATGCAACCGAACTTTTGACATCAATAATAAAAAAGTAGATGACTACAAAGCCAACTACACCAAATACCTAGAGCTCCGCAAGGAACGAAGAGAGAAACTAGAACAAGCTAAAAAGAACCAAGATGCCGAAATCAAGCAAATGGAAGACAACATCAACCGATTTCGTGCTAGCGCTACCAAGGCTTCTTTCGCTCAATCCTTGATTAAAAAACTAGAAAAAATAGAACGCATAGAAATAGATAACGAAGATGTTTCCAAGTTCAACATTAGGTTTGTGCAGAGTATCGTTCCTGGAAAAGTAATCTTTGAAGCTGAAAATTTAGGAAAAGCCTACGGCACAAAACAGGTTTTTGACGGTGTAGATTTTTTCGTCCAAAGAGGCGAAAAAATAGCCTTACTCGGACAAAACGGTCAAGGTAAAACTACCCTTGCCAAAATACTCGCAGGAGAGATTAAAGATTATTCAGGAAATTGGAATTTAGGACACAATGTAAACATCGGCTACTTTGCCCAAAATCAAGAGGAAGTACTCACTCCAAACAAAACCGTACTAGAAGAAGCCGAAGATGCTGCCACAGAAGAAACCAGACCTAGAGTAAGAGATCTTTTAGGGAGCTTTCTCTTCCAAGGCGATGCCGTAAACAAGAAAACCAAAGTGCTTTCTGGAGGCGAAAGAAATAGATTGGCATTATGTAAGTTGTTGTTGCGTCCGTTCAATACTTTGATTATGGACGAACCTACCAACCACCTAGACATACAGTCCAAGGAAATTATAAAACTCGCCTTACAGAATTTTGAAGGCACGCTTATCGTTATTTCTCACGACAGGGAATTCTTGCAAGGGCTTTGCGATAAGATTTTTGAGTTTAGAGATGGTAAGATGAAGGAGTTTTTAGGTAACATAGACGAATACCTAGAATACCGACAAAAAGAAAGCATCAGAGAAATATCCGTAGAAAAATCTAAGCTAGAAGAAAAAGCCAAAACACCTCCTCCTAAAGCAGAGCCTGTAGTGGTAGAGAAACCTCAGTTTATCTCTAAAGAGCAAAAAAACCTACAAAACAAAATAAAGAAGCTAGAGGAGAAAATAGCCGACTACGAAACTGAAATAGCAACTCTAGAGGATATATTTGCAAAGACCAATCCTACGGAGCAGGAACTAGAAAAATACCAAACCTTACAAAAGGAACTAGAAGCTATTATGTCTGAATGGGAAAGCCTATCGGAACAGTTAGACACATTTTAAGGTAAAAATAGTTTTCTGTCTTACTCCAAGAATCGATGCCTATAAAGCCTAAACAAGACTTATAGGCATCGTTTTTTAGAGATGCTTATTTCTAAAACCGCTTTTAATTACAATCACTTAGCCGTCATCAACGGTCTGCCGAGCAAAGACCGTTTAAAGCAATTCTAAATTATCACTGCTCCACCCTCCGACCTAAGGAAACGGAGGCGTTAAGAAAATGGGGCTTCCATTCGTTAAGAAAGCCCTATTGTTTGAACAAGCGTAGGGCTTTAGCATTGGCGTGAGTTCTAGGGCTTTTAGAATGGAAGACTCATTTTTAACCGTAGTTTTCTAGTCTTAACTTTTTGGTACTTTTGGCTACGCCGAACCACTGCGTTAGGTTTAGGTCAAACTAAAAGTACAGATATATATTTATTTACCTTCTTTTGTTTTGAAACAAAAGAAACAAAAATTCAAGGTTCTGGTGGCTATGCCTAAAAAATACTCACAAAGGCTAAAAGTTTTAAAACTCGCCCCAACTCGTTACCCAACGCCTGCTCAAACAGTAAAACTTTTTTAACGCCTTTAGTAATGAGGTTTTTAACGCCGTCGGGATTAGAGGTCGAGTATTCTCTACCATATATAGTAACCACCCCATTCTCCGACCTAAGGAAACGGAGGCGTTAAGAAAATGGGGAGTCCATTCGTTAAAAAAGACCTATTGTTTGAACAAACGTCGGGCTTAGCCTTGGCGTGAGTTCTAGGGCTTTTAGAATGGACGTCGCATTTTTAGCCGTAGTTTTCTAGTCTTGAACTTTTGGTCCTTTTGTTTCAAGACAAAAGGACACACATACGTATTTATCGCTTTGAAATAAACCTAACGCAAGTGTTTGGGTAAAGTCAAAAGTATAGCCTATAAATTCTATGCCTATAAAAATTATTTTTATGCTTATTAAAAAAAATCCGATGCCTATAAGTTTTTGATTTTATAAGCATCGGTTTTTTAAAGGGGACTTAGGAGTTATCCTAAGCCTTCTCGTAAGTGAGTGTCGCTAGGGTATCTTTTATTCCTTTAGCGGGAGTGAAAATCACTTTAGCTTGTTTAATGGCACTAGCGGTTACTTCTTTCTCCGTAGCTTTACCCTCACTACTGAAACTCACTCGCAGACTGCCCAACTCTCCCAGACGAACGATTTGTCCATTAGCTAAGGACGACTGCATTACATCTACCAAGGCATAAAGTACCGCTCTGATGTCCGCTCCGCTTACCGTAGAGATTTTCTCTATGTCTCTGGTAAGGTCGGTTAGGGTTTTCTCTCCGCTCATATTAGGAGAAGCATACCATTTTTTGTTGCCGCCACCGCTTACGCCGGGCTGACCTCTTTCGATTGCTTTAAATTTTACTGGCATAATTTCTACTTTTTAATGATTTACAGTAATTGATTTTGATGATAAAAATTCCTCACGATACCGATAGGCATCATAAGGAATCATTAAACTATTTTACTAATAAGGCTTCTAACTTCTGTAAACGAGCTTCTAATTCTGCTATTTTAGCATCTTTAGATTTTAACTCTTCTTTTTGAGATTTTAAAACCTTATCTTGCTCTATGCTATGTAGATAAAGCTCCTCTATCTTCTCCACATTGGTAAGTTGAGTTGCCATAAGGTCTATATAACCTTGCTTTTTGATTTCTGCTGCAGACTGATACCCTGGTAAATGCCCGTTAGCTTTTACAAAATCTTCTACTTGGCTAAGGGTTTTAAAGCTATAATCTGATTTAATGCTAGAAGTACCTGTATAATACTTTTGGAACACATAGTCTGGGAAGATAGCGGCATTAGTACCTATAAAACCCGTGGCTTTTACATTACCCGCAACCTCTAATTTTTCTGCTGGAGATTCAACGCCAATACCTACATTATCCCCAAATCTAACTTTTCCCTCATTAGTATAAATAGCATAATTAAAATTACCCCCTTTGTTTACATTTTCTATATACAAACCATACATATCTCCTACCGTAGCTGTAGCATCATTATAAAAAGCATATCTTGCTCCATAAAGTTGCCCCACATTAGCTCCTGCATAAGTTCTGCTATAATTGTAGATACCGTAATGTTCTGGAGTTGTACTGTTCTGACGAAAATAAGAAGCTGACCTAATACCATTGGTTCTTGTTTCTATCGTAGCATTTTCTGATACATTTACCACATTATCTACTCCATACATTACCTTTACGGTGTGTGCAGGCATAGATGTTTGACCAATGTTAAGCACTTGAGAAGATATATTGATGTAACTTCCGCGTATATTATCCGCAACACCTCTATTACTTACAAAAGTTCTTGTACCATACATATCCGTAGAAGTACCATAATTTCTAGAATGAAAAATACCTCCTGTATTACTACTTACAGTTGCTCTAGAATAGTTTCCATTTTGACTTCCTACAGAAGTAATACCTGATATACCTGAAATAGATGATGCCACAGCATTAGAGAACAAATCAACAGATGAATTAACTCCTGTTAATCCTCCTATTGGAGATGTTACATCTTTAATCACTAACCTAGACTCATCTAATTGATAAGTTTTTGACGGATTAGAGGCAACATGAGCCTCTTTTAGCAAAGCTTGATTAGAGGTAAAATAAAAGCCGTTTCCAGCGGCAATACTTGATGTTTGAGGTAACACATCTGAAGAAACTAAAGTTGCAAAAGGAATTTCATTAGAAACATATCCTGTTGCATTGTTAAGATACTGATGTATCAAATCACCCTCCGCTACATTTCCTAAATTGTATAGATATTTTCTAGCTTTTTGATATCCTACAAAATCACCTTGTCCCAAAGCAGGTTTTAGATAAGTCTCTGTAATACTATTATTATCTCTCTGAGCCCAAAGTTGGTCATTGGTTTGGGTATCGCTTAATCTTACCCATTCTCCATTAGCTACACTACCACTTGGAGAAGTTTGGTTAAGATTCTTAAAATAGTAGAAACCTGGGGTTACATCTACTTGTTTGCCTCCTTTACTAGTATCCGCTAAAGTTTTACCCGAACCAGTATTATAAACAATCATCCCATCAAAATAGGTAGAGAATTTCCCTGGATTTATTGTTGATGTTTTAAATTCCCATGTGGTTAAATCTGTCTTTGGAAAATACAAACCTTTACCAACATTATTATTTGAACGATTATATCCAGATGCATCTAAAAAAGGATTTTCTTGATTTATTACTGGATTAGGATTTGACTGTGTATTGATTTGACCGTAAGCTAATGTTCCCAATAAAACACTTGCTAGAAATATATTTTTTTTCATTGTTTTTCTTTTTGTTTTTAGTTCTCTTATTTATACTAGTAACTTCCTCCTATTACATACCACGCTGAACCATCTGACATTAAAATATGCCCTTTACCTCCATCTAATGTGGTAGCACTAATTGGCTGATAACTTCCACCATAATTTAACTGTGTTCCTGATTGATTATTTACAGATAGGATTTTCCCTGCATAGTTGGCAGGATTAGGCATATCAATAGTTGCTGTAGTAGTTTGGATTAAACAAAAAGTACCCTCTTTTTTCCATTCTGTATCATTAGCTTGAACTACTTTTCTAATCCCTCCTGTAAGTGACTGCAAAGTAACTGCTCCTGTTGCTCCTGCACCCATTTTAACCCAAACACCTCCTTTAAAGAAGTAAAAACCCGTAGCATCTACATTAACCGTTGTTCCCGAAGCAGTACCATCAGACACAGAGTCAATATAAAGTAGTGTAGACTCTGTAACACCTGTTCCCATATTAGCAGCTCTTAGACGGCTAACACGAGGTATTAAAATTCCTTCTACCGTAGAGGCTGTAGTCGACTTGTTAGCCGTATTAGGAGTTATTTCTAAAGTAGCTTTAGGTTGTGGTTCGTTAATACCCACTTTACCATCGTACTGTCCATAGGCTACAAAGCTTAAACCTAAAAAGGCGAATACACTCAATTTTGTCGTTTTTGTTGTCATAATATTTAATTTTAAAATTGTTGATATTTATAATTTATAGATGTTAGATATTGGATACTAGATTTTAGAGGTTGGATATTTGACTTAAGGATTGATGAGACTATACTAAGTTCTAAACTCTGAAAGCTAACCTCTAACCTAAAAAAACGCCTTCCCCCTCTAAACACACACAAAACGAGAGGAAAGGCTAAAACAGAAAGAACATAACGCTCCCCCTGAACACTAAAAGCACCTAACAAGAACGACCATGTTATTAGACAAAACAATGGTGCTTTTAGCCTATATTTATGAAAGCTAAAATTAGAATAAGATAAACGCCAAAAGCCCCCAACAAAAGTTGGCGGAATGATACTTTGTTTTAACGATAAAAGTCTAAAGAATTTTCTAGATAATACGACGCATACGCAGGTAATTATCTGTGTGTGTGTGTGTGTGTGTGTGTGTGTGTGTGTTTACACAATTATTTGGAAATACCAAATTTTTGTGTAAGTTTTTTTCACTTTTTTGTATGTTGCTGATAGTGTATCGCATAAATATGAAGCAAACTTATAACCTTTTAAGCAAGTATGCAAGTTTTAGCATAAGATTTTTCTTCTACCTACCTCTAAATAAAAGCACAAAAAAGACTACCCCCAATAAGGAGGTAGCTTTTTTATGATACTGTTTATTTGTAGAAAAAGTAATCCTTACATATAATTCTCTATAGGTGCACAAGTACACACTAAGTTTCTGTCCCCATAAGCCTCATCTACTCTAGATACAGATGCAAAGAATTTATGCTCTCGTACCCAATCTAAAGGATAAGCTGCTTTCTCTCTAGAGTAAGGTTTGTCCCAAGAGTCAGAAAGTACCACTTGCTCTGTGTGTGGTGCATTTTTAAGCACATTATTTTGAGCATCAGCTTGTCCGTTAGCTATTTCTTCAATCTCTTTCTTAATAGAAATAAGAGCTTCTGCAAAACGGTCTAGTTCAGCCTTACTTTCAGATTCGGTTGGCTCTATCATCAGCGTACCTGCCACAGGGAAACTTACCGTAGGTGCATGGAAACCGTAGTCCATCAATCGTTTAGCAACATCGGCTACCTCTATACCTAATGTCTTAAATTGTCGGAAGTCCACAATACACTCGTGTGCCACTCTGCCCTGAGCATTAGTATAAAGAATAGGGAAATGCTCCTTTAGAACATCTTTTAAATAGTTGGCATTAAGTATAGCGTGTTCCGTAGCCTTTTTAAGACCTTGAGCTCCTAACATCTTGATATAAGCATACGAGATATTAAGCACTAACGACGACCCATAAGGTGCAGAAGAAATTGCCTGAATTGACTGTGAACCACCTACCCCAATATTAGGATTAGACGGTAAAAACGGAACCAAATGTTCAGCCACACAGATAGGTCCTACTCCTGGACCACCTCCACCGTGAGGGATTGCAAATGTTTTATGAAGGTTAAGGTGACACACATCTGCCCCAATAAGCCCCGGACTTGTAAAGCCTACTTGAGCGTTCATATTTGCCCCATCCATATAAACTTGTCCTCCATATTGGTGTACTAAACTGGTAATTTGTCTGATGTTAGCGTCAAAAAAACCATAAGTAGAAGGATAAGTAATCATTACCGCAGAAAGATTTTCGCGGTGTTCTTCTGCCTTAGCTTTAAAGTCTTCAAAATCTATTTCTCCGTTTTCTAGGTTTTTCACTACAACCACTTTCATACCTGCCATTACTGCCGATGCAGGGTTGGTACCGTGAGCAGACTGAGGAATTAGCACGATATTTCTATGTCCTTCGCCTCTAGATTTATGATATTCACGAATGACCATAAGCCCTGCATACTCGCCTTGAGCTCCAGAGTTAGGCTGTAAAGAAGTTCCTGCAAAACCTGTAATTTCTGCTAAATCTTTTTCTAATTCTTTAATCAACAACTGATAACCACCTGCTTGTTCTGTAGGTACAAATGGGTGAACACTACCCCACTCTGCCCAAGATAATGGCAACATTTCTGTCGCAGCATTCAGTTTCATTGTACAAGACCCTAGCGAAATCATAGAGTGAGTTAGAGATAAATCCTTTCTCTCTAATCTCTTGATGTAACGCATCAGTTCTGTTTCCGTATGGTACTTATTAAAGACTTCATCTTTCAAGATTTCGTCTGTTCTTAATAAATCTTTAGGTAAAGTACACGCTTCTTTTATATTGATTTTGAAACTTTGCTTCGCTTTAAAGTTTGCAAAAGCATCTAGCAATTTTTGTAGCTTATCTTCAGTACAAGCCTCATTGAGTGCGATACTTACGATGCCTTCGGTAAAGTAGTTTAGGTTGATACTCTGACCTCTCATTAGCATCATCAAGTTAAGTTTTTCTTCCTCCGAAAGTGCTATTTTAACAGTATCAAAACTAGCTTCTTCTACCACTTGATAACCTAATATTTTTAAAGACTCTGCAAGTGCATTCGCTTTATAATGAATTTGGTCTGCAATAAACTCTAGACCTTTCGGTCCGTGATACACACAGTACATTCCTGCCATTACCGCTAAAAGAACTTGTGCTGTACAGATGTTAGAAGTCGCTTTTTCTCTTTTGATATGTTGTTCCCTGGTCTGTAATGCCATTCTTAACGCTCTCTTACCGTACATATCTTGAGAAACTCCTATAATTCTACCAGGTATATCTCTCTTGTAAGATTCTTGACAAGCAAAAAATGCCGCGTGTGGACCACCATATCCCATAGGAATACCAAATCTCTGTGTAGTACCTACCGCACAATCCGCACCCATAGAGGCAGGAGATTTCAGCTTAACCAATGCCATTGGGCTACAAGCCACCGCTACTTGTAGATTGTTTTCTTTATACTTAGCAATAGACTCTGTATAGTCTAATACCACTCCGTTTTTACCTGGATATTGAAGTAGCACACCAAAAAATCCTTCGCTTAGATTTTCTTTTTCGTGGCAACCTACTACAATTTCTATTCCTAGCCCTTCAGCTTTAGTTTGAAGTACAGCTACTGTCTGTGGCAACACCAATTCTGATACAAAAAAACGATTAGCTTCTGCTTTTTTCTGCTCTCTAGTTCGGTTTTCAAAGAACATATGCATAGCCTCTGCCGCTGCTGTACCTTCATCTAATAAAGAGGCATTAGCTAACGGAAAGCCCGTTAATGACGACACCACTGTCTGGAAATTAAGTAGTGCTTCTAGCCTACCTTGTGCTATCTCTGCCTGATATGGAGTATAAGCCGTGTACCAACTAGGATTTTCTAAAATATTTCTCTGAATTACCGACGGTAATATTACATTGTGATAACCAAACCCAATGTAATTATCAAAAAGATAATTCTTAGAGGCTAACTCCTTAGAATGAGAAAGCATTTCGTACTCCGATAAGGGTTCTGAAATGCTTAAATCTTTGTCCGCTCTAATGTCTGCTGGTATGGTTTGAGAAATGAGTTCCTCTATTGAAGATACTCCTATCTTAGAAAGCATCGCCTGTGTGTCTTGCTCGTTAAGACTAATGTGACGATTAACAAAGGCTTGTGTATTCATAAATTTTCTATTGTTTTTTTTATTAGATTACAGAGCGTAAATTTATTACTTTTTGGTTTTCTATACAAAGATTTTGTGTGCTTATATACCAATATTTTGTATTTGCACTGTGCTAATAGCCCCATTGTACTGAATTTTAAAAATCCCTCCACAAAGACACTTGACAAAAAAATCACAAGAACCAAAAATCCTTGTGATTTTAATAATAGGCTAACCCTTTCTAAATTATTTATCAGGATACGCTGCTTTAAAATCCAAGTGAATAGGATTTTGTTTTCTCAATCTATTTTTAATCATTTCTTCACTTACTTTTAAATTATCCTTGGTCAATAGAGTACCATCTTCTAATCGAATAGGTTGATTCCTATTTATCAAGCCTTTGGTAATACCACCAAAAGGATCATTGTAATTTTGGAGGAGCATTTTCTTAAATTTATCAATAGAAATAGT
Source organism: Riemerella anatipestifer (assembly GCF_035666175.1). Lineage (NCBI taxonomy): Bacteria > Pseudomonadati > Bacteroidota > Flavobacteriia > Flavobacteriales > Weeksellaceae > Riemerella > Riemerella anatipestifer. Next base: position 751,136 of record NZ_CP142016.1, read on the forward strand.
TACAGAATTGGTTTCTAATGTGGTTAAGAAATCAATGGTTTGAGTGGCAGGGAAATTTTGAACACCAATTAATTCAAAATGAAAATGACTCTGCGTATCCTTCAGACTCACTATCAATCCTGGCAAACCACTAAAAAGGTACGGTCCTACATAAAGAGGAAAATCCTTATCCCACCAAGCTTCCCATTGCCTTCCTCCGTAGTCTATCGTTGCTTTTTGCAGTGTCCTATTCCCCTCCAGACGAGTTTCTTTTTCTATCTTCCAATCTTTTGATTTTTTTATGTGGATTTTAAAAATATCTACACTCAGCATTTTATATTCTTCTGCATCGTCACTATTGGCAAAATTCACTTTTACAAAATCCGTCATTTTGAAATCCGAAAATCCAAACTCTCCTGTCTTTTTAAAAATAGAATCATTTACAAAGTAATTTCTATTGTAATAAATCCCAGTTTTCTTATGGGTATCTACATCAAGATAGTAAATTTCATCAACCCGTTCAGAACCAACACCTGATGACACCCTGTACACCAATCTCGTGGTTTGAGCATGAATAAAAATGCTGGTAAAAAAGATAAAAAAATATAAATATTTCATGATAATCAATTAAAAATTAAAAGGCTGTTATAAACAATTTTTTATAGTTTAAGATTTCTATTAGAACTCTTCCATTAGGTTTTACTTAACTGCTTTCTTGAAAACTTTGTTAAAGTCTTCATAATTGTAAAAATATTTAATTATGTGACTCTTAGCTCTTCAAATATAGAAATAATTTCTAATTTAACAAGATTTTTTTCATAGCATTATAAACACACTATGTAATACAAATAAAATATCATTAAAAATTCCCATATAATAATACATAGACAAATACTCGTTGTGCATTTTAAATAATACTGATTTTTAGATGATTTAATTTTCTTTGGAAGATAAATTTATTGATATATTGAATAACCGTTGCGGCGGTTATTTTACTGATTATCCTTGTTTTAAAGCCTTCAAAAGTTTTAGCATTGTTTCTTTTAATCATAAATTGGTCGCAAAGTTGAGAGAAAAATGTCTCAATTCGTTTTCGCTTTTTCTTGTACAATGAAAATTGAGGAATATAATCTTTCTGATTACTTCTCATTGGTGTATCTAATTTAATATTAGCATAGTTAAATAAATCTATTTGAACTTTTGCTGATAAATAGCCTCTATCTCCAATTAAAGTACAGTTTCGCATTTGCTCACCAATATCTTTTAAATAGTGGATGTCGTGAACGGATGCAGGGCTTATATCAAAATTCTTAATCACACCATTTAAAGAACATACTGCGTGTAGTTTATAGCCATAGAAATATAATTTCTGTGAAGCACAATAACCATATGTTGGTGAAGAATAGGATTGCTCTTTACAAATTTTTGAACGAGTAGAACGAGCGTTTTCACAAACTTTCATTGGCATGCTATCAACGATAAAAATATCTTCAAACTCATTGAACTCCATCGAAATACGCTGTCTAATTTGCTCTGTTTGTAGGGATAGTCTTCGTTTTCGCTTATTGTAAACACTTCTTTCAATTTTGTTTATCAGAGAGTTTGGCAATTTTCTAAATAACTGTAATTCGCTATCAATACTCAAGTATTCAGCAGTAATATTAAGACTTATGACTTCTAAATCGCTCATTTTAGGTGTTCTTCTCTGATAACTAATCAGTTGATTTTCTGAAAAAAGTCCTAAAACTTCCAAAATTCTTTCATATATTTGCTCTATGTTGTTCATTTATATCGTTTTATAGCAAAAACAATATACTGATTTTCAGTCTAATAAACAACTCTTGTTTTTTTCATTTCATAATGCACAACGGGTTTATCTAAATGATTTTCTAACTGGTCTAAAGGTATGTTGATGGCTCCATTAGCACTGCCTTCTGCAAATTCTTCTGGAGTCCTTACATCCACCAAAATACTATTGGGAGCATTTATAATTTTTTTGATATTTGCTTCGCTAGTATTTTTTGTATCGGCTACACACCAGATAATTCCAGTATCTTTGGCTTTACTAGTTGTTTGGCAGGAGGCAAGCCCCAGAGCTAAACCTCCGCCAAGTATCAACAGATGTATGGCTTTCATGGTTTAGAATTTAATTTTAGATTGACATACAAAATCAGTGGTAGGTACTGAAGTCTCCTTAATTTTAGCAAAACCACCATCTACTTCTGTAAAGTTTCGGATACCTCTAGAATTGAGTATGCTAGAGGCTATCATACTACGATAACCTCCTGCACAATGGATGTAGAAATGTGTATCGTCTAGTTCTTTTGCCCAATCGTTAATCTCCATAAGAGGGCGGCTAAGGGCGTCTTCTACATGCTCAGCAGAGTATTCTCCTATATTTCTTACATCTACTACTTTTGTGTCTTTGTGGTATTCATTCGCAAAGGCTTCGGCAGAAATTCTTTTAATAGTATCTATTTCTTTTCCTGAATTTTTCCACGAGTCAAAACCTCCTTTGAGGTAGCCCACCACATTATCAAACCCTACACGAGCGAGTCTAGTAATGGCTTCTTCTACGGTACCTTCTTCACAGACTAGTAGCAGGGGTTGTTTAACATCTACAATCATTGCACCTACCCAAGGCGCAAAACTGCCTTTAAGACCAATATTGATAGAGTTAGGCACAAAACCTTGGTGGAAATCAGCGGCATTTCTAGTGTCAAGGATTAAAGCTCCTGTATTCTCTGCCACGGTTTCAAAATCTCCTACAGATAGAGCCTCTTTACCATTTTTTAAAACTTCATCAAAGCTGGTGTAGCCTCCTTTGTTCATAGCTACATTCATTCCGAAGTATTGAGGAGGAGCGGTAAGCCCGTCTAAAACAGCGTCTATAAAAGCCTCTTTACTGGGTTGGTTGAGGGCATAGTTTATTTTCTTTTGGTTGCCAAGGCTGTCTACGGTTTCCTTCATCATATTTTTACCACAAGCAGAACCCGCTCCGTGTGCTGGATACACGGTAACCTCATCTGGTAGGGGAAGTATTTTGTTGTAAAGACTTTCGTACAATAGTCCAGCTAATTCTTCTTGAGTAAGATTAGTGGCCTTTTGTGCCAAGTCAGGACGCCCTACATCACCTAAAAATAGTGTGTCGCCACTAAACAATGCGGTTTCTTTTCCGTTTTCATCAAGGAGTAGAAAACACGCACTTTCCATCGTATGTCCTGGAGTGTGTAGCACTTTTATTTTAACATTTCCTAACTCAAAAATTTGATTGTCCTCTGCAATAATAGCTTCAAAACTAGGCTTTGCAGTAGGTCCGTAGATGATAGGAGCGCCTGTTTTTTTACTCAAATCTAAATGTCCTGATACAAAATCAGCATGGAAGTGAGTTTCAAAGATGTATTTTAGGGTAACACCATCTTTCTCTAAACGCTCTAAGTAAGGTTGTACTTCACGCAGTGGGTCTATAATGGCTGCTTCGCCGTTAGAAGTAATGTAGTAGGCTCCTTGTGCAAGGCAACCTGTGTATATTTGTTCTATTTTCATAATGATACTATTTTTATTTTAAAATTAATTCTTTAATTAGGATATAAACTCCCATACCTAACACAAACCAACCAAAAGCAGGTTTGAGTTTTTTACCATCTACTCTTTTAGATAAAGCCAAACCCAATAAAACTCCTAGAATAGATAGCCCTGTAAAAGATAAGAGAAATTGCCAGTCTATGGCAACTTTGTCTAAAGAGCTTATAAAACCTATGGTACTACTAAGGGTAATAATAAGTAGTGAGGTACCAATAGCTTCTTTCATTTTTAACCCTAAAATCATTACCAAAGCAGGAATGATAAGAAATCCTCCACCAGCACCTACCAGTCCTGTAATAATGCCTACCAACAGCCCTTGGGAAATAAGCAAGGTATTTCTAGATGGAGAAATCTCTAAGGTACTTGGTTCAGTTTTACTTCCCACAATCATTTTGTAGGAAGCCGAAAGCATCAGCGAGGCAAATAAGATGAGAAGGAACATATCTTTAGTGAGGCAAATGCCCCAACGGTTGATGATGTATTCGGGTAGATGTGGTACAACCACCCTCCTAGAGAAAAGCACTCCTAAGACGGAAGGGATACCAAATAGTAAAGCGGTATTGAGGTGTATTTGTTTCTCTTTAAAGTATCCCAAAGAGCCTACTAATCCATTACAAGCAACTACAAATAAAGAGAGTGTGGTTGAGGTAATAGCATCTAACCCAAAAAGGTAGGCAAAAACAGGTACGCTTAAAATACTACCGCCACCGCCCATAAGACCGAGTACCAAACCAATGATGACAGCAAAAAAATAACCTAGTAGTTCCATAATTTTTTACAAAGGTAAGACTTGTGCCGTTATAAGTAATGAAACTTGGGTTACAGAAGTCTGTTTTTTAACTAAGCTATGTCTATAATTTCAATTTGATGAGAGCCAAAATCAACCTTATCGCCAACTTTAGTGTCTTTTATTTTTGAATAAATAGGAGCCTCTTCGGAAATACAAATTACATCTTTTCCTTCATATTTGAACGGTGGCACTGAGATTCCAATAAAAATATAACTTTTGTCGGTTTTAATAAGGCAACCACTTTCAATACTTGTATGGTGTTCTTGGGTAGAATGTTCTATGAATGCTAAATGATTTTTTGCCGTATTTGCCATCTGTTCAAACCTAAGCTGCATATCTTTAGCCTCTGTTTGATGTGAAAAGTCTTCAGGGTTGTGGGTAGCATCTTCATCTATGTCAGACTCTATACGGTAGCGCTCTACAGATTTTTGTAGGTTATCCACTATCTTTTGTTGCTCGTTAGCAATGGCTTTTAAAATGATTTCTTTTTCCATAAGGATTATATCTTTTATAGAGTAACAAATATAAACAAAATCTACCATATTTAGGACTGGTTTGTCCTAGATGAGATTATTTAAGATAGATAAAAGAGCTATTATTCAGTTTTATTTCTTAATTTTATCCATCAAAAAATGTAAAATGGCAGACAAAACTAAATTTATAGAAGAACTAAGCAGTAGATATAGCTCCAAAGGAGATAGTATTATCCTAGGGAAGGGAATGCTAGATGGAGAGGTAATAAAAGAGGTAGATGTAAAACTTCCGTTAAAAACCTTAAACCGTCATGGTCTTATAGCTGGGGCTACAGGAACGGGAAAAACGAAGACTATACAGGTCTTTGTGGAGCAGCTTTCTCATGCAGGGATACCGTCTTTAGTAATGGATATTAAAGGTGATTTTTCAGGAATAGCAGAGGCTGGGGAGGAAAATAACATCATTAAAGAACGCTATGCTAAAACAGAGTTGCCGTATAAAGCTCAGCCTTTTCCGGTAGAGTTAATGACGATTTCTGGGGCTAAAGGTGTTCAGTTGAGGGCTACGGTTACAGAATTTGGACCAGTGCTACTTAGTAAAATATTGGGGCTTAATGATACCCAAAGTAGCATTATGTCTATAGTCTTTAAATATTGTGATGATAAAGGCTTACCTCTAATTGATTTAGAAGATATTAAAAAAGTATTACAGTATGTAACTACGGACGATAATGGTAAGAAAGAAATAGCAGAAAATTACGGCTCTATTGCACCAGCATCTTTAGGGGCTATTTTGAGGTCTATTGTAGCTTTAGAACAAGAGGGAGCAACAGCGTTCTTTGGTGAGCCGAGCTTTGAGGTTAATGATTTGTTACAAACTAGAGATGGGAAAGGTGTGGTAAATATTATGCGTGTAGATGACATTCAGAATAAACCGAACTTATTTTCTACCTTTATGCTGTCTTTGTTTGCCGAGATTTATCTTACTTTTCCAGAAGAAGGCGATAGTGGAAAACCGAAATTGGTGCTTTTTATAGATGAAGCTCACTTAATTTTTAAAGAAGCCTCCAAAACCTTGCTTTCACAGATAGAAACTATGGTGAAACTTATCCGTTCTAAAGGAGTTGGTATTTATTTTATTACTCAAATCCCTGGAGATGTGCCAGAGAATGTTTTAAGTCAGTTAGGTCTTAAGATTCAGCATGCATTGAGAGGATTTACAGCTAAAGATAGAAAAGAAATAGAAAAAGCCATACAAAACTATCCTGTTACAGAGTATTATAAGGCGGAGGAACTCATCCAAAATTTAGGAATAGGAGAGGCGTTTGTAACGGCATTAGATGAAAAAGGTATCCCAACACCTTTGGTGCAAACTTACCTTATTTCACCAGAAAGTAGAATGGGAGTATTAACGGCTACCGAGATAGATAATCTAACGGCAGGGTCAGCTTTAGTTAAGAAATATCAGAATAGTATAGATAAAGAAAATGCTTACGAGATTTTATCTAAAAGAATGGTTCCTGTAGCTGAGGGAAGTCAGGCGTCTCAAGAAGCACCTAAAACAACCGTGACTAAAGAACAAGAAGAACCTAGCCTATTTGATACTGTATTGAAAAGTCCTATGGCTAAAACTTTTGGTACAACTTTAATGAGAGAAGGAGCAAAAGCTATACTAGGTATGCTTGGATTAAAATCCACTTCTAGGAGAAGGTACTAAAAGTTAATATCATAACCTATAAAATTAAATGATTCAGATTTAATCTGAATCATTTTTTTTGTGGATTAAGCGGTGGTTAAATTTGCATTTAATGAAAAATATCCGCAAGTTTGCACCCTTTGATATTGTGAGATTGTTTTATTTTAAAAACTAAATGTATTCGGTAATAGACATAGAGAGTAATGGTGGTGCATTTCGAGAGGAGTGTATTATAGAGGTCGCTATTTATCGTTATGATGGGCATAAAATAGTAGACCAATTTATCTCTATGGTAAATCCAGAAGCCGATATTTCTCATTTTGTGCAAAAACTGACGGGTATTACACCTAAAATGGTTAAAACTGCTCCTAAATTTCACGAAATTGCTAAAAGAATTATAGAAATTACGAAAGGAAGCACCTTAGTAGGGCATAATGTAGATTTTGATTATAGAATGTTGAGGCAATCTTTTAAGAGGTTGGGCTATCATTTCAGTATAGAAACATTAGACACCATACCTTTAGCCAAAAAACTCATTCCTAATGAAGAAAGTTATTCTTTGGGGAAATTGGTGAAATCTTTAGGAATACCTTTAGCAGAACATCACAGGGCAAGTAGTGATGCCAGAGCAACGCTAGACCTTTTTAAACTGCTAATGACTAAGGATAAAGATAACGAGATTATCCAATCCCATTTTGAGGAAGCTAATGCAAAAACCTACCTCAATAAAGTTAAAACACTTACCCAAGATTTACCAGCAGAACGAGGGATTATTTATTTTCAAGACGCTAGTGGTAAAGTGATTTTAGCTGAAGCAACAGATGGTATTTATAAGTTTGCGAAGAAGATATTTAATGCTAAGTCGAAAAAGTGGCAAAAAATACAAAATGAAGTAGAACAGATTTCTTATGAACTAGTGGTGTCAGAGTTGTTTGCAAAGCTGATTATGAACACTAAAGGTCTTGCCAAAAAGATACATTTGCCGTACGGACTTTTTTTTGAAAATGATGAATGGTTAGTCAAACGAGTGCGTAGAGATATATCATTGTCGCCTATGATTAAATTTAAAACCCATTCGCAGGGGAGAAAAGTGCTTAATTTTATTAAAAATCACGAAGTTTTAAACAGTAAAGAAGCTCTCGAACAGTTTTTAAGTTTTAAAGATAAAAGTATGCTCCTTACAGGACAGGGCAGGACGAGAGGCGAAAAATCATTTTTGTTGATAGAAAAAGGACAAGTGTCGGGCTATGGATTTTACGATTGGTATCACCAGATAAGCACTTACGATAAACTTTCGAAGTTAAAAATAAGAGTAGACAAAGTTTCTTCTGATTTGAAAAACGAAATAAAGTTAGCCTTGCTCAGAAATGAGTTTAAAAAACAGGAGATTCCTAGCTAATATTTTCTTTCAGAGCTGAAAGTTAAATTCGTATTTTTGTACCTATGCTGAATAAAATTTACATACAAAATTTTGCCCTTATAGATAAATTGAGTTTAAATCTTAATAAGGGTTTGCAGGTCATTACAGGAGAAACGGGAGCTGGTAAATCTATTATTTTAGGAGCTTTAAGGTTGATACTTGGCGAGAGAGCTGACTTGAAAGCAGTGGCAGACGCAGAACAAAAAAGTGTTGTAGAAGCCGAATTTGAAGTTTCTAACGACTTAAAATCCTTTTTTGATGAAAATGATTTGGACTTTGAAAATCCCACCATCATCAGACGAGAGATTCTCCCAAGTGGCAAATCTAGGGCTTTTGTGAACGATGTCCCTGTAACATTAGATGTTCTTAAAAATTTATCATCTAAGTTGGTGGATATACATTCGCAGTTTGAAACTTCGTTGTTATTTACGGAGGCTTATCAGTTTAAGATTATAGATGGCATTGCACAAAATCAGTCTATTTTAGCAGAATATCAAAAGACTTTTTCGGCTTATCAGAATTTAAAGAAGGATTTAGAAGAAGCTCAAAATCATTTATCAGAAGGACTTAAAGAGAGAGATTATAAGTCTTTTCTACTCCAAGAATTAGAAGAATTAGCGTTAGATAAGATAGATTTTGAAGAGATTAAAAATCAATTAAATACGCAAGAAAATGCGGAATTTATATCGGAGAATTTAGCTGCGGTGATTTCTCGTTTTCATCAAGAGGAGATTGGGGTATTAGATGCTTTAGCGGACGCTAAAACGAAACTGTATAGAGTATCGGAGGCTTCCTCTCAATTTGATGAGGTTAGTCAGCGTTTAGATTCTGTGTTTGAGGAGTTTAAAGATATTGTAAGCGAAGTAGAAAATCAGGTAGAAAAAATAGAAATGAATCCACATTTACTATCTGAACTTACAACGATAGTTAATAAAATCAATACACTATTTGTAAAGCACCAAGTAGATACAGTGGAGGATTTACTAGCTATTAAAAATAAACTGTCCGAAGAGCAAAATAGCTTTGATACATTAGAGCAGAGGATAGGTGATATTACTCAAAAATTGGAACAATCTTTAACTCAGCTAGAAACTTTGTCAAAAGAATTGTCTTCAACTAGAGTTAATGCCAGTCTTGTGTTTAAAGATAAAATAGAGCAGCTACTGAAACAGTTAGGTCTAGAGAAAGCAAAAATAGAAGTTAGTTTTTCGGAGGTAGAAACATTTAATTCCTTTGGGAAAGAGAGCATCAATATTTTATTTCAAGCCAACACGGGGTTTCCGCTTAAACCTATACAGTCCGCAATTTCTGGCGGAGAGCGTTCTAGAGTGATGCTAAGTGTTAAGAAAATAATGGCGGAAACGACAGCTTTACCAACTTTAATTCTTGATGAAATAGATACAGGCGTTTCTGGAAGAGTGGCAGAGGAAATAGGAAAGGTGATGAAAGAAATGGCTAAAGATATGCAATTGATAGTGATTACCCATTTGGCACAGGTAGCGGCTAAAGGACACCATAATTACAAAGTGGTTAAAAGCGAGGTGGAAGGCAGAACGCAGTCTAGAATTATCTCGTTATCAGAAGATGAAAAACTACACGAGATAGCCCAAATCTTATCAGGAGCCAAGATTACAGACGCTGCTCTAGAACAGGCTAAGGAGCTGATGAAATAAGAAAAACAGTAATTATGTTGTAACAAATCCAATGGTTTTGCTACTTATTGTTTAGAATAAAATTTTAATTATGAAAAAAATAAATCTTTTAGTGTTACTTCTTTTAGCAGGGTTGTTTTCTGCACAGGAGGTTAATCGTTTCTTTTATGAAATGACTTTTAAACCAAGCAAAGATTCTGCTAACAAGGTGGAAAAAGAGCTTACGGTATTAGATGTGTGGAAAGATAAATCGGTTTATAGAGATTATATGGCGGTTTCTCAAGATTCGCTGATGAAGGCTTTTATGGAACAAGTTAAGAAAACAGGTAATATGTTTGACCAAGAAAAATTTGGATTAAAACAAGGTAAATTTACTTATTCTATAGTAAAGCCTTACCCAATTAAAGAGGTAGCTTATGAAGACTTTATTTTGGAAAAAAAGTTTGTATATAAAGAGCCTGTAAAACTAGATTGGAAAATAGAAACAGAAAAAGCTACGATAGAAAATTACTCTACACAAAAAGCAACCACTTCTTTTGGTGGAAGAAATTGGGTAGCTTGGTTTACTACAGATATTCCTTTTGCTGATGGTCCGTATAAATTTTATGGTTTACCGGGGCTTATTGTTAAAATAGAAGATACCCAAAACCACTATCAGTGGGTGCTTAAAGGAAATGAGAAACTTTCTGAAGAAAAAGCAACGCCATACTCTGAAAAAATGATGAAAGAATTTGGTATGGGGAATGGGATAGAGGTAACTCGCGAGAAGTTTGATAAAGCTTATCAAGCCTATAAGCAAGACCCATTTGCTTCTATCAAAACACATTTTAATAATCCAGCAATGAAAGAATATAAACTTCCAGACGGTTCTTATTTTGTAGATAAAATAAAAGAAGCGGAAGTGAAACTGAAAAAGTTTTTAAACGAAAATAATAACCCTATTGAACTAAAATAGGCTTTTGCTAAGAAAGTAAAATTAGAAGAGCAGTACATATAGATTTATTTGTACTGCTTTTTTGTGGAATGTAGAATGTATGAAATTTATTAAATTATGCTCCATAAAAATTAGACCTATGAAAAAAATATTTATGTTTTTGAGTTTTATCTGCTTTGTTTGTTTTGTTCAGGCTCAGACGGATTCGTTAAGTACTAAACCTAAGCCAATCACTTCTATTAGGAGTAATGATGTTATGATTAGTCCTTTTCCTTTAATAGCTGGAGGAGCTATAAATGTTTCTTATGAGAGACTTATTGATGATAGTTCTGGTGTTGGTTTAGATATTATTTTAGGTTTAGGAGACATATCTGGTAATAGTCAATTTTCTCCTTATTACAGAAGATATTTTGGAAAAAAATATGCTTCAGGATTTTTTATAGAAGGTTTTCTTCCTATAACAACCTCTCGTGATGAGAAAATAGATTATTATTATAGTCCTTATAGTTACTCATTTTATCCTGTACATACAGAATCAACTAATACAACTATAGTATAGGTTTTGGTATAGGGGGTAAGTGGGTAACGCGTAGTAATATCACTTTTGAAACAAGTATCGGTTTGGCAAGGAGATCTACTAAAGGAGAAATGGTAAGTCCTGTGGCAGGAAAGCTGATGTTAGGTGTAGGATATAGATTTTAGTAGTGTTTGTTAAATACAAATAAAAAAGCCTCAAAATTTTGAGGCTTTTTTATTTATGATTTTTAATCTCTCCTATCCATTAGCATAGAAGCAAAGTAAATTAGCTGAGCTAATGAACCTAATGCTGCAACTACATAAGTTCTAGCAGCCCATTTTAGAGAGTCTTCAGCACCAGCATATTCTTCTGTGGTTACAGTACCTGTACTCTTTAGCCATTTTAAAGCACGATTACTTGCATCGTACTCTACAGGGAGCGTAACGAATGCAAATAATGTTGTTATGGCAAATAGCACAACACCTATAGCTAATAGGGTTTTATTGCCACTTGCAGCCATTACAGCGATACCACCTATAAGGATAAATTGCAATAAGTTAGAACTGATATTAACGATAGGAACTAACTTAGAACGAAGCTGCAACATAGAATATCCTATGGCGTGCTGTATAGCGTGTCCACATTCATGGGCGGCAACGGCAGCGGCAGCAGCATTTCTCTGCACATAAACCGCTTCGGACAGATTTACCGTTTTGTTCATAGGATTATAATGGTCTGTAAGTTGCCCAGGAATAGAGACTACCTGAACATCGTGTATGCCATTGTCTCTTAACATTTTTTCTGCCACTTCTTTACCAGAAAGTCCGTTACTGAGAATTACTTTAGAGTAGTGATTAAACTTTGATTTTAACCTCGCCGAAACAAGCCAACTTACTAGAGTGATGATTCCTAAAATAATATAATAACCCATAATAATTTAATTTTTAGCCACTATTCAGAAAAAATTATGCCAAACTTTTATGTTATATTTGCTGTGAAAAAATGACCGAAATATGGCATCTATAGTAGTAAAAAAGGTAACTAACGACAAAGAATTACAGGATTTTATAAAATTCCCAAACAAGCTTTATAAAGAAAATCCCAACTATGTGCCACCACTTAACAACGATGAAAAGAATATTTGGAAGGCTGAAGAAAATCCCGCTTTATCTTACTCTGATACAGAACAATATTTAGCATATAGAAATGGAGAAGTGGTTGGGCGTATTGCACTTATGGTTAATTATAAGGAAGAAAAGGAGTTAGGCATTAAAAAGTTGCGTTTTGGGTGGCTGGATTTTATAGATGATATAGAGGTTTCAAAAGCATTGATGGATAAGGCTATAGAAGTAGCTAAATCTAAAAATCTTCCCAAGATTGAAGGTCCAATGGGATTTACTAATTTGGATAAAGCAGGAATGTTGGTGATGGGGTTTGACAAATTGGCAACTATGATAGGAATATATAATTTTGAATATTATCCCACTCATTTAGAGCAACTTGGACTTAAAAAAGAAAAAGAATGGGTAGAGTTTGAAATTGATTTTCCAGAGCAACTGCCAGAAAAAGTAACCAAGTTTAGCGGTCTTATTAAAGAAAAATATAAGCTTAAGGTTCTTAGGTTTAATCATAAAAAAGAAATATTGCCCTTAGTAGAGCCTATGTTTAAATTACTAGATGAAACTTATAAAAATTTGTCTACCTACACGCCGATTTCAGATGAGCAAATCAAGACTTATAAAGAGAAATATTTTGGTTTTATAGACAAAGATTATATTATTTGTATTGCTGATGAACATGATGATTTAATTGCTTTTGCTATCACAATGCCATCTTATTCTAGAGCTTTGCAAAAGGCTAAAGGTAAGTTGTTACCGTTTGGGTGGTGGCATTTTCTACAGGCAAGTAAAAAGAATGATAGAGCTAACTTTTACCTAATAGGCATTCGTCCAGATTATCAGCGTAGAGGGGTTACTTCTATTATCTTTGAAGAGATTTATAAAGTGTTTAAGAAGAAAGGAGTGAGGTTTTTAGAAACCAATCCTGAGCTTGAAGAAAATAAAAATATTCAACTTTTGTGGCAGGATTATAATCCGGTTAATCACAAACGAAGAAGAACTTATTCACTAGACATTTAAAGCATTTTCAATGAAAAAACAACTTTATTTCTATGCGATTTTAATTGTCGCATTTGTATTATATAATACCGTTTTTAAAGTCGAAGACGATAGGGTGAACGCTATCGTTAATATTACCTTTGCAAGTGTTCTGTTTTTGTATATTGCTTATATAGCTTGGGTGATATTAAAGAAAATGAAAAACAGATAAAACATCTATTTAAAATAATTCTAAATTAACTAAATATAAGTTATTTTGCTTTTAAAAAGGAGGTGGCCTTTTTAGTTTTAAGGTTTAATTTCTTAGCTTTGCAAGTCAAGAATTAAAATTATTATGAGTATTCCAGAAAATTATATTCCAATTTTAATACAAGCTGCTGTAGGCTTGGGGTTTGTGTTGATTTCTTTGGTAGCTTCTCATTATTTGGGTCCTAGGCTGAATGGCGGAGTTAAAGATGATGCTTTTGAGTGTGGGGTAGAGATTGAAGGAGATGCTAGAACACCATTCTCTGTTAAATATTTTCTTACAGCTATTTTATTTGTTTTATTTGATATAGAAATAGTTTTTTTCTACCCTTATGCGGTTAATTTTAGGGAGTTTGGGGTGGAAGGCTTTTTAGCTGTTCTTACATTTGTAGCAGTATTTTTTATCGGATTTTTCTATGTTCTTAAAAGAGGAGCTTTAGATTGGGATAAGTAAGAATGTTTAAGTAACTATTATATTTAAAAATTAGAAAAACGAGATGTCTAATAAACCTATTATAAAAACAGATGCACCAGCTCCTCCAGGATATTCAGGAGAGGGGTTCTTTGCAACAAAATTAAGTAGCCTTATAGGAATGGCTCGTTCTTATTCCTTATGGCCACTACCATTTGCAACTTCTTGTTGTGGTATTGAGTTTATGGCAATGGCGATGCCTACTTACGATATGGCAAGATTCGGTGCGGAAAGAATGTCTTTCTCTCCAAGACAAGCAGATTGTCTTTTGGTTTGCGGAACTATATCTAAAAAATTAGCACCCGTGCTTAAGCAAGTTTACTCTCAGATGGCAGAACCTAAATGGGTAATAGCGGTGGGAGCTTGTGCGAGTAGTGGTGGTATTTTTGATACTTATTCGGTACTACAAGGGATAGATAAAATTATACCTGTAGATGTATATGTGCCAGGATGTCCGCCTAGGCCAGAGCAGATATTAGAAGGGTTTATGCAGGTTCAGGCATTGGCACAGAGTGAAAGTCTTAGAAGAAGAGATATGCCAGAGTATAAGGCATTGTTAGAAAGTTACGGTGTTAAATAAACTGAGATAATTTGAAATTGAGAGCTAGATTATCAAAAAATTAAAAAAGTTAAATCATTGTCAAATTATCATATAAAAAGATATGAACAACGAATTTGTTTTAGAGGCCATAAATAGAGAATTTCCAGAAGCGGTATTGTCAGTTTCTGAGCCTCATGGTCTGTTAACATTAGAGGTAAAAAAAGAAGAGGTAAAAAAACTTATTCATCATCTAAAAGATTCTTCTTTAGAGATAGGTTTTCTTACAGATATATGCGGTATCCATTATCCTCAAGATAAGGCTAAAGAGTTAGGAGTTATCTATCATCTTCATAATATGAAGACTAATTTTAGAGTTCGTCTAAAAGTGTTTATGCCGATAGAAGAAGCAGAGGTAGATACCATTTCAGATTTATACTCAGGAGCTAATTGGATGGAGAGGGAAACATTTGACTTCTATGGTATTAGATTTAAGGGGCACCCTGATTTAAGAATTATCTTAAACGACCCAGATATGGGCTACCACCCAATGCTTAAACAGTATCGTTTAGAAGATGGTACTAGAGAGGATAAAGATGATAAAATGTTTGGTAGATAGAACTATTGGATATTTTACCCAAAATAAAATGAATTATGAAAGATAACGAACTATCTAATATACTTAACCAATACGAAAGTAGTGAGCAAATTGATGGGCAATTATATACCCTTAATTTAGGACCTACACACCCTGCAACACACGGTATATTCCAAAATGTACTAACAATGGATGGGGAAAAGATACTTCACTCTGAGCAGACGGTAGGCTATATTCATCGTGCTTTTGAGAAAATATCAGAGAGAAGACCTTACGCCCAGATTACTACGCTTACAGACCGTCTTAATTATTGTTCAGCTCCAATCAACAACTTAGGATGGCATATGACGGTGGAAAAGCTCATCGGTTGTAAAGTACCGAAGAGAGTAGATTATATGCGTATCATCATTATGGAGTTGGCTAGGATTGCAGACCATTTGGTATGTAATGGGGTAATAGGAGTAGATACAGGAGCAATTACAGGGTTTACCTATGTATTCCAAGACAGAGAGCGTATTTACGAAATGTACGAGCAAATCTGCGGAGCTAGAATGACTACCAATATTGGTAGAATAGGTGGTTTTGAGAGAGATTTTAGCCCTAAATTTCACGAATTAATTAAAGATTTTATTAAAAACTTCCCAAAAAGATTCCAAGAGTTTTGTAACCTAATGGAACGAAACAGAATCTTTATGGATAGAACTATCGGGGCAGGACCTATTTCGGCAGAGAGAGCTCTTAATTATAGCTTTACAGGACCAAATCTTCGTGCAGCTGGGGTAGATTATGATGTGCGTGTAGCACAACCTTACTCATCTTATGATGATTTTGATTTTATCATTCCAGTAGGAACGGCAGGAGATACTTATGATAGATTTATGGTTCGTCAGCAGGAAATATGGGAAAGTTATAAGTTGGTTAAAAATGCTTACGAAAATCTTCCAGAAGGTGATTATCACGCAGATGTTCCAGAGTTTTATTTGCCAGCAAAAGCAGATGTTTACACTAAAATGGAAGCGCTTATCTATCACTTTAAAATTGTTATGGGAGAGCAAGATATTCCTAAAGGAGAGGTGTACCATTGTGTAGAGGGAGGAAACGGAGAGTTAGGTTTCTATCTTATTAGTGATGGTGGAAGAACGCCATACAGACTACACTTTAGAAGACCGTGTTTTATATACTACCAAGCGTTCCCAGAGATGATAAAAGGCTCTATGATTTCTGATGCCATTGTAACTATGAGTAGTATGAATGTAATTGCAGGAGAGTTAGACGCCTAAAATTTTGCTAAAACTAATATAAAGACTAGAGTACAAAGTACTTTTACAAGATAAAAAAATGAACGAGACAGTTATAGCTTTTAAGCCAGAAACCTTAGAAAAGGTTCATAAAATCATCGCTAGATATCCTGAAGGGAAACAAAAGTCGGCACTTATTCCTGTTTTGCATATTGCACAAAAGGAATTTGGAGGATGGCTTAGTGTTCCTGTGATGGACTATGTGGCGGAGGTGCTTAACATATTACCAATAGAGGTGTACGAAGTGGCTACTTTCTACACGATGTTTAATATGAAGCCGGTAGGTAAATATGTGCTAGAAGTGTGTAGAACAGGACCTTGTATGCTCAATGGGAGTGATGATATTTTAGACCATATCCGTAAAACACTTAACATTAAGGATGGAGAGACTACGGAAGATGGTTTGTTTACATTAAAACCAGCGGAATGTTTAGGGGCTTGTGGCTATGCACCGATGATGCAGTTAGGGAAATTTTATCATGAACATTTAACTAAAGAGAAAGTAGATGAAATCCTTGAGCTATGCAGACAAGGAGCCATTGCTTTGGATTAAATAAAAGAAAAAATGAGTAAAAAACTTTTACTTAAAGATGCACATATAGAGGATATTCGTTATTTTGATGTTTACCGCAAACAAGGAGGTTATCAAGCGGCAGAAAAGGCACTTAAGATGACTCCTGAAGAAATTTTAGAAGAAGTAAAAACTTCTGGACTTAGAGGTCGTGGAGGAGCAGGTTTCCCTACGGGGCTTAAGTGGAGCTTTTTAGCGAAGCCAGAAGGAGTGCCTAGACACTTGGTAGTGAATGCCGATGAGTCAGAGCCAGGTACTTTTAAAGATAGATATTTGATGGAATTTATTCCTCATCTTTTAATTGAAGGAATGTTAATTTCATCTTACTGCTTAGGTTCTAATGCTTCTTACATCTACATTAGAGGAGAATATTCTTGGATTCCTGATATTTTAGAGGAAGCTATTGAGGAAGCTAAAAAAGCAGGATTTTTAGGTAAAAATATATTAGGTTCTGGCTTTGATTTGGAAATTTATGTCCAAAGAGGAGGTGGAGCTTACATCTGCGGAGAGGAAACCGCTCTTCTAGAATCATTAGAAGGAAGAAGAGGCAATCCTAGACTAAAACCCCCATTTCCAGCAGTTAAAGGTCTTTGGGAAAGACCTACGGTAGTTAACAATGTTGAATCTATTGCGGCAGTAGTGCCTATTATCAATATTTCTGGAGCAGAGTATGCTAAAATTGGAGTTGGGCGTTCTACAGGAACTAAACTCATTTCAGCTTGTGGTAATATCAATAAACCAGGGGTTTACGAGATTGATATGACTATTACCGTAGAAGAATTTATATATTCTGATGAATATTGTGGTGGAATACCTAACGGAAAGCGTCTTAAGGCATGTATTCCTGGAGGTAGTTCTGTGCCTATTGTTCCAGCTAATTTATTGCTTAGAACCATAGATGGCAAACCAAGATATATGAATTACGAATCTCTTTCGGAGGGAGGATTTGCTACGGGGACGATGATGGGTTCAGGAGGTTTCATCGTTTTGGACGAAGACCAATCTGTGGTAAAACACACCATGACTTTAGCTCGTTTCTACAACCACGAAAGCTGTGGACAATGTACACCTTGTAGAGAAGGAACGGGGTGGATGTATCGTA
The DNA here is from genome assembly GCF_035666175.1 of Riemerella anatipestifer. Lineage (NCBI taxonomy): Bacteria > Pseudomonadati > Bacteroidota > Flavobacteriia > Flavobacteriales > Weeksellaceae > Riemerella > Riemerella anatipestifer. The sequence continues at coordinate 769,124 of NZ_CP142016.1, forward strand.
TCCTGAAAAAAATTGTAGAAGGTAAAGGAGAAATGTCCGATATAGATTTGCTATGGGATATCCAAAGAAAAATAGAGGGTAATACCATTTGTCCGTTAGGAGATGCGGCAGCGTGGCCTGTAGCGGCAGCTATTCGCCATTTCCGTGATGAGTTTGAATGGTATGTTAAAAATCCAGAGCTGGCATTAACTCAAAACTATGGTTTAGGGAACTATGCAGATCCTATTCCTTTAAAAGTGGAAGAATAAATTTTCTCAGATGTAATAAAGAAGTATTACTAGTAAAGAGAAATGTATATATAAAATAACACAGTCAATTCATAGCCTATTTTTGAAAAGGTTAATTATAGAAAATTATGAGTGAGGAAGTTAAAAAGTTTAAAGTAACTATAGATGGGCAGACTACAGAGGTTGCTCCTGGTACTAGTATCCTAGAGGCTGCTAGACAAATTGGGGGGAAGTCTGTGCCACCAGCAATGTGCTATTATAGTAAATTGGAAACTAGTGGTGGTAGATGTCGTACTTGTTTGGTAGAGGTTTCCAAAGGGTCTGGGGCTGATCCAAGACCAATGCCTAAACTTGTGGCAAGTTGTCGTACAACAGTGATGGACGGTATGGAGGTGAAAAATTTAACTTCTGAGAAAACTCAGGAGGCTAGAAAAGCCGTTACCGAATTCTTACTTGTTAACCACCCGTTGGATTGTCCAATTTGTGACCAAGCTGGAGAGTGTCATCTTCAAGACTTAGGCTATGAGCATGGAGTAGAAAATACAAGAACGGAGTTTGAAAGAAGAACTTTTGAGCCAGAAGATATAGGTCCTTATATTAAACTTAATATGAACCGTTGTATCCTATGTGCTAGATGTGTCTTAGCGGCTAATCAGCTTACTAAAGAGAGAGAGCATGGGATATTATTTAGAGGAGATCATGCCGAAATATCTACTTATCTTAATAAGGCATTAGAGAATGATTTTATAGGTAATGTGATTGATGTTTGTCCTGTGGGAGCTTTAACGGATAACACGTCTCGTTTTGCGAGTAGAGTGTGGTTTACAAAACCTATGAACGCGACTTGTAAGTGCGAAAAATGTAGTGGTAAAGCGGTATTGTGGATGAAGGGTGATGATGTTATTAGAGTAACGGCTAGAAAAGACGAATATGGTGAAGTAGAGGAATTTATTTGTAATGATTGTCGTTTCCATAAGAAAGATGTTAAGTATTGGAATGTTGAAGGACCGAGACATATCAGCAGACATTCTGTAATTTCTGCTAATCATTACGAAGATTCAACTAATGCTTATGAACTTTTGGAGGATAATACAGCTAAAGAAATAGAAAGCTCTACAGAAAATAAAAATCAAGAAGAAGAAAAATAAGTTATGGATTTATTGACCTTTAAAACGATATTGGTAATCTCTCTTTTTATTCTGTCTCTTACAGTAGCGGCTTATTCTACTTGGGCAGAAAGAAAGGTGGCGGCATTGATGCAAGACCGTATTGGTCCTAATAGAACAGGTCCATTGGGATTATTACAGCCTTTGGCTGACGGTGGTAAATTTTTCTTTAAGGAAGACTTTATTCCTAAAAATTCAGAGAAGTTTTTATTTATTTTAGGTCCTGGTTTAGTGATGTTTATATCACTTATTACAGGAGCGGTTATCCCTTGGGGGAAAAGCCTTAACATAGGCGGAGAGTCGTTTAGTTTACAAGTAGCTAACATAGATGTTGGGGTGCTTTACCTTATAGGTATGGTATCCGTGGGAGTTTATGGTATTATGATAGGGGGTTGGGCTTCTAATAACAAATATTCGCTTATAGGTGCCATTCGTGCATCTTCTCAGATGATATCTTATGAATTGGCCATGGGGTTAGCATTGTTATCTATCATCATGATGGCGGGTTCTTTGGATTTAAAGGTAATTACAGAAGTGCAAAGTACAGGCAAACTATGGAGCGTAATTCCTGTAGGTTCTGGAATGAATTGGAATATTTTTTATCAACCTGTAGCCTTCTTAGTTTTCTTAGTGGCTGCATTGGCAGAGTGTAACCGACATCCGTTCGACTTACCAGAATGTGAGGCTGAACTTGTGGCTGGTTTTATGACAGAATATTCTGCGATGAAGCTAGGATTATATATGTTTGGAGAGTATGTTAATATGTTTATATCCAATGCTTTAATGGTGGTTTTATTCTTTGGTGGTTATAATTATCCAGGTATAGAATGGGTAACAACTACCTATGGTGAAAATGTAGCAGGAATTTTAAGCATTGTTGCATTTTTGAGCAAAACATTCTTCGGTATCTTCTTGTTTATGTGGATTAGATGGACGCTTCCTCGTTTCCGCTACGACCAGCTGATGCATCTTGGTTGGAAAACTTTAATCCCATTAGCATTAGTTAATTTATTGATAACAGGAGCGGTAATATTAGCATTTGGAAGTTAATACCGAATTTATAAAATTGAAATACAGGATAAAGACAATTAAATAATGTCTAACATCTAATATCTAATAGATAATGAAATTAACAAATAGATCAAAAGTAGTTTCTAATAAAAAGATGACTTTGGCGGAAAAGGCTTATCTCCCTGCTATAGTTAAGGGTATGAGCATTACACTAAAGCATTTTTTTAAGAAAGATAGTACGATACAATATCCAGAACAGGAAAAGCCAAGAGCTAAAGTATGGCGTGGGAGACATGTTCTTAAAAGGGATGATGAAGGTAGAGAAAGATGTACCGCTTGTGGACTTTGTGCGGTTGCTTGCCCTGCGGAAGCCATTACGATGACTTCGGCTGAAAGAACTAAGGAAGAAAAACATCTTTATAGAGAAGAAAAATATGCTTCTACCTACGAAATTAATATGTTGAGATGTATTTTCTGTGGATTGTGTGAGGAGGCTTGTCCCAAATCAGCGATTTATCTTACAGATAGATTAGTAGATGTAGAGTCTAACCGTGGTTCTTTTGTCTATGGAAAAGACAAACTAGTGGAGGATATGAACAATAGAATAGATATTAGTGAAAGACAAAAGAAATCTTATTAAGTAATGGAGCAGATTGTTTTTTATATTATTTCAGGTTTAGCGGTTATTAGTGCTATCTATTTTGTAGCAGCTAAAAACCCGTTATATAGTATATTGTCTTTAGTAATTACATTTTTTTCTATAGCAGGATTGTATATATTACTTAATGCTCAATTTTTGGGAATTGTGCAAATTATAGTATATGCAGGAGCTATTATGGTTTTATTCTTATATGTGCTTATGATGCTTAATCTAAAGGAGAAAGACGAAGGCAAAAAGAATAACCTAATGAAATTTGCAGGAATTTTCTCTGCAGGACTTCTTTTAGTAGGTTTTGTAGGAGCTTTAAGAGGTTATGTAGGAAATGAATTCCCTGTAACTGAGATTACAGAAGGTGTAGGGCTTACCAAAAATTTGGGAAGATTATTGTTTAATGAGTATGTATTGCCGTTTGAGTTGGCTTCAATTTTAATTCTTTCGGGGATTGTAGGAGCGGTGCTAATTGGTAAAAAAGATTTATAAAATATTATGGAAATGAATTCTTTTGTACAGAACATTCCTTTGGATTATTATGTAGTTTTATCTACATTTTTATTCTGTTTGGGTGTTTTGGGTGTTTTGTTAAGAAAAAATGCCATTGTTATTTTGGGATGTGTAGAGCTTATGCTTAATTCTGTAAATCTATTATTAGTAGCATTTTCTACCTATTACGGAGATGCTCATGGGCAGATGTTAGTGTTTTTCATTATGGTGGTAGCTGCGGCAGAAGTAGCTGTGGGACTGGCTATTATTACTATGATGTACCGAAATATAAAATCAGTAGATATTAGTATTTTAAATAAATTAAAAGGATAAAAGAAATATGGAAAATATAGTTTATGCAATTGTTCTTTTTCCTTTATTAGGCTTTTTAATCAACGGGTTACTAGGGAAAAGATTACCTAAAATTGTAGTAGGCGGTTTGGCTACTGCGGTGGTATTTGTTTCATTTTTACTTTCGGTTTATATCTTTACACAGTTCAATTCGGATAGCCCAGCTTTAGTGGTAAAGGCTTTTGAATGGTTCCGTGTTAATGGTATGCAGGTTAATTTTGGGTTTCAGGTAGACCAGCTTTCTTTAATGATGATGATGATCATTACAGGGATTGGTTCTTTAATCCATTTGTATTCTATTGGTTATATGAGCCACGATGAAGGCTTCTATAAATTCTTTACTTACCTCAACCTGTTTATATTTTCTATGTTACTTCTAGTAATGGGAAGTAACTATTTGATTCTGTTTATCGGTTGGGAAGGTGTTGGTCTTTGTTCTTATTTATTGATTGGTTTTTGGTATAAAAATCAAGAATATGGTAAGGCGGCTAGAAAGGCTTTCATTATGAACCGTATAGGAGATTTAGGTTTGTTGATAGGTATTTTTATGTTAGCATCTGAAGTGAATGCGGTAGATTATCTAAGTGTAGCTCAAAACTCATCTAAATTTGCCATTGATAGCCCAGTGGTTATCTTCATCACATTGAGTTTATTTGTAGGAGCGGTAGGTAAATCAGCACAATTGCCGTTATTTACATGGTTACCAGATGCCATGGCAGGACCTACTCCAGTATCTGCTCTTATCCACGCAGCTACGATGGTTACAGCGGGTATTTATTTGGTAGTTCGTTCTAACTTCTTATATTCTTTAGCACCTACAACATTAGATGTTATCTTGTATATAGCATTGCTTACAGCAGCTTTAGCAGCGTTTATGGCGTTAAAGCAAAACGATATTAAAAAGGTATTGGCTTACTCTACTGTATCTCAGCTAGGGTTTATGTTTGTAGCTTTGGGAGTAGGAGCTTATACAGCGGCTATGTTTCATTTGATGACACACGCTTTCTTCAAGGCATTACTATTCTTAGGTTCGGGTTCTGTAATCCACGCAATGAGTGGAGAGCAAGATATGAGATTTATGGGAGGACTTAAAAAGTATATTCCTATAACTCACGCTACTTTTCTTATAGGTACATTGGCTATATCGGGAATGCCGTTATTTTCAGGTATGATTTCTAAAGATGAAATATTGGTATCTGCGTATGCTAAAAATCCAATATTTTGGGTAATTCTTTTCGTAATAGCAGCTATGACGGCTACTTATATGTTTAGATTGTATTATCTTACTTTCCACGGTTCTTTCAGAGGAACAGAGGAGCAAAAACATCATCTCCACGAAAGTCCACTTAATATGACTTTACCATTGATAGTTTTATCAGTGCTGTCTTTGTTGGGTGGTTTCTTGAATTTGCCTCATTTTATAGCTCACGGAGAATACCAAACTTTACACCATTGGTTAGAAGGGTTGTATTATGTTTACACAAAGGAAATGGTTGAAGTTCAATTTAATGTAGAAATGATTTTACTAGGGCTTACAATACTAATGTTCTTTATGGTTTGGTTTGCCGTAAGATATTTGTATGTTATTAAAAACAAACAGCCTAAAGCTGAATGCACAGGTTGGGAAAAACTGTCTGCTCAAAAATTGTATATAGACGAAATTTACAATGCTGCTGTAGTAAAACCAGTAGAAGGTTTGGGTAAATTGGCTTCTACGTTTGATAAAGGAATTTTAGACCGTTTAGTAACACTTGTAGGTTTAGGTTCGGTAGGTTCAGGTAGAGCATTCAAAAAAGTTCAGAATGGAAATGTAGAAAACTATATTTTAATTATGTCTTTGGCGATAGGTATTATTTTAATTATTAACTTTTTAGTTCTATAATAGATGTTATTATCATTATTACTATTACCTCTTGTAGGTTCAGGATTGGTTTTTGCTTGGAAGAGCTCTCAGAGTAGGTATTTGGCATTTGGTATAGCTTTAGCTCAATTGTTGCTGGCATTTGTGATGTTGTTTAATTTCAACTACGCAGATTCTGTAGATGGCGAAATGCAGTACCAAATACAGCACGATTGGAGTTATTTGATAAGAAGTAGCTTAAGCTTCGGTGTAGATGGTATGGGAATGCTAATGATATTGCTTACCAATATTTTAGTGCCTTTTATCATTCTGTCTTCGTTTAATCAACAGACATCTTATAGAAATACTTTTTATGGACTTATTTTATTGATGCAGTTTGGTCTTTTAGGCGTTTTCACTGCGTTAGATGGTCTATTATTCTATATATTTTGGGAAGTTACCCTTATTCCGATATGGTTTATATGCGGAATTTGGGGGCAAGAAGACCAAAGAATTAAAACAACTACTAAGTTCTTTGTTTATACTTTCTTCGGTTCTTTATTCATGTTGGTAGGTTTAGTTTATTTATACAATCATTCAGACTCTTTTGCTCTGATAGATTTATATAATGCGGCTCTGAATACTGAACAGCAAACCTTTGTTTTCTGGTTAATTATGATGGCGTTTGCGGTTAAGTTGCCGTTGTTCCCTTTCCATACTTGGCAGCCAGATACTTATACTTATGCACCAACGCAAGGCTCTATGCTTTTGTCGGGGATTATGCTTAAAATGGCAGTTTATGGAGTACTAAGATATCTAGTACCAATAGCTCCAGAGGCTGTACTAGGTCTTTCTGGAAAAATAGTAATGGTAATGGCAATAGTAGGTATCATCTATGGAGCGTTGATAGCCATTGTGAATAATGATGTTAAGAGAATTATCGCTTATTCATCTCTATCGCATGTGGGGCTTATGGTAGCAGGAATTTTTGCTTCTGCTATCGTTACACTTAATGGAACATTTACTTATGAGGGTGCTGAGGGTGCTATGGTACAAACTTTTGCACACGGTATCAACGTAGTAGGATTATTCTACTGTGCTGATATTCTTATCAAAAGATTTGGTACAAGAGACCTTCGTCAGATGGGTGGATTGGCTAGAGTAGCTCCTAAGTTTGCAGTACTGTTTATGATTATTTTATTAGGGTCTATGGCGGTTCCATTGACAAATGGATTTATCGGAGAATTTATGTTACTAAAAGCCGTATTTAGCTACAATACATTAGCAGTAATAGTTTCTGGATTAACAATAATCTTAGCAGCAGTATATATGTTAAGACTTTATGGTAAAGCAATGTTTGGAGAAGGAGATGAGACTGTTTTATCACAAGTTAAAGACCTTTCAGCGGTAGAATTTTCGGTATTAGCAGGGTTATCTATTTTTGTAATAGTGTTGGGAGTATATCCTAACATCATTATAGAAATGGTGCAAAGTTCGTTAAAGTTTATTTACTTATTTGTGATAAGTTAACAAAATGATATTTTAAAAAGATGAGTGTTTTAATTACTATATTTATCACAGCAGTTATTGCTTTGTTTACGGGTGTTTTTAATCAGGGTAAATATGCTAGGTATGTAGGAATTCTTGGTTTGGGAATTGCGTTATATGTTAGTTTCCTTCCTGATTGTACTTTTTTTGAAAAATACAATGCGATGTTTAGCTATAGTGCTAATACAGCATTATTTACCAAAATATCTTTGGTGGTAACTCTTTTATTATTTTTTATTGCAGGTTTTGCATTTAGTAATCATAGAAGTCACCAGTCGGAGCTTTATGCTTTAATGCTATTTTCTCTTTGTGGAGGTATTATTTTGTTTGGATTCCAAAATATGGTTACTCTATTTTTAGGGATAGAGATACTGTCTATACCGCTTTACGTTATGGCAGGAAGTGCTAAAACCAACCTTCGTTCTGTAGAAGCGTCTATGAAATACTTTTTGATGGGTGCTTTTGCTACGGGCTTTTTGCTTTTCGGTATCGCTTTGATTTATGGTAGTACAGGCAGTTTTGATTTAGCTACTATCCACCTTTTTGGAGGAGCACACGGAGCTACAAGCAAGATGTTTTTATTAGGAATTGTAATGATGTTGGTGGCTATGGCGTTTAAAGTATCTTTAGCACCATTCCATATGTGGAGTCCAGATGTATATCAAGGAGCACCGTCTATTATAACAGGCTTTATGGCATCAGCGGTTAAGATAGCAGGATTCTATGCGTTTTTCAAAGTGATGACTTTAGCGTTTATCGGAGGTTTTTCTATGTGGATTAACATTGTGGCTGTGCTTATTATCTTAACGCTTATTCTGTCTAATATTATGGGATTAGCACAAACCAATGCTAAGAGAATGTTGGCTTACTCTAGTGTTTCTCATGCAGGATATATAGCTCTCATATTTTTCGGATTTAATAGTCTTTCTGTATATAATTTAGCATTCTATCTATTTGCTTATTCTTTAGCAACAGTTGGGGTATTTATGTGTTTGATATGGGTAGAAAAAATTAAAAGAGAAACTTCTTTCGAGGTATTTAATGGTTTGGCGAAAACAGAACCTTTATTAGCTGTTGTAGCTTCTGTATCTCTGTTGTCAATGGCTGGTATTCCGCTTACGGCAGGGTTTATAGGTAAATTTAATGTTTTTAGTCAAGCTATTTCGGGTAATGCTACTGTACTGGTAATTGTAGCCATCTTGGGTTCTGCCTTGAGTATCGCTTATTATTTAAGATTGATTATAGCGATGTTCTTTTATCAAGAAAGTTCATTTAAAACCAGTGAAAAGGTAAGTATTACTTATAACATTATGGCGGTAGTACTTGTATTGTTACTAGTAGCAATGGGAGTATATCCAGATTTATTTGCTATGCAATTTGGACTTTATTAAGAAAATAAAACTAAGAGTCAATTAGTTGATATATAGAGCGTAAACTTTTCGGAGTTTACGCTTTTTTGTTGGTGTTTATTAGGATAGTAAAGCTAAAAATAGGTTTGTAAGAAATTTATATTTATTTTTGATAAATATTAAAACATTTAAAAATGGCAAAACTAACTTTAAAAGGTAATGAAATTAGTAGTGTAGGAGAGCTTCCTAAACTAGGAGAAACAATAAAAGACTTTAATCTAGTAGCTTCAGATTTAAGCGAAAAAACTAAAAATGACTTTTTAGGAAAAAGAAAAGTACTTAATATTTTCCCAAGTATAGACACGGGAGTATGTGCCGCTTCGGCGAGAAAATTTAATGAGGAAGCATCTAAGTTAGATAATACGATAGTGATAAATATCTCTAGAGATTTACCATTTGCGTTGGGGCGTTTTTGTGCTGCAGAAGGTTTAAGTAACGTAGAAACATTATCTGATTTTAGAAGTAATTTTGGGGAAGAATTTGGCGTTACTTTAGCAGATTCACCGCTTAAAGGATTGTTGAGTAGAGCGGTTGTTATCACTGATGAAAATGATAAAGTGATTTATACAGAACAAGTATCCGAAATTACTAACGAGCCTAACTACGAAGCCGCTTTAGCGAGCTTAAAATAAATTCTTTTTGAAGGGAGAGTCTGCACTGGTTCTCCCTTTTTGTATTTTAGCGAGATGAAAAAAGCAGTAGTTATTGGTGGGACGGGAGCTACAGGTAAGGCTCTATTAAATACACTTTCTAACGATTTGTCGTATCAATCGGTGGTGGCGTTATCTAGGAGAAAGGGTACTTCGTTGTTGCCAAAAGTGGAAATTTGTAAAGTAGATTTTAATCATTTAGAACAAAGTTCGGTTATTATCAGTGGAGATGTTGCATTTTCTTGTTTAGGAACTACACTTAAAGACGCTGGAAGTCAAGACGCTCAGTGGCGTGTGGATTATGATTACCAATATACATTTGCTAAAATAGCCAAAGAAAGCGGTATTTCTACATTGGTTTTAATTTCTTCTATGGGAGCAGATAAAAATTCGCCAATTTTCTATTCTAAAATGAAGGGTAAACTAGAGGAGGCTATTACAGAGCTTAATTTCCCTAGCCTCATTATTTTAAGACCTAGCCTACTTATACGTCCTGAAACCAAGAGATTGGGAGAGCTTATTTCACTACCTATATTAAACATTTTTAATAAAGTAGGACTGCTGAAAAAATATCAACCTATATCAGTGGAAGATTTAAGTAAAGCAATGGTAAAATCGGTGGAAAGATACAAAACAGGCACTCATATTTTAGAACTAAAACAAATTTTGGAATTGGTTTGAGGTGAAAAATTACTATTACTTTTTAGGAATTTCGGAAGAGGCTACATCGGAAGATATTAAGAAGGCTTACCGAAAGTTATCACTTAAATATCACCCCGATAAAAACGAAAACGATTCATTTTTTGTGGAGCGTTTCAGAGAAGTTCAAGAGGCTTACGAGGTGCTTATCAACTCAAGTAGTAGAAGTTTATATAACCAAAAACTAGCACAAATACAACAAAACATCAAATCAGACCAACCACCTTATATCAAGACTTTTCACGCGAATAAACTCCGAGTGAAAAAAGGCGAAGAAATTATCCTGAATTGGCAGACACAAAATGCCGATGTGATAAAAATAATCCCTTTTGGTCTAGTAAAAAACTATGGAGAAAAAAAGGTAAAAATCACACAATTTGATGCCAACGGAGAGTGCCGAATTTTACTGAACGCTACCAATACACTATTACAAAAAACCGTTGCTAAAGGCATTACTATAAAAGAAACACAGGAAGTGGAAACACCTTTCTATGAAACTCAATTTACCAATACAAAACAACAATCTAATATTGCCAACTGGCCTAGTAAACTTCCGTATATCCTAGCTCTGTTGTTGGTGATACTACTTTTATTTTGGCTTTCTCGTTAAGCCATTTTCAATCTGCCAGGGCATTTTTTGCACCTTTTGCCCTTTTTAAACTTTTTACAACATTTCTTTTTGCTGCAAAACATCTCTTGTTCAGCCGAAAATGCTGGCGTAAGCACAGGTACTTTAAAAGGAATTACTGCTGTATTCATGCTGCAAATATAATCTAATTTGGATTAAATACAAATAAAAATAAATCCATCAATTAGCTGATATTTATCAGATTTTATTTAGGAGCTATTTCCCGCTATCCGCTCATACTCCTCGCTCAGAGGCTCCGCTTCGCTCCGCCTCTTCGCTGTGGGGTATCCGCTTCTATCGGGGCTATTAGCACGGTGCAAATCTTAAGTGTTGCAACCGTAATAGTAGAACTTTGCTCGCCTTTTTTTGTATTCAAGTGAAGTTTGAATAAATTAAAAATTAATTTGTGCTAAATGTACAACAATAATTAATTTCGGTTGTGAGTATTACATATAACAATTAATTTTAACACTAGGAAAAGAATAATTGAAAAAAGTGAATGGTGGGAGCTATGAAGACATGTGTATGTCATGTAAAAATGTGTTTGTGAGTAATATGGTCTATCCTGTGGTGGTTTATTGCAGTTTGTGAGTGGTTTGCATTGAAGCTGTTTATATAGTTATATTATTCTCTTAGGAAATGTATATATTTTTTATATGAAGAAGATAAGGTTAATTTTAAAAATCTATCTTTTAATTTGTTTTGTTCCTTTTATTTATGGGCAGAACTTAAGTATTTTATACGAGTTTAAGTTCAAAGACAACAAGGACTTTACAAAAACTAAAATCTATTATTTAGATATTTTAAAGCATGAGTCTGTATTTCGCTCTAGTCATCAGAGAATCTCCGATTCTTTATTGACCACGACTGGATATGGCTATGGTTATAGTACAAATATTGATGAACAAGTTTACATTCATAAAAAATTAGCTGATAGAGAAATTAAAAAAGTAGTAGTTTCCCCTATTACGAGAGATAAAGTTTTTGTTAAGATTTCAGATGCTATCAATTGGACGATTCTTCCAGATGCTCAAAAAGTTGGGTCCTTTAATTGTCAAAAAATAGAAACAGACTACGGAGGCAGACATTGGGTAGGTTGGTTTACTAGAGATGTGTCTCTTTCAGAAGGACCTTATGTGTTTAATGGTTTACCAGGATTAATTGTACAAATTAATGATAGTGAGGGAATTTTTGATTTTAGTTTAGTCAGTATTAAAAATAATAGACAAGAAAACTTATATCTTCCCAATACTGGCAAAGAAGTAAGCTGGGAAGAACTAAATAAAATAAGAAAAGATTATTATACAGACCCTTTCTCTTATGTGAGATTAATTGGTGCTAAAGCAATGGAAGATGATGGTAATGGTGGAATGAAAAAAATAAATTTTAGAGAAAAAATAGAAGGAATTAGAAAATCCATTCGTAATACTATCCCGATAGAATCTGATTATAAAATAGATTATGAATAAAAAATAATCTGTACATAAATTATTTTTTTTATGTTTATCCCAAGTTATTATGACCTTTTTGGGGGATGTTACCAAGGGCTTGATACATAGTTGTCAGTCTATTTAAACCGAGCAAGGAAGCCAGTGGAGAAGCTCTTGGAGATATTTACTCAGATTTTAAATATATATTGATAAATAGTTTAGTGAGAGATTAGCCTAAAAATAGAACTTAATATTTGTCTACCCGTTGTGCATTATGAAATGAAAAAAACAAGAGTTGTTTATTAGACTGAAAATCAGTATATTGTTTTTGCTATAAAACGGTATAAATGAACAACTTAGAGCAAATATATGAAAGAATTTTGGAAGTTTTAGGACTTTTTTCAGAAAATCAACTGATTAGTTATCAGAGAAGAACACCTAAAATGAGCGATTTAGAAGTCATAAGTCTTAATATTACTGCTGAATACTTGAGTATTGATAGCGAATTACAGTTATTTAGAAAATTGCCAAACTCTCTGATAAACAAAATTGAAAGAAGTGTTTACAATAAGCGAAAACGAAGACTATCCCTACAAACAGAGCAAATTAGACAGCGTATTTCGATGGAGTTCAATGAGTTTGAAGATATTTTTATCGTTGATAGCGTGCCAATGAAAGTTTGTGAAAACGCTCGTTCTACTCGTTCAAAAATTTGTAAAGAGCAATCCTATTCTTCACCAACATATGGTTATTGTGCTTCACAGAAATTATATTTCTATGGCTATAAACTACACGCAGTATGTTCTTTAAATGGTGTGATTAAGAATTTTGATATAAGCCCTGCATCCGTTCACGACATCCACTATTTAAAAGATATTGGTGAGCAAATGCGAAACTGTACTTTAATTGGAGATAGAGGCTATTTATCAGCAAAAGTTCAAATAGATTTATTTAACTATGCTAATATTAAATTAGATACACCAATGAGAAGTAATCAGAAAGATTATATTCCTCAATTTTCATTGTACAAGAAAAAGCGAAAACGAATTGAGACATTTTTCTCTCAACTTTGCGACCAATTTATGATTAAAAGAAACTATGCTAAAACTTTTGAAGGCTTTAAAACAAGGATAATCAGTAAAATAACCGCCGCAACGGTTATTCAATATATCAATAAATTTATCTTCCAAAGAAAATTAAATCATCTAAAAATCAGTATTATTTAAAATGCACAACGAGTTTATTTTAGGGATTATGTATAGGATAAAAAAAAGTTCTTGCACACCAGATAACACAGAGGCAAGCCTCTGTAGAAAAAGCACCAAACCCTTGCGGTTCTCCTTTTGGCGGTATTAGTCCTTGAGGCAGCGGACGCTAAAGCCGTTTGCACGATTGTTGTTGTTGCCCGCGTTGCTATTGCCGCTATTGAACCATAGGTTCCACGAGTTGTTGCTATTGTTCTGCTCGCTGCTCCACAGCCAACCGTTGCTGCTCTGATTGTTGAGCGTGGCATTGTTGGCGTTGCGGTTACCACCGGCCGGCAGGCTTAGCCCTCCTCCCGAAGGGCTAAGCCGTGCGGCAACGCCAGACGGCACAGCCCGCCAGCCCCTAACGCAAGTAAGACCTACTGGCGACTGCTTCCCAAGCCTTTGGAAAGCAGCGAATGCCCACTCCTCACTCTTATCCCTATGGCGTAGGCTGCCACAGGGGCAGGTCTGGATTAACTACCAGCCAAAGTGCCGCCTAAAAAGGCACACTCTTAATAGCCAAGCTCAAGAGGTTCAGCCGCCACTAATGCCTTGGTGCAGGATAGGGAAAGCCTCCGCACCTGCATTAGTTTTGTTTTTCATACCCGGATGGAAGAGCCCTCCTGACTCCAATGGCTACCGGCTTCTTTTTCTTAATTATCTGATGTGTCAAAGAACTCCGCTTGGAGAAAAACGCCGAAGTGCCCCCTAAAAACGGGTTGCCCCATTTCTAAGTAAGTGGGCGGTGCTCCCCGGCTATTTTTTCTCTTCGCTAAGCCGCTTTTACTTTCCTAAGAGCGGCTCTTGGGTTGTATTTTTATTTCGGTGAGTTTCGCGGGCGGGCTTGCCCGCCCGCGAAACCAAAAACCACCAGTGGTTTTTTACATTTCTTTACAAACTCCCGCCAGCTTGCCTTCGGCGGGCTGGCGGCAAACCGCCGAGAACGCACGGTTAATCCTTGAGGCAGCGGACGCCAAAGCTGCTTGCACGATTGTCGTAGCCGCCGATGCTACTGCTGCTATTGAACCATAGGTGCAACGAGCTGCTGCTAGTGTTCTGCTCGCTGCTCCACAGCCAACCGCTGCCGCTCTGATTGTAGAGCGTGGCATTGTTGACGTAGCGGCTACCACTGGCCGGCAGGCGGAGCTTCTGCTCGTTCCACATTTTATTGGAATTAGTGTAACTATTACCTATATCATAACCTAAAATCGCATTATGCAAAGCCTTCTGCTCCGCGTGAGTAGGAACGTGATAACCCGAAGGACAAGGATTGTTAGAACCATTCACCTGCCATAAATTATGAGGACCTGATTGGTTGGTTGAACTATTTACCCATGAAATCCCTGAATTATTGCCAGGAATAAACCTATTAGTCCCAGCGTTAGTCCAAGATGAGGATACAGAACCAGAACCTGAGTATTTAGGTGTGCCACCTGTGGCATTTGTCCAAGTGATGAGTTCGTGCCCGTCGGGGTTTCGCTGCCATTGGAACAATGAACCGTATGCCCGCCAGTCTTTTTTAATCTGGTCGGCAGTCGGGTTAGAAAGCGGCACGGCGGCGGTGGTCTTTGTATAATCTAAAGCTCCTGCCTGACGCGTTGGGTTAAACCATTGGGAGCCTACACGAGCGTACTCCGCACCGAGGTTGTTGTTAAGCCAAGTCTTACCATCGGGACCTGTAACGGGAATATAGATAAACTCGTGTTCTTTAACATCTGCTCCATAACCTACACATTGTTTGGTGGTCTTACCAAAACAACGGTCAGGAATACCGCCAATGCCTTTAAGTACTACACTATACTGCTGTCCGTTTAGTGTGTAAGGTATGGTTGCTATTTCGTACTCTTGCCCTGGTGGTAACAAACGAACCTTGTATTGGCTGTCTGTACCACCCACGACAATGGTAGC
Source organism: Riemerella anatipestifer (assembly GCF_035666175.1). Taxonomy (NCBI): domain Bacteria; kingdom Pseudomonadati; phylum Bacteroidota; class Flavobacteriia; order Flavobacteriales; family Weeksellaceae; genus Riemerella; species Riemerella anatipestifer. Next base: position 784,379 of record NZ_CP142016.1, read on the forward strand.
GTCCAGCGAGCCTTTAGCCATAAAATTACCCTGCGGAATGGTGAGCTTTACTGTATTGGTATCACCGTCTTGTCCTATAGCTGTGGTTACTTCTTGAGAAGTTACGGCATTGTAAGAACCACTCCCATTTTCGTAAGGGATTTTGACCACCAATTTATTAGTCCCATTATCCAATAACCCCGGTATTGGCGTTGTACCTGCATAAGTGAGCGATAAAATATACTCCGTCTTAGGGCTGGTAATGCTGGCAGAACCTAAACCGACTTGACCGACTTGGGTCTGTTGGTCGGCTTGGGCGCCGAGTTTACTAAAGTTAGCTTGCAACACTCCTGTTTCGGGCGTGCCACCCATCGTGTAAGTTAATAATGCCGCCTGCCCCGAAGCTAAATTGATGGTGCTAGTTCCCGAGCAATCACCGCCTCCTGTACCCGGAGGCAGTAACTTCCAAGTACAACCAGTAATACTGATATTTGCCGTTCCATTCTGAATGCTTACCGCATCGGCAAACGAAGAATTAACACTAGAAAACGAATTGTTCTCTAACTTAAACTTAACCTTTTGGCTGTTGTTACTGAAAGCAACTCCCCCAATATAAGAGCCCTCAAACCCTTGTGGGCTTACCGCTACGCTTTGGGCTTTGCTGCTCCCCACATCGGGCAAACACGCCCATTGGTGCACGTCTGAATCTAAGCCCAAGTACATTTCTAAGCATTTTTTGTCTGCGTTGTAAATTACCGTACCTACTTCGGCTGCCCCAGAAAATTTCAAACGCTCCTCCGAGGTGAATTTAGGAAATAGCACCCCTTGTGGCTGGGTGTTAGGGAGATTAGTGTTTTTCTTCACCTCTAAGGTGGCTTTGGGGTCATTGGTATTGATGCCCACTTGTGCCTGTAATGCCAGCGGCAGAAACATCGCACAGAATAGAATCTTTTTCATAATGTTAAAGTTTATAGATATTAGATATTAGATGTTAGATGTTAGACTTTAGATATTAGATTTTAGAGGTTAGACTAAGGGTTGAGGTGATAAGTTCTAAACTCTGAAATCTAATATCTAACTTCTATTTTTTTGCCTTCTGCAAACGCCTTTGTAGAGGGCTTTCACGAGGCACCCCAAAAACACACGTGTTTTTGGAGAAAAACACGCGTGCGGATTTTTTTTTCACGCGTGTTTTTTCCTCCAAACACGCTACATTTTTTCATACTTCAGCGTAGCCAACATTTTTTTCAGGTCAGAACCTGGTGTAAAAACCACCTTGGCATTTCTAATGGTGGCTGGGGTTACTTCCTCTTCTTTGGCTTTGCCCTCGCTACTGATGCTTACCCGCATACTGCCCATTTCGCCTAGCCTTACCACTTGCCCCTCTGCTAGAGAAGTCTGCATTACATCTACCAAAGCGTATAAGACTGCACGAATATCAGCACCGCTTACGGTGGAAATTTTCTCGATGTCCTTGGTAAGTCCTGCTAAAGTTTTCTCACTTACCGTGTTTGCAGAAGCGTAATATTTCTTTTCGCCTCCACCGGCAACCCCAGGTTGCCCTTTCTGAATCACTTTGTACTTGATTGACATATGTTTAATATTTAAAGTTTAAGGTTTAAGGTTTATAGAGGTTAGATATTGGATATTAGATTTTAGAGGTTGGAGGTTTAGCTGTTCAAAGTTTAAGAGTTCAAAGTTTAAAGAGCTGAAGCTGTTCAAGGTTCTATGTTTAAGGTTTAAGGGATATGTACGCTTATTCAACCTTGAATATTTGAACTTTAAACCTTGAACTCTTGAACCAATAAGAAAACGCCTCCCCCCTCTCAACACACACAAAACGAGGAGGAAGGCTAAAACAGAAAGGGAAAAATACCCCTTCTGCACGCTAGAAGCCCCAAACAAGAATAATCTATTCATCTGATGAAAAAGATGGACTTCTAGCAGATATTTATGAAAACAAAACTTAGCGTGTGCTAAATACCAAACGCCCCCAACGGAAGCTAGAGGCACATTATTTATGATTGATGATAAAAATCTAGATAAAAAGTAGTAAATACGCGTGTGCGCGTAATATATATGTGTGTTTACACAATTATTTGGAACTACCAAATTTTTGCACCACTTTTTTTTACTTTTTTGTATGTTGCTACTAGTGTATCGCATAAATAGGGAGCAAATGTATAAGCATTTTTTAAGATATGCAAATTATATGTAGCAAATACTCGTTGTGCATTTTAAATAATACTGATTTTTAGATGATTTAATTTTCTTTGGAAGATAAATTTATTGATATATTGAATAACCGTTGCGGCGGTTATTTTACTGATTATCCTTGTTTTAAAGCCTTCAAAAGTTTTAGCATAGTTTCTTTTAATCATAAATTGGTCGCAAAGTTGAGAGAAAAATGTCTCAATTCGTTTTCGCTTTTTCTTGTACAATGAAAATTGAGGAATATAATCTTTCTGATTACTTCTCATTGGTGTATCTAATTTAATATTAGCATAGTTAAATAAATCTATTTGAACTTTTGCTGATAAATAGCCTCTATCTCCAATTAAAGTACAGTTTCGCATTTGCTCACCACTATCTTTTAAATAGTGGATGTCGTGAACGGATGCAGGGCTTATATCAAAATTCTTAATCACACCATTTAAAGAACATACTGCGTGTAGTTTATAGCCATAGAAATATAATTTCTGTGAAGCACAATAACCATATGTTGGTGAAGAATAGGATTGCTCTTTACAAATTTTTGAACGAGTAGAACGAGCGTTTTCACAAACTTTCATTGGCATGCTATCAACGATAAAAATATCTTCAAACTCATTGAACTCCATCGAAATACGCTGTCTAATTTGCTCTGTTTGTAGGGATAGTCTTCGTTTTCGCTTATTGTAAACACTTCTTTCAATTTTGTTTATCAGAGAGTTTGGCAATTTTCTAAATAACTGTAATTCGCTATCAATACTCAAGTATTCAGCAGTAATATTAAGACTTATGACTTCTAAATCGCTCATTTTAGGTGTTCTTCTCTGATAACTAATCAGTTGATTTTCTGAAAAAAGTCCTAAAACTTCCAAAATTCTTTCATATATTTGCTCTAAGTTGTTCATTTATATCGTTTTATAGCAAAAACAATATACTGATTTTCAGTCTAATAAACAACTCTTGTTTTTTTCATTTCATAATGCGCAACGGGTTAGCAAATATTAAATCTCTAAGCCTACCTGCTTTTGCTCAATTAAAATATCCTGCTTACTTTTGTGGCTCCATAAGAGATTTTAATGAAACCTTTACATAGAATTTTAAGCTTCGCCAAACCACACCAAAAGTACCTTTGGGGTAGTATGTTTTTCAATATTTTGTACTCTATCCTCCAGATATTTTCGGTGCTTTCTATGCTCCCCGTTCTAAGGATTATCCTGAAACTAGATAAAATAGACACTACTAGAGAGCCCATCTACAATGGTAACATCGGCAGCTATTTTGGCTACCTAAAAGATTTGGTCTATTATAAAATACAAGTATACAACGATATTTATGGCGGCAGCACCGTGCTGGCGTGGGTGTGCGTAATTACAGGCGTGGCGTTTTTGCTTCGTAATATCTCTAGATACCTTGGGTCTTTTCTCCTTGTAAACTACCGTGTGGGGATTACTAAAGATTTAAGAAGTGCCATCTATCACAAATTTCTAAAACTCCCCGTATCGTTCTTCACAGAACAAAGGAAGGGCGATATGATGTCTAGAATCTCTAACGATGTCGGTGCTATAGAAAGTGGTATTATGGGAGCATTAGTAGATATTGTGAATGCTCCATTCATGATTATTTTTTCGCTCACCGCCTTGTTTTTACTAGATGCCCAGCTTACGCTGTTTTCACTCATCGTCTTCCCTATTATGGGGTGGTTGATTTCGTGGGTTGGTAAAAGTTTAAAAAGACAAGCTAACTCGGCACAAGAAGAACTAGGCAATCTATTCTCTTTAGTAGATGAAACCTTAAAATCTTCCAAAGTCATCAAAATATTTAATGCGGATAAAATCCTAGAAAAAAGATTTGATGCTACCACCAATCTTTGGCAAAAATATGCCATAGGTATGAGCCGAAGACGAGAGCTCGCCTCTCCAATGAGTGAGTTTTTGGGGTCTATCACGATGTTACTTATCGCTTGGTTTTCGGGCATCAGTGTTATCAACGGGACTAATAACGACCCAGCTACTTTCCTTATTTTCTTGGGGATTTTCTATCAAATCCTTGCGCCTGCCAAACAACTATCTAACTCCATATCGTCTATACAAGGCGGAATGGCAAGTCTGGAGAGAGTTTCGGAAGTTTTAGATTATGATTTAAAGGTGGAAGAAACTGCCAATCCTATCGCTATTGATAATCTCAACCACAGCATTGAGTTTAAAAATATCAGCTTTTTCTACGACCAAGACCATAAGATTTTGGAAGACTTCTCTATGTCTTTACCAAAAGGGAAAACCGTGGCATTGGTGGGACAGTCTGGGAGTGGTAAAACTACCGTCGCCAACCTCTTGGCAAGGTTCTACGATGTCAATAACGGGAGTATAGAGGTAGATGGCAACAACATCAAAGATTTAAAACTAAAAGACTACCGAAGCCTGCTTGGAATGGTTACGCAAGAGTCGGTATTGTTTAACGATACAGTCTATAATAATATCTTAATGGGTAAGCCAGAGGCTTCCGAAGAAGAAGTCATCGCTGCGGCTAAAATAGCCAACGCACACCAATTTATAGAAAGCCTTTCTGCAGGGTACAACACCAATATAGGCGATGATGGCAATAAATTATCAGGAGGACAAAAGCAAAGAATATCCATCGCAAGAGCGGTGCTCAAAAATCCACCTGTGATGATTTTAGACGAAGCCACCTCTGCCCTAGACACCGAAAGTGAAAGAGCTGTACAAGATGCTCTAGAAAAAATGATGGAGAACAGAACTTCACTCATCATTGCCCACCGACTGTCCACCATACAAAAAGCAGATTTAATCCTAGTAATGGAAAAAGGAAAGGTAATAGAACAAGGCAACCACAACGACTTAATGGCTAGAAACGGTGTTTACAAAAAGTTGGTAGAGCTACAAAACTTTGATTAAATCTCCTTAATATTGGGAGGCTAAATTGATTTTCTTTTGTAAGATTAAATAAAAAGCCTTAGTTTTGCAAAGAAAGTGCTATGCCTATACAAGACAAAATTGTAGAAACAGCCATTACTTTCGATGATGTGCTTCTAGTACCGTCCTTTTCTGAGGTACTTCCCAATCAAGTTTCACTTAAATCTCGTCTTACCGACAAAATTACGCTGAATGTACCTATCGTTTCAGCAGCGATGGATACCGTTACCGAATCCGACTTAGCTATTGCTTTAGCTCGTGTGGGTGGTTTAGGATTTATCCATAAAAATATGCCGATAGAGGAACAAGCTGCTCAAGTAAACAAGGTAAAACGTTCGGAAAACGGAATGATAGCCGACCCTGTAACGCTTTCTAAAGACCATACTTTAAGAGAAGCTAAAGAGCTGATGTCTAGATACAAAATCTCTGGTCTGCCTGTAGTAGATAACAATAATACGCTTATAGGCATTATTACCAATAGAGATGTAAAATACCAAGAAAACTTGGATATGAAGGTGGAAGAGTTGATGACTAAAGATAATCTAGTAACTTCGGACAAGAATACCACTCTTGAAACGGCTAAAAATATCCTTCTAGAAAACAGAGTAGAAAAACTCCCTATCGTTGATGAAAACTTTAAACTCGTAGGGCTTATCACCATTAAAGACATAGATAATCAACTAGAATATCCTCATGCTAATAAGGATAAAAACGGCAGACTCATCGTAGGTGCGGGTGTAGGCGTAGGCGAAGATACGATGGAGCGTGTAACTGCCTTAGTTAAAGCTGGTGTGGATATTATCGCCATAGATTCTGCACACGGACATTCTAAAGGGGTTTTAGACAAAATAAAGGAAATCCGACAAGCCTTCCCAGACCTAGACATCGTAGGTGGAAATATTGTAACCGCAGAAGCTGCCAAAGACCTCATCGAAGCTGGTGCTAATGTTCTAAAGGTAGGTGTAGGTCCAGGTTCTATCTGTACCACGAGAGTGGTGGCTGGTGTAGGTGTACCTCAACTTTCGGCAATATATAATGTTTATGAGTACGCTCAATCTAAAAATGTTGCCGTAATCGCAGATGGCGGGATTAAACTTTCTGGCGACATCGTGAAGGCTATCGCAAGTGGTGCTAATGCAGTAATGCTAGGTTCTCTATTCGCTGGTACCGATGAAGCTCCAGGTGAGGAAATTATCTTCCAAGGAAGAAAATTCAAATCTTACCAAGGTATGGGTAGCTTAGCTGCAATGAAAAGAGGCGGTAAAGAACGTTATTTCCAAAGCGAAGCTAAGAAATTTGTACCCGAAGGCATCGAAGGTAGAGTGCCACACAAAGGTAAATTAGAAGATGTGGTATTCCAGCTTACAGGTGGACTGAGAGCTGGTATGGGATACTGCGGTGCGAAAGATATTAAATCACTACAAACCGATTCTAAAATGGTAAAAATAACGGGTAGCGGTCTTAAAGAATCTCACCCTCACGATGTGATTATTACTCAAGAAGCTCCTAATTACTCCTTGTAATCATAAAAGTAAAAAAGCGATAATCAAAATTTGATTATCGCTTTTTTATTAAATACTGATTTTTCGTTTGTCTATTTCAAAATAAAATTTAACTTTGCATTTCAAAGTTCTTTTATGATTAAAAATAATTATCAAGAAGATTTATCTCATATCCGCTCTATGATGGAGCGAAGTACTCGTTTCATTTCGTTAAGTGGTTTTTCTGGTATTTCAGCAGGGCTATTTGCAATACTCGGAGCATCTTATGTTTATTTCTTATTTAAAAAGTCAGGGGTTGAATATTTTAACCCTTATCAGAATATTGAACTTGCTCCACTCATCCCTCATTTAATTATTACCGCCATTGTAGTGTTGGTTCTATCCATTGGATTTGGAATATTTTTTACCGTAAACAAAAGTAGAAAGAAAAATCTCCCTATTTGGACGAACACCACGAAAGATTTACTTTACAACTTATTTCTGCCATTGGTCATTGGTGGGCTATTTTGTATCGGACTGATATACCATAGTTATTTTGTACTATTAGCTCCTGCTACGCTTATTTTTTACGGGTTGGCACTTATCAATGCTTCAAAATATACTTACTCTGACATCAAATTTTTAGGAATTACAGAGTGTGTTATAGGAGTACTTTCTATGCTTTTATTAGGTTGGGGATTGCTGTTTTGGAGTTTAGGCTTTGGAGTCGCTCATATTGTGTATGGGATTATTATGTATAAAAAATACGACTAGTCTATTTTACACTTTAAATCTATTTTATGATTGATATTAACCAACTCAATAAAGAATTTGAAAATAGGGTAAGGCTAGGAATAATGTCTGTACTCATAGTGAATGAATGGGTTGATTTTACGGAAATGAAAACGATTTTACAAGTAACCGATGGTAACTTGGCAAGCCATAGTAATGCACTAGAAAAAGCTGGATATATAGAAATGAAAAAAGAATTTGTAGGAAAAAAGCCTAAAACCTCTTATAAAGCCACACTAGAGGGCAAAGAAGCATTTAATAACCATATCAATTTATTAGAACAACTTTTAAAAAAATAAACTTTTTTTACTCTTTCACTTTGAAATTCAAAGAACTTTAAAATAAAAATATTATGAAAAAACATTATTTAATTTTCGGAAGCACACTGGTGTTTGTTATTCTTTTTTACCAAGAGAATCTCGGCGTTAATCTAGGAATTTTGGGAGTCTTACTAAGTCTTGTTACTCTCATTATCACTCCAAAACAAAGAAAAACCAAAACCTTTCTAAGTCTCTTTGTGCTAAGTCTATTTTCGTCTTTTGCCTTTGCTTGGTATGGGGACTTTGTTTCTTTTGCCGCCCTCATCACTTCCGTTTTATTACTCAGATATAAAGCTCAAAATAGAAATATGAAGGCAATCCTAGCACTTCCCATAGGCATTATAAATGGATTTACATTTGTATGCAAATTCTTTAATTTTGACTATTGGCTTGATGTAAAATCTTCTTCTTCGGACTCAAGAAAAGGGCGGTTATTTATCTGGCTTATTCCTTTGTTATTTTTTGTTACCTTTTTCTTCATTTACAGTACCGCTAGTAAACATTTTTCTGACTTGCTCAACTTTGATTGGAATCTAGATATTCCTCAAATCCTTGCACTAAGTGCTTTAGGTTTTTACCTCACTTTTAACTATTGGTTATTCTCTGCCGAAAAATTCAGTTTAAAATACAATCGTTTACTTAGTAACCAATTTGAGAAAAATTTTCATTTAAAAAAGCCTACTCCCACCTATTCTTTTATTGATATAGATTCTGAAAGAATGAGCGGCGTAGCCTCTTTTGTGGTGCTTAATTTACTTCTCCTCATCTTTATTTGCACCTTTAATTATGAACAGTTTTTTGAAGACAGAATCTCTGCAAGTCAACTTTCTTCAGATACTCATCAGCGCATCAACACCATCATCATTTCCATTATTATGGCGGTATTGGTAATATTATTTTATTTTAAATCTCACTTTAATTTTGATGAAAAAGCCAAACACCTAAAACTATTAGCTAAAGTTTGGCTACTACTCAATGCTGTTTTGGTAATATCAGCAGGCATAAAAAACACTGAATACATCTTACATTTTGGACTTACTTACAAAAGATTAGGTGTTTATATATTCCTTATTTTATGCATCATAGGACTATTTTTCACCTATCTTAAGGTCATCAATAAAAAGACTAACGCTTACCTTTTCAACTATATGTTTTGGTATTTCTATGGCACTATTCTAGCGTGTAGTTTTATCAATTGGGGAAGCCTAATTACTACCTATAATATAAATACAGGAAAAGGGCAAGATTATGATTTTATTCAAAGTCTTGACTTTAATCATCAGCAAATTATTGATAACTATTACCGTAAAAATCCACAAATATATTTCCACGATAAGGAATATATGAAGCAAGACATCAAGAGTAACAAAAATAATTCGTTCCTATCCAAAAGCATTTATTATGAAACTTTGCCTTCTGATTTTTAGATAGCTATTACCTCTCATAAATACAAAAAAACCAAAGGATTTTTGCCTTTGGTTTTTTAGTTTACTTTAATATTTGGATAGCCATCATTACTTAGCACCGTCTCTCCTTTGAGCATCTAGTACTGCTATTGTGGCTAAATTTACAATTTCATCTACACTAGAACGCATTTGTAATACGTGTACAGGTTGTTTCAGTCCCATAAGGATAGGTCCTATGGTTTGTGCCACTCTCATTCCTCTAATAATCTTATACGAAATATTAGCCGACTCTAAATTCGGGAAAATAAACACATTAGCTGGTGTATCTCCTAATTTAGAAAACGGATAATCTGCTAAGTGGTCTGAATTCATCGCAAAATCTGGCTGAATTTCACCATCTACCACCATATTAGGATATTTCTTATGTAATATTTCTACCGCTTTAGCTACCTTTTGGGAAGTCTCGGAAATACTAGAGAAATTCTCGTAAGACAACATCGCTATTCTTGGCTCTATGGCAAAAGATTTTACCGTAAGCTCCGACATTTTAGCAATATTAACTAAATCTTCTGCTGTAGGGTTTTTGTTGATGGAAGTATCCGCAAAAAATCTTGGCTTTTTCCCCGAAAGTATCATCATCATAGAGGCTACTTTATCCACACCTGGCTCTTTCTCTATCACTTCCAAAACAGGCTTTAGTACAGAAGAGTAATTCTTTGAGAAACCAACAATCAGGGCATCAGTATCGTCATGTTTCAGCATTAAAGGTCCGAAATAATCTCTGTTTCTCACAAACCTCTTAGCTTTATACTCGTTGATTCCTTTTCTGTTGCGTAACTTCCAAAGGGTTTCTCTGTACTTTCTTCTGTTTTCTTGCTGCTCCTCATCGTTAGGGTCTACTATCTTCACATTAAGCTCTATCCCAAATTCTTTCATTTTCTCTTTGATGAGCTCTTTGTCTCCTAATAAGATAGGCTCTGCAATACCTTCTTCGTAAAGGATTTGTGCTGCTTTAATCACATTATATTCTTCCCCATTACCTAGTGCTACCCTCTTAGGATTAGAACGAGCTCTATTCTGCATCATTCTGATGAGCTTTTCATCTTTGCCCATTCTGTCTAAAAGATGATTTTCGTAGGCTTCAAAATCTTCTATGTTTTTCCTAGCAATACCACTCTCCATAGCAGCCTTTGCTACCGCCACAGACACTCTAGTTATCAATCTATTATCAAAAGGTTTCGGAATGAAATAATCTCTACCGAAGTTCAGTCCTTTAAGGTTGTAAGCCAAAATAACGGCTTCTGGTACTGGCTCCTTTGCCAAATCTGCAATCGCTTTTACGGCAGCGAGTTTCATTGCCTCGTTTATCCCTTTAGCCTGAACATCTAATGCTCCACGGAAAATGTACGGAAAGCCCAAAACATTGTTCACTTGATTAGGATAATCGCTTCGTCCAGTTGCCATAATTACATCACTTCTGGTGGCTTTAGCTAAATTGTAATCTATCTCTGGCGTTGGGTTTGCCAGACCGAATAAAATAGGATTTTCTGCCATAGAACTCAACATTTCTGCCGACATCACATCGCCTTTAGATAATCCCACAAAAACATCGGCTCCTTTAAGGGCATCTTCTAAAGTTTCTAAATCGGTTTCGGCTACAAAGTCTAGTTTTTCAGGTGTTAAGTTTTGTCTTTTGTGATTGATAACGCCCTTGCTATCACACATCAAGATATTTTCTTTTCTAAGCCCTAGCTCCATATAAAGTTTGGTACACGCTATGGCTGCCGCTCCTGCCCCATTTACCACGAGTTTTACTTCTTCTATCTTCTTCCCTGCCAACTCTAGTGCGTTGATGAGTGCCGCCGCAGAGATGATTGCCGTCCCATGCTGGTCGTCGTGCATTAGCGGAATATCCAGCTCTTCCTTTAACCTTTGCTCTATATAGAATGCCTCTGGAGCTTTAATGTCTTCTAGGTTGATACCACCAAATGTTGGAGCTATTGCTTTTACAATTTGAATGAATTTATCTGGGTCTCTCTCGTCTATTTCAATATCAAACACATTGATATCTGCAAAGATTTTAAATAGTAACCCTTTGCCTTCCATCACGGGTTTAGAAGCCTCTGCACCTATATCTCCTAAGCCTAAAACGGCTGTTCCGTTAGAAATTACCGCAACTAGGTTGCTCTTCCCCGTGTATTCGTAAGCCATTGCAGGGTCTTTTTCTATTTCAAGGCAAGGTTCTGCCACCCCTGGTGAATACGCCAAACTTAAATCTCTCTGTGAGGAATGTGGTTTTGATGGAATTACTTCTATTTTACCTTTAGGCTCTGCTCTATGATAATCTAAAGCCGCTTGTCTAAAGTTTTTTTCGTCTCTATTGGTTTTACTTGACATATAAATCGTTATATAATTAAGTTTAAATTTCTAGTATGTATTTTTTGTGATAATTTACCAAACTTTCTATGGGTCTTTGCACGATAGTCCCTACCCTAAGATTGAGTTCTGCCGCTGCTGCCTTCAAAGAGTCTTCATAAACATAAGCTATGGAGCCTATAAAATTAATTTCTGCCTCTTTGGCTTCCTTGTAAGGCAACACATGATAGTCTAAGAAGTTTTTCATTTCGTCAAAGACTAAATTTTGCAAATAAGGGTGCTGTTTTCTTTCAGCAATGAACTGATTAAAACTAGCTAAATACGCATTAGCCCTAGGATTATGATACATATTTTTAATCGCCTCTTCTATACTTAGGTTATAGGTATCTACAAAATCCTGATGCAAATCGGCAGGGAGCTTCTTCATAAAAAATCGTCTTAAAAGGTGCTTCCCTAAAGCACTGCCACTCCCCTCATCACCGATTAAAAACCCTAAGGAGGGCAAATCGCTTCTCACATTTGTCCCATCAAAATAGCAAGAGTTGGAGCCTGTACCCAAAATACAAACAATGGCAGGTACGCCTCTATAAGCGGCATAGGCTGCTGCTGTAAGGTCTTCGCTCACTACTATTTTTGCATTGGTAAATACCTTTTTTAGCTGCTGCTCTACCACCGCCTTATTCTCTGCGATGCCACACCCCGAGCCATAAAAGAACACTTGAGTAACGCTAGTCTGAAGCTGGTTTAAATCCTGATTTTTAACGATTTCTTTTGGAATTAAATCAATCTGAATGATATTAGGATTAAAACCAATGGTTTCTGTTTTAAGTTTGAAACTTCCGTTAGGGTTAAGAATTACCCAATCACACTTCGTGGAACCTCCATCTACAATTGCTATCATAAAAAACAATTTAATTCGCTAAGATATAAATAATAAATATTAAAAGGAGCAAAAAATGCTCCTTTTTTCCTTTAAAAGTATCCATAATCTTAGTTTTTAAAGACCTTGGATAAGCCCTGTATCTTCTTTTTTATCCTTATTCAAAAGGTTAGGGGTTTCTTTTGCTAGGCGGTTTTTAGTTGGGATTTTGTAGTTTATAGAAAGTCCGAAGCTACGGCTATCCCACTTATTAAAGAGTACTACATTGGGCGTTTGTGCCATAGAACGCACCTGCATTCTTTGTCCGTTTAAAATATCATTAGCAAATACCGAAACACTCAAACGGTCGTGCATAAACTTCTTGGAAAGTGTAAGGTCTAGCGTGTTCATAAACGGTTTATCGGCTACAAAATAGTAGTAGTTTCCGTTCGGTGTAAGGTATCCAAAATTAGCTACTAGCTTGATATCTTTTGGAAGTATAAACTGCGACATTAGGTTCAAAATCCAAAATCCCTTGGTTTTCACTTCTGAAATTTCGTGTTTTTGGTAGCCCGCATAGAGGTACATAAAGTTGATTTTGTCTGGGTTAAAATTCATCTTCATTACCTCGCTTAACGGTTTATGGAATAGCATAAACGGCAACGGAAGCCCTACATTAAAGTTGTGGATTCTAAATTGTGGTAAATTATCCTGACGATGAACAACCGCATCTCCCTGACGAATAATCATCTGAATGAGCTGATTTTTAGCCACGCTTACATTATAGCCGATAAAGGCATAGTCAAACGCAGAAAGTTTAGCCTCATAGTTGTCAAAAATCGTCGGTTGGAGTTCGGGATTACCCGTCGTCCAAAGGTTTCCGTTAGCAAAGGTATTGTTGTTAGGGTTAAGGGCAGAAATGCTAGGTAGCGTAATTTTTTTGTTATAATTTAAAGCAAAATAAACCTGCTTACCAAAGTTGTACTGCACACTTGCATTGGGGAAAAACCTAAACTGATTAAATGGGATTAGTTGTTTATTAGACTTTGTAGTTACATTGTAAGCCTCTCCTGAAATATCGTAATCTTCGGCACGAGTTCCTGCTATGAAATCAAATTTCCCTAAAGTGGCTTGTAACTCTACATAAGACGAGGCGGTTTGCCTTTGATAATCTAGATTAGTAATACCTCCAGATTGGGTATTAAAATTCAGCTTCTCGTATAACCCACCAAAACTGATTTTACCTTCATCTAAAATATTTATCGGTTGAGAGTAATCTACCTTAAAAGTAGAAATTCTGGCATCTGATAGATTGTCTAATGTCAATTCACTTCTTCCAACGCCGTTAAATATTTGATTTTCCTGCTGGAATTTGTTATCATTCTTATTGAATGAAAATTTAAAATCTAATTTTTTATTTTTATCATCGAATTTCTTCTGATAAGTGGCGATAAACTCGTGTCTATCTCCCAATGAATTGGTTTCGTCTAATCTTTCGTAAGGCACTCCTAAAATAATACCACTACTATTTGTTCTAGCATCATTGTTATTATGGTTAAGGTCGTAGTTTAACAATAATCTGTCTTGACCAATATCCAGAGTCATTGCCGCTTTAATAAAAGAACCACGCCCCCATCGGTCGGTAAATACAGAGGTAATATTATCGGTATTCCCTCTAAGTAGAGATTCTCTGTAATTTTGCCCCACATTAAGCTGCCAACCAAACCATTTATTTTTAGCGTTAAGTAAAACGGAGTTATTAGTTCGGCTGCGTACTTTTTCTTCATTGGTAAAAGAGTAATTGCCAGAATAAGTAGCTGTAAGGTAATTTTTAGCCGTTTTGGAAGTGATAATATTAAGGATTGCTCCTCCAGAAGTTGCAGGAAATTCTGCCCCTGGTTGTGTGATAATCTCTATACGGTCTATAGAATTAGCTGGCATACCTTCTAGAAAGGCATTCAGTTCGTTACTGGAAATATTCAGCGGTCTGCCGTCCATAAATACATCTAACATCTTACCTTGATAAAGCATACCTGCCACATCAGATGACACAAGCCCTGGCAGTTTTTTTATCCCATCTAAAGCTGTCCCTGAATTAAGTTGAGGCTGTTCCGAAAAGTCAAAAATCGTTCTATCTGCTTTTTGTTCTACCGCCTTTTTGGTTTTGGTGATGGTAACTTCTTCTATCCTTTTCTCTTTTGAGCCACCTTTTTCTTGTGCCATCACACACAATGAACTCACCAAAGACAACAGAATTAATTGTTTTTTCATAGTTTTTATTTTAATAACACAATAAGTCGCAAAGCATCTATATTTTGTTACATTTTATAAAAAAACTCCACTGGATATTTTACATCTTTAAATTATTAAAGTTAAATTTGCCACTTTATGAAACAGCATCTACTGAAACAAAAACAAATTCTATTCTTTATTATAGCAGGTGGTTTGAGTGCTATAGTAGAGATAGGTTCTTTTAAATTGTTTAGTATCTTTATTCCTCAATGGCTTCCTATGGAGGTAGATTTGATGGGAGTACATTACCCGTTGAGTAATATTTTATCTACCAGTAGTGGTATTATTACCAACTATTTCTTGAGTATATGGTTTGTATTTCAGAGGGGAAAACATTCTAAAAAGAGAGAATTTGCTTACTTTATGGGGGTCTCTGTTTTTTCTACTTTTTTGAGTCTTATATTCTTCCAAGTTTTCTTTTGGTGGGTTTTTGAAAGTTATCTTAAAATATGGTTTTTCACTTTCAGCCGAGAAATACTCAGCAAAGTATCAGCTATCGCTCTAGTATCTATACTCAACTATAGTGTAAAAAAACGAGTGGTGTTCAACGGATAAAATTTTCAAAATTATGGTGGTATTGGTTTATCTATGGCGTTTATGGTTTGTGATACTAAACATTGTTCTAGTGTTAGCGCTAGGACCTTGGGTTTATCTTTTTTCATTTAGAAAGGGGCACTACAAAATTTGTTATTTTTTTATTAGGCTTTGGGCGTTAGGTGTATTCTATGGTATGGGCTTTAGATACGAGTTAATTAAGAAAACTTCAAAAAATCTTAATCCCAAAACACAATACATCGTAATTGCCAACCATACTTCTGTGATTGATGTTATGCTGATGGTTATTTTGTTACCTAATCATCCTATTTGTTTTGTAGGAAAAAAAGAGTTGGTAAAAATCCCCATCTTCGGAACTATTTACAAAAGAGTAGTTGTAATGGTGGATAGAAAAGATCCAAAAAGCAGAGCTGAAGTGTACACAAAATCTGCCGAAAGAATGAGAGGTGGACAAAATATGGTAATTTTCCCTGAAGGTGGTGTTCCTGATGATACAAACATTATTCTAGACAATTTTAAGAATGGAGCATTCTCTCTAGCGGTGGAACATGATATGCCGCTAGCTATATTTACTTTTATTGGATTAAAAGAAATGTTTCCTTTTAATAATTCTAAAGGTTACCCAGGTAAAGTGAAGGTATTTTTAAATAAGATTATTGACACTCCTGAAGCCTACAATATAGATGAACTTAAAACAAAGGCACATCAGCTTATCAAAAACACACTAGAAGAAAATACATTGTAAGATAATAATAATTATCTTTGCTCTCTTAACATTTATCAAATGGAACAAAATACAGCACAAACCAAATGGTCTCAGTTTATATCCCTAATTATTGTATTCTTCTTTTGGGGGTTTGTAGCCGCAAGTAATGATATTCTTATTCCTGTTTTTAAAAAGAGTTTTACTCTTTCTCAGGTACAATCTCAACTAGTCGCGTGGGCATTCTATGCAGCGTATTTCATTGGTTCAGTTATATTTTTCATTATATCGTTGTTTAGTGATATTCTGCAAAAATTTGGTTACAAGAAGACCTTAGCCTTCGGATTAGTAATCTCTGCTATTGGTGCCTTTTTATTTGTACCAGCAGCCACTAATCGTAGTTTTGGGTTCTTTTTAACTGCTTTGTTTATTGTAGGATTAGGATTTTCTGTGCAGCAGATTGTAGCCAATCCTCTCGCTATTAAAATGGGAAGCCCCGAAACTGGAGCCCACAGGCTAACCTTAGCAGGAGGCATCAACTCTTTGGGAACTACCATTGGTCCTATTTTATTAGGATTAGCCCTTTTCGGCACGGGAGGTAATGGAGACACTAGTCTAAACCTCAACGATGTTAAATTACCGTTTATCATACTTGGTATTGCTTTTATACTAGTAGCAGTATTTATGCTATTTTCTAAAATAGAAGATCCTGCTAAAGACATTGCTTCAGATGAAGTAGATAATACAGATAAAGATTCCTCTTTCAATATATTTAATTATCCTCAACTATTGTTGGGGATGCTTGCCATTTTCATTTATGTAGGTGTTGAGGTTTCTATTATTAGTAATTTACCTGCTTTGCTACACACAGCAGAATTTGGTAAAGTTTTAGAGCATGATATTGCTCCTTTCGTATCGCTTTATTGGGGTAGCTTGATGATTGGAAGATGGAATGGAGGCATCAATGTTTTCAACACCTCATCTTCTACTAATTTAGCTTTAAAGTTTATTGTGCCATTCGTAGCATTCGGAATTATTTTAGGAGCTAACCATCTAAGTGGAAAGGATATTTCTGCATTTTACATCTACCCTATTTGGATTTTTATTTTTATCGTTATGAGTTTCCTAGGTGGTAAAAATGCAGGAAAAACACTAATGATTTTTGGTGTAGCAGGTGCAGTAATGATGGTTTTAGGTTTATTTTACCCAGATAAAGAAATCGCCAAATATTTCTTTATTTCAGGTGGTTTATTTTGCTCTATTATGTGGCCTTCTATTTTTGATTTAGCAATCGCAGGACTTGGTAAAAATACAGGTAAAGCCTCTTCGTTCTTGGTAATGATGATTCTAGGAGGAGGTGTTATCCCTCTAATACAAGGGTGGGTTTGCGACCACGACCTTACTTCTCCAAACGGAATTTTAGGAATGACTTATACGCACTTCTCATACATCATTCCTGTAATATGCTTCAGTTATTTAGCATTTTATGGTTTTATTACTCCTAAAATTCTTAAAAAGAAAGGCGTTATCTTATCTGAGAACTCTAATAGTGCACATTAGTAGTTTACATAAAAAGAAAAGATTTTGGGCAGGCGTTTTGTTTGCCCAATTTGTTTTATTCTATATTCTATCCAAAATTTCTTTAGCCGTTAAATTCTTCAACTCTCTTTTTGAACTAAAAAAAGAAGTACATCAGTATCTTTCATCTTTGTTTCCGTTTTCTATTGGAGATATATTGTACATTGTTTTATTTGTAGATCTCATTTATAACTTAGTTTCAATATTTAAAAAGAAAAAACAATCATTACTAAAGCTATTAGCGGGAATTAATATATTCTATTTCACTTATCAATGTTTTTGGGGAATGACTTATTTTCAACCACCAATAATAAATCTTCTACCTAAAGAAGAATCTAGTATCATCGAGGCTAAAACTCTCGCTATTAAATACCTCAACTTATGCAAAGAAAGTAGAGCACAAGTCACCGAAGATTCTAACGGTATTTTTAAGATAAAAAATTTAAGTATTATAACCTCTGAAATTCTTAACCAACAGAAGCAACTTCCTTTAGGTTTAAACTCTAAACAAACAACTGACATCTCCAACTTCAAACCTAGTATTTTTTCCTTTATAATGAATAATGATACAGGCATTTTAGGATATTACAATCCTTTTTCTGCCGAAGCTCAATATAACCCTAATCTTCCTGACACTTATTTACCATTCACTCTAGCCCACGAAAGTGCCCACCAGCTAGGTTACGCAAGGGAGCAAGAAGCTAATTTTATAGGTTATCTCATAGGAATTAACAGTGATAATATTGACCTAAAATATAGCACTCAATATTTTACTCTCAAAAGTTTACTTAATTCATTAGTGGATACGGAACCTCAATTCGTTGAAAAAATCCTTAGTGAATATTCTGACGGAATGAAACGAGACCGAGCTTATGAGAAAGACTTTATAAATAAACATACAGGACTCATTTCTGATTTTTTTGGACTAACCAATCATCTATTTCTAAAGTCTAATCAGCAAGAAGGCAGAATTACTTACTCTTACTTTATTGAACTTTTAATCAAATACGAACGACTTTCTATCACTAATTAAAAAGAGTCATACTATAATAGCATGACTCTCTTAAAAACACAAATGATGAAAAAAAATATTACTCAAAGGAAAATTTCCTCCCTTTTCCTTAGGTCCCCCAAATATACATTTTTTTATTTATATTACAAATGCTAACAAATCATTTATGTAAGATTTATCATCAATCATTTATTTAGCAATGCTTTATAAAAAATCAATACGACTAACTTTACCCTTTCAATGACTTTAAGAAATGGTGCTGTGAGAATTTGTTTATAATCATTTATTGTTAAATTTTGAACAAGACTTCTAGCACTGTCCTCTTGTAACATTTTTTTTATAATCCCAATAGCTCTTCGCTGCAAGATAACATACATTTCACTATCTCCTCTATAATAGAATAAAACTTCTCTCTCTTTATATAGTTGCATCAGTGACAACATCTTTTCTAAGTTCATTTTCGTATTGGTTATACTATTGTTAACCCTTCGATAAAAATACAATGGCTCATCATGAGTATAAACAACATTAAACTCTAAACCACGGTTTCCATATAAATCATTAAACAAAAACTCATCTTCATGTACCATTTTTTCTCTAAATCTCAACTCTTTGAATAAACTATGGGAATATAGTTTATTGCAAGTAATTACATTATTGACATGGTATACCTTGTTATAAAGTGTAGCAAAGAATTCATCTCTCGTAAACACTTCAAAAGAAGTTTCTTCTTTTAGAAGTTTAGTAGCATTAAATACTCCTGATATTTCTGCATAATCTGAAAACATATAATATTTACAACAGCTAACACTAGATTTAGTTTTTTGGATAAGATTATAAAGTATTTCCAAAAACTGCGGATGTATAATATCATCACTATCTATAAACGAAAAATAAATCCCTTTAGCATTTTCTATCCCTACATTGCGAGTGTTTGACAGACCTCCATTAGATTTATGTATTACCCTAACTCTACTATCCGTCATAGCGTATCTATCACAAATAACTCCACTATTATCCGTAGAGCCATCGTTTATCACTATAATTTCAATATTTCTATAAGTTTGATTAGAGATGGATTGTAAACATTCCTCTACATAATTTTCCGCATTGTAAACAGGTACAATTACAGAAATTAACGGATTCTCACCTTGACCTACATCCATAAATTAAATTTTCTATAACTCGTTGTGCATTTTAAATAATACTGATTTTTAGATGATTTAATTTTCTTTGGAAGATAAATTTATTGATATATTGAATAACCGTTGCGGCGGTTATTTTACTGATTATCCTTGTTTTAAAGCCTTCAAAAGTTTTAGCATTGTTTCTTTTAATCATAAATTGGTCGCAAAGTTGAGAGAAAAATGTCTCAATTCGTTTTCGCTTTTTCTTGTACAATGAAAATTGAGGAATATAATCTTTCTGATTACTTCTCATTGGTGTATCTAATTTAATATTAGCATAGTTAAATAAATCTATTTGAACTTTTGCTGATAAATAGCCTCTATCTCCAATTAAAGTACAGTTTCGCATTTGCTCACCAATATCTTTTAAATAGTGGATGTCGTGAACGGATGCAGGGCTTATATCAAAATTCTTAATCACACCATTTAAAGAACATACTGCGTGTAGTTTATAGCCATAGAAATATAATTTCTGTGAAGCACAATAACCATATGTTGGTGAAGAATAGGATTGCTCTTTACAAATTTTTGAACGAGTAGAACGAGCGTTTTCACAAACTTTCATTGGCATGCTATCAACGATAAAAATATCTTCAAACTCATTGAACTCCATCGAAATACGCTGTCTAATTTGCTCTGTTTGTAGGGATAGTCTTCGTTTTCGCTTATTGTAAACACTTCTTTCAATTTTGTTTATCAGAGAGTTTGGCAATTTTCTAAATAACTGTAATTCGCTATCAATACTCAAGTATTCAGCAGTAATATTAAGACTTATGACTTCTAAATCGCTCATTTTAGGTGTTCTTCTCTGATAACTAATCAGTTGATTTTCTGAAAAAAGTCCTAAAACTTCCAAAATTCTTTCATATATTTGCTCTAAGTTGTTCATTTATATCGTTTTATAGCAAAAACAATATACTGATTTTCAGTCTAATAAACAACTCTTGTTTTTTTCATTTCATAATGCACAACGGGTTTTCTATAATAAAAAAATCTATTCTTTTTGATCTATTAACTATTATAAACCTTACTCTTTATTTCTTCAGTAACGAAACACAAATCATCGGACATATTTGTTCCTAGCAAATACATATTTACAGGTATTTTATCCTTTGAATAAGCTGGTTGAATATAACTTTTATCCAAAATTACAAATCCGTTACGCTGGTAAAAATTCAATCTTCTAGAAGCCAATTCTCCTAAGCTATCAGGCTCTGATTCCAAGATTACCAATGGAAATTTATTTTTTAAATAATTCAATACTTGAGAGCCTAAATTTTGATTTCTAAAAGAAGTATATATCTCAAAATGTTCTACAAACAAACATAAAGATAAATCCCACACTATAATATAACCTACACTATCTTCTCCCCTTATAATTTCTCTTATAGGAAAAAATTCTTTTCTAGCTAAAGCCCGAAAACCCGCTTCATCTCTGCGTTCGTCTTTTGGAAAAGTATTTATATAAGATTGACAGATTTCCTGTAATTTAGTAATATTATTACTATCCACAGGCTTTATTTGTATCTCCATCATAAATCAAATACGCTAGGTCTTCTCACAATGAAAATATCTTTTATCCAAAGAAGAAATGCCAGCCCCAAATAAAGAAGGAAAAATACTCCTGCCGTTGCAAATGTAGAATAAATAAAGAAGACTCTTAATTTTGATACAGGAATCCCTAGTCTAGAACCCATTCTGGTAAGTACACCAAACCATTCACGCTCAAATCTGTGTCTTAAATTTTCAAACATAAAACCTCTATCTTTTTAAAAGTTGATATCCAATGTCGCAAGTTAGACATTTTTTCTGACTACAAAAGTTTTTATACTGAAATAAATAAGCTTGGCTGTCCACCGCTGTCTTAATAGGAACTTTTAAAGCTTCCCACTGTTCTATGATACTATTTTTTTCTGGTTTAATATTTTGGTAAAAACCTAAAATAGTTTCGGAAATTTCTTCCTCCGAATGTTTATGATAAGTATATTTTAAAGGGAGAACCGCATTAAGAATAACTAAATCTATGAAACTCTTCGTCAGTTTTTTAACTGATTTTTTATCCGTTGGTTTTCCGAAATTATAATGATTATCCCAATACTCCGATGCTTTAATTGGTGTAAACAATTCATAAAGCTCCTCAAGGCAAGACGCTTTAATTATTTTTGAAAATAAATTTTGATGCAAATGGTAAAGATGTGCCAACTGAGACAGCCTTATTGTAGGAAAATTTGCAGGTCTTAATCTTAAAAATTTAGGAGTCACAAAAGTATCATTCAGTTGATATTTGGCTTTCAAAAAATCAAACTCTCTTTTCCACATCTCGGTTTCCGTATCGGAAGGCTTTTCTAGCCAGCCACTCAACCCGAAAAATAAAGCTTCTAATTGATTTTGATGGTGCCTTATTTTATTTACAATAGCAAAACCTACACTTTCCGCCATTTGTTTGAAAATGGAAGCGTTGACTTTAAGTCCAAAAGCATACGCCAAATTTTGAAATAAAACTTCTTCGTAATTATTTTTAGTTTTAACGAGTTCTGTTTCTATTTCCAAAGACTTTTGGTCAAGTTTTTTGAGTAAAATTTCCTCTGAAAACTGAAACGGAATTTTAGAAACCTCTATCAACTTCTCACACGGAATAAACTCATTTTGAGCCTTTAACTGCTGATATTTCTCTAGTGTAGAAATTTCCAAATAATCTTTAAGCTCTAATGTTGGGATATTTTTCCCAACTAGCTCTTCCACATCTTTATCATGAGTGTAGACCACATGCAAAATAATATTATCGTATTGTCTATTCAAATGATGTTGATGCTGTTGATAATCCGAAGATTTCAAATGCAATTCTATACTCCCTGCTAAAACAATATTTTGATATTTAATTTTAGCAAACAAAAAATCGGCTCCTTCATCAGAATTCCACTGACCAAAATCTAAGACCTCTACCTTATTACCTTTAGTATCCTTAAAATCAAAAGTTTTAAAGATTTTAAAATTCCAAAGATATTGCAGTAGTTGCTCAGTCATACAAAGAGTAAAGTTAGCTTTTAAAAGATTCTATTGTTTCACGATACATTTGCTCGTATTGTGGAAGAATATTTTTTAAATCAAAACGCAGGGCTACTTCTTTTGCTTTTTCTTTCATTTTTTGAAGCAAAGCATCGTCTTGCAAGAGATTGATGGTCTTTTTAGCCATAGTTTCCACATCGCCCACTTCCGTCAAAAAGCCTGTTTCTCCTTGTATATTTACCTCTGGTATCCCTCCTGCATTACTACTAATCACCGCATTCCCTGCCGCCATTGCTTCCAACGCTGCCAAACCAAAACTCTCCTGCTCAGAAGGAAGCAAAAACACATCAGTACATTTTAAAATTTGGTACAAATCATTAGTTTTACCTAAAATCCTTATTTTGTCTATAAGGTGTGGGTGAGCCATAAGAAAATCGTTAACCAGCTCCATATCAGGACCTTCACCAATAATAACCAGTTTACTTGGCACTTTTTCCTGCACTCTTTTAAATACCTCTAACACATCAGGAATTCTCTTAACTTTTCTTAAATTAGAAACATGAATCAGTAGTTTTTCGTCATCTTCTGCAAACTGTCTTCTACAACAGCCTACAAAACTGTTATATAAATCGTTATCAATAAAATTTGGAATAACTTGTATTTCTTTTTTAATAGTAAAGGCTTTTAAAGTATCTTTTTTAAGACTTTCCGAAACGGAAGTTACCGCATCTGAATGATTGATAGAAAACTGAACCGCTGCCTTATAACTAGGATGTTGCCCCACCAAAGTAATATCGGTGCCGTGTAGTGTGGTAACTACAGGAATCAAAACACCTTCATCTTTCAGCATCTGCTTTGCCACAAAGGCTGCATAAGCATACGGAATAGCATAATGAGCATGTATGAGGTCTAATTTATAAAGTTTAACTACCTGATAAATAGCCGAAGACAATGCAATATCATACGGCTGATATTTAAACAATGGATAGGTTTCAACATTTACTTTATGGAAAAAAATGTTAGGGTTGGTCATATCCAACCGTGCGGGAAGGTTAGAACTAATGAAGTGTACCTCATAACCTTTTTGAGCTAAACTCATTCCTAACTCGGTAGCCACAATACCGCTCCCCCCATAAGTAGGATAACATAAAATACCTATTTTCATTTGCTTTTTAATATTAGTTTTTAACTTTAATACTACACTCAATCCCGCTATTCACTGCTTCCACATCTATTCCCTCTCCTTCTTTTAAATCTTGATTTACCACCACAGGAAGCCGCCCATGTATTTTAGTTTTACCTAAAAGTCCTTTGGCAGTAGCTTTCATAGACAATTCATTATTTTCATAAGCCACAAGTACCGTTGGATAATTCTTTATATTTATATCTCTCAAAGCGTAAGGACTACCAAACACTACTAATATCAACTGATGCTTAGCTGCTACTCTATCCAAAATTGCCTTAGATTTAGCAGATATTTTATAAGGCTTATATGCTGTGCTGTTATCCTTATAAAGCCCTACAATAATTGAAGTATTTTGAGGTAAAGTATTTAGTTTATCTTCTGTAATAAGCTCCACTTCTCGTTCATTTTGAAGCTCTTTAATAAAGTCTTGATAAGGAGCTTCCTCCAAAGGTAAATAATAGTATTCTGATGATTTTAAAGGTAGAGCCTTTGCCTCATCTTTTATCAATGTTAAAGCGTTGGCGTATAACTTTTCCGTTAATTTTTGATGAGTATCATTATTTAAATCTCTTTCTATGTTATTGGCATCAATAGGTTTAAAATCTTGTAAACCTAGTAGATACTTTGCTTCTAGAATTTTCATTACCGATTCTTTTAGTCTATCTTGAGAAATCTCACCAGACTGCAAAGCTTTCTTAATTAACCTTTTACCAGAAGGTACATCTTGAGAGAACAGCATAATATCATTACCAGCTTTAAAAGCTCTTAAATCTAACTCTCCTGGATTGAACCTTTTTGCAACCGCATTCATATTAAGAGCATCGGTAATAATAAGCCCTTGATAACCGTACTTATTTTTCAACAAATTAGTTACAATATTATGCGAAATAGAAGCAGGAATTCCCTTTTGGTTTTCCAAAGACGGAACATAGAGATGAGCCACCATAACACCGCCTATTTTTTTATCCATAAGTGCTTTAAATGGGGCTAACTCCACTTTATTAAGTCTGTGTAATGAATGATTAACCACAGGTAAATCTAAATGAGAATCGGTATCGGTATCCCCATGACCTGGGAAATGTTTAATACTTGCCAAAACTCCATTATCCTGCAAACCATAACTGTAAGCCAACCCTTTCTCTATCACTTTTTTCACATTAGACCCAAAAGAACGATTACCTATAATGGGATTGATAGGATTGGTATTAACATCTACCACAGGAGCAAAATCCCAATAAATCCCCATTCTTTTACAATCTTCAGCTATTTTAGCCGCCATTTCATAAATAAGCGTATTATCCTGAACCGCCCCAAGCGTCATTGCCCAAGGGAACTTATGTGCGATTGGAAGTCTTTGGTAAAGTCCCCACTCTGCATCCATACCTATCATCAAAGGTATTTTAGATTTACCTTGAAGTTCGTTTACTAGACTTATATGCCTACGTGTATCATCTTGCATCAGTATAAGCCCCCCTATATTTTCCTTATCTACCAATGTCTTGACTTGATTGATGAAAGATTCCCCTTTATTAGTATATAATGCGACTATAAAAAGCTGCCCTATTTTCTCGTCTTCAGAAAGCTGTTGATAAGTTTTTTCAGCATAAACTTTGGCTTCTTTTTTTAGGATTTCAGCGTTATTTTTAGGTATATATTGTGCTTTATTATTTCCAAAAATAAAAAATAACATCGCACAAACTAAGACTGTTCTAACATTTATATTCATTATACTCAAAGAAATTAG
The DNA here is from genome assembly GCF_035666175.1 of Riemerella anatipestifer. Taxonomy (NCBI): domain Bacteria; kingdom Pseudomonadati; phylum Bacteroidota; class Flavobacteriia; order Flavobacteriales; family Weeksellaceae; genus Riemerella; species Riemerella anatipestifer. The sequence continues at coordinate 809,996 of NZ_CP142016.1, forward strand.
TTGTAACCACAACAAATATACAATTTTATTATAAGCCTACTATTAAAAAAAACAAGAGCATCTTTTTAGTAAAAAAGAGCTCTTTAACCTTATATAATTGAACCCGTTGTGCATTATGAAATGAAAAAAACAAGAGTTGTTTATTAGACTGAAAATCAGTATATTGTTTTTGCTATAAAACGATATAAATGAACAACATAGAGCAAATATATGAAAGAATTTTGGAAGTTTTAGGACTTTTTTCAGAAAATCAACTGATTAGTTATCAGAGAAGAACACCTAAAATGAGCGATTTAGAAGTCATAAGTCTTAATATTACTGCTGAATACTTGAGTATTGATAGCGAATTACAGTTATTTAGAAAATTGCCAAACTCTCTGATAAACAAAATTGAAAGAAGTGTTTACAATAAGCGAAAACGAAGACTATCCCTACAAACAGAGCAAATTAGACAGCGTATTTCGATGGAGTTCAATGAGTTTGAAGATATTTTTATCGTTGATAGCATGCCAATGAAAGTTTGTGAAAACGCTCGTTCTACTCGTTCAAAAATTTGTAAAGAGCAATCCTATTCTTCACCAACATATGGTTATTGTGCTTCACAGAAATTATATTTCTATGGCTATAAACTACACGCAGTATGTTCTTTAAATGGTGTGATTAAGAATTTTGATATAAGCCCTGCATCCGTTCACGACATCCACTATTTAAAAGATAGTGGTGAGCAAATGCGAAACTGTACTTTAATTGGAGATAGAGGCTATTTATCAGCAAAAGTTCAAATAGATTTATTTAACTATGCTAATATTAAATTAGATACACCAATGAGAAGTAATCAGAAAGATTATATTCCTCAATTTTCATTGTACAAGAAAAAGCGAAAACGAATTGAGACATTTTTCTCTCAACTTTGCGACCAATTTATGATTAAAAGAAACTATGCTAAAACTTTTGAAGGCTTTAAAACAAGGATAATCAGTAAAATAACCGCCGCAACGGTTATTCAATATATCAATAAATTTATCTTCCAAAGAAAATTAAATCATCTAAAAATCAGTATTATTTAAAATGCACAACGAGTTAAATACATATAAATTCTCTTTTAGAATTTTGTCGTCATTAGTATCAGTCAGGGTTGTTACTTGTCTTTTGGTTTCAATAAAACCTGCCTCTTTTGCTTTCTTTTTATAGTTGTTTGCAGTGCTATTACTCACTTTTAGACTTTTAGCTAAACGTTTCAATGGTATTGGCTGAAACCCTTTAGATGACTTTGAACGGCTCGTACTGGTATATGCCATTTTCGATACCGACCGCTTCCTGTTCATCCAGCGTATTAGTCTGAAAATTTTTGTAACTGCAACTCCACAACAAAATTTACTAAATCCTGAAAAATCATCAGGCTCGTAGATAATTGCAGATTTCCCTTTTAATCTAAGTTTTCTTTTTAACTGTCCATAACTTATTATTCTTAGTGTATTTCTCTTATTATTTACTGTAATCCATTTCTTCTTAATTAACCATTTTATACAACTTCTAATTGTCTTTTCACTTACACCCAAATCAGTAGCCCAATACTTGTATAATGAAGTATCAAAGCGAACGTGTCCGCTTGAAATATGCTTCAAATACACAAACAGCAATAAATGATTAATCTTTCGACTAACCAAAGCATATTCGCATAAATCTACTGGAATTGTGGTGTAAATTGGCTTCATACACTTGTCCTTTGTAGTTGATTATTAATCGGAATAGGGTACAATCCTGCATCCTCTAATACAGGCTTTAAGTCGTAGAATTTCTTGAAATCAAGGTAGATTTGGTTCGTAAGTACTCCTGCTTGTGCTACTAAAAACACTCCTTTTTCGAGGAGTGTTTTTTTATTATCCTATATTCAAACTCTATATATATTCAAAGCCTAATTTTTCTTATTTTTGTGCCGTGCATATTACTAAAGACAGTTTACAAGAATTAGAGTTTCCGCAACTATTAGCGGAAATTGCTCCATACGCCTATTCCTCAAAAATAGCTCAAAAAATTTCGGATTTAAAACCGCTAAAAAAAGAGGAGGCTTTAGTTTCATTAAAAAAAACTTCTGAATTTTTAAGCAGCTTTGAAAGTGAAAATATTATTCCTTTCAATGAATATGAAGATGTGGAAACAGAGCTAAAACTAATGCTTATTGAAAATTTCCGATTGGAAAATAGGGCTTTTATAAAGATTAAAAATATCACTTCGCAAATCGGAAAACTCCAAAAGTTCTTTCCACAATATTCGGAGATTTTTCCTGAATTATTGAAAGGTATAGAAACTCTTGATTTCAAAAAAGAAATTATTGAGAAAATAGATCACGTCTTTAACCGATTTGAAGAGGTTAAAAGTGATGCCTCTCCTATTTTAAAAGAACTCCGAGATGAAATACAAAAAGCTAAAAAAGCCATAGATGAAAATTTCAATAGGGCTTTAGGAGTCTATTCTCAAAGTGATTTTTTAGACGAAATCCGAGAAACCATTATAGAGGATCAAAGGGTGTTAGCTGTAAAATCGGGCTTCAAAAAAAGGGTGCAAGGTAGAGTTTTAGGCGTTTCAAAGACAGGTTCCATAACCTACATTCAACCAGAAACTGTAGTAAAACATTATTTTAAACTAAAAGAAAGTTTAGAAGAAGAAAAAAAAGAAATAGACCGTATTTTAAGAAAGCTAACCGCTGAAATAGCTGTATTTCAACCTGAAATAGCGTCTTATCAAAACTATATTTTTGACCTAGACCTTACAAGAGCTAAGACTAAGTTTGCAGAAAAAGTAAATGCGATGCTTCCTAAAATTAATGACCACCAAACACTAAAACTAAGAGATGCCTATCATCCTCTATTATGGTTACAAAACAAGGCGGAGAACAAAGAAATTTTCCCACAAACCCTTGCTCTTACCGAACATAATAGAATCATTTGTATTTCTGGTCCAAATGCTGGTGGTAAATCAATTACATTAAAAACAGTAGGGTTGTTACAGCTTATGCTCCAATCGGGGATTTTAGTTCCTGTACATCCGAAATCCGAAATGTTTTTCTTTGATAAAGTAATGACGGACATTGGTGATAATCAATCTATTGAAAACCATCTTTCTACCTATTCGTCTAGACTTAAGAAAATGTCGCACATTATCAGAAAAGCGGATAAAAATACATTACTACTCATAGACGAATTTGGAACTGGCTCCGACCCCGAACTTGGTGGTGCGTTGGCGGAAAGTTTTTTGGAGTTTTTCTACGAAAAAAAATCCTTTGCTATTATTACTACTCACTATACCAACATTAAGCTGGTAGTGGAGCAACTCCCTAACGCTCAAAATGCAGCAATGCTTTTTGATGAAAACAGTCTAGAGCCTCTTTATAAATTAGAGATAGGACAGGCAGGAAGTTCGTTTACTTTTGAAGTGGCAGAAAAAAATAAAATTCCACCTTTCATCATTCGCTCGGCAAAAAGAAAAGTAGAGAAAGATGTCGTTAATTTAGATAAAACCATCGTAAAACTTCAGCAAGAAAAATTTGAGGTTGAAAAACTAAAAACAGATTTATCTCAGAAAAAAGAATCGGTAGAAGATAAACGAGACAATCTGCAAAAGCTTAACGAGCAACTACAGCAGAAACTTTTTAACTTCCAAAAACTTTATGAAGAAGAACATAGAAAATTACAATTTGGGAACAAAGTAGAAAACTTTATTAAAGACTACATCAATGGGCGTTCTAGAAAGGAACTTGTCAAAGATTTTGTAAAAATATTAGAACAGGAGAAATACCGAAAGTTAGGCTCTGATAAAGATGAGTCTAAGAAATTACAAGTGATAAAACGCAAAATCACTCAACAGCTCAAAAGGAAAGAAGTCAAAGAGAAAATAGAAGAAACCAATCAAAAATTGGAAGAAAAAAAACAAAAAGAAAGAGCTGTTTGGTTAAAAGTGGGACAACGAGTGAGAATTATAGGAAGTACCAGCGTAGGCACTATTGAGAGTATTTCTAAAAATAAAGTAACCGTAAATTATGGGTTATTTAAAACTCAAATTAATCCTGACGAACTAGAACGCGTATAAAGTTCTATCTTTATTTCAACCAAATAATTGATTCGGTTGAACATCAATTCAAAAAACATAAAAAAATAATGACTCTAGTACAATATATACAGTCTCTATCACAACTGCAACCCAAATCTATAGAAACCACACTAACTCTTCTTGCCGAAGGTGGTACTATTCCCTTTATTTCTCGCTACCGAAAAGATGCAACAGGTAATTTAGACGAAGTTGCCATAGAACAAATTCAGAAACTTCAAAAACAATACGAGGAAATCGTCAAGAGAAAAGAAAGTATTTTAAAATCAATAGAAGAACAGAATAGCCTTACGCCCGAACTTCAACAGAAGATTGAACAATCATTTAGTCTACAAGAATTAGAAGATTTATATCTACCTTACAAAAAGCGAAGAAAAACTAAAGCGGATACCGCTAGAGAAAACGGATTAGAGCCTTTGGCTAAAATCATTATGGCTCAAAATGCTAATCACTTAGAGCACTCTGCACAGAAGTATACTTCTGATAAAATATCTACTGTCCAAGAAGCCTTAGATGGAGCTTGTGATATTATCGCAGAATGGATTAACGAAAATCTATTCATAAGAAAACGCCTAAGACAACTGTTTCAACGACAGGCTAAAGTCACCAGTAAAATCACAAAAAAAGCCAAAGAAAACGAAGAGGAAGCTCAGAAATATCAACAATATTTTGATTGGAGCGAAGTTTTACTCAAAGCTCCTTCCCATAGATTGTTAGCTCTATTAAGAGCAGAAAACGAAGGCTTCATCAAACTTAAAATTGAAATAGATAATGATGAGGCAATTAACTTCATAGAAAAAAGCATCATTAAAAATAATAACGAAACTGCTCACTACATCAGCATCGCTATAAAAGATGCCTATAAACGCCTTTTAGAACCTTCTATCTCTAACGAAATTTTACAAGAAGCTAAAAGCAAAGCAGATGATAAGGCCATTAGTATATTTTCGGAAAACCTTAAACAACTGCTACTTGCCGCTCCACTCGGTGAAAAAAGAATTCTAGCCATAGACCCTGGTTATCGTACAGGTTGTAAAGTGGTGTGTTTAGATGAAAAGGGTGACTTGCTTTACAACGAAACTATTTACCCTCACACTCCTCAAAATGAGACAGGAGTTGCAATGAAAAAAATCCGTAGTATGGTTAATGCTTACCAAGTAGAAGCCATCGCCATAGGAAATGGAACTGCGAGTAGAGAAACAGAAGCATTCATCAAAAAAATAGCCTTTGATAAAGATTTACAGGTGTTTGTAGTATCAGAAGCAGGTGCTTCAGTCTATTCGGCAAGCAAAATTGCTAGAGAAGAGTTTCCTAACTATGATATTACCGTTCGTGGGGCTGTATCCATCGGAAGACGACTTTCTGACCCATTAGCAGAACTTGTAAAAATAGACCCCAAAAGTATCGGAGTTGGGCAGTATCAGCACGATGTGGATAGCACCAAACTTAAAGAAGAGCTAGACAACACGGTAATCCACTGTGTAAATGCCGTAGGCGTTAACCTGAACACCGCTAGCCAATCTCTACTGAGCTGTGTGTCTGGCATTGGAGAAAAAATAGCAGAGAATATCGTAAAATATCGCTCGGAAAACGGGGCTTTTAGAACAAGAGCAGAACTGAAAAAAGTCCCTCGTTTGGGAGAAAAAGCATTCCAACAAGCGGCAGCTTTTGTACGCATTAAAGACTCAGAAAACCCGTTAGACAATTCGGCTGTACACCCAGAATCTTACGTTACTGTAGAAAAAATGGCTAAAGATTTAGGACTAAAAACCAAGGAGCTCATTGCCAACAAAGAGCAAATCCAAAAAATAATCCCAGAGAAATATACGACTCCAGAAGTGGGAATTTTAGGAATTAAAGATATTTTAAAAGAATTAGAAAAACCAGGGTTAGACCCTCGCCAACAAGCTAAAGTATTTGAATTTAATCCTAATATTAAAACAATTGCCGATATAAAAGTAGGTCTGTCTCTACCTGGAATTGTAAACAATATTACGGCGTTTGGTTGCTTTGTTGATATTGGTATTAAGGAAAGTGGACTTATACATATCTCCCAACTTACCGATGGTTTTGTATCTGATGTTAATGAGGTAGTAAAACTTCACCAAACTGTAGAAGTACAAGTTTTAGAAATAGACGAAGTACGAAAAAGGATTGGGCTAAAACTTATTAAGTAGATAATGTTTACAAAAATTTCCTTATCAAATAAAAATAACTATTTTTGCATATCAATACTTAAAGACAATGAAAGAATATACATTTAGAGAAGTCATCGCACAAGCTATGAGCGAGGAGATGCGTAAAGATGAATCTATCTACCTTATAGGAGAAGAAGTAGCAGAATACAACGGAGCTTATAAAGCATCTAAAGGAATGCTAGATGAGTTTGGTCCTAAAAGAGTAATAGATGCACCTATTGCAGAAGGTGGTTTTGCGGGGATTTCTGTGGGTGCAGCGATGAATGGTAACCGCCCTATTGTAGAATTTATGACTTTCAATTTCTCTTTAGTAGCTATAGACCAAATCATTAGTAACGCTGCTAAAATGTATCAAATGAGTGGTGGACAATGGAATATACCAATCGTGTTTAGAGGTCCTACAGGTTCTGCGGGACAGCTAGGAGCTACACACTCACAAGCATTTGAAAGCTGGTATGCTAACTGCCCTGGTCTAAAGGTGGTAGTACCATCTAACCCTTATGATGCTAAAGGATTACTTAAAACCGCTATACAAGATAACGACCCTGTAATTTTTATGGAGTCTGAACAAATGTATGGTGATAAAATGGAGATTCCAGAGGAAGAATACTATATTCCAATAGGTAAAGCTGACATTAAAAAAGAAGGTAAAGATGTTACTTTAGTTTCTTTCGGTAAAATTATGAAATTGGCTTTACAAGCAGCTGAAGAACTAGAAAAAGAAGGTATTTCTGTAGAAGTGATAGACTTAAGAACGGTTCGTCCTTTAGATTATGATACTGTTTTAGCATCCGTTAAAAAGACCAATCGTTTGGTAGTACTAGAAGAGGCTTGGCCATTTGGTTCAGTAGCTTCAGAAATCACTTATATGGTTCAGCAAAAAGCGTTTGACTACCTGGATGCTCCTATCAAGAGAATTACAACTCCTGATGCTCCTGCACCATATTCGGCAGCGTTATTCGCGGAGTGGTTCCCTAAATTAGAAAAAGTAAAAGAGGAAATTAAAAAGGCTCTTTACATTAAGAACTAAAATATATAATTTAGATACAAAAAAGAGAGGTAGTTTTAAAAATCACCTCTCTTTTTTTATTATTAAAAAGTAAAACTTAAGCCTTTCTTACAAACTCTGACTTTAAGCCCATAGCTCCAAATCCGTCTATTTTACAACTGATGTTATGATCGCTATCATAATTTAGTCTAATATTCTTCACCTTAGTCCCCGCCTTTACTGGTTTTGGTGCTCCTTTTACTGGTAAGTCTTTTATTACTACCACAGTATCACCATCTTGCAACTCATTACCATTAGAATCTAATATTTTCTCTCCATCAGAAGCAGAAACCTCCGCTGGATTCCACTCGTGAAAACATTGTGAACACACCATTAAATCATCTTGTGGATAAGTAAACTCTGAACCACATTTAGGACATAAAACTACTTCACTCATAACTCTTTATTTATTTTACTGCAAAGATAATCATTTTTATCTGTTAGAAAATTTAATTCCATTTACAAAAAAACAAAGAGAGACTCAATTAAAGTCTCTCTTATTAAATAATTTACTGTCAATAAGTTCTTCTATATTGGCTTAAATGAAAACCCTTTCTCTTCCAAAAGTTGTTTTTCCTGCTCCTTATAGTAACCTTTTACCAGCTTATCGTGTATAGCTTCAAACGCTGCAATAGTTTCGTTAATTTCAGCATCTGTATGAGAAGCCGTAGGGATAAGTCTTAGTAAAATCATACCTTTAGGAATCACAGGATAAACTACTACGGAAGTAAAGATGCCATAGTTCTCTCTTAAATCTTTTACCAACAAGGTAGCTTCCACAGGGCTTCCCTCTATAAATACAGGTGTTACGCAAGTATTGGTATCTCCTAGATTGAAGCCTCTTTCTTTAAGACCGTTTTGTAATTTGTTTACATTTTCCCAAAGTTTAGCTTTAATTTCTGGACGACTTCTGAGTAGCTCTAATCTCTTCAAACCTCCTATAACCATAGGCATAGTAAGAGATTTTGCAAAAATTTGAGAACGCATATTGTACTTTAAATAGCGGATAATATCCTTATCTCCCGCTACAAACGCTCCAAAACCTGCCATAGATTTAGCAAAAGTAGAGAAATAAACATCTATCTCATCTTGGCACCCTTGCTCCTCTCCTGCTCCTGCTCCTGTTTTACCTAATGTACCGAAACCGTGAGCATCGTCCACCAACATTCTAAATTTGTATTTCTTTTTAAGAGCAGCTATTTCTTTCAGTTTACCCTGTTGCCCTCTCATACCGAAAACACCTTCCGTAATCAACAAAATACCACCCCTTGTTTCTTCTGCTACTTTTGTGGCTCTTTGTAGATTTTTCTCTACACTTTCTATATCATTATGACGATAAGTAAATCTCTTACCCATATGAAGACGAACTCCGTCTATAATACAAGCGTGAGAATCTACATCGTAAACAATAACATCATTTTTTGATACCAAAGCATCTATAATGGATACCATACCTTGATAGCCAAAGTTTAGCAAATAAGAAGCTTCTTTACCTACAAACTCTGCTAACTCTTGCTCTAACTGCTGATGATAAGGCGTTTCGCCAGACATAGCTCTAGCTCCCATAGGATAAAACATACCATATTCCTCTGCTGCTTTAGCATCAGCTTCTTTCACTTCTGGGTGATTACAAAGCCCTAAATAGTCGTTTGCACTCCAGAAAATAACTTCTTTACCCTGAAATTTCATTCTAGGACCTATGGGACCTTCTAATTTAGGGAACACAAAATAACCTTCTCCGTAATCAGCAAACTGACCAAGTGGACCAGGATTTTGTTTTATTCTATCAAAAATATCCATTGATTTGTTTTTATTAAAAAATTAAGGTACAAATTTAGCTAAAAAATAAAAAACCTCCATAATACAGAAGGTTTTTATTAGTATTTTAACACTTAAATACTCCATTATCTTGTAATCGAAAAAAACTAGATTTTTTTAATTCGTTTTTCATATAAACTAATTTTTCATATAAAGTAGAGTATAAAAGCTATACAAACTCGTTGTGCATTTTAAATAATACTGATTTTTAGATGATTTAATTTTCTTTGGAAGATAAATTTATTGATATATTGAATAACCGTTGCGGCGGTTATTTTACTGATTATCCTTGTTTTAAAGCCTTCAAAAGTTTTAGCATAGTTTCTTTAATCATAAATTGGTCGCAAAGTTGAGAGAAAAATGTCTCAATTCGTTTTCGCTTTTTCTTGTACAATGAAAATTGAGGAATATAATCTTTCTGATTACTTCTCATTGGTGTATCTAATTTAATATTAGCATAGTTAAATAAATCTATTTGAACTTTTGCTGATAAATAGCCTCTATCTCCAATTAAAGTACAGTTTCGCATTTGCTCACCAATATCTTTTAAATAGTGGATGTCGTGAACGGATGCAGGGCTTATATCAAAATTCTTAATCACACCATTTAAAGAACATACTGCGTGTAGTTTATAGCCATAGAAATATAATTTCTGTGAAGCACAATAACCATATGTTGGTGAAGAATAGGATTGCTCTTTACAAATTTTTGAACGAGTAGAACGAGCATTTTCACAAACTTTCATTGGCATGCTATCAACGATAAAAATATCTTCAAACTCATTGAACTCCATCGAAATACGCTGTCTAATTTGCTCTGTTTGTAGGGATAGTCTTCGTTTTCGCTTATTGTAAACACTTCTTTCAATTTTGTTTATCAGAGAGTTTGGCAATTTTCTAAATAACTGTAATTCGCTATCAATACTCAAGTATTCAGCAGTAATATTAAGACTTATGACTTCTAAATCGCTCATTTTAGGTGTTCTTCTCTGATAACTAATCAGTTGATTTTCTGAAAAAAGTCCTAAAACTTCCAAAATTCTTTCATATATTTGCTCTATGTTGTTCATTTATATCGTTTTATAGCAAAAACAATATACTGATTTTCAGTCTAATAAACAACTCTTGTTTTTTTCATTTCATAATGCACAACGGGTTATACAAATAAATTCAAGGATATTACAAATAGAAGTTTGTCCCATAGGGTACTATGAGTAAGAATTTTCTAATTCTTTTATCAATTCATAATTATACTTAAATTTCCGTTTCTTTTCAGAATTAAGTAATTGATATTTATACTTATCAACCAAATAGTCTTCAATTTCTAATCGACCGAAGTTAACTTCCATAAACGATACATATAAGTCATTATCAAAATAGTTATCTAATAAAGCTTCTACATTATCATCAAATTTCCCGCTTAATATAGTACCACTAAATCTTTTTTCACCTAGTTGTTTTCTAAATGTATGATTAAAAGTCCTAGTAATATCACTCATCCTCTTAATCAGATTTCCTGTCTCTCCAATGTAAATTAAATCATCCTTTTCAAATAAAGCATAAATTCCAGCAGAATCTATTAAATAATTTTTTCGCCAAGCAATGTCTCTTTCAAATTTAATTTTAGGTAAAGAAAAAAGTGTTTGCTCAGCATCAATTAAAATTCTATAAAGTTCTACTTCAGACAAATTAAACTTCATATTTACACTCCTAAATATATTCCGCTTTAAATTATTTTATTAAAACATTCTTCAATAGCTAAAAATACCTTTCATTTGCCTTCCAACACGCATAGATGTATAAACTGCTTTTTATATTAAAACTTCCGTTCTATAACATAGTCTAGCATCAGATTAAGCGAAGTCTTGGCTTCAGAATCTGGAAAATCCTCTAGTATATCTTTCGCCTTTTGCTGAAAATCTTTCATAACACCTATGGCATAATCTAACCCTCCCGAATGTTTCACAAAATCAATCAGTTCTTTAACCCTCTTTGGATTATGATTGTAGCGTTTTATGGTATCAAAGTAGTATTTACGGTCTTTTTCGTTGGCATTTTTCAAAGTATAGATAAGAGGGAGTGTCATTTTCTGTTCCTTTATATCTATCCCTACAGGTTTTCCTATGATATTTTTAGACAAATAATCAAACAAATCATCTTTAATCTGAAACGCCATTCCTGTATAAGTTCCAAAGTCTCGCATCTTTTTAGCCATAGTTTCATCTACACCATTGGACAAAACTCCTATCTCGCAACAAGCCGCTATCAGAGTAGCCGTTTTTTGTCTGATGATTTCATAGTAAACATCCTCCGTAATATCTAACTTTCTAGCTTTTTCTAGCTGAAGTAACTCCCCTTCGGACATTTCTCTAATGGTGGTGGATATTACGGATAGTAAATCAAAGTCTTTATTGTCAGTAGATAACAACACCGATTTAGACAAAAGGTAATCTCCCACCAAAACGGCTATTTTATTCTTCCATAAAGCATTGATTGAAAAGAAGTTTCGTCTTTTAAAGCTTTCGTCTACCACATCATCATGCACCAGCGTTGCGGTATGGATAAGCTCTATCATAGAAGCTCCTCGATAAGTTTTCTCATTAACATCACCCACGAGTTTAGCACACAGAAACACAAACATCGGACGCATCTGCTTCCCTTTAGTAGTTACAATAAAACGAGTTACCTTATCTAACAAAGGTACTTTACTCTGCATAGACTCGTAAAACTTTTGTTCAAAAAGTTTCATTTCCGCACCAATCGGTCGCTTTATTTCCTCTACTATATTTGCCACGGGTAATTAATTTATGCTACAAATATAAGCTATTTCAGTTTATTGTAAGGCACAAAATATAGAGGTTGTTTTACATCTTTTATTTTAGTTTTAAAACGCTCTCCAGAAATATAAAGTCCTTCTTCTGTGGCAGTAATACCCTCTATTTGACCAATACTAAAACTCATACCTAAATAATATTTCTGTGGCTTAGCCTCAAAAAATCTGTTGGGAGCTGTTTCTTGAAATACCGTAAGATAGACCTCCGCCTTTTTGGTATAGCCTACGATATAGAGTTTACCGTTTTTATAGGTAGCATCAGTTGCCAAATAACCTAATGGATACTCCTCTAAAAGAACCGCAGGTTGTCTTTCTTCCGTATCGGTTTTTATTTCGTAATGTCTTGTATTATAACTAGCCCACTCTTTAGAGAAGATTTGAATGTTTCCTTGATGATAAATCATGGACTCGGCATCAAAATCAGTTTTTCTATTAAGCGGTACAAATTCTTCTTGGTTAGGATAATAGAATTTCAATATTTTCTCATATTTAAGAGGTTGTTCTGCTTCTTGAAACGGAACTTTATATACAGTTAGATTATTTCTAGTCCCTAAATTATTTCCAAAATCGCCAATGTAAAGGTTTTTACCATCGGTGCTAATAGCTTCCCAATCAAAATTGGTGGCATTAGTGGCTATTTTTTTTACATCACCACTCTCTCTGTCAATTTCGTAAATATCCGCAGAGTTCCCGCTATCATTAAAAGATAATAACTTTCCTCCTATTTCTGTAAGCCCCGAAGTTTCGTTAAGTTGTTTGTCTAGAGTAGCTACTTTATATTTTTTAAGTTTTAGAAATTTAAGGTCTTGTGCATTGGCATTGTAAAAACCTAAAAATACTAGAATGATAAGAATGATTTGTTTTTTGAACATCTATGAAATAATTTAACTTTGTGATACAAAATTAAGAAAAAAGCTCCCTAATGAAAATAAACAAAATAAATATTCGAGTTTATGGTATCTATCTGAATGACAAATCCGAAATTTTAGCTTTAGAAGAAAAATATGCTGGAGAAGACCTTACCAAACTCCCTGGCGGCGGACTAGAATACGGAGAAGGACTGCTAGATTGCCTCCGAAGAGAATTTTGGGAAGAACTAAATTTAACAGTAGAATCAGCCCAACATTTCTACACACAGGAAGATTTTTTAGTTTCTAAATTTAGAGATAACGAACAATTACTTACAGTCTATTATTTAGTAGAAATAGAAGGTTTAACATCGCTAAAAATAAAAGAGCCTAGTATAGAAAACATCAAATGGGTAGCTCTAAAAGACCAATGCCCTTTTAAGCTACCCATTGATAAAAGAGTTTTTGAAAAACTAAAAGTTATTTATTCTTAAACATTTTACTCTTTCATTGCTTTATTTAGTTTTTTAAGTATTGATAGTCCCAACAATGTTGCTAGTAAAAGCAATACAAAATTTACCAAAAAGAAGTTGGCTTTGTTATCATAGCTATACCACATACTAGATAGTACTCCTGAAAGTTTGTTACCTATGGCTGTGGATAAGAAAAACCCGCCCATCATTAGAGCTGTAATTCTAGGAGGTGATAGCTTGGATACTAAAGATAACCCCATAGGAGATAAACATAATTCACCAATCGTAATTACACCGTAAGCTGCTACGAGCCACATAGCAGAAACTTTTACTAAACCATTATCTCCTGCATATACTGCACCTACCATAACTAAACAACTAAGAGCAGAGATGAATAATCCTAAAACTATTTTAGCTGGAGTTGTAGGTTCTTTTCCTTTCTTTCTAAGCATTACAAAAAAGCCTACTACTACTGGGGTAAGCAAAATTACCCAAAATGGATTGATAGACTGAAATAGCTCTGTATTATAAAGGTAAACCTTATCATTAGGGTTAGCCTCTAATTTTTGTTTTTGTACCTCATCTATATTTCTAAAATAGATATCCTTCCCTTGTTCTTTAATAGGGTTACCATCTGCATCTTTTACTGCCTGATATTGCTCGTCATACACAGGTACTTCTTGAGTTTTATAGTCTTTAGTATCTACTAAATAGATGTCAGCTAAAGGTTTTTCTACAACAGAAGGCACACTTCTATCAGTGTAGTATTTTGCCCATCTCGTAAGTGCAGTTCCGTTTTGTTTAAACACAGCCCAAAACATTAGACTTACCGCAAATATCGCTAACAGCGCACCAATAGGAGCTTTATCCTCCTTATTAGCTTTCACATAAAGAGAAACATAGAATATAATTACAGGAATACACGCAAAAATAAATGCATCTGTACTATCTGCTCCAAAGATATTACCTGGAATAAACCAACCTAACACTCCTACTAAAATCGCAGGTAAAAATACTTTTGTGAGTATGGCACTAATCTTAGTATCACCTTCCTGAACAGGTTTAAGAATATTAGCATTTAAAATATGCTTTCTACCCAGACTAAAGATAATAAGTCCCAAAAACATTCCTACTCCTGCGGTAATAAAGGCCTCTCCCCAACCAAATTTATTCCTCATAAACGCCGCAATAATATTACAGACAAAAGCACCAATGTTTATTCCCATATAGAAAATATTGTATCCCGCATCTTTATTAGCTTTATAAGGTTCTTCCGAGTACAAATTACCAAGTAATGTAGAAATACTAGGTTTAAAAAAACCATTCCCAACAATAATAAGCCCCAATGAGGTATAAAACATGGGCATATCTTTAAAAACTCCTAAACCTATATAACCTAACCCCATAAATAATCCTCCTATATAAACCGCCTTAATGTAACCTAGCAATCTATCCGCTAAAAAACCTCCAAGAAATGGTGTGAGATAGGTAAGAGCGATAAAAGTTCCAAATATATCATCAGCATTTTTATCATCAAAAGCGAGACCTCCTGTCTCCGTAGGGTCAATCATATAAAGCACGAAAATACCCAAAATAAGATAATAACCAAACCTTTCCCACATTTCGGTGAAGAATAAAAAAGGTAGCCCTTTAGGATGTTTTGTTTTCATAAAATTATCGTTTTGTTTAATGGGTAACAAATATAGTTATTTTCTATAATAAAGTTCAACCTAATAGAAACGATAAAATAAATGCGATGTAGAAGAATCTACACCGCACATACTTACTTTAAAATTAAACTCTAACTTTTACTCTCCTAACGGAATGTTATAAGAGAATCCTGCTCCTATACTTCCTGTATCGAAAGCTTGATTACCAATCTTACCGTTATCTCCTGTAAATACCTTAGTATATTGGATAAAGAAGTTCCAATCTCTATTATGGTAACCAATTTCTGGTCTTAAGTAGAAACCACCATCAGGCATTGCTGTTGTATAGTTAGAAGCTACTTTATCATTACCTACGATAAATCCATAACCTAAATCAGCACCTCCATAAAAACCAGTTTTTTGTGGATACACTCTAAATAGTGCTGCAACAGGAACTACACCAAAATCATTATTTTTGATATCTCCGTTGTCTTTAGCAAAAAAGTGGTTGTACCCTGTAGCTAAACCTAATCCAAACCCTGGAGTTACCAAGTGCTGATAAGAAAGGTTACCACCCAAGTTAGCAGAAGTGTTATCTCCTGTAGCTACACCTGCGTTAATACCTACTTTAATCATGTTCTTCATACTTTTAGTCTGAGCACCTGCCACTCCCGCTGCTAAAATACCAGCTAAAAGAAGTGTTTGTTTAATCATTTTCATTGTAAAAAATTTATTTTTGATTTCATGGGTCTGTATGTCAAAAGTGTGCCAAACTTTTTTCACCAAATACACCTAAAATTAACATTTCAACAATAAAACAAAGCAAAAATATATTATTTATCACCCGTTGTGCATTATGAAATGAAAAAAACAAGAGTTGTTTATTAGACTGAAAATCAGTATATTGTTTTTGCTATAAAACGATATAAATGAACAACTTAGAGCAAATATATGAAAGAATTTTGGAAGTTTTAGGACTTTTTTCAGAAAATCAACTGATTAGTTATCAGAGAAGAACACCTAAAATGAGCGATTTAGAAGTCATAAGTCTTAATATTACTGCTGAATACTTGAGTATTGATAGCGAATTACAGTTATTTAGAAAATTGCCAAACTCTCTGATAAACAAAATTGAAAGAAGTGTTTACAATAAGCGAAAACGAAGACTATCCCTACAAACAGAGCAAATTAGACAGCGTATTTCGATGGAGTTCAATGAGTTTGAAGATATTTTTATCGTTGATAGCATGCCAATGAAAGTTTGTGAAAACGCTCGTTCTACTCGTTCAAAAATTTGTAAAGAGCAATCCTATTCTTCACCAACATATGGTTATTGTGCTTCACAGAAATTATATTTCTATGGCTATAAACTACACGCAGTATGTTCTTTAAATGGTGTGATTAAGAATTTTGATATAAGCCCTGCATCCGTTCACGACATCCACTATTTAAAAGATATTGGTGAGCAAATGCGAAACTGTACTTTAATTGGAGATAGAGGCTATTTATCAGCAAAAGTTCAAATAGATTTATTTAACTATGCTAATATTAAATTAGATACACCAATGAGAAGTAATCAGAAAGATTATATTCCTCAATTTTCATTGTACAAGAAAAAGCGAAAACGAATTGAGATATTTTTCTCTCAACTTTGCGACCAATTTATGATTAAAAGAAACTATGCTAAAACTTTTGAAGGCTTTAAAACAAGGATAATCAGTAAAATAACCGCCGCAACGGTTATTCAATATATCAATAAATTTATCTTCCAAAGAAAATTAAATCATCTAAAAATCAGTATTATTTAAAATGCACAACGAGTTATTTATCATTTTTAATAACCTTTTTTTGAAATAACAAAATCAAACAATCGTTTAATAACCTAAAATAATTAATTTTATTTTTTTCAACTATTCGTCCAAATGCACCAAAATAACAGGTTGCTTTTTTATTGAGTTTTTGTTCTTTATATTTGTACGATATTTTCAGTACTGTGGAAGACAAGTTTTTATTAGACCTCATCGAAAAAGCAAAGAATAAGGATCAAAAATCCCAAACAAAACTTATCAATAAGTTTTGGGTAAGTGTTTTTTCTTTTGTGATGAAAAAGGTAAAAAATGAGACAGAAGCAGACGAAATCACAGTAAATGTATTCTCTAAAGTACTATCAAAAATAGACCTTTACGACCCTAATTTCCAATTTAAAACTTGGGTGCTTACCATAGCCCAAAATACTATAATAGACTATTGGAGAAAAAAAAACAGGGATAGTGAAACATCAATAGAATACATGGAGGAGTTTAGAAACACTTTAGTAAAATCTCCTGAAGAGTTACTAATTTCCGAAGAAGAGGACAAAGAAATCATCAAAGTTATAGAATCTTTAGAGGCTAATTATCAAGAAATTATCAATCTAAGATTTTTTGAAGAAAAAAGTATTAAAGAAATTTCGGATATATTGAATATTTCGGTTTCTAATGCTAAAGTAAGAATAATGAGAGCTAAAAAAGTATTAAAAGAACTACTCAAAAACAACATCAATGGAAAATAATATACAAGAAAACAATACCGTAATACAAAAACCAAAATGGATAAGAGTAAAGCTTCCCACAGGTAAAAACTACCGCGAGTTAAGAACCCTTGTGGACAAATACAAACTCAATACTATCTGCCAAAGTGGTTCTTGCCCTAATATGGGCGAATGTTGGGGAGAAGGTACTGCCACTTTTATGATTTTAGGCAATATTTGTACTAGAAGCTGTGGTTTTTGTGGAGTAAAAACAGGAAAACCACTAGATGTTAATTGGGACGAGCCAGAGAAAGTGGCTCGTTCTATCAAACTAATGAAAATAAAACACGCCGTGCTTACTTCAGTCGACAGAGATGATTTGAAAGACATAGGTTCTATTTTATGGGCTGAGACGGTAAATGCCGTTCGTAGGATTTCGCCAACTACTACAATGGAAACTCTTATCCCAGATTTCCAAGGGATTACGAAGCATATCGACCGTATAGTAGAGGTAGCTCCAGAAGTAGTTTCACACAATATGGAAACGGTAAAAAGACTTACCAGAGAAGTAAGGATACAGGCAAAATATGAAAGAAGCCTAGAAGTTTTAAGATATCTGAAAGAAGCAGGACAACGCCGTACCAAAACAGGGATAATGCTAGGTTTAGGGGAAGAGAAAGATGAAGTTTTCCAAACTATTGAGGATATTAGAAATGCCAATGTAGATGTTATCACACTTGGACAGTATTTACAACCCACAAAAAAACATTTACCTGTAAAAAGATTTATCACTCCAGAAGAATTTGAAGAGTATGGGGCATTTGCAAAAAGCCTAGGATTTCGCCATGTTGAAAGTTCTCCGCTTGTAAGAAGCTCTTACCATGCAGAAAAGCATATCCATTAAGATTAAAAAAGGCTGACATTTTAATAATGTCAGCCCTTTTATTTTATCTCTTTTTATCCTTTAATTCTTATAAAGAAGCAGAGTGTACTAATAAGTCTGTTAATTTATTAGAATAACCTGTTTCGTTATCGTACCAAGATACTAATTTAACAAAGTTAGGAGAAAGCATAATACCTGCATCTTTATCAAAGATAGAAGTTCTCTTATCTCCAATAAAGTCTTGAGACACTACTAAGTCTTCTGTATAACCAAGGATACCTTTAAGCTCTCCTTCTGAAGCTGCTTTAATAGCTGCACAAATTTCATCATAAGAAGCACCTTTCTCTAGTCTCACTGTTAAATCCACTACAGAAACATCAGCCGTTGGTACACGGAAAGACATACCTGTAAGTTTACCATTAAGCGAAGGAATTACCTTACCTACCGCTTTAGCAGCACCTGTAGAAGACGGGATAATGTTAAGAAGTGCTGAACGACCACCTCTCCAATCTTTCATAGAAGGACCATCTACCGTTCTTTGCGTTGCAGTAGTAGCGTGTACCGTAGTCATTAACCCTTCTACGATACCAAAGTTATCGTGAACTACCTTTGCTAAAGGAGCAAGACAGTTAGTAGTACAAGAAGCGTTAGAGAATATTTGCTGGTCAGCAGTTAAATCTTTATGGTTAACTCCCATTACAAACATTGGAGTGTCATCTTTAGAAGGAGCAGATAGAACTACTTTTTTAGCACCTGCATTGATGTGAGCCTGAGCTGTTTCTTTAGTTAAGAACAATCCTGTAGATTCCACGATATAGTCCGCACCTACTTCATTCCATTTTAGATTGTTTGGGTCTTTTTCTGCAGTTACTCTTATTCTTTTACCATTTACCACTAAACCATTCCCTTCTACAGAAACTTCTCCATCAAATTTCCCGTGAACAGAGTCGTATTTCAACATATACGCCATATATTCCGCATTGATAAGGTCATTGATACCCACCACTTCGATGTTATCTCTCTCCATCATTGCGTTGAACACTAAACTTCCGATTCTTCCGAAACCGTTAATTCCTACTTTGATTGTTGACATTGTTTTTTATTTTTTAAAATTAAATTTTCGTATTTACTTCTTTAATAAATTTTTTGGGCATAAAGGTACATTTTTTTAGCCGTATCCCAAAAACTACACCGCCAAAATTTCTGATATCTTCAGTAAATCTTGATTGATTTCATTATGTTTTCTAATAGCATCTTCTATTGGAGTAAAAACGAGCTGATTGGCTCTTATCCCCGCCATCACATTAGTAAGACCTTTTCTAAGTCCTTCTACTGCACCATAACCCAATCTACTTGCCAATACCCTATCAGCACAACTAGGCATCCCTCCTCTTTGGATATGCCCCAAAATAGTTACTCTAATATCGTAGTCAGGGAACTCTTTTTGAGTTTTCTCGGCTAATTCATAGGTAGAAGCCAACTGCTCCCCTTCTGCCACCACTACAATAGACGATGTTTTACCTCGTTTTTGAGCATTATGGAAATTCTCAAACATTTCCTCTAGACTATCCTTTCTCTCTGGTATCAAAATATCTATAGCTCCTGAAGCAATACCGCTATTAAGTGCTATAAAACCTGCATCTCTCCCCATCACTTCCACAAAAAACACTCTGTTATGAGAGGTTGCCGTATCTCTTATTTTGTCTATAGCTTCCACCGCGGTGTTAAGAGCTGTGTCATATCCTATCGTAAAATCAGTACCGAAGATATCATTATCAATAGTTCCAGGTACACCCACCACCTTGATACCATACTCTTCGCTGAAAACTTTTGCTCCTGTAAAAGTACCATCTCCACCAATACAAACCAAAGCTCCTATTTCATTCTTTTGGCATTGTTCAAAAGCCTTTAATCTCCCCTCTACTGTTCTAAACTCTTTAGACCTTGCTGATTTTAGAATTGTACCACCTTGGTTAATAATATTCTTAACAGATCTAGGTCCCATTTTAATCATGTTCCCTTCTATAAGCCCATTGTACCCTTCTCTAATCCCCATACATTCTATACCATAATAATGAGCTGTTCTTACCACTGCCCTTATCGCCGCATTCATACCTGGAGAATCCCCTCCAGAAGTAAGAACCCCTATCCTTTTCAACTTTGATTCTGACATAATTAAATACTTTTTAGCCTAGCAAATATAAGAAATTTTAACTACATTATTTTAAGATTTATATCATATTATTACTTCTACATCTATTCATTACAGTTGATTTATACCCTAACTAAATAAAAGTTTTTTTTACCTTTGCAAAATGTTTTCAGGGAAGCCTTTTTTTAGAAAAGTTACAAGTGTAAGCCTTGCATGGGTTTACGCATTGGCTTTACTGATGGCTAGTGTATTCCACTCGCATCAAGAAACTTTTAATAGTAATTATAATTCTTCCCAAAAACAGCATCATAAAATAATCAATTTAAAGGGAGATGATTGTTCTATCTGTCATTTTTTTATTTCAGGACATTCTCTACTTCCCGAAAAGGTAAACTTTGAAGTTTTAGTATCAGTAGCTACTACACTTATAACAAGCTACAAGACACTGGGCATCCTTCAGAATCAAATTGTTTATTTCTTACTTAGAGGACCGCCTTCCATTTAATAGAAATAATATCATTTTCACTAGGTGTTCTACCATTTGGTTAGGACACGGTTTTAACCTTTTAATTTTCATATCTTTAAATGAAATCAATTTGGATTGGAATGATGTTGTTTTTCAGCACCGTTCTAAATGCACAGCTTTACTTCATAGAAGGACAGATAAGAGATTTGCACGACAATACGCCTTTGGCTAACGCTAAAATAAGCATTAACGGAAAACTCATTATTACTTCTGATACTCAAGGAAATTTTAATTTTTCTTACAAAAAAGGCACTCATCATCTTTTGATAACCCACTTAGATTGTGAACCTTTTACTAAGAAGATAACGCTTGATAGAAACATTAAAATCAATATTTTCCTTGAACATCATACTAATGAAATAGAAACTGTAGTAGTACACGGCATTCATAAAAAGTCGGGAACGGCGGTTATCAAAACATTAGAACAGTCTTTTTTAGAACAAAAAACTACCGAAAATTTAGGCAACATATTGTCTGAAATTTCTGGAGTAAATAATATTAAAACAGGGAATAACATTTCTAAACCTGTTATACAAGGGCTTTACGGTAGTAGAGTATTAGTGATGAACAACGGCATCAAAATGGCAGAACAAGAATGGGGCATAGAACACGCTCCTAGCGTGGACCCCAACGCTTTTGACCATATAGATGTTGTAAAGGGAGCGTCTGCACTAAAGTATGGTGGAGATGCCATAGGTGGCGTTATACTATTAGAAAGCCCTAAATATTCTAAAAAAGACACCCTTATGGGTAAAGTAGCTTTATCAGGTATCAGCAATGGTAAAGGCTTGGCTCTGAATACGGATATTACAAAGACTTGGCAAAACGGTTGGGCTTTGCGTACGCAAGGTTCTGCCAAAAAGCTAGGAGATTTGGAAACGCCCAATTATAGTTTACAAAATACAGGTGCAGATGAAAACGCCTTCCACTTTTCCCTACAAAAAAGAGAATACGAATACGGAATCACAGCTAAATATTCTTTCATCAACCAAAATTTTGGAATTTATAAAGGGGCTCATATCAGTAATGCAAGAAACTTTGCCGATGCCATCAACAACGGACAATCCTACTTTACAGGTAATTTTGGTTATAAAATAGAGAATCCTAAACAAGAAGTTAGCCATCACATTGCTAAATTGGAGGCTTACAAAAGGTTAGGAAAGCTAGGGAAATTTACTTTAGAGTATGCCTTTCAGCAAAATCATAGATTTGAATACGATATTCGTAGAGGAGCGTACAATGATAAACCTGCTACCGATCTACTACTAACTACCCAAAGTTTGGCTCTTTATCATCTATTAGAAAGACCCAACTGGCAGTGGGAAACAGGTCTATCAGGAAATTATCAGGTTAATTTTCCCGACCCAAAAACGGAGCGTTCTCGTTTAATACCAGATTACCACAGGTATGATACTGGTGCTTTTTCTATTTTCAAATATCAAAAAAATCTTTGGAAATGGGAAGCAGCTTTAAGGTATGATATGAATTTCTACGACGTGTATAAATATTACCTTAATAAAGATTGGGTAGCTTACAACCAAGCATTTCAGCAGTTTGTAATTGAAAGCAAAGGCGTGAAAACATTGGTACGTCCAAAACTTTATTATCATAATATATCAGCATCGTTGGGTATGGAATATCAGCCCACTCGCTTTCTTACTACCAAATTTAATTTGATAAGAAACAGCCGAAGTCCTAATATCGCAGAATTATTCGCTGATGGACTACACCACGCTGCCGCCATCATTGAAAAGGGAAGTATGAGCATCAAAAACGAGGAAACCTACCAAGCCCACCTAAGCATTGGTATAAAAACCTCCGTTCTTAATGGCTTTAAACTTAATGTTAATCCGTATTATTTCATTTCCGATAGTTTTATTAACCAAACACCTAACGGAGTGGAAAGTACCATTCGTGGGAACTTTCCTGTATGGCAATATCAACAGATTAAAGCCAAAATGTATGGGATAGACATAGATTCGGAGCTTAACATTACCCCAAAATTACAATGGAATGGAGCAATGAGCTATGTATACGGACAAGATTTAACCCATAATGAACCTCTGATACTTATGCCTCCAATGCAGATTAAAAACGCACTAAGGTATGATAACAAAGGTAAAAAACCGTGGCATATACAAATAGAAAACCTAGTGGTATTTAAGCAGAAAAGGTTTCCTATGAGACTTTTATCCTACGATGTATATGAGAACAATACAATAGCCAAAGAGTGGCTAGACATTAGTACACCACCCGCAGGTTATCAAATTTGGAACCTCAATGCTGGAGCAAAGCTCACTAGAAACATTCAGCTTAATTTAAGTGTTAATAATATATTCAACACAACTTATAGAGAATATCTTAACCGTTTAAGATTTTTCTCTGATGCTTTGGGACGAAATATTATTTTTACTTGTCAATTTAATTTTTAACTATTAACATTTTTAATTTAAACAATTTTAAAACATTATGAAACATTCATTTTTAAAAACCGTAGTATTATCCGCAGTAAGTATTTTAGCCCTCAACTCTTGTAGAGACAATGATGAAGCACCTGCCGATGTACACAACCACGACGAAGTACAATACCTTACCGTTACACTTACCAATACTGCTGATAACAGCACCCAAACCGCTACATTCAGTGCTGAAGGAGCGGATAAAGAGTTAGTTTTAAAAGAAAACAACACTTATGATGTTCAGCTATCATTAGTAGCACCTCATGACGACCATACCCACGATGTTACTGATGAAATCATAGAACTAAAAGAGGAACATTTTTTCACTTACAATTTCTCTAATGTAGCTGTTAAAGTTACTAGAAAAGATGAGGCTGAAAGCACCAGAAAAGATGGTTCTAAAATAGGTCTAAAAACACAATGGCAAGTAACATCTGCTCCAAAAACAGGAGCTAAAGCCAACATTAGACTTTACCACCTCCCAACCTCTGTGAAAATGAGCGGTGCTAATGGAGATGAAGCAGGAACTGTAGTAGGAGGAGAAGAGGATATTGATGCTACTTTTAATATTAAAAAATGAAATATATTTATATATTTGCATTAATATTAAGATGTAATGTTTAACTCAAAAAAATCAAACAAAATGAAAAAAGTATTTTTACTAGGAGCATTAGCTCTGTACAGCGTTACAAATGCACAACTTAAATTTGGTGGAAAAGCAGGATACGCCTTATCCGAAGTCGGAGATACAGGAGCTGTACGCTCTCTAAGTATAGGTGGCACTAGCATTTCTTCTTCTAGCTCATCTACATTTTATGCAGGTTTTCTTGCAGAATACAAATTTACTAACAAATGGGCAGTTCAAGGAGAAATACTATACTCTCCCTTAAAAGGAGTAGAAGAATTCAACAGTAAAACAGGTAGTATCTATACCGATAAAAAACTAACTTACACCTTGAATAATTTGCTGGTTCCTGTATCTGCTAAATACTATGTAATAAAGAATTTAGCTTTATCTGGAGGCTTTAATCTTGGAGTTATTTTATCGGCGAAGGTTAAAGAAAATTCTGAAACCAATATATCTGGTACTGTAGAAAAAACAAACAACACAACTAACATTAAAAAAAACATCAACTCGTTTGATTTTTCACCGTTTATAGGAGCTGAATATAATTTCAGTAATGGGTTGTTCTTAGATACAAGGTACAACATTGGAGTTACCGATTTAGCTAAATCTAAAGATGATAATATCAAAAGTAGACTTTGGCAAATAGGGTTTGGCTACAAGTTTTAGCATTATCTTCCGCAAAAAGAGGCTATTTCAAAAAAAATGAAATAGCCTCTTTATTTATTCATAGCAACCCGTTGTGCATTATGAAATGAAAAAAACAAGAGTTGTTTATTAGACTGAAAATCAGTATATTGTTTTTGCTATAAAACGATATAAATGAACAACATAGAGCAAATATATGAAAGAATTTTGGAAGTTTTAGGACTTTTTTCAGAAAATCAACTGATTAGTTATCAGAGAAGAACACCTAAAATGAGCGATTTAGAAGTCATAAGTCTTAATATTACTGCTGAATACTTGAGTATTGATAGCGAATTACAGTTCTTTAGAAAATTGCCAAACTCTCTGATAAACAAAATTGAAAGAAGTGTTTACAATAAGCGAAAACGAAGACTATCCCTACAAACAGAGCAAATTAGACAGCGTATTTCGATGGAGTTCAATGAGTTTGAAGATATTTTTATCGTTGATAGCATGCCAATGAAAGTTTGTGAAAACGCTCGTTCTACTCGTTCAAAAATTTGTAAAGAGCAATCCTATTCTTCACCAACATATGGTTATTGTGCTTCACAGAAATTATATTTCTATGGCTATAAACTACACGCAGTATGTTCTTTAAATGGTGTGATTAAGAATTTTGATATAAGCCCTGCATCCGTTCACGACATCCACTATTTAAAAGATATTGGTGAGCAAATGCGAAACTGTACTTTAATTGGAGATAGAGGCTATTTATCAGCAAAAGTTCAAATAGATTTATTTAACTATGCTAATATTAAATTAGATACACCAATGAGAAGTAATCAGAAAGATTATATTCCTCAATTTTCATTGTACAAGAAAAAGCGAAAACGAATTGAGACATTTTTCTCTCAACTTTGCGACCAATTTATGATTAAAAGAAACTATGCTAAAACTTTTGAAGGCTTTAAAACAAGGATAATCAGTAAAATAACCGCCGCAACGGTTATTCAATATATCAATAAATTTATCTTCCAAAGAAAATTAAATCATCTAAAAATCAGTATTATTTAAAATGCACAACGAGTTCATAGCATTACTTTCACAATCATTCTAGAGCGAAATATTTTACACCTATTTTTTCATAATATTGCCCAAAAGCCAGTTATTTTTATTATTTTTGCCACTATAAAAATTTCAATTAATGAAGGTTACGAGTAAAAATCACGATGAAGTAAGCGCTTTGCTTACAGTAACTTTGGGTAAAAAAGATTACAAAGACAAAGTTGAAAAACAGTTAATTAACTACGCTAAAAACGCTACTATTCCTGGTTTTAGAAAAGGTAAAGCTCCACTAGGAATGATTAAAAGACAGTACGAAGCTGGATTAACTTACGAAGAAATCAACAAGCAAGTTTCAGAAGGTCTTAATAACTATATCAACGAAAATAAATTAAGACTATTAGGACAACCTGTACCAGTTCCAGTAGAAGAGCTAGACACTAATCAAGAGCAGTTAGAACTTTCTTTTGAAGTAGGTTTTGAGCCAGATTTCAACATTGATTTAGCAAAATATGAAGCTCCTCACTACAAGATAGAGGCTTCTGATAAAGAAGTAGGACAAAGCATAGAGAATATGCAAAAGAGATTTGCAGAGAGAGAAGCTCAAGAAAAAATAACTAAAGATTCTTATATTTCTCTAGAAGTTTCCCAAGTAGTGGAAGAAGATGCAGGAGGAGAACACAACCACGCTCCTAAGCATGTTATCATCAATGCTGAAAACAAAGTAGCTTTTGAATTAGTTAAAAAACTTAAAAAAGACGAATCTGTAAAAGTTTCTAAAGAAGACCTCACTAAAGACGAGGATTTAGCTAAGTTTTTAGGATTTGCTAAAGAAGAAGCAGAACAACTACATCACAATAAAGTTGAAGTAACTGTGAAAGATATTTACAAACTGAACTTAGCTGAACTAAGCCAAGAGTTATTTGATTCTGTTTACGGTAAAGACACTGTAAAGTCTGAAGAAGAGCTTAAAGCTAAAGTAAAATCTGAATTAGACGAATATTTCCAACAGAATGCAGATGTACACTTTGTAAATAAGGTATTAGAGCAAATTACCGAGAAAGAAGAAGTAAAACTTCCAGAGGCTTTCTTAATTAAGTGGTTGATGTTCTCTAATCCAAATATTGCAACAGAGGAACAAGCTAAAGAAATATTTGAAGCAGAAAAGAACCAAATTAAATATCAAGTTATTGAAGGTAAGCTAATGTCTGACAATGATGTTAAGATAGATTATGCTGATGTTTTAGCACAAGCTGAACAATTAGTGAGAAATCAATTAGCTATTTATGGTATCCACCATCTTTCTGATGAGGAAATCCAAAAATATGCCGTAGAAATGCTTAAAAATCAAGAGCAAGTAAGACAAATATCTTCAGAAGTAGCTATGGCTAAACTAAAAGATGTTATCTTAGAAAAAGCTTCTAAAAAGGAAAGCAAAATCTCTCACGATGATTTCTTAAAAGAAATCCAGGGTTAGTATTACCCTTGAATTTGATATAATTTTCAAAACCTCACTTTATATAAAGTAAGGTTTTTTTATTTCTCATAATCAACTACTTAAACAAATACAATATAAATTCTATTCGATGCATTATTAAAATAATTAACATTGAATACTCTTTTTTAACATTTTTTAACAATCTTTCAAAATTGCTTTAAATAAAGGTTTTTGAAAATAATTTAACATTTTATTAATATATAGTTAACTATTATTAACATATAAATATGGTGAGTAGGGAGACTAAGTATAAATTTGCCCCCGTAAAACAAATAAAAATTCAAAATGATGAAAAGAACAATTCTCGTAATCATAATGATTATTTCTTTTGTAGGAGTTTATTCGTTTAAAAGTAATAATGATGAAACAGGCAGTAGCTACGCTTCTTATTACCACGATAAATTTAATGGAAGAAAAACAGCAAGTGGTGAAATTTTTAACAATAATGAACTCACTGCCGCTCATAAGAGATTACCATTCGGAACATTGGTAGAAATAACTAACCTTAGAACTGGTAAAAGTGTAGTAGTTAGGGTAAATGATAGAGGGCCTTATGTTAAAGGACGCTCTTTTGACCTCAGCAAAGCCGCTTATAACGCCATAGGAGATCACAGAAGAGGTACAATGCCTATTACTTATAAAGTTCTAAGTGAAGACGAAATTTAATCAAAACAACTAAAAGAAAAAGCTCATCTTACTAAACATAAGATGAGTTTTTTTGTTTTAATAAAATCCTTGCCGTTTTTCTATAGAGAAAAGGCAAGGATTGACTAATTTTAGAATACAGTAGCTGCTAACTGTACCCTAGCATGCTTTAATGAAGGATTCCACATACTAGTTACAGATACTGGGATACTGTAGCTTTCTGACAGATTGAAAGTCTTTTTAGTAGTGAAACCTACATTTACTAAATCAAACTTATTTTTCCCATAAATATGAGTTTCCCCATTAAGAGAAAATCCTACCCCTACAAATGGAGACACCGTAACCTCTCTACCTGCATCTATATCATAAGCCGCTTGCACATAAGTTGAGTAACGCTGTTTGGTATTATCATTTTCTCTATCTACCATACCAAACAAGAAAACATCTGCTTCCAAAGTTAGTGGTAATTCTTTACCTAAATAATAGGAAGTTCTCAAATCTAATATATGCCCAGACTGCCTTGCATTATAGTTCCAAATTCCTTTGCCATAACGGTCATTAACATCATTAAATAAATCCCACAAAGCAACCGTTAGCCCATTCTTAGAATACTGTACAAAATAATCTATCTCCTTATACTGGGTCTGTCCGCCTTCTCTATTTGTCATTGCCATTCCGCCCCAAGTACCTACTTTAAACACACCTTCTTTATCCAAATTAATTGCTGTATAAACTGCTGTAATTGGCTTATCAGAAATTACCAACCCTCTCCACAAATGGTTAGTTTGAAGGTTAGCTGTAAAATCAACTCTTGGTTTTTCTTTCTCTTGTGCTGACATACCTAAAGAAAGAAAAGAGGTAAGTATTAATACTATCTTTTTCATCTTAATTTAAAATTTAAGTATTTTTACGATAATGCTGTATAACACAATGCTGCCAATGCACAACCAATAATAGGTCCTAACACTGGTATCCACGCATAGCCCCAATCACTACTTCCCTTAATAGGTAATATTGCGTGCATGATACGAGGTCCTAAATCACGAGCTGGATTTATTGCATATCCTGTAGTTCCTCCTAAAGAAAGACCTATCACCCAAACAATAATAGAAACCGGCAATGCACCTATTGAGCCTAGACCAATAGTAGCACTTCCCATAGTATCAGAATTAAAAGTAGGGTTTGCTAAGTAAAATATTAAAAATATCAATAAGAAAGTTCCTATAATTTCAGATAATAGATTACTTAAAGGCTTTCTAATCGCTGGTCCTGTGCTAAAGCAAGCCAACTTACCACCCTCATCTTCTGTAATATCAAAATGATCTTTGTAGAATACCCAAACCAAAAATGCTCCCAACATAGCACCTAACATTTCTCCAGCTATATAAGTAGGTACCTCTTGCCAAGCGAATTTACCCGCAATAGCCAACCCTAATGTTACCGCTGGATTAAGGTGAGCTCCACTTATGGGACCTGCAATAGTTACTCCTGCAAACACAGCAAATGCCCATGCCGTAGTAATAACTATCCAACCTGAATTATTACCTTTAGTTCCGTTAAGAACTACATTTGCTACTACGCCGTTTCCTAATAAAATTAGAACGGCTGTTCCTATAACTTCAGCTATAAATGGTGTCATAATTTTAAAGTTTTAAAGATTAATCTTCTTCCCAGTTTTGAACTCTTTTTACTGCTTTATGCCAATAGTGAAGCATTTTATCAGCTTTTTCTCTTTCCATTTTTGGTTCAAATTCTCTATCTACAATCCATTGAGATTTAATATCATCTATACTATCCCAATAACCTACCGCTAATCCAGCCAAATAAGCCGCTCCCAGAGCCGTAGTTTCTAAAGTTTTAGGACGAATGATTTTAAACCCAAATAGGTCAGCCTGTATTTGCATCAACAAATTACTCGCTGTAGCACCACCATCTACTCTTAATTCTTTTGATTTTTCACCTGCATCTGCTTCCATTGCCTTTACAATATCATATACTTGGTAAGCAATACCTTCAAGTGTTGCTCTAGCAATATGCCCATCAGTAGTACCTCTAGTAATTCCTAAGATACCTCCTCTAGCATACTGATCCCAGTACGGTGCACCTAAACCTGTAAGTGCTGGTACGAAGTAAACACCACCATTATCCTCCACTGTTTCTGCTAAACTATTGATAGCAGGAGCTGTACGCACCAGCATCAATCCATCACGAATCCACTGTATTGCAGCACCACCTACAAACACACTACCCTCTAAGGCATAAGTTGTTTGCCCGTTAATCTTCCAAGCAACCGTAGTAAGTAAGTTGTTTTTAGACATTACGGCTTTATCTCCTGTATTCATTAACAAGAAACACCCTGTACCATAAGTATTTTTTACCATACCAGGTTCTGTACACATCTGCCCAAATAGAGCCGCCTGTTGATCTCCTGCAATACCTGCAATAGGTATTTTAGTAGAGAATAGCGTAGTAGATGTTTCGCCGTATACCTCACTACTTTGTTTTACTTCTGGAAGGATTTCTTTAGGAATATCAAATAATGCCAATAATTCATCATCCCATTTCATATCTCGGATATTGAACAGAAGCGTTCTACTAGCATTAGATACATCGGTAATGAACATTTTGCCTCTAGTCAGTTTAAACACTAACCATGTATCTACTGTACCAAAACAAAGTTTACCTTGCTTTGCTTTTTCTCTCGCACCTTCTACATTATCTAATATCCATTTCAGCTTTGTTCCAGAGAAATAAGCATCTAGCACCAGCCCTGTTTTTTCTTTTATCATTTCTGCATGACCTTGCTCTTTAAGTTGGTCGCAGTATTTAGAAGTTCTTCTATCTTGCCAAACAATAGCATTGTAGATAGGCTCTCCTGTTTCTCTATCCCAAACGATGGTAGTTTCTCTTTGGTTTGTAATTCCTATAGCAGCTACTTCTCACCCAGTAATACCTGCTTGAGCAATAACTTCTGCTGCTACAGAAATCTGCGAAGACCATATCTCGTTAGCGTTGTGCTCTACCCAACCTGGTTTTGGGAAAATCTGTTCAAATGGTTTCTGAGAAATCTTTACAATTTCTCCATTGTGATTGAATAAAATCGCTCTCGAAGAGGTTGTCCCTTGGTCAAGAGCTAAAATTAACTTGTCTTTCATAATTCACTTAATATTTGGATTACACTTTTTATTAAATTCTTTATTAAGAAGGTATTTTATTTTTGAGCCGTATACGGAACTAATAGATATCCCTCCGCTAAAGTTACAAAATTTTTCACTTGGTCATCTATCCATTGTTGATTTTTTCCTAACTCTTGTGCCATAAACTGTGCTACTTTCTCAGCTACATCTATCGCTGCACGAGCGTCTAAGAATAGTAATCTTACTCTTCTTGCAAGTACATCTTCTACCGTTTGTGCCATTTCTTGATGCACAGCCCAATAGACCTCAGCTAAAGTATAAGGGTAGTCTTTGTGTAATTTTTCAGAAAGTCTTCCATCTTCATTCATTAGCTTTTGAATATGAGGAATATCCGAACCATAAACATAAAGGTGATTAGACATATCTACCTTTTCTGCAGGAATATTACCATGTATAGAAAGATGTTCTGTATTACAAGGTTTCTTTTCTATATTGCTATGTACCTTAAGAGCTTCGTCTATGGTATCTTCTGCCATTTTTCTATAAGTAGTCCATTTACCTCCCGTAATGGTAACAAGCCCTGTTTCTGATACTATTACTTTATGACTTCTAGAGACTTCTTTTGTGCTTCCGCCTTCTTTGTCTGGAGCAGCAAGAGGACGAAGCCCTGCAAATACAGATTTTACATCTTCACGAGTAGGTTTTTTCACTAAGAATCTTCTGGCTGTTTCTAGCACAAATTCTATTTCTTTCTCCAAAGCCTTTGGTTCAAAACTAGGTTCTTCTATAAGTGTGTCTGTAGTACCTACCACTACCTTATCATGCCAAGGTACAGCAAATAACACTCTACCATCTGAAGTTTTAGGTATCATTAACGCATCATTTGAAGGTAAGAAAGATTTATCTAAAACCAAATGAATACCCTGACTAGGCACTACAAATTTTTTGTGTTTAGGGTTATTCATATTAAGAATGTCATTGGTAAATACCCCTGTTGCGTTTACCACAACTTTAGCCGAAAGTTCATACTCTTCTCCTGAGAGTTCATCTCGCATTTTTACACCAGAGATTTTACCTTTCTCATCTTTAAGCAAGTCTATCACTCTAGCATAGTTTAATACAGCTCCTCCTTTTTCAACGATTGTCTGTGCTATATTAAGGGCTAACCTCGCATCATCAAACTGTCCATCTTGATAAACTACCCCACTAGATAAACTTTTAGGCTCTACCGTAGGCAACTTTTTAATGGTTTCGTTTTTATTGATATACCTTGTTTTACCTAAACTTAAACTTCCTGCTAGAAAATCATAGACAGAAAGTCCTATCTTGTAGTAAGGTCCTCCCCACCAAGTATAATTAGGAATAACAAAAGACTGATTTTTAAATAAATGAGCCGCATTTTTCGCTAAAAGCCCTCTTTCTCTAAGAGCCTCTTTTACTAGACCCACATCTCCCTGCGCTAAATATCTAACACCACCATGCACTAGCTTTGTACTCCTACTAGAAGTCCCTTTAGAAAAATCGTGAGATTCTAGCAATAGCGTTTTATACCCTCTACTAGTGGCATCAAGTGCTGCACCTAGACCACTTGCTCCTCCACCAATCACAATAAAGTCCCACTGAGAAACTTTGTTTAACTCTAAGATAAAACTATTTCGATTCATTTTGAAAGTATTTTTGTTTAACTTCACTTTAATTCACTAACAAATATAAAAGAAAAAAAATCGAAACTAAAAGAAATAAATTTTAAAAACTGTTAAATATCATCATCTTAAAAAAAGAAATACATACTTACACAAAGTAAACAAACTATACTTTTAAAAACTCAATAAAACATTCAAACCACAAAAAAGCCGAAAGGCAAATGCACTTTCGGCTTTCAATTAACCATTAAAATCTTATTATGAAAACTTTGTTACAATAATCTAGAGCTGTACCATTTCGGTAACTTCTACATCATAACCTGAAATCACAGGTTTCTGATCTGGATTTTGAGTAATTACTCTAAATTTAGTTATCCCTAAATGTTTTAAAATTTGTGTACCTACCCCATACTCCATATAGTTAGCAGAAAGTGTAGGACGCTGTACTTGACCATCTTGATAATCTAAAAACTGCTGGAGTTTTCTCATCGTATTTTCTGCATTAGAGACATTATTGATAAATATAATAGCTCCCTTACCTTCCTCATTTATCATTTTGGTAACCTTTTCCAAAAGATTTTGCTCTCCAGAAATAAACCTGCTCAATACATCAAAATAGGAACTAGAGCTCTGTACTCTTACTAAAATTGGTTCATCTTCCGTCCACTCTCCTTTTGTGAATGCAAAATGGATTTGCTCAGTATGTTTTTCTTGAAACGCATGGAATTTAAACTCTCCGTAAAGTGTCTTTACCGTTCTTTCTTCTATTTTATTTACTAAATCTCCTTTTCTAAGACGGTATTCTATCAAATCCTCTATAGAAACTATTTTAAGGTCGTGTTTTTTTGCCAACTCTACCAATTGTGGCAATCTTGCCATCGTCCCATCATCATTCATAATTTCGCAGATAACGCCACCTTCTTTCAGTCCTGCTAGTTTGGTAAGGTCTATTGCAGCTTCGGTGTGCCCTGCTCTTTTTAGAACCCCTCCTTTTTTAGCTCTAAGCGGAAATATATGTCCTGGACGCATAAAGTCGGTTGGTTTAGTAGAGCTATCCATAAGTGCTAGAATAGTCTTTGCTCTATCACTCGCCGAAATACCTGTAGAGACACCCTCCCCTAACAAATCTATAGATACGGTAAAAGCCGTTTCTTTAGGGTCGCTGGTGCGGGATACCATAATATCTAGCCCTAGCTCATCACACCTTTCCTCTGGAAGTGGTGTACATATAAGCCCACGACCATAGATAGTCATAAAATTGATGATTTCTGGTGTTGTAAGCTCCGCTGCAGAAAGAAAATCACCCTCGTTTTCTCTGTTTTCGTCATCTACAACAATGATGATTTTTCCGTTTCTAAGATCCTCCAATGCTTCTGGAATGGTATTGAGTTTTATATCTGACATCTCGTAATTTTATATTGGAAACAAAGATAATAGGATTAAAGGGTTCTGGCAAATTTTTGGAACAGATACTGAATGTATGTAATAACTACTATATTTCCAAGGCATTGCGTGAGGACGAAGGGCATTGTTGGAGCTCATAATAAAACCCCAAGAAGCTTTTCTCTTGGGGTTTTATTATAGCGACTGCCCGAAGACCGACCCTAGCAGAGGGACTAAGCCTAGGCAAGGGGCACGCCCACATAAAAACTATAATTGGTCTATTTTTTCAGAATTGTGTAATTCTACTGGTTTACCTTTTTTACGAAGTTTCATATTGATGAATTCTACCGCTAATGAGAAGAAAATAGCAAAATACAAATACCCTTTAGGAATTACACCCACCTCTTGGTCAAACAAGGAGAAATGCCCTAAGTGAGAAGCCTCGGCAAGTAACATCACCCCTATCAAAATAAGGAATGAAAGCCCCAAAATCTGAATAGTAGGATGCTGATTAACAAAATTACTTACAGGTCCTGCAAATACCATCATAATCACTACGGAAATCACTACCGCCAAAATCATTATCGTTAATGCTCCAGCCTCCCCATACTGATTGAAACTTACCAAACCTACCGCTGTAAGGATACTATCAAAAGAAAACACCAAGTTAAGTGCAGCTATCTGTGCGATAGCAGAACCTAAAGAGGTTTTACCTGTGCCTGAAACTTTAAGTTCTTCCTCCCCTTCTAGTTTATGGTGAATTTCTGATACGGATTTGTAAAGCAAAAACAATCCTCCTATAAATATAATTAAACTCTGCCCCGTAACGCTACCGTGAAACCAAGACAAATGCACTCCAAATAACTCATTATTAAGACTTACTACCCACTTAATCCCAAATAACAATACTACCCTAAATACCATAGCCAAAAGCAACCCTATATTTCTTGCTTTTTTCTGGTCTTTGGGCTCTATTTTATTGGATACTATAGAGATAAAAACAATGTTATCTATCCCCAATACTATTTCTAAAAAAGTCAGCGTTAAGAGTGCTATCCAAGCATCGGCTGATGAAAATACTTCTAAAAATTCCATTATTTATTTCATTTGAATTAAGGGCGTAAAATTAGAAAAGTTTTTGAGACCAAAGAAAAAAATTTCATTATAGGAAAATTATTGTTTAAATTGCGATTCATACAAGAAATACAATATACAAGTATATGCATCCATATAACGCTATAAGCGCTTCGGCAGGTTCGGGAAAAACCTATACCCTAGTTATCAGAATACTGTCTCTGTGCCTTAGAACACCAGACGAAAAAGCCATACGCTACATTCTCGCTCTTACCTTTACCAACAAAGCTGCCAACGAAATGAAAGAGCGTATCTTGCAATGGCTAGAAGCATTTACTAGAGAAGATTATCTGCAAAATAACGAGCTAAAAGCCATACAATCTTACCTGGAGACACAAGGGATAAAACTCACTATAGAAGACCTTCACTACCGTTCTAAAAAGGTTTTGGATTATATTCTGCATCACTATTCTATTTTAAACATTGGGACAATAGATAAATTTAATGCAAAACTGGTAAGGAGTTTTTCCTACGAATTGGGATTGGCACAGAATTTCAACCTAGAAATCAATAACGAGCCCTACCTCATAGAAGCAGTTGACCAACTATTAGATAAAATAGGAGAAGACCCAAAAGTTTCGGAAGCGTTTATGGATTTCGTTAATTACAACCTAGAAAATGAGGAACGAATCAATGTAAATAAAACACTGTACGACCGAGCCAAAACCTTCGTAAACGATGTACACTACGAAGAATTGCAAAAAAATGAAGCCTTTGATTGGGAGGCTTATGATAACCTTAAACTAAAACTTAGAACGCAGCTTACACAACACCACAACGAGGCCTTGCAATATGCCAAAAAGGCTTTAGCACTCATTAGCGAAAATAATTTAGAAATTAAAGATTTCCAAGGTGGAGCGAGTTCTGGGCTAGGAAAGTTTTTTGAAGAAGCTCTAAAGTTTTATACTGGGCAGAGAGATAAATTCCCCTTTCCGTCTGATGAAGAAAAAGCTTTAGAACGCTTCCGAAAAGGTACAGCATCTAAGGACAACACCATTATAAATGCTATATTTTCCATTTTAGATACCCTTATAGAATGGAGAGCAATCATCATCACAAACTATGTAACTTCGGAAAAGAAAGCCAAAATTCTTAAAGAATTGCTACCACTCAAAATCAATAAAGAAATCCGTGAGCAATTGGAAATCATAGAAAACGAAGACGATTTAGTACTTCTTTCCAAATTTAATATTCTAATCAAAGAAAATTTACGAGAGGAGCCTTCGGCTTTTATTTATGAGAAAATAGGCACTAGATATCAGCATTATTTTTTTGATGAATTCCAAGACACTTCCAAACTACAATGGGAAAATATTATCCCACTTAGAGACCACACCATCAGCTCCGAAGACCACAGCTTTACCCTCGTAGGCGACCCTAAACAAAGTATCTACAGATTTAGAGGTGGTGATGCAGAGCAGATGCTAGATATCATCAACGGTAAAGAAGCGACAGGTGTAAACATCAACCTTGAAAATCTTGAAAATAACTGGAGAAGCGCCCAAAATATTGTTCGTTTTAATAATGAACTTTATGCCTTTATGGCAAAAGATTTGGAACAGGAAGAACACAGACATCTTTTTGCAGAACAGGGGCAACAAATAGCTAAAAGAGAAGGTCTACTAGGGCGAGTAAGAGTAAATCTAGTAGAATACGACCGAAAAGATGAAGTTTTCTTCGACGAGGTAGCCAACCAAATGTTTGAAGATATTAAAATTTGCCTAAACAACGGCTTCCAATTTTCGGACATCTGCATTATGTGCCGAACAAAAGGAGAAATAAAACAGCTATCTCAAAGACTAGGATTACTAAAAGTCAATTATAAAAATACCGAAACCTACATTAAAACCATTTCTGAAAAAGGCTTAAGTTTAGATTTATCCAAAACCCTTTTGGCAACCATAGAATACCTTAAATGGGAAAACGATACTGCTAACTACGACAGCCTTATGAGAGCTTTGTATCACCTCAATAGTTTAGGAAGAATTAACATAAATTTGTTCTCCGAAGAAATGACAAACCTTCTTGAACTCAAAACTTCCGATGCGATTTTGGAAGAATTAAATAAACGATACGGCATTGAACTTAATCATCAGCATTACCTACATCTCAATCTTTATAATAGGATAGAGTATTTGGTAAAACAATTTGCTATACCTCAACAAGAGACCGATTTCATACTAAACTTCTTAGAGGAAGTCTATGCCTTTACCCAAAATCCAGGAAAAACTTTAAAAGATTTTATTAAATATTGGGACGAAGAAGCCTCGGAAAAATCCATACAATCCTCCGAAAATATAGATGCCATCAAAATGATGACCATACACGCTACCAAAGGTTTAGAGTATCCTGTGGTATTTCTCCCAATGAAAAACAGCCATAAAGATAGTTCTTTTAATGATTGGCTATCGGTAGATTTAGAAACTTTAAAATCGGTTAATCTTAGTCAATTTAAAAAAGAACTTTTGGTGTATGACGATACTTTGAAATCATTTTCAGACGAAAACACCTATAAAAATAAAATAGACCGCTATTGCGTGCAATATGTTGCCACGACCCGACCTGTGGAGCAACTTTTCCTATATCTCCAAAAGCCTAGTCAGTCAGGAGAAAACAAACTAGAAATATTGGACTTTGTACAGCAATTTAACGCTACCGAGCATCAGTTCGACCTTTATCCAGAGGAAAACAATTCTTATCAAAAACAAACCCACAAGAAAAAATCAACCGAAATAAACAAACAAAGTGTAGAAATTACACCTAACACTTGTATTTCTAGCAATATCCAAATCGCAACGCCTTCTAAAAACTATCAAGAGCGAAACGAAAAAGTGCGTACAGGGATTTTCACTCACGAAATTCTATCCAAAATCAAGACTAAAAATGACATTACACCCGTCCTATCCAGCTATCTGATAGACGGCATTATAACCGAACAAGAAAAAGCGGAGATAGAAAAAACCATTCTTTCGGTAGTGGAGCATCACTCCTATTCCTTTTATTTTGAAGATATTGAAGAAGTTTACAACGAAAGAGATTTTATGCTAAACGGAGAGATTTTTCGCCCAGATAGAGTGGTAAAGAAAAACGGTGGCTATTACATTTTAGATTTTAAAACAGGAGCTCCTAACGATAAACATCAAAATCAAATATTGGCATATAAAACAGCTTTGGAGCAATTAGACTTTAATGTACTAGGGACAGAGATTGTTTACATCTAACCTCTAAACCTAAATATAAGCATAATTCAACCACGAAAATAACCTTGTTTTTTAGCCGTTGTTGATGAGAAAATATTATCTTTGCCCAAAAGTTTTAATTATAGAATTATGTTTAAATCACTTTTCCATTGGAAAGTAGGTCTTAATGCTGTTGCAGCAATAGGCGTGTTGGTAGGATTAGTATGGCTTACCTTCCGTTGGCTAGAACTACACACCAATCACGGTAAAGAAATCCCTGTACCCAATGTCGTAAATATGAGTATGCACGAAGCCATAAAAGCACTAGATGATGCAGGACTTGAATACGAAATAGACAGCGGAAAATACGACCCAAAATACAAATCTTTTCAAGTATTACAAATCTACCCATCTCCAGGTTCTAGAGTGAAAGAAAGTAGAGCCATTCGTCTAAGAGTAAACCCTAGAACTTGGGCTAAAGTAACTGTACCTGATGTTCTTAACCGATACAAAAACACCGTATTCACTCAATTAGAAAGAATCGGACTAAAAGTTGGAGATACCATCTACGAACCTAGCATTCAGCCAGATGCTGTTATAGGAATGAGATACAACGGTACTACCCTAGCTCCAGGTACTTTATTACCTAGATTTTCTACGATTGATTTAATCATTGGTAGTGGTCCTAGAAGAAACATTGCTGTACCTAATGTCGTGGGAATGACGGTAAAACAAGCTAAAATGATTATAGAGCAAAGTTATTTTACTCTAGGATTAGCAGAATATGAAGACGGAAGAAGCGACGACAGCGATATTGTTTATTACCAAGACCCTGCACCAGGAAGCCTTAGAGATCAAGGTATGCAAATAGATATTTGGGCAAGTAAGAAAACTTTAGCTGAAATGCAAGGTAAAATCAATGCTTTAGACCAAGTGTATAGAGTAAGAGTAGACCCTGTAACTACACCTGATTTTGGGGAAGACATAACCTACGAGCCTGAACCTGTAAGACCAGAGTCCGCTCCTCAGCCCAAACCAAAACCCGAGGTAAAAACAGAAGTAAAACCTACTCCTAAACCTGAGGCGGCTAAACCAAAACCAACAGAGCAAAAAAAGCCAGAGCCTAAACCTACTCCAAAACCAGTAGAGGAAAAACCAAAGGTTAAAAAAGTAGTAATAGAATAACTTTACAATAAAAACACAAAAGGCTTTGGCAATATGCTAAAGCCTTTGTTTATAATATGATAATGGAAGACTATACAGATTTTGAAGAAGAACATCTACAAAAGCCTCAACAAGATATAGATGAAACTGAAGAACTCTATGAGCATCTCAATTTAGTAGTAGATAAAAATCAAGAGCCTTTAAGAATTGATAAATATTTACTCATATTTAGACAAAATTCATCAAGAAACAAAATCTCTCAAACTTGTAGAGCAGGGAATGTAGTTGTAAACGGTACTCCTGTAAAGCAAAATTATAGAGTAAAGCCTGGCGATAAAGTTTCGGTACTCCTCACCCACCCTCCTAGAGAGAATGTAATTGTACCTCAAGATATTCCTATCAACATCGTTTATGAAGATGATGACTTATTAGTTGTGGATAAAGAAGCAGGAATGGTAGTACACCCTGGTTTCGGAAATTGGGACGGCACATTGGTAAATGCTTTAGCCTATCACTTTGAGAAAAACGAACTCAAAACCGATTTAGACCGTGTAGGTTTAGTTCATCGTATTGATAAAGACACTTCTGGGCTTTTAGTAATTGCTAAAAATGAGTATGCGATGAGTTTTCTCGCCAAACAATTCTTTGAGAGGACTACCAAAAGGCTTTACTGGGCGTTTGTATGGGGCAATTTAGCGGAAGACGCTGGCACTATTAAGGGACACATCGGTCGTGATTTAAAAAACAGAATGCAAATGGCTGTTTATGAAGACGGTAGTCTAGGAAAACACGCCGTTACCCACTACAAAGTTTTAGAGCGCTTTAGATATATGACTTGGGTAGAATGCAAACTAGAAACAGGCAGAACCCACCAAATAAGGGCTCATTTCAGGCATATTGGGCATACTTTATTTAATGATGAACGCTACGAGGGACATCAAATTTTGAGAGGGATTAACCTGCCAAAATACAAACAGTTTGTAAAAAATGTATTTGAAGTTTTGCCTAGACACGCCTTACACGCTCATACCCTAGGTTTTACCCACCCTACCACAAAAGAAGAAATGTATTTT
This sequence comes from Riemerella anatipestifer, assembly GCF_035666175.1. Lineage (NCBI taxonomy): Bacteria > Pseudomonadati > Bacteroidota > Flavobacteriia > Flavobacteriales > Weeksellaceae > Riemerella > Riemerella anatipestifer. The sequence continues at coordinate 850,665 of NZ_CP142016.1, forward strand.
GAAAGTCCAATGCCACAAGATATGCAACAGGCGGTAGAAAAATGGAGAAATTATTTGAGTGCTAATTAAGTGATATAAATAATTTATCAAAAGAATGGAAAATGTTATAACTACTTTGATTTTTCAAAAAAAGATAGCTTAGGTGAAAAATCATTTTTGTTTTTTTCCAAAAATCCAGCAGATTCTTATAGAATTATCAAGAAGATTTCAACTCCAAATCTTGAACCTCCACCTATTTACGTTGATAATAGAGGGAGACAATTTGAATACTTTGATGATAGTATCGTTTTTAAAAAAGTGGGAGAATTAAATCTTATGTATATTAAAGATAACAATTTGGGGAAAGTAAAAGGAGAAAAATATTATTATGACGATGAATTTAGGATTAAAAGGATTGTTGAAAATTGGCTTGAAACAAAGATAGTTTACGAATAAAATTGCTCATAACATAATTAAAACTCAGTATTTTAAACGGAGAACCCATAAGAGTAGGGGGGGGGGGGTAATCTACCAATAAAATACAAGCTAATTAATTTTAATAAAAACAGGTCATCTTTTTCGGACGACCTGTTTTATTTTTGATTTTTATTCTGATATTACAATTCTGGGTTTTTCAGCCTTGCTTCCTTAGGGAAAGGAACGGTATATCTCGCATCGCCTTGCTCTAATTTAAAGGTTTCGCTACCAAAAATGTGTGTAATTTCAGGTTGATTGGTTCGTCTTAAATCTTGCCAACGCAAACCTTCAAACGAAAGCTCTCTCGCTCTTTCATTAAGTAATTCCGTGTAATAATCGGTATCAGACAAACCGTTTATTTTGTTTTTAAAATTAGCCAACCCCACAGCGTTGTACCTTTTTTCGGCTAATGAAGTAAGCGTTGCTTTAGACTCGGATACTTTACCTAGCATCGCCTGTGCTTCTGCCTTTATCAAAAGAACTTCTGCCACACGGAATGTACATTTATACGCACTAGAACCTGCATTATATTTTAAAGTTTGCCAATTGCTTCCGTTTTGTTTAAAATACTTAGAAAAACGAAGGTCATTAGTTTTATCAAATAAAGCAATATGCTCATCACTCGCTCTAGAGAAAGAGTAGGTACTCGGCACTACTGGCAAATCAAGGTTCATAATAGATTCCGTAGAAGTATAACCGCTAGGTAAAACGCTAAAATTATTAAAATCCTCCAAGTTAGAATTCAAAGCCAGTGCTTGGTTTGCTTCCTTTAAAGCATTAGCCCAATCTTTTCTGTACTGATACACTCTAGCTTTAAATGCGTGTAAAGCCGTAGTTGTGAATCTGTAATTAAGCCCAGCAGAAAACTTATCTTGATTTAGTAACTGTTCCGAAGTGGCTATATCCGAAAATATTTGATTATAAACCGCATCTAAAGTAGCTTTAGGAAAACTGCCTTCCAAATTAACTTCCGTTACCAAAGGAACGGCTAATGTAGAACCATTGCTTCCGTTATAAGCTGGAGCATAAATCCCAATGAGTTCAAAGTAAACATAAGCTCTTAAAGCATAAGCCTCTCCTAATATTTGGTTGGTATTTTCATTTTTACCAACATATTTATAAGCATTTTCTATAATATAATTGGTGTAGAAAATAGTTTCGTATAAAGATGCGTAAGGCACTTCGGTAGAACCTGGCGTCGCATTCGCTTCTCCCCATGTGAATATCGCTTTTAGATACTCGGAAGAGTTGGCTGCCTTTACCTCATCAGATTTAAGATTGAGTAATGCCTTGTGTTGAGGGTAAATTTGATACGCTCTTGTAAGCAAAGCTCTAAAATCTTCCTCCGTCTGTGGTACTACTTTCCCCGTAGGTACTATATCTAAATATCTTTCGCAAGAAACTACACCCAAAGATAGTGAGGTTGCGATGAATAAAGTTTTTATTGTTGATTTCATTTTTTGTTAAATTATTAAGTTAAATTAAAACCCTACATTAAGACCAAACACGAGGGCTTTCTGTATAGGTTGTGCATAGATGTTACCGTAGGTTTCTGGGTCAAAGAAGTTTTTGTGTCCATTACTGAAGACCAATAAATTTCTTCCTTCCAAAGATAATCTCATAGATTTTATCCCTGCACTTTTCAATAAGTCCGCTGGAAGGTTGTACCCTAATCTTATATTATTGATTCTGATGAAGCTCATCTCTTTAGCCCATAAATCAAAATAGTTGTAAGAATTTGTTGGGTCCCAATTAGCAAACCAACCATAAACCACCTCTTGCCCAGGTACAGTATCCACCCCTATAATTCTTGGCAAAGTAGATGAAGTGTTGTTAGGCGTCCAAGCATTTAGGATATCCGCAGAAGCATTAAGCCCTCTGTCTATAGCCGTAAAGTTATACGGAGCTCTACCTAATACCGTTTGTTTGATGTTGAAAGATACCGCAATATTCAAATCCCAATTGCCTATATTGAAAGTATTGGTAATCCCTCCAAAGTATTTAGGGTCTCTATCTCCTAGATAACTAAACCAATTTTTCATTTGGTCTTGAGAATATTCGCTCGTCACATAGCCTATTCCCCAAGGGTCTGATATTTTGTAAAAGTCCACAGCAGACACTACATTTCCGCTCTTATCGTAGAACAATGGAAGTCCGTTAGCATCAAGACCTGCTGTTTTAATGCCAAAAACTGCATTCACAGGATAGCCTTTTCCTGAAGGTAAGAAAGTATATCTACCATCATTTACCTCATCAATATTACTTCTATTCGCAGAAATATTGAAGGTGGTCGTCCATCTAAATTTATCGGTATTGATGTTATTAGTTATGAGTGAAAATTCAAAACCTCTATTCGTTAGACTTGCCCAATTGACATTAGACAAAGAGAAACCTGTTTCTAACGGAAGTTCTTTAACTCCCATAATATCAGTCCCTTTTCTCTCGTATAAATCTAAAGTGAAATTAACTCGGTTGTTCCATAATCCAAAGTCTAATCCCACATCTTTAGTGGCTGTTCTTTCCCATCTCAAAAGTGGGTTCGGAGCTCCATCGTGTACTATGGTAGTTTCCGCAGTATTTAAAATTCTAGTGTTACCATAAGTACCTCTGAAATAAGGCGAAGTACCTCTATCAATATTTCCTTGAAGACCATACGACCCTCTTAGCTTAAACATACTAATCGTAGCGTTGTCTTTTAGGAAATTTTCATTCTTAACATTCCACGCCACCGAAGCTGCCCAGATAGGGTTCCATCTCTTGTTGGTTTCTGCACCAAAGAAGTTAGTTCCGTCATATCTCACACTACCAAAGAAGGTATATTTTTTAGCATAAGTGTATGATAAAGTCCCAAAGAAAGAGGCGAAAGAGTTTTCTACTTCGGTATCTCTATTAGGAATATAGATTGGCGAAGTAGCTTGGCTATCTGGTAAATTTACAGGAACCGATGTTTTAGTCCTTGGATTGTAGCCATACATTTGGCTCATCATATCATAATATCTAGTTCTTCTGATTTCAGACCCTGCCAATACATTCAAATCGTGATTGCCAAATCTAGGGCTGTATTCTAATATGTTTCTGAAGTTATATTCAAAATCATTAGAGTTGGTTCTTTGGAAATAATCTCCATTCGGTAAAAACGAAGTATTGGTAGACGACTGGATACTTTCTGCTATTCGTCTTCTCATAAGGTAAGTTTCTGCAGAAGCATAGCGTTCAGTTTCGCCTGCCCCTATCAATAATCCAAATTGAGAGCGGTATTCTAAACCTTTAATGATTTTATAATTAACATCTAAAATGGTTCTTAACGATTTATTCGCTAATGAATATCTGGTATTTTCTCTTTCCTCTATATAGTTGTACGGAATTCTAGTATCGTTACCCAAAAAGCTTTCCACATAGTTTATATCTCGGTCGTAGATATAATTTCCGTTAGCATCTCTAGGTGCTAAGTAAGGATTAGCCGTTCTAGAGTAATAAGTCGGCGTAGTGTAGCTTCCCGAGTCCGACAAAAATGAAGTCTGTTTAGTGGAAGTTCCGAATATAGATAAGCCTAAATTAAGTTTATCGCTTACCTTATAATTATTTTTTAGGGTAAGGTTAAATCTGTTAAATCCTGAACCTATCACGGTAGATTTTTCGTCGTAATATCCAAAAGAAGCATAGTAGCTGTAATTATCTAAACCACCTGTGATACTCACGGCTTGTTGCTGATTAACCACATTTCTGTAAAGCAAGTTGCCCCAATTGGTATTGGTATTTCTAAGCTCATTGATTTGCTTTTGCGAAAGAGGACTAAGTGCCGAAAAACCTCCATTTCTAAAAGAATCCCAATCATTATTAGCCGTTAAAATTCTAGACACCGCCCCATTATCTTTTCTATAATTGTCTAGGTCGGCTCTTTCTGCCATCATCAATTCCATATCTACTTTTTGGGAAGCATTCATCAGATTAAGTCTAGAGAAATCTGGTCTTAAGCTCACAAAAGTATTTGATGAAAAATTGATGCTCATTCTTCCTTTTTTACCACTTTTAGTAGTTACCAGAATAACCCCATTGGCTGCCCTAGCACCATAAATAGCGGTTGCTGACGCATCTTTAAGCACCGTAATATCTTCTATATCTTCTGGGTTGAACCCTGCGATAGAATAGTTTTTAAGCTCATTGATATCTTGTCCTACATTGTAGGCAGGAGCTTGGTTTCCTTCTAGGGGCATTCCGTCCACCACCCAAAGTGGGTCTGTAGAACCCGAAAGCGATGCCGTACCTCTCACACGCACAGGAGCTATCTGCCCAGGTGTTCCAGAGGCCGGTGTAATCATTACCCCTGCTACTTTACCTTGTAGCATCTGATCTACAGAGGCGGTGGCTTTTTGTTCAATAGACTTCATTTTTACCACACCTACAGAAGAAGTCAGTTTACTTTTTTCAATCTTCTGAAAACCCGTTAAAACCACTTCTTCTATCTTTCTCTCTTTGTTTTGAACCGTATCGGTTATGGTATTCTGTGCAAAGAATACCCCTGGCAAAAGAGTTAATAGTAATTTCGTTTTCATATCTCTTATTTTTTATCAATTTCAGTTATTACCCAATGCTTTATTTAATCTTACCATCATATCTTGATAATGACTTTGCGTATCGTTATCGGCTTTGTTCATTGCTTTTGAGATGATTGTTCGTACCTTTATCAACTCCGCTCTCTTGGCAGAACCCACTTCCGACAATCGTTTCATTCCATCAAAATAAAATTCTAGATGTTGTTCGCCTACTTTATCCAAATGAGTGTGGCTACAAGCATAGTCGCACATCATTGGCATTGGGCTAAAGATGCCCTTTTCCGTTTTCTCGTACATTCTCTGCGTGTCTATAATGAGGGCATCTATGTAGTTTTTTTGCGTCATTCTTTCAGCGATGTTCAAAGGCTGTTTTTTAATTGATTTACTAAAAATAAATCCTCTTAAATCGTTGAACAGTTCGGCTACTGTCATTACTTTTTGATGATTAAGAAACTCAAATTCTAATATTCTTAGGAGTTTATTATCATTCATAAGCCCGTACAAAATAGCGGCTTGTTTCTCTCTAAATACATTGTACGGCGACTGCTCCACCAACCCTTTAGGTGTGTTTTTAGCTGGACGGATTTTTTGGTTCAATGGAGATAAAAATAACCACTCTGGCAAAGTTAGTATGTGCTTTTTTATAAACGCCAAAGCCTCTTTTTGTGTTTCGTATGGTACAGGTATATAAGAACTCTGCTGGTCGCCCTTAACGGTAGGATTAAGGTAAATCCCCCCAATGTTAGCCAACACGTGATTATTATAAACATACCATTGGTTAATCACTTGGTTGTAAAAAGACTTCGCTTCGTTGTAGTTTTCTCCATTTTTGGTACTCCATTCTATGAGGTTTGGTAGCGTTTTCTTTAGATTGATGATGCCATACTCCCCTGCTTTCATCGCATTATCGCCCAAATCTTCTGCTTGCGAGCGAGGATCTACCGTCTCCTCTTGTTGTGCTCCGTAGAAATAGAGTGGGTCTCCTTGATGTTTCTCTATCCATTTTTGCGTGATTGGTAATTCTTCTTGAGGCGTCTTTTTACCCGTCCAACGGTAACCCCAGTTAATGGCAAACTCATCATAAACTCCTATTTTTGGAGTGATTTGTTTCACACCATCACCTTCTTGTGCTACATAGTTAAATCTAGCATAGTCCATAATAGAAGGAGCTGTACCACCCATTTTCTCTGTAAATTCAGGCGAACGCAAAGACTCTACTGGGAACGCAAACGAAGACCCCATATTATGTTTAAGCCCGAAGGTATGCCCTACCTCGTGGGAGGACACAAACCGAATGGCATTCGCCATTTTATCGTCTGGGAATTTATTTCCTCTTACCTGTGGGTCTATAATTCCTGTTTGAACTCTCATCCAAGACTGGAGCAAAGTCATCACATTGTGCCACCATATAATATCAGACTCCAAGATTTCTCCCGTTCTAGGGTCCACTACCGATGGTCCCATAGCATTCGCCATAGAAGAGGCTGCATAAGTGATTACAGAGTAGCGAACATCATCTACATCAAACTCTGTATCGTTAGGGTCTGGCAATTTCGCTGAAATTACATTTTTGAACCCTGCCTTTTCAAATGCTTTATTCCAATCGTGCACTCCGTCTATAATGGCTTGTTGCCATTGTTTCGGTGTAGCCGGGTCTATATAGTAAACAATCGGCTTTTTAGGTTCTACCAACTCGCCTCTAAGGTATCTTACTTCGTCTTCCGCTTTAGGTTCTAATCGCCACCTTGTGATGAGTTCTCTCTGCTCTACCTTTTGCTGACTATCCGTAAAGTACATCTTAGGCATCGTAAAATACCCTACTCTATCGTCCGAAAAACGCCCTACCATAGGCTCTGGCAATAGCACGATATTAGTAGTAGTTCCCACCGTTAAATCGGCTTTTTCGGCAGAAGTTTTCCCCTCTGAAATTTGGGTACTGAAATAAGACTTTACCACCACATTATTAGGGAAAGCCTTTACCTCGTCTATGTAAGAATCTTTGGTTCTTACGCTTCCCCCCATACCGATATTATCAAACAGATTGTTAAAACTTTTAGCGTTTCCGTCAAAGACATTATTTACCTGAATTACCGCTGTGGAGTCTTTCCCTAGAGTTTTAATTTCAAAACCTTCCACTATAGACTCTCCGTAATTATCCTTTACCGAAGCCGAGATATTATCTTTCGAATTAACGGTAATTTGTGGGTCAAAAGTTTTTACCCACACCTTTTTATTGGTAGTGTCTTTATAAAATCTGATAATTTTATTCTCATAGTTCATCCCCTTGTTAATCCCAGCATTATTGATAGGAGCAGGCACAGACGATATTTTATTTACGATGAGTAGGTCTTTCCTCAGTACTTCGTTAGGAATTTCAAAATAAATCTTATCCTTTACTCTATGTATTTTGAGTAACCCTTGTTTGGTTTCCGCTCCTTTCAATAACTTTTCGTAAGGCTCAAAGTCCTCATTTTTTTTAGAATCTTCTTTCTCTGTTTTCACAGAATCTTTTGGAGAGACTTTGCTTTGAGCAAAAGCTATATTTGGATACAAAAACAACCACGCAGAACAACCTAAAATCTTTAAATTCATAAACCAATATTCTATTTTCATTAAAAAAGGGGGACAAAGTTAGCTTTTTATATTCTTTTTAGAATGGTTTTCCCACAAACAGATGCCAAAAACAGACAAAAATCATATACTGCTAATACAGATAAAAAGAACTCAAAAAAATATTGATAAAATAAAAAAGCAACTGGTTATGTATAACCAGTTGCTCTCTATAAATCCGTAGACCCACAGGGACTCGAACCCCGAATAACAGAACCAAAATCTGCTGTGTTGCCAATTACACCATGGGTCTATAGGTGTTTTGTTTTTTTTAGTGGTGCAAATTTACAACTTTTTTCATTTCATGCAAAAAAAATATACAAAAATTCATTGATACACATTTAAAACATTGGTTTTCAGATTTATTTTTTATTATTATTTTCTTCTTTGGTGTTTATAATATCAAGTTGTATCTTTGATACCTCAAAATTAAGAGCTATGAATCATCAGCCAGTAGAAGGATTTTCTAAATTAAATAAACAAAATAAAATAGAATGGATTGTTAATGAGTATTTGGGAGGTAATGAAGAATACATCAAAATACTTCAACAATATTGGAACGACAATCAAGACCTACAAAAACTCCATGATGAGTTTTCAGAGAACACTATTTCCAACTTTTATATGCCTTATGGTATTGCTCCGAATTTTTTAATAGATGGAAAGTTATTAGCACTTCCCATGGCGGTAGAAGAGAGTTCGGTGGTAGCCGCGGCTTCAAAAGCGGCTAAGTTTTGGCTTAATAAAGGAGGCTTCAAAACCACTATTATTGACACTAAAAAACTAGGGCATACTCATTTTATACTAAAAGCAGAATCTCATAAGATTAGACATTTTTTCAACTTTAATCTTAGACAAAAATTATTTGAAGCAACACAAGATATCACCAAAAATATGAGAAATAGAGGTGGTGGTATTTTAGACATAGAGTTAGTGGATAAGACTTCTGAAATGAATGATTATTACCAACTCAAAGCTAGTTTTGATACTAAAGACTCTATGGGAGCTAACTTTATCAACTCTTGTTTAGAGCAATTTGGTAAAACGCTTAAAGAGGAAATTAACCTTTCTGCTGATTTCACAGAGGAAGAAAAACAATCTCTTCAAGTGGTAATGAATATCTTATCCAACTTTACGCCTGACTGTATTGTTAGAGCGGAGGTTTCTTGTAAGATAGAGGATTTGAAAGATGATAGCGGTATTTCTCCTGAAGAATTTGCATGGAAGTTTAAACAAGCCGTTGCTATTGCTGAAATAGAGCCGTACAGAGCGACCACTCACAATAAAGGGATTATGAATGGTGTAGATGCCGTAGTTATAGCTACAGGAAACGATTTTAGAGCTACGGAAGCTTGTGCTCATGCTTACGCTGCCCGTAACGGAAAATATAGTTCACTCACGCACTGTACTACCAATAACGGAATATTCAGGTTTTGGATAGATTTGCCTATTTCAGTAGGCGTTGTGGGAGGACTTACAAATCTGCACCCATTGGTTAAATTCTCGTTAGCGTTATTAGGTAAACCTTCTGCTCAAGAACTCATGAGTATTTTGGCTGTATCTGGGCTAGCTCAGAACTTCGCCGCTCTTCGCTCGTTGGTAACAACAGGAATACAAAAAGGACATATGAAGATGCATTTGTTTAATATCCTTAATCAGTTTGGGGCAACCGAAGAAGAAAAATCTTATTTTGTAAACTATTTTAAAGATAAGACGGTAAGCCACCACGAAGTAATCACAGAGCTCAATAAGCTAAGAGGAAAATAAGAAAAGTATGAAAACATTTACACTCATTGTAGGAGGAATTTATGGACTAATGTCTGTGATTTTAGGAGCTTTTGGAGCTCATGCGTTTAAAAAGATTTTAAGCGTAGAAAAATTGGCAAGTTTTGAAACAGGAGTAAAGTATCAAATGTACTCTGCTCTATTTCTTTTAGTAATTGGTTTTTTTCTAAAATTCGATAATGGATTAGAAAAGTGGACATCATTGCTAATGATAATAGGGACTTTTTTATTCTCTGTGAGTATTTATTTCTTGGCTTTTCAAGAAGTTTGGGGCGTTAGTTTAAGATTTTTGGGACCTATTACCCCATTAGGAGGGCTGTGTATGATTATCAGTTGGGCAATGCTCATTACGCTAGTAGCAAGGGCTAAAGTAGGGTAAACAAAAAAGATTTCTATCTTCCAAAGATTTTCTTTAAATTTGTAACTGTTTATAAAATCGTAAAATTTAATACAAAAATATATTTATGAATCTTCACGAGTATCAATCAAAAGAGATTTTAGCGAAATACGGCGTTAGAGTACAAAGAGGTATAGTAGCTAGCACCGTAGAGGAAGCAAAAAAAGCGGCAGAACAGCTTTCTGCAGAAACAGGAACTAAAGCGTGGGTAGTAAAAGCTCAAGTACACGCAGGTGGTAGAGGTAAAGGTGGAGGTGTTAAGTTTTCTCCTAACATGGAAAAGTTAGAAGAAAACGCAAGAAACATCATCGGAATGCAGTTAGTAACGCCTCAAACTTCTGCTGAAGGTAAAAAAGTACACTCTGTACTTGTTGCAGAAGATATGTATTACCCTGGGGATTCTGAACCAAAAGAATACTATGTTTCTGTACTTTTAGATAGAGCTAAAGGGAAGAATATGATTGTATATTCTACAGAAGGTGGTATGGATATAGAGCAAGTGGCAGAAGAAACTCCGCACCTTATCCATAACGAAGAGGTAGATCCTGCTTTAGGACTACAACCTTTCCAAGCTAGAAAGATTGCATTTAATCTAGGTTTAGAAGGAGAAGCGTTTAAGGATTTTGTAAAATTCATTACAGCTCTTTACAATGCTTATGTGGGTATTGATGCTTCTTTATTTGAAATCAACCCTGTTCTTAAAACTTCAGATAATAAAATTGCTGCAGTAGATGCTAAAGTAACTTTAGATAATAATGCACTTTTCCGTCATAAAGATTTAGCTGAATTAAGAGATAAAAGAGAGGAAGACCCTACAGAAGTTGAAGCTGGTGAAGCTGGATTAAACTTCGTTAAACTAGACGGTAATGTAGGTTGTATGGTAAACGGTGCTGGTTTGGCAATGGCTACTATGGATATTATTAAGCTTTCTGGAGGTAACCCTGCTAACTTCCTAGATGTAGGTGGTACTGCAGATGCTGAAAGAGTGGAAAAGGCATTTGGTATTATCCTTAAAGACCCTAATGTAAAAGCAATTCTTATCAACATCTTTGGTGGTATTGTAAGATGTGATAGAGTAGCACAAGGTGTAGTAGATGCTTACAAGAGCTTCGGAGAACTTCCTGTACCTCTTATCGTAAGATTACAGGGAACTAATGCTGAAGAAGCTAAGAGATTAATTGATGAGTCTGGATTACCAGTACATTCTGCAATTACTCTAGAAGAAGCGGCAAATAAAGTAAAAGAGGTATTAGCTTAATTAAAAAAGTAATACTTTTAAAATATAAAAGACCAGTTCGTTAGAGCTGGTCTTTTTGGTTTATTATTATATTAAATCACTATTTATTGTAATGAATCGCTTGAAGATGAAGGAAGAGCATTCGGTACATTTGGCATCATCTCCTTTTTTAGAGTTTCTGTTTCCAACGGAAAATCATCAAACAAACCAGATAAAGCAACCGCCGAATAGACTCTTCTAGAAAATTTATTACCTATCGCAATAATACTTACCTTAGAATCTAAAAGATGTACAAATACGGAATTAGAGCCGTGCCACCAACCATTGTGATAAGTCAGTTTTTTATTATTATCAAAAATTTTCATTCTAAACCCTAAGCCGTAATTGTTAATCCCTTTTTTCTCATTACTATAAGGTGTGAATATCTTTTCTTTCAAATCCGAAGGTAAAAACTCTTTAGAGAACATCGCTTGTGAAAACTTTAGTAAATCTCTAGGAGTGGTATAAATATTTTTATCCCCATAGATGAGGTCTAAATTATTAAGAGGATACAGCTTGTTATTTTTATAATAGAACGATTGTGCCGCCGTGGCAATATCCTTTTGCTGAAATACAAAAGTGTGTTTCATTTCAAGAGGTGCAAACAGCATTTCCTTCATTGCAGTAGGATAATCTTTTTGGGTAACCTTCTCTATAATTAGGGCTAGTAAAGCGTAGTTGGTATTACAGTACATAAACCCTGTGCTAGTAGGTCTAGCTAGCTCTGGCTTATATCTAATAAGTAGATTTAGAACATCTTGATTGGTTAAAAAAGACTGTGATAACTCTTTAGGTTTAGGTTCTAGAGTTTCAATAAAATGTTCATACTTTGGAAGTCCACTTCTATGGCTAAGTAAATCTATAACTCTGATATTAGCATACGGAAACTTTGGAAAAAAAGTGGTAATATCTTGGTCTAGTTTTATTTTTTTTGCTTCTATCAGCTTCATAATTGCCATTGCCGTCATCGTCTTAGAAATAGAAGCAATGTGTAAAGGCGTATTTTGATTGATGGGCATCTGTTGGTTCTCTCTGCCATAGCCCCTGTATTTTTCAAAAATAATATTATCGCCTTTAGCGATTAAGATTCCTCCACTTAAATCACCTCCTACCCAAGTGTTTTGGTAATATTCTTTCAAAAGGTGTTTTAGAGAATCCTCATTAGCTACCGAATTATCCTCTTTTGTAAAAATATCCTCCGCATCTACCTTAGAAAAATGAGGCAAATTGGTTTTAACCTCCTCACTACTTTCTTGTTTTTTAGAACAAGAGAATGTTAGCAATCCACACGCAATAATCCACCACCATTTCATATTTTAATCTATTATTTTTTAAACTTTGCTAAAATCTTATCTACAATCACTTGGGCTAATTTTATCTTACTTTCGTGCGTCCAACCTGCAATATGAGGCGTAACAATCACTTTATCCGAGTTTAAAAGAAAAGCTAAATCTTCATTCTGAATTTCTAAGTTTTCAAAAGAGCTTTTTTCATATTCTAAAACATCTAGACAAGCCCCTTTTATCTTACCGCTTTTAAGTGCCGAAACCACATCTGAAGTTACCACATTCTTCCCTCTAGCTGTATTGATGAGATAAAAATTCTTCTTCATTTTTTGAATAGAATCAGCATTAAGCCAGCCTATGGTATCCTCTGCTAGAGGTAAATGAAGACTTAGAATATCCGCTTTTTCTTGTAACACTTCTAACGGAACTTGTTGGGCGTATTGGTCTGACAAGTTAGGTTTAATATCGTGAAATATCACCTCGCACCCAAAACCTGATAGCCTTTGAGCTAAGGCTTTTCCCATATTACCATATCCTATAATACCTACCGTCTTATCTTTAATTTCTTCCCCTCGGTTTTCCTCTCGCTTCCAAATACCTTTTTTGATCTCTTCCGATGAAATGAACAAACGATTCATCAGTACCAAAAGACAGCCTAAACTGTGTTCTGCCACCGCATCTCGGTTGCCTTCTGGAGAATTAAAAAGACAAATCCCAAGTTCTTCTGCCTTTTCGGTATCTATATTTTCCATTCCTGCCCCTACTCTCGCAATCCATTTTAGATTTTTGGCTTGAGTTAAAAAACGAGCGTCTAGCGGAATTCTACTCCTAATAATAATACCCTCGTAAGGTTCTATTTTGTCTAAAATTTCTTCGTAAGAAGAAGTAATATCCTCATCTATTGTAAACCCATTAGCTGTGAGCTGCTCCGTAATAAGAGGGTGATTTTTATCTAGTTGTAAAACCTTCATAAATGATTAAATGAATAGTTTTTTTAGCTCCACAGAATCTTGTGCCTTCATTCTTCCAGACAGAATAAGGGAAAGTTCTTTTCTTCTAAGAGCTGCCATATAACGCTCTTTTTCTATATCCGTTTCTGGTTCTAACTCTGGGATAGGCACAGGCTTATTAAACGAATCCACCGCTACAAAGGTGTATATTCCTTCGTTGGTATGTACTTTTTTCTGTGTAATAGGGTCGTCCATCCATACATCTACATAAACCTCCATAGAGGTAGAAAATGCACGCGTTACTTTAGACTCCAAAACCACCACACCTCCCTCTGGAATAGGATGATTAAAGGAAACATGATTTACCGAAGCCGTTACCACCCTTCTTCCGCAATGTCTAGAGGCTGATATAGAAGCACATCTGTCCATTTTAGAGAGGAGCTCTCCTCCAAACAAATTTCCCAAATGATTGGTTTCGTTTGGGAGTACAATATTAGTCATTACCGTAAGGCTATCTTTAGGCGTTTTTTTCGTCATATTATTTTAAATTGTTAGCTGGTAAAGAATCTTGCTTTAAACTATCTATTACCAAAGTATCATTAGTCTTAGTTGCTTTTACAGGTTGAAGTGTAGTGGTCTTTGGGGCTTTATCCTTTTCAAAACTTTTCACACCGAATAAAATTTCAGGGTGATAGAAATTCAAATATCCCAATATCCCCGCTGGAATAATAAAAATAAGTAGCCAAAGTACCACTTTCCAAGCATTAGATTTCTTAGGTTGAGAAGGTTGAGTTTCTTTTTGGGAACTCATTTCAGAAAGATTGATTGCCTCTAGCCCATAGACATCAGGCGAATCTAAGTAAATCCGTTGCCCTACAAAAGAAAAACCTTGAGTGTCTGAATTAAATGCCCCTAGAGCTTCTACCTCAAAAGATTCTCCTGCTTCTATTTTTTTCTTCCAATAGTCTGTTTGTGTTTTTATTTCAAAGTCAGCTGTTTGGGAACTGATGCCTTTAATTTGAGCTACAAAATTGACAAAACTACTCTCTTTTAAAAGATAGTTCTTTTCTAGTACAATCTGCTTAGCAGGAGGCAGTATATGACCTTCCTCGTTACTGATAATTGCACCAGAGTACTTTAAAGAAAAAACACCAAAGTGAGGCACAGCTACACTGCCATGAGTTTTAAGAGCCTCTAAAATACAACTTGCTATATTCATTATGGAGGCAAAGTTATACTTTTTTTGGCAAAAAATGGGCGTAATCCCTTAGGAATTAACCAAAACTATTGCCCTATAAATAGGTTTAAGCATTAAGATATGAGCCATTTTCAATAGAGCGTCTGTCCTTACCGTAACAGGCTATCTGTTAGCCTAAGGACAGACACCCTGTTACGGTAAGTACGGATACTCTGTTCCGTAGCATTCGGCAAAAGGCAACAAAATAGGCTACTCTTTAAATGAGTAGCCTTTGTTTTAAAATTAAAATACTTTATTAAGCAATAACCACAGGATTGGGCAGCCGCTCCGTTCTTGGTTCTTTTAGTAAGACGGAACCCGTGCTGCTTTGCGTGGTAATGCTTAGCTCATAATTACCTGCTTCTAAATCCGAAGGCACAAGAATGAGTAACCTTGATGGCTCATTAAGCACAATATGCTCTGCTGAGAGTTTTACCTCATTTTGGTTGTCTAGATTTTTAAAGACGATACCATTTTTAGGATTATCGCCGTCTATTTTAATGTAAGTGCCTTTGATTTCGGCATTTTTGCCTTTGGTAAGCGTACCGTCTGTTTTGCCTGTAGCTTTGTCGGTAATGCTGAACACACTCATTGGGCTAGACTGCTCGCCTAGGATTTCTACTTTGGTATCATTAGCAGCTTTTCTTAGGTCGGTGCCTTGATTGACATTGACATATACGGAATGTTTCTCCTTATCCCAAGTTTTGTCGTAAAACACGCCCTTAATGGCAGGACGCATATACACCAGCCCTGTATTTACGCTATAACCATTAAGTACCAACTCTGAGGCTTTGCGATTAAAACGAGTGATAATATCTACCGCAGTTTCAGTCTGTATCTCCATACCCTCTTTTTTAAGGGCTTCTATGATTTCTGTAATGCCAAGGCTACCACCTAGAAGTGGCACGGCTACAAAATCGTTAGGGTCATCTTTCGTGAGTAGGTTGGGACGCAACCACGCTTTTAGTGTATTCATAATGTATAAATTTTTAAGGTTAAGCTTTTGTATACTTTGTTCTGATTTGAAATATAAAAATCCCCATTGTGATACTATCGCAATGGGGAAAGGTTAAACTATTTTACTAATAAGGCTTCTAGCTTCTGTAAACGAGCTTCTAATTCTGCTATTTTAGCATCTTTAGCTTTTAGAACCTTGTCTTGCTCTATGCTGTGTAGATAAAGTTCCTCTATCTTTTCCACATTGGTCAGTTGAGTAGCCATAAGGTCTATATAACCTTGTTTTTTGATAGCTTCCGCATATTGGTAACCTGGTAAATGCCCATTAGTTTTTACAAAATCTTCTACTTGGCTAAGGGTTTTAAAGCTATAATCTGATTTAATGCTAGAAGTACCTGTATAATACTTTTGGAACACATAGTCTGGGAAGATAGCGGCATTAGTACCTATAAAACCCGTGGCTTTTACATTACCCGCAACCTCTAATTTTTCTGCTGGAGATTCAACGCCAATACCTACCGCACCATCAGCAGATATTCTCATTTTTTCTGTAGGTAAAGTTAAGTTAGGATTAGTACCAAGCGTAGGACTTTGTGTTCTAAATATCAAGTTAGAGCCACCATCTCCTCGTCCATTCATTTGATCTACAATCTGAGTGGTTGCATTTACTTTCTTAGTTCCATCAACAGATGTTCCATTTATAAATTGAAATATAGTCTCTTGATTTGAAGTCCAATTATGATTTCTTATTGTTACTTTATCTCCAAATGAATTCTCTCCAGCATTAGTATAGATAGCATAGTTTTTATTAACCCCTCTATCTACATTTGCGACTACCAAACCATACATTTCATCAATACTATTTATAGTAGTTGGAATATTAAAGTAAGTGCTATTACCTACTAATCTACCTATCTTACCAGTCCAAGTATCGGTTATAATTGCTTGATTATAGTTAAGAGCCACTGCATTTAATGTCCCTTTTGAATATTTATTTAGATGAATTCTATTTTCAGTACCAAATAACTGATTAACTTCTCCCGTTCCTCTCGGTGTCAAATAGTTAAAAGCAGCTGTCATATAAGGAGTCTGATTAGCCGTATAAGAAGAGGCTTGACTATAAGCACCTACTACCCTATCAGCACTACCATCATATAGTGTAGCAATAGAATAATCTCCTATCATTAGATTTATCTTCCCTTTACCATAATGTTCAGAGGCGTTAACATTAGCGTATAAAGCACTATAATTACTCGCTGTAGTAGCTGTAGTAGCAATGGTATTTCTTTGCCCAAAAATTCGGTTATATACACCTGCATCATTTTTTTCATCTACCAATAAATAATTGTGTATTAACTGTTTTTCCTTATAAAGAGGATCTACATAAGATACAGGAATTTTATCTGCATAGCCTAAATTTATATTTAATGAATTACCTAAGTTCATTGATGACAAATCTATACTTCCTGTTTCTATTTGCTGAGTTGAAGGATTGTGTTTACTATAATTTCTCAAAACCTTCGGCACATTCTTAAAAGCCCCTACAGATGAATAAGAAATATTACTTTCAATATTACCATCTATCAATTTAATATCATTATTGCTCTGTTTTTGCCAAATATCATCATTATTTCCTGCTCTTCTTACCCATTCTGTACCATTATAGTAGTAATAGCCTTTCTCTGTGATTTTAGCTACTTTGATATCATTACCTATATAGTCACTTATAGCACCTTTAGTTTTACTAGTATCATCTATTACATAGACCAAAGTTCCCTCCACAGGTGTTGCAATGCTTGCCACACGAGTTTTACTTAACTTAGGTGCTAAAATACCTTCATTAGTGGTTGCTGTAACATCTCCATTCTTTGCTGTAGGCTGAATATCCAAAGTAGCTTGAGGTGATGATGTATTAACCCCCACTTTCCCACTTTGTCCGTAAACTACTAAGCCTAAGCCTAAAAAGGCGAATACACTTAATTTTGTAGTCTTTGTTTTCATAACATTTAATTTAAAATTGTTCATATTTGATTATTTAAGGTTATAGATATTGGATTGTAGAAGTTGGGTGTTGGACTTAAGGGTTGATGAGACTATACTGAGCTCTAATATCTCATCTCTAAGTTCTAACCTAAAAAAACGCCTTCCCCCTCTAAACACACACAAAATGAGAGGAAAGGCTAAAACAGAAAGAGCAGAACACTCCTCCTGAACACTAGAAGCACTAAACAAGAACGACCATGTTGTTTTAAAAAACAAAAATGCTTCTAGTAGATGGTTATGTAAATAATATAAACATGAAAAACCTCCAATAAATATTAGTGGAGTTGTATTTTTTCTAAATGATAAAAGTTGAAATAATTTTCTAGATAATACGACGCATACGCAGGTAATTATCTGTGTGTGTGTGTGTGTGTGTGTGTGTGTGTGTGTGTGTGTTTACACAATTATTTGGAACTACCAAATTTTTGTGTAAGTTTTTTTCACTTTTTTGTATGTTGCTGATAGTGTATCGCATAAATATAGAGCAAACTTATAACCTTTTAAGCAAGTATGCAAGTTTTTAGAATCAATTCTCTTATTTTTTCTCAAAATAAGAGAAACAAAAATCACCCTCTCGTACTGGAGAAGGTGATTGTATTTTTTAGTTTGAGAAACTTGCTAACTCTTGTTTTTGGCTATTGTAAACCCTATATTCTAAATATTTGAAAGAGTCTCTCGGGATAATAGTTACCCACTTTTTGTACTTTAAGTACCATTTGGTCTGTATACTCATAAGACCTTTGGTAAGGTAAGCCTCCACAAACGGATGGGTGTGTAGATAAAGCCTTCCTTTTTCTTTTTGCATAAGTCCTTTTAGGACTTCTGTCATTTTCTCTACAATGACCACCGGTGCTAAAATTTCACCGTCTTTATTTGGGTTTTCTTCCTTAGTTTCTATCACCGTTTCAGAACGAACCCTTTGCCTTGTAATTTGTATCAGTCCAAATTTACTAGGTGGCAAAATCTTATGTTTTGCCTTATCTCGTTTCATTTCATTTTTAAGATGCTCGTAAAGTTCTCTACGATGCTCGGCATCTCTCATATCTATGAAATCTACTACTATAATGCCTCCCATATCTCTAAGCCTTAGCTGTCTTGCAATCTCTGTAGCTGCCATTCTGTTTACGTTAAAGGCATGCTCTTTATTAGCTTGGCTTCCTGCGGTTATATTGTTTCCAGAATTTACATCTATCACATGCAGTGCTTCTGTATGCTCTATAACCAAATAAGCACCTTTGGAGCTGGGGATATTAACATGCTTACCAAAGCTTTGCTTAAGCTGTTTTTCTACATTATAGTATTCTAATAGTGGGATATGATGGTCATAAAATTCCACTATATTTTTTCTCTCTGGTGCAATTACCTCTAGGTAATTTTTCATTTCTTGCACCATATCTTCATCATCACAGATGATGCTTACAAAATCTGCATTAAAATTATCCCTTAGGATAGCAGACGCTTTTTCTTCCTCACTTAGGATTTTAGAAGGCACTTTGCCTCGTTGTATGTTCTTAAAACAAGTCTCCCACTTCTGAACCAACTGGTTCATATCATTATGAAGCTCAGCTACTTTTTTACCTTCTGCTACGGTTCTTATAATTACCCCAAAACCTTCTGGTTTGATGCTTTCTATAAGCGCTCTCAGGCGTTCTCTCTCCGCCGAGTCTTTAATTTTCTTTGATACCGAAACTTTTTGGTCAAATGGTATCAATACTAAAAAACGCCCCGTAAGAGAAACTTGGGTAGAAATTCTAGCTCCTTTAGTAGAGATAGGCTCTTTGGTAACTTGTAGCAAAACTACATCGTCCTTAGCCAAAACGCTATCTACCATACCGTTTTTATCCAACGCTTTTTCTATGGGAAAATTCTTTAGACCTGAGTCGTTTTTCCGTTTAGATAAAGTCTCGTTGAGAAATTTACGATAGGTAAGATACTGAGGCCCTAAATCCTGATAATGCAAAAAGGCATCTTTATCATAGCCTATATTTACAAAAGCAGCATTAAGGTTAGGTGCTAGCTTTTTAATCTTTCCGAGGAAAATATCTCCTACAACAAAATCACTCTCTTGTTCTTGTTCGTGTAGCTCAAATAAGCGTCCGTCTTCTATCAATGCAATCTTAGAAGCACCGCCTTCATTAGATATTAGCAGTTCTTTTTTCATTCTAAAATTATCTTAGATAGTTAAACAAAAATATAGTTGATGTATTTTACCTTGATAAAACATCAACTATATTATATTTAATAAGAGATTATGACTTATTTCTTCTTCTTGTGTCTGTTTTGTCTTCTTCTCTTCTTTCTCTTGTGAGTTGCTACCTTGTGTCTTTTTCTTTTCTTTCCGCTAGGCATAGTTTATATTTTTTATGTTAATAAATAAATTGAATTAATCCTTTACTGGAACTTTAGTTTTTACTCTTTCTGCAAAAGATTTAGATGGTTTAAACGCTGGAATGTTATGTGCAGGAATTTCTATAGCTGTATTTTTAGAGATATTTCTTCCTGTTTTAGCAGCACGAGTCTTAATAATGAAAGATCCAAAACCTCTTAAGTAAACATTATTACCTTCATAAAGAGAACCTCTTATCTCCTGCATAAAAGCCTCTATTACTTTCTGCGTATCATTCTTCTCAATACCCAACTTGTTCGATATGGTATTTACCAATTCTGCTTTTGTCATTTCCTTTTTTGTTTTTATTTTTGGTGTGCAAATATATAACTTATTTTTGAAAATAAACAAACAAAACCCTGATTTTCTAAACATTGGCTTTAGAATACTCCAATGGTACAAACAAAACGCTAGAGACCTACCTTGGAGAGCTACTACAAACCCTTATAATATATGGATTTGTGAGATTATTTTACAACAAACCCAAGTACAGCAAGGTCTTCAGCATTACCTTAATTTTGTAGCTAGATTTCCTGATGTAAAATCTTTAGCAGAAGCCGATACAGACGAGGTACTCCTCTACTGGAAAGGCTTAGGTTATTACTCTAGAGCCATCAATCTACAATATGCTGCTAGGCAAATCATGCAAGATTTTGGAGGAACATTCCCTACCAATCACAAAGACATTCTAAAACTAAAAGGTATAGGAAAATACACCGCCGCTGCCATTTGCAGTATATCATACCAGTTGCCCTACCCTGCCATAGATGGTAATTTTTACCGTGTGTTCTCTAGATTTTTTGCTGATGATTTTGACATTTCAAAATCTAATGCGTTTGATTATTTTTCAGAACTCACCAAAGACCTCGTCCCTAAAGATAACCCTGGCGATTTCAACCAAGCAATTATGGATTTAGGTTCTGGCATTTGCAAACCTAAACAGCCTTCGTGTGAGCTGTGTCCTTTAAGTAAAGATTGTGTCGCTTTTAATACAGGGACAATAGATAAATTTCCTGTCAAAATAAAAAAGGTAAAAACCGAAGACATAAAACTAAAATACTACTTTATCCATCACAATGATTCTTTTGTAGTAAAGAAACGCGACCGCTCTTCTATTTGGAAAAATCTTTATGATTTCCCAGAGTTTTTACCTGAACATTTAGAAGAGTACATCTCCAACCACAGTACTATTAAACACAAACTCACACACAAAAACTTAGAAATAGAGTTTGTTACTGTTACCTTACCTAGTGCTAAGCTATTAGAACAATTTGCTCACGACCATAACTTCAATTTTATAGATTATGAAAGTTCGCAACAAAAATCGTTTCCGAAGCCTTTAGAAAACTACATTGATAAAACTTTCAACAAATAGCATTTTTACCACCTTAATTGGTAAGTATTTTTTATTTTTGCACAATGTTTAAAGTTATCACACTTTCCATTATCCTAGTCTTTACTCTCATCGGATGTAAAGGCGAAACCTTACCCAAACCTAAAGGAGAGCTCCGCTTAGAGTATCCCAAAGTACATTACCAGCCCTTTAACAATACTTGTAATTATACTTTTGAGTTCTCAGATTTTGCTAAGGTAACACCAGCTAAACAGAGAGAATGTTGGTTTAACCTCAGCTATCCTAAAATGAAAGCTAATGTGTTTTTAACCTACTTCCCTATAAAAAACGACTTTCAACTACACGTAAAGGAAGCTGAAAAAATGGTTTACGAACACACCATAAAAGCCAGTGCCATAGAAACCAAATCTTTTAGCTATCCCGAGAAAAGAGTATTTGGTAACTTTTACGAACTAAAGGGCGAGTCTGCATCTAACATTCAGTTTTTTATCACAGACAGCACTCATCATTTTATAACGGGAAATTTATATTTTAACTCTCGTCCCAAACCAGACTCTCTTGCCCCTGCGGTAGAATACATAAAAACAGATATACTCCACTTGATAGAAACCTTCCAGTGGAAGAAATAATTATAAAAATTCAAACAGAAAAACAATGAAACTTTTAGCTGTAGGAACTGTTGCTTTTGATGCCATAGAAACCCCTTTTGGAAAAACCGACAAAACACTAGGTGGTGCTGCTACTTATATAGGGTTAGCCGCTTCTGTAATGGAAGCTAGTGTAGGGCTTGTTTCTGTGGTAGGAGGAGATTTCCCTCAAGAAGAATTAGATATGATGCTGCGTAAAAACATCAATATTGATGGGGTAGAAATTATCCCTAACGGAAAAACTTTCTTTTGGTCAGGGAAATACCATAGCGACTTAAATGTTAGAGATACCGTATCTACAGAACTGAATGTTCTTGAAAACTTTGACCCAAAAATCCCAGAAAAAGCTCAAGAGGCAGAGGTATTACTATTAGGAAACTTGCACCCTGCGGTACAAATGTCGGTTCTTAACAAAATGAAAAACCGCCCCAAGCTCGTTATCCTAGACACTATGAATTTTTGGATGAAGCATACTTGGGATTTATTATTAGACATTATTTCTAAAATAGACATCATTTGCATTAACGACGAAGAGGCTAGACAACTTTCTGGAGAATATTCATTAGTAAAAGCCGCTCAAAAAATCCGAAAGATGGGACCTCAATTTATCATCATTAAAAAAGGAGAACACGGAGCTTTACTCTTTGATAAAAACCAAATCTTTGCAATTCCTGCTTTACCTTTAGAAGATGTGTTTGACCCTACAGGTGCGGGAGACTCTTTTGCTGGAGGTTTTGCAGCCCACCTTGCTAAAACCCAAGATTACAGCTTTGAAAATATGAAAACTGCTCTAATGATGGGGTCTGCTATTGCTTCTTTTACGGTAGAAAAATTCGGTACAGAAAGACTTGCCAATATATCAGAAACTATGCTTAAAGAAAGAATACAAGAATTTAAAAAGTTAACTGCCTTTGAAGTAAAACTTTAAACAGCTACAAATTTTAAGAAATAATTATAATAAAATATTAAGAGTTATTGTTTAATAATTCTATTTTTGCAACTTAGGTTTTAAATTTAATTAAATATGAACTATAAACATAAAATTACCTTCCTACTGAGTTTTTTTATCACATTACTTTCGTTTAACGCTCATGCACAGCTTAAACCTGGGGACTTAGTGGACGGAATAGCCGCAGTAGTAGGCAACGAAATAGTTTTAGAATCAGATATAGAACAGCAAGAGAATTACGCTCGTCAGCAAGGGGCACAAACGGCTAATAGATGTGAGTTCTTGGAAAAAGTATTAAGCAATAAGTTACTCATCTACGAAGCAAAGAAAGACACCTTAATAGAAAATCATTCTGAAGCTATTAAGCAACAGGCAGAAGCCAAGTATAACGAACTTTTAGCACAATTCCCATCAGAAAAGGAGCTTCTAGCCGCTTACAAATTCAGAAATTCATTTGAGATGAAATCTGCAATAGAGCAAATCGATACTGACCAATATTACGGACAAGCTAAATATCAAAGAATTACTAGCGGTGTTAACATTACACCAAACGAAGTTACCGACTTCTACAATACCTATAAGGGACAACTTCCTATGGTGAAAGACGAAATTTCGTTAGCAAAGATTACCCTTTATCCTAAATTAACAAAGGAGCATCAGCAAAAATTAATTGATAAACTTAACCAAATCAAGAAAGACATAGAAGGCGGTGAAAGTTTTGAAAAAATGGCAAGGATATATTCCGAAGACCCAGGGTCTGCTGCTACTGGAGGACTATACAAAAACATCGCAAAGGGAGCTATGGTAAAAGCTTTTGAAGCTGCTGCCCTCAATTTACAGGAAGGCGAACTTTCTAAACCTATAGAATCTGAGTTTGGATATCATCTTATACAGCTTATTAAGAAAAGTGGTAAATTCTACGATGCTAGACATATACTACTAAAAGCAGAACCTAACACGGAAGAAATAGCTGCAGCTAAGAAAGAACTAAATGAAATAAGAAAGCAAATAGAAGACGGTAAAATTACCTTTAAAGAAGCGGCTTACAAATACTCTGATGACAAAGCTACCAAATTTAACGCTGGAGTTATTTCTACACCTGGAGGTTCTGACAGACTAGAAAAACTGCACCTTCCTGCAAATTACAGCTACCAGATTGTGGGATTAAAGGTAGGAGACATTACAGAGGCGTTTGAAGATGTAGCAGATAGAGATAAAAAAGTGGTAAGCATCGTTAAAGTTTTAGAGGAAATTCCTGCACACTCACTTGACTTAACTTCTGACTATGAGAGAATCAAGAACTACGCTCTAGAACAAAAAAAGGGTAAAGTTATGGAGAAATGGATTGTTGAAAAACTACCAGATACTTTTATATCTATTGATGGGCGTTACAAATCTTGTCAGTTTGATGTAGATTGGAACAAACAAGCTCTTATCAAATAAGATAAAACACAAAAAACAGCTAATTAGTTTTAGCTGTTTTTTTAGACCTATAATTAAAAAAGGATTGTTCTCTAAGAACAATCCTTTTAGTTTTTTATAAACTTTGAGCTTTTTCGTAAGCCTTTGGTAAACCTTCTAGATTTTTACCACCTGCTGTAGCAAATCCTGGGTTACCACCACCACCGCCTTGTATTTCTTTAGCCAACTCTTTCACTATAGCTCCAGCATTATAGCTATCGCCTAAATCGTCAGAAACACCTACGCTTATCATAGGCTTATCGTTAGCATCGGAAAGGATAACTATTACCGAAGTCGGCACCTCTTTTTTAAGCTGAAACACAATATCTTTAACCGATGCTGCATCTAGAGAAGTCATTTTCACTAATAGATTCTTACCTTCCTTGGAAACAAACTGATTTTTCCAATCTGCCGTTTCATTTTTGGCTAACTCTTTTTTGATAGTTTCTAATTCTGATTTCAACTTCTGATTTTCCTCCAACAACTTCTCTACTGATTTCTGAACATCTTTAGTTTTTAATACAAGAGACAGTTGAACCATTTGTTCCTCCAACTCTTTAAAATAAGCATTCGCTTTTTCGGAAGAGATGGCCTCTATCCTACGAATACCTGCCGCAGTAGAACTTTCGGAAACAATTTTGAACAAACCTATCTCACTTGTAGATTTAGCGTGAGTACCACCACACAATTCTTTAGAACTTCCGAACTGAATCATTCTAACATTATCCCCATACTTTTCTCCAAAAAGAGCCATTGCTCCTTTATCTAGAGCTTCCTGTATTGGGATATTTCTGTACTCTTGTAAGCTAATATTCTCTTTAATTTTAGCGTTTACTTTTTCTTCCACTAAAGCAATCTCCTCATCAGACATTTTACTAAAGTGAGAGAAGTCAAATCTTAAATAATCTGCTCCCACGAAAGAACCTTTCTGCTCCACATGAGTTCCTAGAACTTCTCTTAGAGCCTCGTGTAAAAGGTGTGTTGCAGAGTGGTTAGCTTGTGTATTTCTACGCAACCTGCTATCCACAACCGCTGTAAACTCTTTCTCTGGAGCCTGTGGCAAATCTTTAATAAGAGAAATATTAAGGTTATTCTCCTTTTTGGTGTCTAGTACTTCAAACTGACCTTCCTCGCTTTCTATATAACCTTTATCTCCTACTTGTCCCCCACCTTCTGCATAGAAAGGGGTTTGGTTAAACACTACTTGGTAGAATACACCGTCTTTATTTTCTAATTTTCGGTATTTCGTGATGAACACCTTATGTTCTAACTGGTCATAACCTACAAAAGACTCCGTTTCGTCTTTTAAAGTAACCCAATCATAGACTTTCTGAGCCGAAGACTTTTTAGAACGCTGTTTTTGTTTCTCCATCTCCTCATCAAAACCCTTTTCGTCCACGGTAAGCCCTTTTTCCTCTGCTATAATCCTAGACAAATCTGCAGGAAAACCATAAGTATCATACAACTCAAAAACTTCTGCTCCAGGTAAAGTCTTTTCACCTTTTTTAAGCGTTTCTTGAATAATATTTTCTAACCTTACTAAGCCGTGCTCTATGGTTTTAAGGAATGAGTTTTCCTCCTCCTTAATCACCTCTGTAACCAATTTCTCTTGCTTTTCTATCTCTGGGAAAAATGCCCCCATCTGATTTTTAAGCACCGCTACAAGTTCGTACAAGAACGCCTCTTTCATATCTAAGAAACGGTACGAGTAAGAAATGGCACGGCGTAAAATTCTTCTGATAACATAACCTGCCCCCGTGTTAGATGGTAACTGACCGTCAGCAATGGCAAAAGACACCGCACGGATATGGTCTACCACTACTCTTATTGCAATATCTTTCTCATTATCTAATAAGCCTTCGTACTTTTTATGCGAAAGTTGCTCTACCTTAGCAATCAAAGGCGTGAAGACATCTGTATCATAATTAGAAGTTTTACCTTGTAGTGCCATACATAACCTTTCGAAGCCCATACCTGTATCCACATGTTGAGCAGGAAGTTTCTCTAAGCTACCATCAGCTTTGCGGTTAAACTCCATAAATACAAGATTCCATACTTCTATAACCTGCGGGTGGTCTTGGTTTACCAAATCTTTACCTGAAACTTTGGACTTTTCCTCCTCGCTTCTTAAATCAATATGAATTTCCGAGCAAGGTCCACAAGGTCCAGATTCGCCCATTTCCCAGAAGTTATCCTTTTTATTTCCGTTAAGAATTCTATCTTCAGCAATGTAAGACTTCCAGCAGTTGTATGCCTCTTGGTCTCTCTCTAGATTTTCGGTAGCATCACCTTCAAAAATGGTAACATATAAATTCTCCTTTGGGATTTTATAAACCTCTGTAAGTAATTCCCACGCAAAAGCAATTGCCTCCCTTTTAAAGTAGTTTCCAAAAGACCAGTTGCCTAGCATCTCAAACATTGTATGGTGGTAGGTATCTCTCCCCACATCGTCTAAGTCGTTATGTTTCCCAGACACACGCAAACATTTCTGTGTATCTGCAATTCTAGGAGCTTTAGGTGTTTTGTAGCCTAAAAAGTAATCCTTAAACTGTGTCATTCCCGAGTTAGAAAACATCAGTGTAGGGTCGTCTTTCAATACTATTGGTGCGGAAGGCACTATAAGGTGTTCTTTACTTTTAAAAAAATCTAAAAAAGCCTGTCTTATCTGCTGTGAAGTCATTATATATACTATCTAAATTACAATTGGTGGCAAATTTACACAAAAATCATATAAAACAGCACTATTACCCCAACTTACAATACTGAAAATTAGCTCTCTTACTTTTATTTTCATAAAACAAAATATTCTGTTATATTTGAAACCTCACTTAAAAATATTTGATATGCCTTTTCAAAATAAATTTCCACTCCATTTACCTGGAGAAAAATCAACTGAAAACCAAAACATAAGCCTCGTTGCTGCTGATGTAAAACAGAAGGATACTACCCTAGGTTACTATGTTTCTGAGAACGGAAAATTAGAATTAAAAGCAAAAAAAGAATACAATACCCAAGATTTTGGGCTTTTCAGTGATATTCTCAACCTTTTCTTAGAAGAGCATAGCTTAAGTAAACCCTCTAGAATTTCTATAGCAGTACCAGGACCTGTTTTAAATGGCAAATGCACTACCGAAAACCTTCCTTTTGATTTAGATATAGAACTCATTAGAAGCAGAACCGAGGTAGAACACATTACCCTTATCAACGACTTAGAAGCAATGGCTTATGGGCTTAAAGGCACGGAAGATAAAGACTTCTGCACTCTGCACAAAAACAGCAGCACTACTAAAGGCAATGTAGCTATTTTAGCTCCAGGGAGAGGTTTAGGTGAAGCAGGAATGTTTTGGGACGGAGAATGCTTACGCCCTTTTGCAACCGAAGGTGGACACTCCGAATTTTCTCCTAGAGCAGAAGACGAGCTAGAGCTTTACCGTTTTTTAAAAGCAATACACGGCATTGTAAGTTGGGAGTCAGTGTTATCTCATGAGGGGTTATTTAATGTGTACCGTTTTGTAAGAGATATGAGACGCCAAGAAGAACCAGAATGGCTTACACAAAAACTAGAAAAAGGAGACTCCCACGAGGTCATCATAGATGCGGCACTCAACGGCGAAAACAGAGCTTGTGCTTTAACCGTAGAGGCGTATGTTGATTTCATTGCAAGAGAAGCGAGTAACCTAGTCCTAAAACTAAAAGCAACGGGAGGGCTTATTTTAGCGGGAAGCCTTGCAGTAAAGATAGAGGCACTACTCAAAATGCCAAGTTTCTACCAAACTTTTGTGATTAGCGACAAAATGGAAAACATCTTAAAGAGTACCCCTATCTATCTTCTAAAGAATGAGAATGCCATTCTTACAGGAGCGGCTTACTACGGTGCTTTTGGGAGACACTAGAACAGATAATAACATCAAGCAATATAAAACACAGAACTTTCGTTTTGTGCTTTTTTGTTTTAGCGATGAGCCATATTAACCACAATAGAAGTTTTGAAAAAAAATAATTAACTTTAGGCAACTAAATAAATAACTATGGAAAAACCTTTACCACCGAATGTTTACACACTGAAACACAAGTTCTTTTGGGGAGCCTTCCTTAACATTGCAAGGCATAATGCTTTTATCACCATTTGCCATATCAACGAACAGTTGGGGCTTAAGATCCCTTCAAATGATGACAAAATCGCAGATGTTGTCTGTGGGACATGGAATAACATACTCAACAACGACCACGATTTACTCAAAAAGAGCCAACTAACGGAGCTTATCCTAAAACATTTCCCGTTCCTTGCGGCAATGTGCTACCACCCTCCTAAAAAAGAGGGAAAAAAGAAAGGTAGCCAAAAAGAGCAGCAGAAAGAGAAAGAAAATGAAGCCCAATCCCAAGCGGAGGCTCTTAATCCAAGCGAATTGATTAAGGCATTAGAAACCCTTGTAAATCAACTCCACAATCTTAGGAACTACTATAGCCACTACAAACACAAAAAACCCGATGCAGAAAAAGATATTTTTAAACATCTTTACAAAGCCTTTGACGCTTCTTTACGAATGGTAAAAGAGGATTACAAAGCCCACTTTACCGTCAACCTCACTCGGGACTTTGCCCATCTAAACAGAAAAGGTAAGAACAAGCAAGACAACCCTAAATTCGATCGTTACCGCTTCGAAAAAGACGGCTTTTTTACAGAATCAGGGCTATTGTTTTTCACTAATCTGTTCTTGGATAAACGCGATGCCTACTGGATGCTGAAAAAAGTCAGTGGTTTTAAAGCCAGTCATAAACAAAGCGAAAAAATGAC
Organism: Riemerella anatipestifer; assembly: GCF_035666175.1. NCBI lineage: Bacteria > Pseudomonadati > Bacteroidota > Flavobacteriia > Flavobacteriales > Weeksellaceae > Riemerella > Riemerella anatipestifer. The sequence goes on from NZ_CP142016.1 coordinate 879,807, forward strand.
TACCGAAGTGTTTTGCAGAAGCCGTATACTCCTTCCTAAACTAAGGTTAGAGAGCCGATACGACCATAACCAAATGCTCTTGGATATGCTTTCTGAACTGAGCCGTTGCCCTAAACTGCTCTATGAAAAACTCTCCGAAGAGAATAAAAAACATTTTCAGGTAGAAGCTGATGGCTTTTTGGACGAAATTGAGGAGGAGCAAAACCCTTTTAAAGATGCCTTAATCAGACATCAAGACCGTTTCCCTTATTTTGCTCTACGCTATCTAGACCTCAATGAGTCTTTTAAGTCTATAAACTCGTTGTGCATTTTAAATAATACTGATTTTTAGATGATTTAATTTTCTTTGGAAGATAAATTTATTGATATATTGAATAACCGTTGCGGCGGTTATTTTACTGATTATCCTTGTTTTAAAGCCTTCAAAAGTTTTAGCATTGTTTCTTTTAATCATAAATTGGTCGCAAAGTTGAGAGAAAAATGTCTCAATTCGTTTTCGCTTTTTCTTGTACAATGAAAATTGAGGAATATAATCTTTCTGATTACTTCTCATTGGTGTATCTAATTTAATATTAGCATAGTTAAATAAACCCGTTGTGCATTATGAAATGAAAAAAACAAGAGTTGTTTATTAGACTGAAAATCAGTATATTGTTTTTGCTATAAAACGATATAAATGAACAACTTAGAGCAAATATATGAAAGAATTTTGGAAGTTTTAGGACTTTTTTCAGAAAATCAACTGATTAGTTATCAGAGAAGAACACCTAAAATGAGCGATTTAGAAGTCATAAGTCTTAATATTACTGCTGAATACTTGAGTATTGATAGCGAATTACAGTTATTTAGAAAATTGCCAAACTCTCTGATAAACAAAATTGAAAGAAGTGTTTACAATAAGCGAAAACGAAGACTATCCCTACAAACAGAGCAAATTAGACAGCGTATTTCGATGGAGTTCAATGAGTTTGAAGATATTTTTATCGTTGATAGCATGCCAATGAAAGTTTGTGAAAACGCTCGTTCTACTCGTTCAAAAATTTGTAAAGAGCAATCCTATTCTTCACCAACATATGGTTATTGTGCTTCACAGAAATTATATTTCTATGGCTATAAACTACACGCAGTATGTTCTTTAAATGGTGTGATTAAGAATTTTGATATAAGCCCTGCATCCGTTCACGACATCCACTATTTAAAAGATATTGGTGAGCAAATGCGAAACTGTACTTTAATTGGAGATAGAGGCTATTTATCAGCAAAAGTTCAAATAGATTTATTTAACTATGCTAATATTAAATTAGATACACCAATGAGAAGTAATCAGAAAGATTATATTCCTCAATTTTCATTGTACAAGAAAAAGCGAAAACGAATTGAGACATTTTTCTCTCAACTTTGCGACCAATTTATGATTAAAAGAAACTATGCTAAAACTTTTGAAGGCTTTAAAACAAGGATAATCAGTAAAATAACCGCCGCAACGGTTATTCAATATATCAATAAATTTATCTTCCAAAGAAAATTAAATCATCTAAAAATCAGTATTATTTAAAATGCACAACGAGTTTAAATAAATCTATTTGAACTTTTGCTGATAAATAGCCTCTATCTCCAATTAAAGTACAGTTTCGCATTTGCTCACCAATATCTTTTAAATAGTGGATGTCGTGAACGGATGCAGGGCTTATATCAAAATTCTTAATCACACCATTTAAAGAACATACTGCGTGTAGTTTATAGCCATAGAAATATAATTTCTGTGAAGCACAATAACCATATGTTGGTGAAGAATAGGATTGCTCTTTACAAATTTTTGAACGAGTAGAACGAGCATTTTCACAAACTTTCATTGGCATGCTATCAACGATAAAAATATCTTCAAACTCATTGAACTCCATCGAAATACGCTGTCTAATTTGCTCTGTTTGTAGGGATAGTCTTCGTTTTCGCTTATTGTAAACACTTCTTTCAATTTTGTTTATCAGAGAGTTTGGCAATTTTCTAAATAACTGTAATTCGCTATCAATACTCAAGTATTCAGCAGTAATATTAAGACTTATGACTTCTAAATCGCTCATTTTAGGTGTTCTTCTCTGATAACTAATCAGTTGATTTTCTGAAAAAAGTCCTAAAACTTCCAAAATTCTTTCATATATTTGCTCTATGTTGTTCATTTATATCGTTTTATAGCAAAAACAATATACTGATTTTCAGTCTAATAAACAACTCTTGTTTTTTTCATTTCATAATGCACAACGGGTTCTATAAGGTTTCAAGTGGATTTGGGCACTTACCATTACTGTATTTACGATAAGAAAATAGGCGATGAACAAGAGAAACGCCACCTGACCCGAACCCTATTGAGCTTCGGTAGGCTACAAGATTTCACAGAGATAAACCGTCCCCAAGAATGGAAGGCTCTTACCAAAGACCTCGACTATAAAGAAACTTCCAAACAGCCATTTATTAGTAAAACCACTCCGCACTACCACATTACCGATAACAAAATAGGCTTCCGCTTAGGAACTTCTAAAGAGTTGTATCCTTCGTTGGAGGTAAAAGACGGTGCCAACCGTATAGCCAAATATCCCTATAATTCCGATTTTGTGGCTCATGCTTTTATCAGTGTCCACGAATTGTTACCTCTGATGTTCTACCAGCATTTAACTGGTAAATCGGAAGACTTGTTGAAGGAAACCGTTAGACATATCCAAAGGATTTACAAAGACTTTGAAGAAGAACGCATCAACACGATTGAAGATTTAGAAAAAGCCAACCAAGGTCGCCTTCCTTTAGGCGCCTTTCCAAAACAAATGTTGGGCTTACTGCAAAATAAACAACCCGACCTTTCGGAAAAAGCCAAAATCAAAATAGAAAAACTAATAGCCGAAACCAAGCTGCTCTCCCACCGCCTCAACACCAAACTAAAAAGCTCTCCAAAGCTCGGAAAGAGACGAGAAAAGCTCATCAAGACAGGCGTATTGGCTGATTGGCTGGTGAAAGACTTTATGCGATTTCAACCTGTGGCTTACGATGTTCAAAATCAACCTATAGAGAGCAGTAAAGCCAACAGCACAGAATTTCAGCTTATCCAAAGAGCATTAGCCTTGTACGGAGGCGAAAAGAACCGACTGGAAGGCTACTTTAAACAAACCAACCTCATCGGAAATACCAACCCGCACCCGTTCCTGAATAAATTTAATTGGAAAGCGTGCAGGAATCTGGTCGACTTTTACCAACAGTATCTGGAACAAAGAGAAAAATTCTTAGAAGCTATCAAAAACCAACCTTGGGAACCATACCAGTACTGCCTACTTCTTAAAATACCGAAAGAGAATAGAAAAAATCTGGTTAAAGGTTGGGAACAAGGAGGCATTAGCCTGCCAAGAGGGCTGTTTACCGAAGCGATTAGAGAGACCCTTTCGGAAGACCTCACGCTATCCAAACCTATTAGAAAGGAGATTAAAAAACACGGTAGAGTGGGCTTTATCTCCAGAGCCATTACACTGTACTTTAGGGAAAGATACCAAGACGACCACCAGAGTTTTTACAACCTTCCGTACGAGCTAGAAGCCAAGGCTTCTACGCCCAAACCACCACTACCGAAGAAAAGAGAATATGTCCTCAGAGCAGAACACTACGAATATTGGCAACAGAACAAACCCCAAAGCCCTACGGAATTGCAGAGGCTGGAGTTGCATACCTCTGACCGATGGAAAGACTACCTCCTCTACAAACGCTGGCAACATTTGGAGAAGAAACTTAGGCTCTACAGAAACCAAGATGTTATGCTTTGGCTGATGACCTTAGAGCTGACAAAAAATCACTTTAAAGAACTGAAACTGAACTACCACCAGCTCAAATTAGAGAACTTGGCGGTCAATGTTCAGGAAGCAGACGCCAAGCTCAATCCGCTGAACCAAACCTTGCCTATGGTGTTACCTGTAAAAGTCTATCCTGCCACTGCATTTGGGGAAGTACAATACCAAGAAACACCGATAAGAACCGTCTATATCCGAGAAGAGCAGACCAAAGCCCTTAAAATGGGGAACTTTAAAGCCTTGGTAAAAGACCGCCGTCTTAACGGTTTGTTTAGTTTTATCAAAGAGGAGAACGACACCCAAAAGCACCCGATTAGTCAGCTCAGATTAAGGCGGGAGTTGGAGATTTACCAGTCGCTAAGGGTAGATGCCTTTAAAGAAACCTTGAGCTTGGAAGAGAAACTACTGAATAAACACGCCAGCCTCTCCAGTTTAGAGAATGAGTTTCGTACATTGTTGGAAGAATGGAAAAAGAAGTATGCTGCTTCCTCCATGGTTACGGACGAGCATATCGCCTTTATCGCCTCGGTACGCAATGCCTTCTGCCATAACCAATACCCTTTTTACAAGGAAACCCTCCACGCTCCTATTCTGCTCTTTACGGTTGCCCAGCCAACCACCGAAGAAAAAGACGGCTTAGGTATTGCCGAAGCGTTGCTAAGAGTCTTGCGTGAATATTGCGAAATTGTTAAATCTCAAATTTAGAATAGTATGTATTGGATATCAGAAGTTTTAAAAATAGTAACCCCCACCATTGCCGTCATTGTGTCTGCCATTGTATCTACCATTGTGTTGTCCCGTAAGATTAGGCAAGAGCTTAAGGGCAACATTGAACGCCAAAAGTACGAGGCCATACTCCATGCCCATAAGCAGATGTACCGTCTGCTGGCGTATATGACCGACCAAGACAACCCCAAAAACCTCTTAAAATGGGAAGTTCCCAAAGGGCAAAAGGATAAAATTCATTATATTAACCGAGCCAATGCCCAAGCCTTTCTAAGGGAACTCCCAGAACTATTTTATGGGGAGGGCTGTGGGCTCTTCTTATCTGAGGAAGTCACCAAAAAGTTTTTTGAGTACCGTAGTATCGTTCATAAGCTCCTACTTGCAGAACAAAACAGCACCGAGGCGGAGTTCCGACTAAAAAACGAAGAGGCGGCTACCAGAATGAAGCAGCTGCATCAGATGTTGAGCCAAAGCATTAGGCAATGCCTAAAAATAGAACAACGCGATTTAAAAGCGATGTAAAGAAAAGCGTTCTTTGAAACACCGAGATAAAACAAGCACCCAAAAAAGACAATACCCTATCATAACGATAATGCACAGCATTTGAAGGGTATTCACAACGAACAAAGTTAAGATTACCACTTTCATCTAGTTGGGATTGCTCTCTTTTTGAAGGGTATTCACAACATCTGCAATATCAATATATGGCTTCATTGCGTTGGGACTGCTCTCAGTTTAGCTCACAAGCTTTGTTGTTGTTTCAACGGAGTTCGTGAATGCTTAAGCATTTGAAGGGGATTCACAACATCTTTTTGTCCCTTTTGCTGGTGTAAACTGTTGGGACTGCTCTCAGTTTAGCTCACGGCTTCGTTGTAGTTTTCAGCAGAGTTCGTGAATGCACAGCATTTGAAGGGTATTCACAACCCACCAATGAAGATTTATAATCTTTGTACCGTTGGGACTGCTCTCATTTTGAAGGGTATTCACAACCACTCGTATTCAATTGTATCAAAAGTAAGTGTTGGGACTACTCTCATTTTGAAGGGTATTCACAACATTGAAGCAGAAGAAAATTATAAAGGGAACGTTGGGACTACTCTCATTTTGAAGGGTATTCACAACCTAATTCTTGCGAGTTTAATTCTCTACTGCGTTGGGACTGCTCTCATTTTAGCTCACAGCTTTGTTGTGTTTTCAGCGGAGTTCGTGAATGCGTAACATTTGAAGGGTATTCACAACACCGCTCTTAGCAAACCGAAAATTCTATCAGTTGGGACTGCTCTCAGTTTAGCTCACGCTTCGTTATATTTTCAGCGGAGTTCGTGAATGCATAGCATTTGAAGGGTATTCACAACTCGCTTTCCTTTTTCCTGAAATACAGCGATGTTGGGACTGCTCTCATTCTGAAGGGTATTCACAACACCTGAGGGCAAAAAAAATCCCTGCTCTGTACGGTACAGAGCAGGGATTTTTGCTTTCTATTGATTCTATTACAGAAAATACCTCACTTCCTTAGTACAGACGAAGTCGGTTCCCTCGTACGAGGGAAGGCTCTTCTCCTTACCGAGAGAAGAGCCTTCGCCTTAGGCAGTGAAGTAGCTTCCTCTTATAAAGCGACCGCCCTTCCTTAGTACTAAGGAAGGGCGGTCTTTATTTAGAAGTACCAAAAACACACTACACAATAGTAATAGGTGTGCTTAGTGTTTCGGTGCGGGGTTCTTTCAATAAGGTAGTGCCTTTACTGCTTTGCGTGGTGATGCTGAGTTCATAGTTCCCTGCTTCTAAATCTGTAGGAACGAGAATGAGTAACCTTGACGGCTCATTAAGCACAATATGCTCTGCTGAGAGCTTTACCTCATTTTGATTGTCTAAGTTTTTAAAGACGATACCATTTTTAGGGTTGTCGCCATCTATTTTAATGTAAGTGCCTTTGATTTCAGCGTTCTTACCTTTAGTAAGGGTGCCGTCTGCTTTACCTGTGGCTTTGTCGGTAATGCTGAACACACTCATTGGGCTGGACTGCTCGCCTAGGATTTCTACCTTGGTATCATTAGCAGCTTTTCTTAGGTCGGTGCCTTGATTGACATTGACATACACCGAATGTTTCTCCTTATCCCAAGTTTTATCGTAAAACACGCCCTTAATGGCAGGACGCATATACACCAGCCCTGTATTTACGCTATAGCCGTTGAGTACCAACTCCGAGGCTTTACGGTTAAAACGAGTGATAATATCTACCGCTGTTTCGGTTTTTATCTCCATACCCTCTTTTTTAAGGGCATCTATGATTTCTGTAATGCCGAGGCTACCGCCCAAAAGTGGCACAGCTACAAAATCGTTAGGGTCGTCTTTGGTGAGTAGGTTGGGACGCAACCACGCTTTTAGTGTATTCATAGTTTTAAAATTTAAGTGTTAGATAATTTTTTATTGTTGCTATTTGTAAAGTAAAAGGATATACATATTATAAGAATAAAAGTCCACTAACTCCTATACTGCAGTTAGTGGACGAGTGTACTAATCTTTAATGCAACGAATGTTAAGAGCTTCTGAGCGATTATTACCATTTGCTGCATAACTATTAACACTATTGAACCATAAACTCCATGCATAGTCTTCGTTTCTATCACTACTCCAAAAATAGCCACTGAAACTTGGATCAGTAAAACTATTGTAATAACGATTGCCACTTGCGGTTAGGTGTAGCGATGTTTCTTGCCATATTTTATTAGAGCCTGATGGGTTTTCACCCAAATTAATTCCTACAATTGCATCATGTAAATCCATCTGTTCTTGGTGTGTAGGTACATGATAACCCAAAGGACATGGATTATTAGATTTACCTGATTGCCATAAATCGTAAGGTCCATTACCTGAATCAATAACCCAGCTATAAGATGATGTATCAGTGTAAGGAATAAATAGATTGGTATTAGGATTAGTCCAAGAATGAGAAATAGAACTTGTACCTGCATGTTTAGGAGCAGCAGAAGTAGAGCTTGACCAATTAATCAACTCATGACCATCAGGATTTCTTTGCCATTGGAAAAGAGAGCCATAAGCCTTCCAATCATTTTTACCGGTAGCCTGTTGTGCCGGATTAAAATGTGTAGAGTTCACATTGGCATACTCTGCTCCAAGGTTATTATTGAGCCAAATTTTTCCGTCGGGTCCTTGAATAGGAAGGTAGATAAACTCATGTTCTTTTTCATCTGCTCCATATCCTACACATTGTTTGGTGGTTTTACCGAAGCAACGGTCAAGAATACCACTAATCCCCACTATCTTTAGAGTATAAGTTAAAGTTCCTAAATTGAATTGTATGTTTGCCACCTCTAATTTTTTAGATTCAAAGTCTGTTGTAGAAGTAGGTAAGTTTTGTTTTTTGACATTCAAAACACCATCACCTAGTACTTCTATAGTTCCCGAAATACTACCTCCATCGGACGAGAAAGTACCAGAGTTAATAGTCAGTTTAAGTTCATTCACGTCATCATCCTCTCCTGCGTTAGTATTAGAGGTAACTGTGGCAACTACGCTATTATAATCCTGATTATTACCACTGGTATAGGGAATAGTAAAATTAATTTTATTAGTGTCATTGTTAACCACTCCTTGCTGGTCTATATTTCCATCTTTAATGGACGTAATGTAGATAGTTTGAGAAGTATCCATAACGGCGTAGCCACTGCCATTTGGATACGATGAACCTGAGCCTCCAGAAGAATCACCGCCTGAGCCATCTCCATTTCCTGAACCGCCAGAAGAATCTCCACCTGAGTCAGAACCGTCTCCTGTGGTTATAAAGCTACTTAAGGGAACACGGTGAACTACACCATACTGATCTATAGTGAGTACACAAGGGCAATCGGTAAATCTATTAACAGAAGAAGAAGGTAATGACATTGATTTAACATCTTGCAAACGGGCATCTCCATTAACATCCAAAGTCGCTCTTGGTTCTTGTGTATTGATGCCTACGGCTCCTTGCTGACGTACAGATGGCTCGGTTTGAGCTTTTAAAGTAAAGGCACTCAGTACGGCGACTGATAATAAAACTTTTTTCATTGGTTCTAATTTGATTAATTAACTCGTTGTGCATTTTAAATAATACTGATTTTTAGATGATTTAATTTTCTTTGGAAGATAAATTTATTGATATATTGAATAACCGTTGCGGCGGTTATTTTACTGATTATCCTTGTTTTAAAGCCTTCAAAAGTTTTAGCATTGTTTCTTTTAATCATAAATTGGTCGCAAAGTTGAGAGAAAAATGTCTCAATTCGTTTTCGCTTTTTCTTGTACAATGAAAATTGAGGAATATAATCTTTCTGATTACTTCTCATTGGTGTATCTAATTTAATATTAGCATAGTTAAATAAATCTATTTGAACTTTTGCTGATAAATAGCCTCTATCTCCAATTAAAGTACAGTTTCGCATTTGCTCACCAATATCTTTTAAATAGTGGATGTCGTGAACGGATGCAGGGCTTATATCAAAATTCTTAATCACACCATTTAAAGAACATACTGCGTGTAGTTTATAGCCATAGAAATATAATTTCTGTGAAGCACAATAACCATATGTTGGTGAAGAATAGGATTGCTCTTTACAAATTTTTGAACGAGTAGAACGAGCGTTTTCACAAACTTTCATTGGCATGCTATCAACGATAAAAATATCTTCAAACTCATTGAACTCCATCGAAATACGCTGTCTAATTTGCTCTGTTTGTAGGGATAGTCTTCGTTTTCGCTTATTGTAAACACTTCTTTCAATTTTGTTTATCAGAGAGTTTGGCAATTTTCTAAAGAACTGTAATTCGCTATCAATACTCAAGTATTCAGCAGTAATATTAAGACTTATGACTTCTAAATCGCTCATTTTAGGTGTTCTTCTCTGATAACTAATCAGTTGATTTTCTGAAAAAAGTCCTAAAACTTCCAAAATTCTTTCATATATTTGCTCTATGTTGTTCATTTATATCGTTTTATAGCAAAAACAATATACTGATTTTCAGTCTAATAAACAACTCTTGTTTTTTTCATTTCATAATGCACAACGGGTTTTATAATAAAGAAGATAAGTTGTTATATTCTTTTTGGTATATCCGTTGGAATATGTATTGGAGGAGTATTCTACTTACAGCTTTAATGAAAGAATATCCTGAATACAGAAGATTACAACTGGCATTAAGGAGGTTTTATTACTTATACTGGATCGCAGGAAAAACTTTAACCCAGATAAAACAAACTTCTTTTAATCTAATAAAATGGGTAAAAGATGGTTCTCCCATTGAAGAGATTGAGGATAATCTTAATAAAAAATTGGAAGAAGACAGAATTGTACAACAAGCATTGAGTAATTTAAAAGAAGATATTTACCAAGAATACTGGTGTAAACCACTATTGATATTAATGGAATATAATAACTCAGACAATAGTAATCCTTCCTTTATAGAACTTAATCAATATTTACACGTGGAGCATATTTTACCAAAAGAATACTCAAAATTGCCGAATGGCAACATATTGAACCAAATATTGCAAAGCAATGGATGAACACAGGAGGGAATATCACGTTGTTAAGTGGAGCTAAAAATATTGAAGCAAGCAATAATCCTTTTGATGTAAAAATGTCTGTTTATAAAGGAAAAGGAAAATATGATGATAAGGATACGAAAATAACGGCTTTTAAGATTACTCAAAATGTGGTTTCAGATTATGAGAAAGGGACTTATGATAGAATGTGGAATGAAAAAGCCATAAAAGACCGATGGAATTGGTTTTGCAAGGAAGTAGCTCAAATTTTGGATGTTGATACAAGAGAAATCCTTATTTAAAGTAATTTTACCTCAAATTACATAAATGATATTTAAAAATTAATTTTATTACATTGATGTAATATTTTATCTTTGCAACAAGATATTAATATTACTTTCTATGGGACTGAATTTTGAAAAATTAAAAAAAGAGAGACAGAGAATACACGAGGAATTAAAACAAGACCGTTTTAGCGAGTTACCTGTCGAGGTTATACATTTACTCAACAACGAGGTAATTAACCACGTTTTGCATCATATAAAAGTCTCCAAGAGCGAGGATATTCCTGCGCGTGTCCTCAATAATTGGATAGAGAAAGAGGCTATCGTAATTGATGAACAGGACAAAGGCAAAGTAAAACGGTTTAATAAAATTCATTGCATTTGGCTCAATATCATAGCAGAGGCAAGAAAATTAGGGCTACACTTGGAAGATTTGGAAGCCGCCCATCAAAAAGAAATGATCAGTGAAATTCCTAATTTCAGTTACGTAAAATTAGGAATAATAAATACAATTCTTAACAAACCTCACATTATAGAACTTTCACAAGGTGGAATATTCGAGATAATGTACCAAGAAGAGTATAGAACTTTTTTCAATAAAGGAAATATGTACTACCCTCATTCTATACTGCCTTTAACTTCACTTGTGCAACAAGAGTTTCCGAAATCAAATTTTGAACTTCCTTTGGAGATTGAGAATGTAACCTCCGATGAAGAAAAAATGCTACTGCTTTTTCTTTTGAAGAGTGGAGCATACGGCTATATGAAAGTGTATTTATCCGAAACCGACATCAGATTGATAGAGGGTTCGGATGCCGTTATTGCAAACGAAGAAATAAAAAAAGCCATATCTACGTGGAAATTCCACAAAATAGAGATAATGCTTGAAGATGAAACAATGACTATAATTGAGGGCAATCTGTAAAATCTTGGGCTATGTTTACGGTAGAAGAATGTAAAAAGGTATTGTGTAGCAAAGGTGCGAAGTACACAGACGAGGAAGTAGAGAAAATCCGAGAAGCTTTGCATAGCCACGTAAAAATGGCAAATGAGGCTTACACGGCTCAAAATTCACAAAATGATCCAACTCAAAAAAAGAAAAGAAAATGAAAAAGTATAGACACGCTGTTGGATATTTACGGATAAGTTCAGACAGCCAAAAAGACAATACCTCCATTGAAAACCAAAAGGACAGTATAAAATACTTCTGTATGCAAAGAGGAATTTACATAGAGAAATTCTTCGTAGAAACTTATACAGGGACGAAACTCAACCGACCTCAATTTGACAAGGCTATCAAATATCTGAAAGAAAATAAAGGGAATATAGATTTATTCCTGACCAAGAAAGCCGACCGATTTACAAGAGGACAGCGAGTAGGACTAACGGCATTTGATGAGATTAAAAACTTAGGTGTCGAAGTTAATTTTGTAGATGAATGGATTGAAGACATTAATTCCCCACAGGGACAAATGCTGATGCAATTAAAATTCTCTTTTGCAGAGTATGAAAGGGCTGTTATTTATGAACGAACAAGAGCAGAAGAAATAAAGGCACTACTAAGCGGAAGATACACAAAAACGCCACCTTTGGGTTACAGCAGAGGAGTATTACCAATAGGCAATATACACGCAGGAAAAAAAGGAATTTTTCCCAATGATAAAGCTCCGTTAGTAAAAGAACTTTTTGAAGATTACGCAACCAACCTCTACACGCAGGAAGCATTGGTAAAAAAGTATAAATTAAAAGGTTTAAAACTTTCCAAGAGTTCAGTAAGTGTAATTTTAGACAATATTTTATATACAGGCATCATTGACCTTAAAAAACACAAAATTGCTCCCTACAACCAAATAGAGGGATGCCACGAGCCAATCATATCCGCTGAACTTTTTAACAAAGTACAGATGTTGAAGAATGGGAGAAACAGAGCCATTAAAGAAATCCGCACCCAAAACCCTGACTTTCCACTAAACCGATTTTTATATTGCAGTTGTTGTGGCAGTCCGATGAGAGGAAGTACAGGGAATAATGGCTCAAAGAAAAAAGTTACTCGGTATTATTCCTATTACAGATGTGCCAATAATTGTGGAGAAAAATACAAGCCCGAAGAGATACACCCAATATTTCTAAATGCTTTGCAAATGGCAAAGCCATCGGAGGAAGTTGTGGAACTGTTCAGAATGATGCTCATAGATGACTATGAGAAAAATATGTCCGAACATACAACCCTTTTATCAGCAATAGAGAGCAAAATTAAGACCCTAAAAGACGAACAGCAAAACGCATCAAGATTAGTTGTGAGAGGAACACTCACAGAGAGTGCTTACCTTGATTTGGTGGAGGTACACAATCGGGAATTAATGGAATTGGAGTCGGAAAAAGACAAGTATGGAGAGTTTCAGAAAGACTTGGACAAATACGTTTCGTTTGGTCTTACACTACTTACAAACATTGATGTATTCTACAAAAACGCACCGATTGGGGTAAAAACGAAACTCATCGGTTCGTACTTCAATGATAAACTTTATTTTGAGAAAAATAAATTCCGAACCCTGCCATTTAATGATACGATTGCTCTACTTTGTAGATATAATAAAGGTTTCAAAGGATTGGAAAATAAAAAAGGAGGCGATTTTAAAAACACCTCCTGTTTAGTAGCGAAGACGGGAATTGAACCCGTGACCTCAGGGTTATGAATCCTGCGCTCTAACCATCTGAGCTACCTCGCCATTAGAGTGGTGCAAATATAGAAATAATTACAATAACTACAAAATTATTTTAAATTATTTTCATGTAAAAATGCACCAAAACTGTTCGGTTTACTCAATATTTTATTATTGCTATCTAATAGGAAATAAGACGGTGTCGCATTGATATTGTAAGTATCTGTATAGCTAGAGTTCCAACCTTTTAGTTCAGAATCGTTAATCCATGGGAGATTTTTTACAGTCTCCTGATAAGACTCTGCGTTGGTATCCAATGATAGACCTATGACTTCTATATTATTGCTTTTCAATTTGTTGTAATTTTCTAAAATTAGAGGCAATTCTGCAACGCAGTGAGGACACTCTGAAGACCAAAACAAGATGAGTTTTTTGTTTGATTTAATATCGCTTAGTTTCTTTGATTTAGTATTTATTACACTTTTGGAGAAGATATAATCTTTAAAGCTACTCCCTACCATAGTGCTTTTCATTGCCTCTAGTCTGCCCTCTAAATTTTTGTTTATAGAACATTTTAAATTAGAGGCTTGTTGGTAATACTTATCCTTTTCAGCGTCTAGACCATAGGCATCAAATATATTTAATAGCTCAGATAAAATAGTTTGCCCTCTAGGGGATTCTATATTTACTTTATCTAACAGAGCATCTGTTTGAGAAATAACTTGATTTCTAGGGACGGAAGAAATAAAGTTAATTAATGTAGATTTTAGTAAAGAGGAGGTTTCTAACAACTCTCCCGTATTAGCTAAGAAGTTGATATAATCATCAGTAGTTTTAGGGATTTCTCGATTGGTGTACTTTACATTATCCCAATAGTAGCTTATAAAAGGGTGATTAGAGTAGTCCTTAAGATTACTTTGTTCTAGCTTTTTTATTTCTAACTTTAGAGCTTCATTAAATGGTGAGTTATCATTGTAAATATCTCTAATTTGTACCAATACAGGTAATACTTTCTCTTTTTTTTGCTTTTCTTTAATGAGATTCTGCATGGTACTATTGGCTTCATCTAAGAAATTGATTTTGTTGATAGTACTATTATCGGTATCCAGTTTTACATTTACATCTTTGTTTTCAGAGATGAAACTGAATGATTTACCATTCTCAGGAAAATAGGCACGCATCATACCTATATAACTATTAGGAATAGTATAACTCCATTTACCATTAGATTTCTTAGTCTTTCCTGCTATGTAATCTTTTGAACCGTTGAGGGTGTACAAAATAACCTCTTGATTACTGAAAGTATCAGATGCTTCTATATTTACTTTAAATTGAGCAGAGGTTATTCCATACAGAAATATACCTCCTAATAAAATTGTTTTTTTCATAGGAACAAAAATAAAAAAACTCATAGAATTTTCTATGAGTTTTTTACTATAATTATCAGTACTATATCCCTTGAGTTCTAATTCTTCTTGTGTAGAAATGATAGCCAAATATCATTAAAACAGCTATCACAGAAAGTATTAAAACATATATATCTATCGGTGTAGCAGGAGCACCTGTTCCTACAGCACCCACACCTCCTCCTGGAGGAGCTGTTGGAGGAGTGGGTTGAGCGTTAACCCAAACACCAGCTAAGAAAAGCATGAGATAAGTAAGCTTACCTATATAATTTTGAAGATTTAACTTTATTTTCATTTTTTTATTTTTTACTTGATTATTTTTTGTGAAAATTTAACACCTTTTTCAGATACAGCAGTTACCAAATAAGTAGCCTGTCCTGCAGGTAATTTGATTTCAAAAGCAGTAGATGCATCTACATCCTTTTGAGAAGCGATAGTTCTTCCACTCATATCATAAACAACAACATCTGCTTTAGCCCATGTTTGATCAAATAAAACTCTGTGTGTGTTAGAACTAGAGTCAAATACAACTACTGTAGATGATGGTTTTTGTACTTCTACAGAACTTAGTACTTCATTTGCTGGCTTACCATAGTATAATCCGAAATAAGCTGATTGAGATGAAGGTGTTACTGGTAGAGTAGCCCCTTGTCTAAGTTCTGTAAACTTATCCCCCACTTTAATATAGAAAGACTCGTTAGATGTTAATTTGCTAGCTCCTTCCTCTATAGGTTTTGCATTTTCTTTAATATCTACTTTGAAAGAGTGAATTTTATCACTAAAAGTGTACATTGGTATTTCTTTACCCTTGTAAGTTACTTCATTGGCTTCGTTTATATATAACCAATAAGTGGATGATAAGCTCTCATCAATTCCTCCAGTAGGAATTTCTTCAAATGTACCCATAAGGTTTCCCGACGCAGCTACTTGGGTGCTAGCACTAGAAGGTTGTCCCGTCTGTGCATCACCATAAACTACATAATAAGTTCTGTCTAACTCTACCCCGTTAGCATCCAAAGCTATTAGTCCTAATTGTTTTACAGTTGAAGAAGATGAAACAGTAAAATTGTTAGCAGTCCTATTTGAAGAAAGTGTGGTCAACTCTCCTCCTAAGTTTCCTTTCTTAGCCTGAGCAGTTACAGAATAGTTTGTTCCCAAAGCTCTCTGTGTGTAAGCAAACCTTCTAAGATTATCAAAATTTAAAGTTTGTGAAGTGTTATCTTTTAGCTTGATAACAAAAGTTTGCATAGGCTTAATGATAGCTGGAGTATCTCCTACAGCAATTCCCCCTGCAAATGTTACAAACTTATACCCTGTAGAATATGTAGCTCCTTGTCCCGATGAAACAACACCAGAAGGCTCTATTCTAACACCTCTAATGTTAGGAATAGAGGATACTAACTGCCCTAAATCTAAGTTCGTCAAGAATGGATTTCCATACTGATATATATTCTTACCAAAATCACCAGTCCAGGCGGTTATACCATCTGTTATGGCAAAAGCATCCTGCCAATAAGAGTTGTATCTTTCTCTGTATTTGTTAGTGGCAGAACCATTTGCTCCGAAGTTAACTCCAGCTGCAGCACCTGTTAATGTTTCTGTAATATCCTTAGCATAAGGAACCCCTTTTACAGTATATACTTGATTAGCCATTGTAGATAGAGAAGGATCAAAGCCCTTTGCTCCAACCATAAAATAGCCTGTGTTCTTTGGCGTTTTTTCTGTAATAGCAATAAAATCAGATACAACAGTTGCATTGTTGAAAACTAAGATTTCGTTTTGAGACCATCTAGTTTGTCCAAAAGTTTTACCTAACTCAGAATTCAAGCTAGAAAGTTGCTTCTGATAAAAAGGAAGAGCCATTTGCTGGTATGTACCATGTTTTGCATCAAGATATTGTTTATCCACAATACCGGTTATGTTACCTTGACTAAGCCCATTAATGTACAGTTGTCCATATCTTAATGAGCCTACAGTTTTGTTTGTCATACGAAGGATAAAGTTGCCTCCGTCTAACTTGTTGCTTCCATCGGTTGCCACAGTTGCAAACTTAGAGCTTGCATCTCCAACCACCATTATATTACCTGAATTATCTATAACTCCAGTGCCTACCACTTTCACTCCGCCTCCACTATAAACTAGGGCGTTCTCTTTAACATAAACACCAGCTTTATCACCAACATAGGTTATAAACTGTGCTTTTAGGGAAGATACCAATGATAGAGCTCCCAGTAAGAATAAATTTCTTTTCATTATTTTTTATGTTTTTCTTTTCAATATTATGTGGATATAATCGCCGCAAATTTACAAAAAAAACTTAATGCATATGTTTGCTAGTGTTAATTTATTGTAATTTTATTTTTGGATATTATATCTATATCAAACATGTAATCTTCTAAAACCTTTTCTGTAGTGCCTCTAAGTCCTCTTGCACCTAATCCTTTTTCAAAAGTTTCATCTACAATTTTCTCTAAGGCTTCGTCTGTGAACTCTAAATCTATACCGTCTATTTTGAAAAGAGCTTTGAATTGATTAACAATAGAGTTTTTTGGCTCTTTCATTATTCTTACCATGGTCTCTTTGGTTAGTTGGTCTAAATAAGTAATTACAGGGAATCTACCTAAAAGTTCTGGAATTAATCCGAACTTTCTCAAATCCGTTGAGTTTACTTGTGGCAATATCTGTGCCAAATCTTTTTCGGAATCTAGTTTTTCTTTACTAAAGCCTATGGCTTGTTTGTTTAGTCTCCTTTCTATAATTTCTTTTATACCATCAAAAGCCCCTCCAGCAATGAATAGGATATTTTGTGTGTTTACTTGTATGTATTTTTGGTCAGGGTGTTTTCTTCCTCCTTGAGGCGGTACATTTACAATGCTTCCTTCCAATAACTTTAATAATCCTTGTTGTACACCTTCTCCTGATACATCTCTTGTGATGCTTGGATTATCTGATTTTCTCGCTATTTTATCTATTTCATCTATGAATACAATGCCTTTTTCGGCTTTCTCTACATCGTAATCAGCGACCATAAGAAGTCTAGATAAAATACTCTCTACATCTTCGCCTACATAACCAGCTTCGGTAAGTATAGTAGCGTCTACAATACAAAAAGGGACATTAAGTTCTCTTGCAATGGTTTTCGCTAAAAGGGTTTTTCCTGTGCCTGTTTCACCTATCATAATGATGTTAGATTTTTCTATTTCAACATCATTGTCTTTTTTTGTTGAAGAGTGAAGAAGTCTTTTATAATGGTTATAGACTGCGATGGAAAGTTGTTTTTTAGCTTGGTCTTGTCCGATGACATATTCGTCTAGAGTTTTTTTAATTTCTCTAGGTTTCTTTAGTTCGGAGAGGGTACTTATAGGAGAGAATTCTTCTTTCTGAATATTGTCTTTAACAAATGCGTGAGCTTGTTCTATACAATGTTCGCAGATAAGTCCGTTTTGTCCCGAAACTAACATTTGAACTTCTTTACGATGTCTTCCGCAAAAAGAACACTGGTTATTATTCATATTTTAGTGTTGAATGAGTAGGTGAATGAGTGATAATTTATTTTAAAATTTTTTGCTGTATTTCTTTGAAATCTTCTGCTGAAGATTTCACTCTCTCTTTCTTAAAATTAAGGTCTTCTATCTTGTTGATAGGTACTAAGTGAATATGAGCGTGAGGTACTTCTAGTCCGATAACTGCTATACTTACTCTTTCACAAGGAATGTTTTTCTCAATTTTTTTAGCTACTTGTTGTGCAAATGCCCAAAGATTTTTAAATTCTTCCGTGTCTAAATCAAAAATAAGGTCAACTTCCTTTTTAGGAATTACCAAGGTATGTCCTTCTGCTAAAGGCATCACGTCTAGAAAGGCTAAATGGTTTTCGTCCTCTGCTATTTTATATGCAGGGATTTCTCCGTTGATGATTTTGGTGAAAATAGAAGCCATAACTATTAAATTTTAAAATTATAGAGAAATATCTAACACTTCAAATGTTAGTTGGTTGCCATTAGGTAATGTGATTTCTGCTGTTTCGCCTACTTTTTTACCTAATAAACCTTTAGCGATAGGCGTGTTTACAGAGATTTTACCTGATTTTAAATCACTCTCGTTATCTGGAACTAGTGTGAATACTTGCTCTTTTTTCGTTACTTTATTAAATAGCTTTACAGTAGTCAATATAGAAACTTTAGAAATGTCTAGTTGACTTTCATCTATAACTTTAGAAGTAGCTATTAAATCTTTTAGTTTAGAAATTTTCATTTCTAAAAGCCCTTGAGCCTCCTTCGCAGCATCGTATTCAGCATTTTCAGAAAGGTCGCCTTTATCTCTAGCTTCGGCTATTTGTTGAGTTATTTTTGGTCTTTCCACGCTTTCTAGTTGCTCTAGCTCGGCTTTCATTTTCTCTAAGCCTTCTTTCGTTACATATGCCATAATTTCGTTAATTTAGCGTTAGTATAAAAAAATAATCCGACATTTGCCGGACAATGTTTTGTGTTTAATAATTTGATGCAAATATATAAATTTTATTTTAAATGAAAAGAACTTTTTGGGGGTTATTAGTTTTAAAAATATTAGTAATCAGTAGTTTAGTTTTTACTAATTCGTGTAAAAATAGAGAAGAGACGGTATCTTGTTTTCCTAATACAATGATTAATGTTACTCTTAACCTAAATTTACCTTTGTATCAAAAGTTGATGAATGTTGGCGGTTGGATTTATGTAAATGAGCAAAACTCGGGTACTAGAGGATTGATTGTGGTAAGAACAGGAACTGCTACATTTAAGGCGTATGATAGAAATGCTCCACATATTTGCCCAGCATCTGATACTACATTAGAAGTTAAAGATGATATTAAAATAGTTTGCCCTAAAGATGGAGCAGAATGGTATCTTTTAGCTTCCTTATCTGGACAACCTACTAAAGTTTCGCAAGTTCCGCCTAAGACTTATTTCACTTATTATGATACTGTATCTAATGTTTTAACTATAACTCGTTGTGCATTTTAAATAATACTGATTTTTAGATGATTTAATTTTCTTTGGAAGATAAATTTATTGATATATTGAATAACCGTTGCGGCGGTTATTTTACTGATTATCCTTGTTTTAAAGCCTTCAAAAGTTTTAGCATTGTTTCTTTTAATCATAAATTGGTCGCAAAGTTGAGAGAAAAATGTCTCAATTCGTTTTCGCTTTTTCTTGTACAATGAAAATTGAGGAATATAATCTTTCTGATTACTTCTCATTGGTGTATCTAATTTAATATTAGCATAGTTAAATAAATCTATTTGAACTTTTGCTGATAAATAGCCTCTATCTCCAATTAAAGTACAGTTTCGCATTTGCTCACCAATATCTTTTAAATAGTGGATGTCGTGAACGGATGCAGGGCTTATATCAAAATTCTTAATCACACCATTTAAAGAACATACTGCGTGTAGTTTATAGCCATAGAAATATAATTTCTGTGAAGCACAATAACCATATGTTGGTGAAGAATAGGATTGCTCTTTACAAATTTTTGAACGAGTAGAACGAGCGTTTTCACAAACTTTCATTGGCATGCTATCAACGATAAAAATATCTTCAAACTCATTGAACTCCATCGAAATACGCTGTCTAATTTGCTCTGTTTGTAGGGATAGTCTTCGTTTTCGCTTATTGTAAACACTTCTTTCAATTTTGTTTATCAGAGAGTTTGGCAATTTTCTAAATAACTGTAATTCGCTATCAATACTCAAGTATTCAGCAGTAATATTAAGACTTATGACTTCTAAATCGCTCATTTTAGGTGTTCTTCTCTGATAACTAATCAGTTGATTTTCTGAAAAAAGTCCTAAAACTTCCAAAATTCTTTCATATATTTGCTCTATGTTGTTCATTTATATCGTTTTATAGCAAAAACAATATACTGATTTTCAGTCTAATAAACAACTCTTGTTTTTTTCATTTCATAATGCACAACGGGTGTAAAATGAATTTGTCTATAAAAGAAGTTGATGGAGAAGTGCTTTGTGTGAGTCAGTTTACACTTATGGCGGACTATAAAAAAGGGAATAGACCTTCTTTTATAACTGCAGCTAGACCAGATTTGGCGGTTCCTATGTTTGAATATTTTAAATCCGAAATGGCTAAATATGGTATTAGGTATTTTTGGGGCGGATATGAAAGTGAGCTTAACTAATGATGGTCCAGTAACTATAATTATGGACTCTAAAATAAGATAGTGGTTTCTAGAAATAATGAAAAACGAGCGGATACATTTATGTATTTCGCTCGTTTTTGTTATATATTGATGTTATTAGTTTTTTAGAAAGTTATTTTTACTGGGGACTGCATCATTACTTTAGAATTATTTTTCTTGAAGTTGTTGATGGTTTCATAAATATAGTATTGCTCGCTTTCCATTTTTTGTTTCATAAAATAAGTAGAGATGCTTTCTTCGTCCATACCTTTAAAAAACTCTTCTAAAGGATTTATTTCCGAAGGATAAGAAATGATATTATAATTTTTCACCTTTGATTGTTTAGCAGCAAAGTTAATGGCATCATTGAGGCTTCCTAGTTCATCTACTAGTCCTAGTTCTTTCGCTTTTTTACCAGACCAAACTCTACCACCTGCGATTTCGTCTACTTGCTCAAAAGTTTTATTTCTGTTTTTAGTTACGAAATAGACGAATCTCTTGTAAGTTTGTTCCACACTATTTTGAAGCATGTTTTTGGTGCCATCGGTAATACCGCTTATAGGAGACATCATTTGTGAGTTGGCGTTTGTGGAAACCACATCAGAGCGAATTCCGTTTTTGTTAGCCAAATTTTTAAAGTCAGGTATCACACCAAATACACCAATAGAACCCGTAATAGTGTTAGGTTCTGAATAGATTTTATCTCCAGCCATTGCAATATAATAACCTCCAGAGGCAGCATAATCTCCAAAGGAAACAATTAACGGTTTTTTAAGTTTAAGCTGTTGTAGTTCAAATAATATTTGGTCAGAAGCATTGGCACTTCCTCCAGGAGAGTTGATTCTTAAAACTACTGCCTTGACGTCATCATCATCTTTTAAATCTCTGATGTATTCTATGTATTTTTCGTCAGAAATATTGGTAACTTCATCACCATTGATGATGTTTCCTGAAGCATATAAAACTGCGATTTTTTCACTAGACTTGCTTTCGTCTTTGATGGATTTAATGTATTTTCTTATGGATACCTTATTAAGTTTTTTATCTGTATCTATACCTATTTTTTGTTTTAATAATAGCTCATATTCTCCTTTTTGCATCAGTTTATCTACTAAACCATATTTCAAACTAAAATCAGGTATCATTCCATAAAGTCTATCTGTAATAGATTGGAAGTTTTCTATGCTAATTTTTCTAGATGAAGCAATTTTGTTAGAAACTCTACCCCATAAATCGGAAAGTAGAGTGCTTAGTTGTTCTTTATTTTCAGGAGAAATGTCATTTCTTAAAAAAGGTTCTACGGCAGCTTTATACTTGCCGTGTCTTATAACATTGATGCCAATACCGTATTGGTCAGCAAAATCTTTTAAAAATACCACTTCTGATGCCATACCCTTAAGTTCTATTCCTCCTGCAGGGTTGAGGTAGAACTTATCCGCAACAGAACCTAAAAAATAGGATGGCTGAGAAACTGAATTACCGTAAGAATACACGAATTTTCCGCTTTTTTTGAAATCTTCTATAGCGTTTCTTATGCTTTCAATTTGAGTGATGCCTGCGTTGATGTTGTCATTTTCTATGCTAATACCTTTAATATTGTCGTCCGTTTTAGCTTTCTCTATAGCTCTGATAACATCGTATAGAGCAACATCTCGTACTTGGTTTTTAAAATCAAAAACATTTAGATCCTTTTCAGTTTCGCTTTCGATAACTCTGAATTTAGAATCTAGTGTTAATATTGAATTTCTTTTAATTTTTACACTATCTTTGTCTCCAATAGCATTGCCAATCATAGCAATAATAATAAAACCAAAGAAAATAAAAAAAACGATGGTTATAGCCGTGATATTGGCTAATACACTTTTAATAAAACTACGCATACTGTAAATAATTTTGTTAATATGTCGCAAAGAAAGGTTATTTTGTTACTAGGAAGCAATATAAAAAATCCTAAAAAAAATATAGAAGAGGCTATTTCGTTGATAGAGAAAAGACTAGGGAAGGTAATAAAAAAGAGTCAAATGTTAGAAACAGAACCTGTAGAGTTTGCTAGTTCTAATATATTTTGTAATATTGCAGTCTTATTAGAAGCACAAATTTCACCTATTCGAATTTTAGATGAAGTAAAAAGTATAGAAAAGGCTATGGGGAGGATTAGTGATTCTAAAGAGCTAGGAGGATATGAAGATAGAGTAATAGATATTGATGTGGTGAGTATTGGTAATATTACCTACAAGTCAAGAAGACTGGATATACCTCATTATAAACATGTTCACGAACGTGACTTTTCTCAAGTGCTGTTGAGAGAAATAGGAATCACAAAGTGAAACAAAAAGAGAAAATATATATATATGAAAATTAACTTATTAACGCTATTGGCTCTTCCTGCGATAGTATATTCACAAGATGCAGAGAAGTACCCAAATACTTTTTCATCGGGATCAACCTATGTGAAAAAGTTTGATAATAGATCTCGTTTGTTTAACGATTGGTCTATCTCTGTTGGAGGTGGAGGAGCGTTTATGCAATCTGCGGATTTAACTTCCTTTTATGGGAAAGGAGTTAATGCTGGTTGGAATGCCTATGTGAGTTTGGATAAACAAATTTCCCACGCTTTTGGATTAAGTTTACAATATCAGCAAGGGCAAACTAATCAGCAGGGAATGGTTAATCCTGCTTATGGTGTAGCTAATGCTAATACTAAGTACAAGCAAGTTTCTTTAATTGGAGATATTAACTTCTCCAATATTCTGAGAAGGGTAGATAATAACTCTTCATACAGATGGACGTTGCATGGTTATGCAGGGCTTGGGTTGCAAGGCTATAAGACTTATTTGCAGGACAAATCTACTTTATGGAATGGCAAAAATGTTTTAGAGGTAAATCAAGATTTAGATATTGCATCGTTTTTCTATCAAGCGGGTGCTGGTGTTAAATATAAAATTTCTAAGTTGCTAGACATAGAAGCTAGGCTAATGTATATTATGTCGGGTGATGATGAGTTTGATGGTGGTGGCTGGGATAATACATCAGACCAATATCCGTACAATAGAATTAAAAATACTAATTCTGACAATATGTTCACAGCTAATGTAGGTCTTACATTTAAGTTGGGTAAACATCTTTCTCATTTAGCATGGCATGATCCGTTAGAGGCTTTAGAAAGTAGAGTGAGTAAATTAGGGAAGCCTATTGATTTTGTTGTTTGCGAAAAAGGAGATAAAGACAATGATGGCGTATGTGATGATTGGGATAGACAGCTAGATACTCCAGAAGGTGCAAGAGTAGATGGAGCTGGAGTAGCTCTTGATGTGGATTTAGATGGAGTGATTGACTTGTACGACAAATGTGTAACCGTTCCTGGTCCAACTTCAAATAATGGATGCCCAGAAGTACTCAAGATAAATATAAATAAGATAGATGTAAAGCAATCGGTTATAGAAATCAACAAAAACTTTGAGGGAATAGAATTTGATTTGAAT
Organism: Riemerella anatipestifer; assembly: GCF_035666175.1. Taxonomy (NCBI): domain Bacteria; kingdom Pseudomonadati; phylum Bacteroidota; class Flavobacteriia; order Flavobacteriales; family Weeksellaceae; genus Riemerella; species Riemerella anatipestifer. The sequence goes on from NZ_CP142016.1 coordinate 903,905, forward strand.
AGTGATGTGATTAGACCAACATCTTTTGATAGATTAGATAAAGCGGCGACAATTATAAAAAGTTTAGATTCTAAAACACAATATTTGGTTATAGGTGCTACGGATACTAGAGGTTCAGCAGCTTATAATAAGAAATTATCTCAAAGGAGGGCAGATGCTGTGGTTAAGTATTTAGTTGATAAGGGAGTAGACTCTTATATGCTATTGGCAGAGGGCAGAGGTAAAGATGATTTGAAATATCCGGAGTGTAATCCTTATACTAAGTGTCCTGAGTGGAAAAATGAAGCTAACAGAAGAGTGTATTTCTCAGAAAAGTAAGAATAAAAAATAAAAGAATATTATGAAATTAAATTTAGCAAGTATAGCATTGGTATTATCGTTTCCTGCTGTTTTAGATGCTCAAGTGGCGGTTGATACAATAGGAAATAAGTATCCAAATACTTTTTCTTCGTGGTCATCAAATGTTGTTCCTTTTACGAGAAATGTTAAAAGGTTTAATGATTGGTCTGTATCGGCAGGTATAGGGATTCCTTTTATTCAATCGGCTGATGTTACCTCAATTAAGAATGGTAATGGTAAGAATTTGTATGGTTACTCAATGTATCTTAGTGTAGATAGGGCTTTAACTCACGCTTTTGGATTAAATCTTCAGTACGATAGAGGAGAAACAAGGCAGGGGGCATACAGAACAGGAACAGGAGGAAAAGGATACGCTGCTAGAACTCAGTATGATGCTATATCCTTGTTAGGAGATATTAATTTTTCTAACTTGTTTAGAAGAATAGATAACCACTCTAATTATAGATGGGCTATACATGGTTATGCAGGAGTTGGTACATTGGCTTATAGAGCTTATGCTGAGGTTAATGGTGGAGAGCAAACTTTGAAGACTGAGATTAAGCCGTTTAAAATTACATCTTTATTCGGGCAAGCTGGAGCAGGAGTTAAGTTTAAGGTTTCTAGGAGAGTGGATCTTGAAAGTAGGCTAATGTATGTAGTAACGGGAGATGATGAATTTGATGGAGGAGGAGCGCAGTATAGCGAAAGAAATAGAAGAGAGGATCAAGTGTCTGATAATTTCTTCAATGCAACATTAGGAGTTTCTTATAAGATTGGAAAACACATTTCTCATGTAATGTGGCACGATCCTTATCAAGAGCTTTACGATAAAATAGAGTTAGCATCAGTACCTCCAGTTGTTGAAGTATGTAAGAGTGGAGATGCTGATAATGATGGCGTTTGTGATGATTGGGATAGACAATTAGATACTCCAGCTGGGGCTAGAGTAGATGGTGCAGGTGTTGCTTTGGATACAGATTTAGATGGTGTGATAGACTTACATGATAAGTGTGTAACCGTTCCAGGTCCAGTTTCTAATAATGGTTGTCCGGAAGAAAAGCAAATTGTCCAGCAAAAATTAGAGCAAGAAGATGAGCAAATTGTAGCAATTAACAAAAACTTTGAGGGGATAGAATTTGACCTTAATAGTGATGTAATTAGAACTATATCTTTTGATAAGCTAGATAACGCTGTGGCTATAATGAAGACTTTAAGAACTGATAGACAGTACTTAGTAATTGGTGCTACAGATACTAGAGGATCTGATGCTTATAACCAAAAACTATCTCAAAGAAGAGCTGAGTCTGTTGTGAGATATCTTGTTGGAAAAGGAGTTCCTAGCTATATGTTAACTGCTGAGGGTAGAGGTAAAAAGGATTTAAAATATCCAGAATGTAATCCTTATACTAAGTGTCCAGAATGGAAAAATGAAGCTAACAGAAGAGTTTACTTTAAAGCAAAATAATAGCTGAATTTGCTAATATTAGAAAGCTGTTTCACGATTGTGGAGCAGTTTTTCTTTTTTAATTGTAACTTTGTAAGAATAGAATTAATTATATAAAAATGAATCCACTTTTAAAAGAATTTAATACAAACTACAAATCGATACCTTTTGATTTAATAAAAGAAGCTGACTTTCTACCAGCATTTATTGAGTTGATAAAATCTACTGAAGAAGAAATAAAAAATATCGCTGACAATAGTGAAGCTCCTAGCTTTGAAAATACTATAGAAGCTATGTCTTATTCTGGAAAACAGTTAGATGTGGTATCTAATTTATTTTTCAATCTTAATTCAGCTGAGACTAATGATGAGCTACAAAAAATAGCACAAGAGATCTCTCCACTTCTTACAGAATTTGCCTCTAAGATTTATCAGAATGACACTCTTTTCCTAAGAGTGAAATCTGTATATGATTCTAGACAAAATTTGGATTTGAAAGAGGAACAAACTATGTTGCTAGAACAAACCTATAAGGGGTTTGTTCGTAATGGAGCATTGTTAAATGAGGAGAATAAAAAGAAGTTAGAAGCCATCAATAAAGATTTGGCTATAAAATCTTTGAAGTTTGGACAAAATGTACTAGCGGCTACTAATACTTATTTTAAACATATTACAGATGTAAATAAGCTGAAAGGAATTCCTAATGATGTTTTAAATCAATATAAAGAAGAGGCTAAAAGTAGAGGGTTAGAAGGCTATGTAATTACACTGCAATACCCTAGTTATTTACTGTTGATGACCTATGCAGAAGATAGAGCGTTAAGAAAAGAATTGGCACTAGCTAACGGTAAAAAATCTTTTGATGGAGGAGAATTTGATAATCAAAAACTGATTGAAAAAATTGTCCTTCTAAGACAGAAAAAAGCAGAGCTGTTAGGCTATGAAAACTATGCGACCTATATTTTAGAAGAGAGAATGGCTAAGTCTCCAGCAGAGGTTTTTTCTTTTTTAAATGAGCTTTTAGAAAAGGCAAAACCTTATGCTTTAAAAGAAATAGAAGAATTAAAAGCTTTAGCCGAAAAAGATAACATCACTGATATTCAAAGCTATGACCACGCTTTCTATGCTGAAAAATTAAGGAAGCAAAAATTTGATTTGAGCGATGAGGAACTCAAGCCTTACTTTCAGCTAGATAAAGTGGAACAAGCAGTGTTTGATTTATCAAAAAAAATATTTGGATTAGAGTTTGAAGAAATTACCGATATTTCAAAGTATCACCCTGAAGTAAAGACTTACAAAGTTACAGAACAAGGCGAATACAAAGCACTCCTTTATGTGGATTATCACCCAAGAAAAGGCAAGCGAGCGGGAGCGTGGATGACGAGTTATAGAAATCAGTATAAAGAGGGAGGTGTTAATCATCGTCCGCATATTTCGGTGGTGTGTAACTTTACTAAACCTACGGTTGATACGCCTAGTTTGCTTACTTTTCAAGAGGTTACTACTTTATTCCATGAGTTTGGACACGCTTTGCACGGCATTTTAGCTAATACACAATATCCTAATTTGTCTGGAACTTCCGTGAAATGGGATTTTGTAGAGCTACCTTCTCAGTTTTTAGAAAATTATTGTTACGAGGCAGAGTTTCTTAAGACTTTTGCTAGGCATTATAAAACAGGAGAGGTTTTATCTAACGAAAAGATTGAAAAAATAGCTCAATCTAAAAACTTTATGGAAGGTTATCAGACGCTTAGGCAGTTAGGTTTTGGATTGTTGGATATGCATTATCATACAACTCATTTTTCGGACGAGGAAAAGTTGAAAATAAAAGACTTTGAAGATAAAGTAATGGCGGTTACTCAGCTTTATCCAATTCATTCCGAAACAGTAGTAAGCCCTAGCTTCTCTCATATTTTTCAAGGAGGTTATGCAGCGGGTTATTATTCTTACAAATGGGCAGAAGTTTTAGATGCAGATGCGTTTCAGTATTTTAAAGAGAATGGGATTTTTAATCAAGAGATAGCTGAAAAATACAAACAACTTTTATCCAGTGGAGGTACTATAGACCCTATGGTTCTATATAAAAACTTTAGAGGAAGGGAACCTAAAGTTGAAAGTTTACTAACACGGGCTTTTGGATAAAAATAAGATAAAAAGAGGCTGCCAAAATTTTAGGGCAGCCTCTCTTACTATGAAAAAACTATTTTTTTAATTAAAAATCTAGTGTGATAGAGAATCTAGCTAAAGCACCTACAATAGATCTTGCAAAGATAATATCACCATCTTTTTTATTACCGAAAGTACCATCACCTTCTGTAAGTCCTATATTGTTAGTTATATTAGTAGCGTCTAGAGCAAATCTAATATTCTTAATTTGATAGGAAGCACCAGCATCAAGAACTCCGAATCCTTTCAATACAAATGTATTTCCTTCGTCGTTATATTTTGTTCCGTAGCGAGAATATCTAGCGTAAACATTAAGCCCTTTAGTAATATCATAAGAAGGTCTTATAGAGAAGAATGTTTTAGGGATTCTTCTAGCCTGATTTCCTACATAAGACGCATTAGATGCGAATTTAGTATATTCTGGTTTTTGAAATGTAGCATTGGCAGAAACCGAAAAATTATGATATCTGTATTGAGCTTCTAGTTCTAGCCCTAAGTTTCTAACATCAGCAAGTAACGCTTCAGATTTACCCCCAGCTACAATGTCTCCGTAGAAAATGTTTTTCAAATTCATTAGGAATGCACTACCATATAGGGCAAAGTTATGGCTAATTTGTCCAGTGTATCCTAGTTCACTTTGGTTAACGGTAGTAGGCTTTATTAGAGAAAGGTTTTTATTAGCGTTATCATAGAAAGCCTCTTCAATAGGAGCTCTAAACCCATGGCTTTGTCTAAAATATACAGCCATCTTATTATTGATTTTGTAATTCAAGGCGGCAGTGTAGCCTACTTTATTTAAATTATATGACCAATAAGTAAACGGAGCTCCTTGTATAGTAGTTACTTTATCATCAGCTGTGCTATTTGGTAATACACCTAAGTTTTCTGATGAAAATCTAGCGTTGTCTCTATAGCCCTTGTACTTATTGATGTCATATCTAACACCTACATTGACATTGAACTTATCGGTATTGTTAAATTATTATATTCAATTCATTATTTAGTTTCAAGAACAAAAGTTTTAAAGAATTTTCCAACATTGTTTTTGACTTAGAGTAACACTTTGTTTTTCTTTTAAATCTCGCCAAATAATGCCTTATTCTACTGTTATATCCCTCCACTGTAAAGGTTTCTGCTTTGGAGGTTACGTGTCTTTCACTGGGTATCAGCTCTGAATAACTTTTCCAATAATCACTACAAAAAACATTTATATTTCTGTTTTTCAATTGCTCCCAAAGTTTTAAGAAGGTTTTTGTGTCCCGTTTGTCACTAATAAAACTGATGAACCTTTTTCTAAGTCTATCAACAGCAATCCAGCTCCAACAGTAGTTTTTTTATGCTGTACATAGCTGTGAATCTCATCTAATTCCACTATTTCAATAGGAACTTCATTTTTTGGAAGCTCTACAGATTCTCCCCATTTCTTAACCCATTGATAAACTGTTCCATAGCTAATATTTAATAGCCTCCCAATGGCTCGAAAGCCTAACCCTTCTAGATACATTTCTAAAGCAAGACGCTTTTGTTCTAGTGTTTTTACATCTGATTTTTTCTCAACACTGAAAAAATAGCCACAATCTTTACATTTATATCGCTGTCGCTCTCTGGCAAAGCCTGCTTTAATCTTATTGGATGATTGACATTTGGTACATTTCATTAGGCTAAATTATAAAAAATATATCAGATTAACAATGCCAACTTATCGTTTATCTCTATATCAGCATTAGCAAAAAAAGCATTTACGTTTCCTGTAAGTCCAGCTTGTCTTTCTAACCAAGTGATTTGGGAAACACCGTTGTAAGTATAGTTGGTGCCTGTGGAAGTGTCTTGTAAGTTAACTAGCCTTGGCTTATCTGAAGCTGTAACAAGGAAGCTATTCCAATTCCAGTAGTGGTCAGATGACCAGTTGGAGTAATAATGTCCTACATTTAATTTTACCTTATCTAAATCTATATTGAAATTAAGATTATTGGCTAAATTTTGCATGTTTTTTCTTATAAACCAAAGGTCAGCTCTTTTAAGCTTTTCGTTAGGATCTAGAACACCTCCACCATTTACATAAGTAAAGAAAGCGTTTGCTCTGTCAATATTTAAGTTATCAGAGTATTCATTTTGAGAAACAATAGAGCCCATCCAAGAAGGTGCAAAAATAGCATTGTAATCCTGATTAATTGATGTGAACTTCATGTTATTATGAACAGTAACAACATCGGATAATTTATATTTGAGCTCTGTACCTATAGCGTGAGAGACAGGGTGTACTCCATTTCTTAAATCAGTTTCAAAAAAGCCTCCACCATACTGGGGTACTCTAATTTGTGCCATTTCCATAGAAGCGAAAGTACCGTAGTTAGGATCGAAGCCAGGGTAAGCTTTTACACTGTTTCCATTTTTAATAAAGGGAGTTACTTGGTAGAACATTGCTCTGTCATTAAGATATTTGTAATATACTCTAGCGTAACCTTTATCAAATTTGTAAGTAAGGTTTAGTTTAATTTGTCCACCTCTGTTGGCTTTAAATCTAGGAGACCTCATCCCGTTATCCTCCCTATAAAAACCTCCAGCGTTAAAGAATAATTTATCTTGAACTAAAGCACCACCAATATTAAAATCAGTTCTGAATAATCCAAATGTACTTGTAGATAATTTTAAGGTTCCTTTAGTATCATTTTGTCCTGTTTTGGAAATGAAGTTAACAATACCACCAGGAGCACCTGATGCGAATACAGACGCTGTACCACCTCTAACAGCTTCTACACCTTGTAGGGTAAGGTCTAACCTTTGAAAGTTATCAATATTGGCAAATTGTAATGCCCCGTCTTCAAATATAGGAAGCCCGTCTTCTTGAATTTGAACATATTCATAAGCTCCTGCGGAAGGGATACCTCTTGCGAAAAGGTTGTTTCCAACCTCACCCCCTGAGTTTTCGGCTAAAAACCCTGGCACATATTGTAATATGTCTGCTGTAGATTGAGGAGCTTTCTGTTGAATGTCTTTTGCTTTCATTGTTGTGATAGCAATACTAGACTCAATTCTTTTCTTAGGGTTGGCACTCCCTGTAATAATTACTTCTTCAACATTATTTACTTTAACAGAATCTTTCTGTGTAGTTTGAGCAAAGGTATTGTTGAAGTAAAAAGTAGCAACACCTGCTAGTAGTAAAAAGGATTTTCTTTTCATATCAAAAAAATTATAGGTTAAATATTTTTTTCATTTTAATATAAATGGCATTAGTCCAACCAAAACCATCTTGATTTGGATACTCTCCGCCTGTAGCTATATTTTCGGTATTTATAGCATCGTATTTTTCCATTAGTTTTCCAGTTTTTTTATAAGTACTCTCTACATTAGAGCACCACTTTTGGGCTATTTCTTTAGCTGTTTGGTGATAACCGTAGTTCATTAAGCCTTTGCAAGCTATCCATTGTAGAGGAGCCCAAGCGTTTGGGGAATCCCATTGTTGACCGCTATTGTTGGTAGTGGTAACTAGCCCTCCTTTGTATAAAAATTTATTTTCTATAACTCGTTGTGCATTTTAAATAATACTGATTTTTAGATGATTTAATTTTCTTTGGAAGATAAATTTATTGATATATTGAATAACCGTTGCGGCGGTTATTTTACTGATTATCCTTGTTTTAAAGCCTTCAAAAGTTTTAGCATAGTTTCTTTTAATCATAAATTGGTCGCAAAGTTGAGAGAAAAATGTCTCAATTCGTTTTCGCTTTTTCTTGTACAATGAAAATTGAGGAATATAATCTTTCTGATTACTTCTCATTGGTGTATCTAATTTAATATTAGCATAGTTAAATAAATCTATTTGAACTTTTGCTGATAAATAGCCTCTATCTCCAATTAAAGTACAGTTTCGCATTTGCTCACCAATATCTTTTAAATAGTGGATGTCGTGAACGGATGCAGGGCTTATATCAAAATTCTTAATCACACCATTTAAAGAACATACTGCGTGTAGTTTATAGCCATAGAAATATAATTTCTGTGAAGCACAATAACCATATGTTGGTGAAGAATAGGATTGCTCTTTACAAATTTTTGAACGAGTAGAACGAGCATTTTCACAAACTTTCATTGGCATGCTATCAACGATAAAAATATCTTCAAACTCATTGAACTCCATCGAAATACGCTGTCTAATTTGCTCTGTTTGTAGGGATAGTCTTCGTTTTCGCTTATTGTAAACACTTCTTTCAATTTTGTTTATCAGAGAGTTTGGCAATTTTCTAAATAACTGTAATTCGCTATCAATACTCAAGTATTCAGCAGTAATATTAAGACTTATGACTTCTAAATCGCTCATTTTAGGTGTTCTTCTCTGATAACTAATCAGTTGATTTTCTGAAAAAAGTCCTAAAACTTCCAAAATTCTTTCATATATTTGCTCTAAGTTGTTCATTTATATCGTTTTATAGCAAAAACAATATACTGATTTTCAGTCTAATAAACAACTCTTGTTTTTTTCATTTCATAATGCACAACGGGTTTATAAATTTCATTTTTGTAAATATTTATAAATTTTTTGAAGTCAGCTATAATTTCATTTGCATCTCCATCTTTAAATTTTTCTTGCAATTCATCCACCAAAGATAGTTTTGGATTGGAAGCCAAAAGCATATATTCATAAATAATAAACATATCGTTAAGACTTGTTCCTTCCAAATCTTTTATGGTTTGCTCGCAATAACGCCAATCTGCCATAAATTGCTTTTCTTTTTCGTCTCTTAATTCCTTATCTGCATCTTCTTCTCCAGCGTATTTTTTTAGAATTTTTTCTAATAAATAACTCTTGATGAGGTCGGCAGAAGTTAAATCCATTCCTCTATCATTGAGAATTTGGAACAATTTAATTGCAAATTCTCTTGTAGAGCAATCAATGCGAATAAGTATCACTTGATTGAAAATATAGTTTAGAAAATCTCCTGCTTCCTGTTCAGAAATATTTTTAATTTTTTCCTTAAAAATCAAATATGTGTTGATGAACTTAAATTTTGGCTCTTCATCATTTTTTATATCCTTTTTAAAGGGTTTTTTCTTTGCATCTATGTTTTCCTTATTGTGAATGATTAGGCTCTCAAAATCACTTCTATGCTGTTCGTGAGTGAATAATTTCAAGCGTTCAGATTTCCTGTTGTAAAAAATAGAATTTTCTAAAACGGTTATATCTACATTGTTTAAATCTTCATCAGAACCATTTCCATTTATCTTAGGATATGTATTTCTAAATGCACAAAATAAAATCATCAAGGTTGTAAGCCTTTGTTGTCCATCTACCACATCATGATACGATGATTTTTCTCTTGGCAATGCGGTAATAATAGAGCCTAAAAAATAATTTTTTTCTCCATTTTCAAAGGCTTCCCACATATCTTGCCAAAGTTTCTCTACTTGCTCATCCTCCCACTTGTAAGGACGTTGATAGGTTGGGATTTTATAGAGTGATTTTACGTCTCCAAATAATTCTTTTATTGATAGGCTAAGAGGTTTAAATGTTTCCATATTTTTTTATTTAATTTCCCAGTCAATATTTAATGGCGTTTCTTTCGAGATTTCTTTAAAATCATTTAAAATTTCTTTCCATTCTTTTACTCGATTCTCATCTTCTCTCATGCCATCATAAGTTATTGCTACATTTATAAAATGCGCAATAGCCCTTTTGACATTGTTGTATTCGTTAGGATAGTTTTCTATGCCATCATTTTCTACAAATGATTTTAAGTGTTTTTAAATAATTGATAAAATAATCAACTATATTTTTGTTCAAGCCGGATTCATTATATTTTTTAATTGAATGAATACCTATTCTACAAAAATCAGGAAAAGTTCCAAAGTCATAATTACTATGTAATTTTTTGTTTTTTAAAGCTTCAAATAAATAGTTCCCTAAATTTTTCAGAATAACTCTTATGTCTTCTTCTTTCAAAGATTCTTTTTCAATAATTCTTTCAATCAAATGCTTATGAACTTTATAACAATCAAGAGTATCTTTATACAACCCTTTTTCTAAGGCAATAGACGAATAATAACTCGTTGTGCATTTTAAATAATACTGATTTTTAGATGATTTAATTTTCTTTGGAAGATAAATTTATTGATATATTGAATAACCGTTGCGGCGGTTATTTTACTGATTATCCTTGTTTTAAAGCCTTCAAAAGTTTTAGCATTGTTTCTTTTAATCATAAATTGGTCGCAAAGTTGAGAGAAAAATGTCTCAATTCGTTTTCGCTTTTTCTTGTACAATGAAAATTGAGGAATATAATCTTTCTGATTACTTCTCATTGGTGTATCTAATTTAATATTAGCATAGTTAAATAAATCTATTTGAACTTTTGCTGATAAATAGCCTCTATCTCCAATTAAAGTACAGTTTCGCATTTGCTCACCAATATCTTTTAAATAGTGGATGTCGTGAACGGATGCAGGGCTTATATCAAAATTCTTAATCACACCATTTAAAGAACATACTGCGTGTAGTTTATAGCCATAGAAATATAATTTCTGTGAAGCACAATAACCATATGTTGGTGAAGAATAGGATTGCTCTTTACAAATTTTTGAACGAGTAGAACGAGCGTTTTCACAAACTTTCATTGGCATGCTATCAACGATAAAAATATCTTCAAACTCATTGAACTCCATCGAAATACGCTGTCTAATTTGCTCTGTTTGTAGGGATAGTCTTCGTTTTCGCTTATTGTAAACACTTCTTTCAATTTTGTTTATCAGAGAGTTTGGCAATTTTCTAAAGAACTGTAATTCGCTATCAATACTCAAGTATTCAGCAGTAATATTAAGACTTATGACTTCTAAATCGCTCATTTTAGGTGTTCTTCTCTGATAACTAATCAGTTGATTTTCTGAAAAAAGTCCTAAAACTTCCAAAATTCTTTCATATATTTGCTCTATGTTGTTCATTTATATCGTTTTATAGCAAAAACAATATACTGATTTTCAGTCTAATAAACAACTCTTGTTTTTTTCATTTCATAATGCACAACGGGTTATTAGAATATTATTCTACTCAAAATGGTTTGTCTTTGACAGATAATCAATTGTTTAATAATGATAATCACGCTACTATTAAGGGAAGCGGTTCTATACGTGGATATATAGGAAACAGAAATTATACAACTATAAATGATACAGATATTACAATACATTCTTTGTCTTTAAATACAAATCAGTTAATGACAAATTTTTTTAGTGGCCAAATAAATAACATATATGGCTCAATATCATATATGAATAAAAGTAGTAATAGTACAGGAAGCATAGTAAATGCCTATGCATTTTATGCATCAGACATTACTTTAGCGAATAATAATTATGCAATTTATACCAACAAGGGGATAAATCGTTTTGGAGATGATATAAAATTAAGTATTTATGCTAATGATGATTATTATGCAACGATAGGTAGGGGATTTACTAATGGAGCAGGATTAAGCTTTAAGGCACATTCTCAGAAGTCGGTGGCAGATTTGCCTACAAATTATATTGATTTTGATTTTAAAAATGAAGTAGATCCAACCCAAAATGGTATTGTTAGGTTTTTTCGCGGAACAAATCTTCAAGGGAGAAAATATATTGATTTTTACAAGGGAGATGGTACGGTATCAACTGTTGCAAGGATATCATCAGGGGAGCACTTATATATTTCTGTAGAATCAGGAGTTAATTTTGGTGTAGGTACGATATCTCCAACCGAAAAACTAGAAGTTGCAGGTAGTGTTAAGGCAACAGGCTTTATCGGTGCTAATGCCGCTATCTTCCCAGACTATGTGTTCCAAAAATATTATACAGGTACTTCTAGCATTAAATCAGATTATAGCTTTAAAACCCTTAGCCAAGTGGAAGACTTTGTAAAAGCTAATGGGCATTTACCAGGGTATCAGTCTGCAGAAGCTATCAAAAAACAAGGTTATATAGACCTTATGGCAACTCAACTCACCAATGTGGAGAAGATAGAGGAACTCTATCTTCATAGCATAGAGCAAGACAAGGCTCTAAAAGCTAAAGATACTATTATTAAAGAACTGAAATCAGAAGTTTCTAACTTAGAAGCTCGTTTACAGAAGCTAGAAGCTTTATTAGTAAAATAGTTTAACCTTTCCCCCATTGTGATGAGGTGTCGCAATGGGGCTTTTTTATAGTTCACAAAGTATTATAAACATCTAACACTAACATCAAAAATTTATACATTATGAACACTTTAAAAGCGTGGTTGCGTCCCAACCTATTGACTAAAGATGACCCTAACGATTTTGTAGCGGTGCCACTTCTAGGCGGTAGCCTTGGCATTACAGAAATCATAGAAGCCCTCAAAAAAGAGGGTATGGAGATACAAACCGAAACCGCAATAGATATTATCACTCGCTTTAACCGCAAAGCCTCAGAATTGGTACTCAACGGGTATAGTGTGAATACTGGACTGGTGTATATGCGTCCTGCGATTAAGGGCGTATTTTACGATAAGACTTGGGATAAAGAGAAACACTCCGTTTATGTCAATGTGAACCAAGGCACCGACCTAAGAAAAGCCGCTAATGATACTAAAGTGGAAATCCTAGGCGAACAGTCCAGCCCTATGAGCGTGTTCAGCATCACCGACAAGGTTACAGGCAAAGCAGACGGCACCCTTACCAAAGGCAAGAATGCGGAAATCAAAGGTACTTACATTAAAATAGATGGCGACAACCCTAAAAATGGTATCGTCTTTAAAAACTTAGACAATCAAAATGAGGTAAAGTTGGCTAAAGATAGTATTGTGCTTAACGAGCCGTCAAGGTTACTCATTCTTGTGCCTTCGGATTTAGAGGCGGGTAACTATGAGCTAAGCATCACTACACAAAGCAGCACGGGTTCCGTCTTACTAAAAGAACCAAGAACGGAGCGACTCCCCAATCCTGTGGTTATTGTCTAATTAAGGTATTTTAATTTTAAAACTAAGGCTACTCATTTAACGAGTAGCCTATTTTATTACCTTTTACCGAATGCTACGGAACAGAGTATCCGTCCTTACCGTAACGGGGTGTCTGTCCTTAGGCTAACGGAGGGTCTGTTACGGTAAGGACAGCCTTTCTGTTGAGAAACACGCCCTATTTTAACTCTACTAAAACGGGACAATGGTCCGAGTGATAAGCCTCACTAAGAATAAGCCCTCTAGACAAACGGCTTTCTAGAGAGTCTGACACAAAATGATAGTCTAACCTCCAACCCTTATTATTAGCTCGTGCATTTTGTCTATAACTCCACCACGAGTATTGGTTGGGTTCGGTATTAAAATAACGGAAGCTATCTATTAACCCACATTCTTTTATAAACTCTGTCATCCATTCTCGTTCTATAGGAAGAAAGCCAGATACATTTTTTAATCTTACAGGATCGTGGATATCTATTGCTTGATGACAGATATTAAAATCTCCCGAAATAATTAAATTAGGAATGGTTTTTCTTAGCTCTTTTATATAAGCTAAAAAATCATAGCAAAACTGCATTTTAAAATCCAACCTATCTATATTGGTAGCGGAAGGCACATATACAGATATTACCGAAAAATCTTCAAAATCAGCTCTTATTACTCGTCCTTCTTTATCGTATAGCTCCATATCACAACCATATTCTACGTGCTTAGGCTGAATTTTAGTAGCGATACCTACCCCGCTATACCCTTTCTTTTCCGCAGAAAACCAATAGGTATGGTAGCCCTCTTTCTCGAAACTTGCTATATCTATTTGGTCTTTTTGAGCCTTGCTTTCCTGAAAACAAATAACATCGGGAGCAGCATGTCCTAACCAACCGATTAAATCCTTATTAAAAGCTGCCCGAATACCATTGACATTATAAGATATTATCTTCATTATTTTGTTTTAGCTTTAATTATTTGCCTCTATGATTTGACTGATGAGGCTATCCATCTCTTCCAAAGTAAGTATTTCTAAAAACCTTTTTCTATACTCCTTAAAATGTGGTACCCCACGGAAATAATTACTGTAATGTTGCCTCATTTCTATCAATCCAAGGCGTTCACCTTTCCATTCAGCACTCCATTCGGCGTGTTGCCTTACTGCGGTTAAACGGTCTTGCAAAGTAGGTTCTGGAAGTAACTCTCCTGTTTGGAAAAAATGTTTTACTTCATTAAAAATCCAAGGATAACCAATGGCAGCTCTACCAATCATAACTCCATCACAAGCATATTTGTTTCTATAATCTAAGGCTTTTTGAGGAGAATCTATATCTCCGTTCCCAAAAATAGGAATCTCAATATTAGGGTTTTGTTTAATGCGAGAAATATGCTCCCAGTCGGCTTCCCCTTTATACATTTGGGCCCTCGTTCTTGCGTGTATGGTAAGAGCTTTAATACCTGCCTCTTGCAGTCGCTCCGCTACTTCATCTATATTGATACTGCTAGTATCCCAGCCCAACCTTGTCTTAACTGTTACAGGTAAATGGGTAGAATTTACTACGGCTTTGGTAAGCCTTACCATTAGGTCTATATCTTTCAAAACCCCTGCTCCTGCCCCTTTGCAAACTACTTTCTTCACAGGACACCCAAAGTTAATATCTACCAAATCGGGTTGTACCGTTTCTACTATTTTGGCAGACATCGCCATAGCTTCCTCATCTCCCCCAAAAATTTGGATACCAATAGGTCTTTCGTAATCAAAAATATCTAACTTCTTTTTAGACTTTATAGCATCTCTGATAAGCCCTTCCGAAGAGATAAACTCCGAATACATTAAATCTGCACCGTGCATTTTACAAAGCCTACGAAACGGAGGGTCGCTCACATCTTCCATAGGAGCCAGCAATAAAGGAAAATCTGGCAATTCTATATTCCCTATTTTTACCATTCTGCAAAAGTAAGTGTTTTTTTATTATTTCGTATTAACCGACCTCTCCCTAGAAAGGTTTTTGAATACACTAGGGAAAACTTATAATTAACCATATAAGATTTAACTTAAACTTAATATCCCTTTCTAGATTTAATTAAAAGTATAGTTCTACTTTCGTGTCCTAATAACTTTTATTCACATATAAAACCATATATTATGCAAAAAATCATTATATCATTCATCTTTGTATTGTGTTTCGCTAATCTATTTTCACAAGACACCTGCCAAATTAGAACCTCTCCTCATTACCAAAATCTAAAAATAATAAATGCTGAAAAAGTGAAATGTATAGCTCAAAACCGCCCAAGACCATCACTATTTTTTACCTTCGGTATTTGGTGTTACCCTTGTAGATTACACGCAAAAGGAGCTTATGACTTTGCTAAAGGACACAATCTTAACTTTTATGTAGTACTTATTGAAAATGACAAAGAAAAAAATTACAGAATACTAAAAGCAATTGACTTTTGGGAAAATATAGACAAAAACATCAATATACTATTAGTCAGCAATGAGTACAGTTCTAGACCTAGAGCCAAGAACAAAAAATTCCTTACCGAAATTACACCTCCAGAATTTGAAAATATAGACGATATGTCAAAATATATCCTAGTTAATAATTTAGGAAAAGTAGAAATGGTAACTAGCTACAAAGACTTTGGAAAAGATGATTGGAGAGATGACTCTGGTATTCTTGCCAGAAAGATTTTACCACTAATTAAATAACAAAAAATCGGAGGGAAGGCTCTCCGATTTTTTTATGATACTGTGCTAAAACACTACTTAGTAACAGTTTTGTACTCTATCTTAGAGGTTTTGTATTTCTTATCATCTACGCTATTCTCAAACTCTGTAGGAAAGTTTTTGTCATTATAAGTATACCTATAGGCTTCTGTATGCGTATAAGTCCTCGTATTGTCTACCCCTTCCTTTCTATTTTTAGTCAATACATTATTGAAACTACCAAACGGAGCGTTTAATATAAATTGAGAATACCCCAACTTATCAAAACCACCGACATTCTTAAAAATTGAATTTTTATCGTCATAAGTGTAATTTTCTTCCTTAGTCGTATCATAAGTATAAGAGTAGCCAGAGTCATAATAATCGGTTGAAGTCTTCTTTCCTACACCCCTTATTACCTGCTTATTAGGCGTAAGTGTGTAGGTATACGCTCCCACAGCTTCTGACCGCAATTTTTCCCCTGCTACATTTTTCTTGCTATAAGTTACGCTCACACTGTTGCCATTAAGTGTATAAGTATAGACATGGGTAATAGTAGCACTATTGTAACTTTCCACCAAAGTTTCTTTACTTAAGTTACCTTTGCTATCATATTCAAAAATTCTTTCTTCTTCATTACTCTTTATTTTAGTAATAAGGTCATCTTGATAAGTAAAGGCAGTGTTCCCCTCTCCATCACGACTAACCAATTTAGTAAGTTTAGTCCCATCATAAGTAAAATCATAAACTGATGTTCTCTTTGGGTTACCATTTTTATCATAGTAAATTTCCTCTGCCTTAGAAGGCAATAGCAATTCCTCCTTAGGCGTAGGCGTAGACTCATCATCATTTCGGTTACAAGACACCGCTAAAAAAGCAGGCAAAATTGCCATAGACAATAAATAAAATACCTTTTTCATAGAAATAAATTTTAAATTGTACGAAATTTTGATACTGCAAAGATAACTATTTTTTAATAAAATTTTGAAGAAAAACTACTATATTTACTCCATAGGAATACAAAAATAGATGTGAGGAACATAAGAACCTCCGTGAGGAATACAAAAACAGCTTTGAGGAACAGAAAAACAATCGTGAGGAATAGAAGAACAGCAATGAGGAACCCAATATTTTGATGGGGAACTAAAGAATAACATTGAGGAATAGAAGAATGAACAGTTTTTATCCATAAAATTGAAAATAAACTAACCCAATTAAAATATATTACGATGAACAAGCTAAGAACAACCGAACTTCAGTGCCTAGAAAACTACCGACTACTATTCGCCAACCTAGACGAAGTTCAAGACCTCAAAACCGAACTTGAAGCCTATGGCTACAACGATACTAAAATCCAACAAGGTAAAGCTCTCTTTAGCAAAACACAGCAACTCTACGACCAAAACAAGCAAGAAACTGCCGAAGAAAAAGAAGCCTATGCCCATTTTGCCAACGCCTACAACGAGCTCAAGAAAAACTACAACAAGCACCGCAAAATAGCAAAAGTAGCCCTAATGAAAAAGCCCGAACTCTGGAAAACCCTCGCCATAGATGGTAGTGCCTCTGCCGCTTACCTCAAAAATATGGAAGAGATGAAAACCTTCTACACCCAAGCCCAGAGCCACAGCGAAGCAAAGCCACTCTTAGAGCAGTTTAAACTCACCAAAACCCTCGTAGATGAACAAAAGGCTGCACTACAACAAGTAGAACACCTAAGAGCTAATTACGAAAAAGAAAAAGGCGAAAGCCAAGACGCCACCAAACAAAAAAACAAAGCCTTTACCGAACTTTCTGACTGGGTACAAGACTTTTATGCCGTTGCTCGTATTGCCTTAGAAGACCGCCTGCAACTGTTAGAAAGCATTGGCAAATTTGTACGCAGTTAGGAAAGAATTTCACCCACAATCAAAAACAGTTCTTCCAAAAAGAGGAACTGTTTTTTGTCCCCACCCTCTTATTTACCCTTTAAAAATCAAATTTTTAATAAATTTATCTCACTATAAATTCACAAAATACTCTAAAACCCTGCCCTCACTTGTACACTTCCTATGTGTATGGTTCTGTCCCCAGAATTTCGTCCCTCATAGTTGAGGTTAAGTTTTATAAATGAATTTATAGACTGCTGCAAAAACACCGTCCATACCTGATTTTTGCCCACTTTAAGTCCTTCTAGCATTTGGTTGCCTACCAAACTAAAACTATTACCTTTAAAATCATTATTGATGAACGAAAAACTTCCCCTAACCGAAGTCTTAGAACACTCCCATTGTAAACTTCCTGTAAGTTCAAAAGTTTTTAAATACTCTTCTCCGTCTAGCCTTTGTTTTTGCTTTAGAGCAGAAGATAGCTCTGCTTGTATAGCCTCTGTAAGTTTATAGGTTAATTTTGGGCGTGTTTCTAGATGAATTAAATGATAATCTCTAGATTTAAACATCTCCGAAGCATTAGTTAAACTCTGATACTGATTTTCCCAATCCGCTCTAAGATTTTTATTGAACCAATAGCCAATATTCACAAAGTGAGAAGACTGCTTTTTAGACTCTAAACTGAAATTAGCATTTATTATGTTATCATTTAATATCAATCGGTAAGTGCCATTCCACCCCGAAACTTCATTAGGTAAAAATTGTGCCGTTGCCAAGAAGCTTTGATTTTTTAGAATTTGATTTTGTTGTTTTTCAAACGGATTCCAAACCAAAACACGGTCTTTTTTATAAAAAGAATTTTGAGATAAAAGCGAAAGATTAAAATTCCACCTTTTCACAAAACGACTTTGAGAGTTAAATATCTGTGCTGGACTGATGAATAACGACAGCTGAAGTTTGTTTTTATTAGAAGGTAAATATTTTATTGTATTGGTATAAACCCTGATGTATCGAGCTAAATCAGCATATTCCGCTACTTCAAACTCGTCTAACTGCTGTACCCCATCGCCGTTGTAGTCTGTCCATTTGTAAATCCCTTGTCCATCGGTTACTTTTAAATACTGAAATTCCCTTTGTGCCTCTTGCCCATTACCCAACTCATAAAAGGCTTGGAGCCTCGCTCCATTATTAAACAACTGCTGATGATATAAAATATTCCCCACTACAAAATCCTGATTTTGATTCTGAACCAACGATTCCGAAGTATGATAAAACTTACGATAATGAGCCAATGCCGTAAGAGTTGTTTTTTCATTTTTAATAATTTGGCTCTCCACCATTGCCCCCAAAATCTGATTAACCTTTTCTAAACCTGCATTTCTCACAGAATCGTTCTCTCTTAGATAGAGTTTTGTTAGAAGTAAAGTTCTGTTTTCATTACCTATTTTTTTCTGTACAAATAGTTCTCGCCACGCAAAACTCGTAGCATCTGTTTTTTGGATATTGTTGAAGTTTTTAAGATTATGTTCCATTTGCCCACCCAATGTCCAACTTCCTTTTTCGCCTAAATATGAAGTGGAAGCAAGACCTCTTATAAAACGAGTATCTTGAAAATCCGAATTGGTATTAAGGTAGGATACATTACCTTCTGTAAGCCATTTATTTTTTATCCATTTAAAATTCAAATCATTTTTAATCCCTTGATAAGTACTAGCTTCATTGAGGAAATTAAGCGTATAGTTGAGTGCAGAGCCTTGCTTCCATTCATTTAAAAAACCAAATGTAAGTCTGTTTTGTGTTCTGTGATTAAACTCTTGAGAAAGATTAAAATCCCTAGCAAACTCCACATTATTGAGACGGTCTAAGATATGAAAATGCTTATTGATATGCTGAAACTCAAAACTTGACGTCCCCTTCCATTGACCTTTAGTAAAGGTTTTTGCTCCTACTATTCGTGCAGCGTAGCCTTTATTTTCATCATTATTTTTGGAAGAAAATAAATTAACATCATAATGACTTAACGAAACATCAGCTCCCACATAGCCTTGATTAAGCAAATAAGAAACATTAGCCGAAAGCACCTGTGTTTTTTGAGGTGCTGGTAACTTTCGCAACGCAGAATAGTCGCCTCTACCCTGCCCTACATATTCAAAAACCCGACCATTATTCGTGGTTTGTTTCAGTATATAATCGCCTACATTTTGCCCTGTGTAAGAAAAGGAAACTTGATAAAGTTTTTCATTAGCATCGGTAGAAAACTCATAGTAATCTCCATTAGCATCGCTTACTTTTCGATAAAGAATTTTATTAACATCGTAAGCCGTTTCAACTCCAGATGGAGCCACCATTAAAGCAGAATTGCTCCCTGCCTGTGCCAATATTTTTTGGTCTTCTTCACTTAAATTAAGTGATAGAGGTGCATTTTTGTTATCACTTTCAAGAAACCAATTAAGCTCAAGTTTCAATTTCTCTCGCTGATGTTCCACTCCTCCAGTAACTAAAAAACGTGTGTAGTTTCGGTTGGTATAGTTGTATGAAATGGTGATGAAGTTTTGATTGTAAATAGGTCTAAAGCTCGTAAAGGTAACCTCTCCCGTATTGTAGTTAATGATATAATCTAAGTTCTCTCCTCTCTTCATTAAAACGCCATCAATAAACACCTGTTCGGAACCAGATATAATGGTGATAAAGGTTTCTCCATTCTTGCCTGACAACCTATAAGGACCTTGGTTACCTTCCACTCCTTGAAACCTAATTCTATGAAATTCGCTACGAGCCACCCCAGCCGATAAATGTATAGAAGTTGGATTTTCTTTTCCCATTTTGGTTTGAAACTCTAGCCCTAGACTTCGTCTTTGATATCTCCCGAAGTAAGTCGTTTCATCATTCAAATCCAAATGTCCCGCTCGAAGGATTGATTTTTTTTTGATGTTGAGCTGTACAAAAATTTTATCAAACTCGTCTAATGTTTGCGTATAACCATCTGCCTGTATCGGAAGATTATGGTCCGAGATACTGGCTAAAATAGATACCTCTTGGCTTAATTGACCCGAAATCTGTAAATCCATAGAACTTTGCACCGATGAGCCTTGGGCATTACCAAAAGAAATACCTCTGATAATAGCCCCTTGAGTATTAAGGTTACCTAAATCTAGTTGAGATTTACTGGCAGACGGAAGCTCTAACTTCTCTACAATACTTCTCTGTGGTAACTTTATAAAATCCAAAGTATCTCTTGTAAAAACCTCCTTGTTGATATTAGCTATAATAAGGCTATCCTTCTTTGTAGAGTCTTTAAGATAAGGGTTATGCCAAGAAAATACCTGCCCATATACCATATATGAGTTAAACCAAACTATGAGCAAAGCGACTATATACTTCAAGATATGACTAACAAGAAATTGCAAATTTACATAACGGAATATTAACAAAACTTAATATAAATCATATTGGCTTTTTCTTCTTTTCTGTAATAAAGTTTTTAACTTTGGGGCAGATAATAACTTTAAAAAAAATAATATATGAGAAAATTTTATTCTTTAATGGCTGCAGTAGCTTTGGTAACAACAGTTTCTGCACAGAATTTGGTGCAAAATCCAGGTCTAGAAAATTGGAACGATACTGGTAAAGCTGTAGATTGGTTTCACGATTCAAATAGCTCAAAAGCTGATACTAAAAAGCATAGTGGTTCTTTTTCTGGACAAATAAAATCACCAAGTAAAGGAAGTAACAGTATGGGAATGAAAGACATTGCTGTTACTCCTGGAAAAACTTATGTCTATTCTGGCTGGTATCTTCAAGAAACAGCTTCAACTAGAGTTAGACATTGGGGACAGTGGAGAACCGCCACAGGACTACTTAGCGATACGAGTTTACAATCAGAATTTATTGATACTACTTCTTCTGAATGGAAACAATTTAAAATAGAAGCCGTTGCTCCAGAAGGTGCAGAAGTTGCTAGATTGTCTTTCAGAGTGTATAAAGGGAACGATGCTGCTGAAGGTGTGGTCTATATAGACGATTTTTTCTTTGCGGACAAAGAAACTCTTTCTGTAACGGATATTAAAGATTTCAATAATAGCGTAAAATTCAACACTTTAGCAGATGATGTATTAACATTTAGTTTACCAAATAAAGCTACTGTAAATATCTATTCTCTAGATGGTAAACTACTTTCTTCTAGTAGAGTATCTTCTGGAAAATCAATCAATATATCTCATCTAGCTAAAGGGAATTATATTGTAACCGTACAGGATAATTACAACAAAATCAGCAGAAAAATCATTAAAAAATAAAAATTATATTAAAAATGAAAAAATTATTCTCTCTAATTACTAGTATAATAGTTTCAGCTTGCATCAATGCTCAAGTTTTCCAAGAAAACTTTAATGACATTAATGGTACAGGTGGTAATGATGGTGTTTTTAGTGGTAATGTAGCCTCTGCACCTCTCAATTCTTATGGAGACTGGACTCTAACAGAACTTACGAAGCTAATGCGTGTATTAAAATAGGAACAGGAAGTGGTTTAGGAAGTGTAACCACCCCAACTATCGCATTAACAGGAAACGGAAAACTTTCCTTTAAAGCAGCCGCTTGGGATACTAAAACAGAACAAACCTCTCTTAAAATTTCAGCAACTGGAGGAACTCTAAGTGTTTCAGAAGTTACATTAGATAAAGGAGCTTTTAAGATCTATACAGTAGATATCACTAACGCAACGGGAGATTTAAAGATTACCTTTGAAGGTTTTCAGGCTGCTAGATCAAGATTTTTTTTGGACGATATAGTAGTTACAGAAACCACTATGTCTGTATCTAACATCAATGCTAAAAAAATCAACTTGGTTAAAAATACTGTAGTGGATACACAATTACTATTTGGAGCAGACGCTGACATTAAAATTTACAATGTTAATGGGCAGTTAGTAAAATCTGCTAAAGTAAATAACGGTGAGGCTCTTAACCTGTCTTCTCTACCTAAAGGAGTTTACATTGTTTCTGGAGAAGTAAACGGTGAGAAAGTTTCTCAAAAAATTATCAAGAAATAAGTCAAATTTATTTTTAATTTAACCCGTTGTGCATTATGAAATGAAAAAAACAAGAGTTGTTTATTAGACTGAAAATCAGTATATTGTTTTTGCTATAAAACGATATAAATGAACAACTTAGAGCAAATATATGAAAGAATTTTGGAAGTTTTAGGACTTTTTTCAGAAAATCAACTGATTAGTTATCAGAGAAGAACACCTAAAATGAGCGATTTAGAAGTCATAAGTCTTAATATTACTGCTGAATACTTGAGTATTGATAGCGAATTACAGTTCTTTAGAAAATTGCCAAACTCTCTGATAAACAAAATTGAAAGAAGTGTTTACAATAAGCGAAAACGAAGACTATCCCTACAAACAGAGCAAATTAGACAGCGTATTTCGATGGAGTTCAATGAGTTTGAAGATATTTTTATCGTTGATAGCATGCCAATGAAAGTTTGTGAAAATGCTCGTTCTACTCGTTCAAAAATTTGTAAAGAGCAATCCTATTCTTCACCAACATATGGTTATTGTGCTTCACAGAAATTATATTTCTATGGCTATAAACTACACGCAGTATGTTCTTTAAATGGTGTGATTAAGAATTTTGATATAAGCCCTGCATCCGTTCACGACATCCACTATTTAAAAGATATTGGTGAGCAAATGCGAAACTGTACTTTAATTGGAGATAGAGGCTATTTATCAGCAAAAGTTCAAATAGATTTATTTAACTATGCTAATATTAAATTAGATACACCAATGAGAAGTAATCAGAAAGATTATATTCCTCAATTTTCATTGTACAAGAAAAAGCGAAAACGAATTGAGACATTTTTCTCTCAACTTTGCGACCAATTTATGATTAAAAGAAACTATGCTAAAACTTTTGAAGGCTTTAAAACAAGGATAATCAGTAAAATAACCGCCGCAACGGTTATTCAATATATCAATAAATTTATCTTCCAAAGAAAATTAAATCATCTAAAAATCAGTATTATTTAAAATGCACAACGAGTTTTAATTTATCATTAAAGTCTCGGATAATCCGAGACTTTTTTGTTACATAGTTTTCATACTTCCCAAAAAACATTAAATTTGGGATTTAAAAGATTATAATGCAAAACTATCTAGACTTACTTCAACATATACTAGACCACGGGACAGACAAAACCGACAGAACAGGCACAGGTACAAGGAGTGTCTTTGGCTATCAACTTAGATACGACCTTTCTAAGGGCTTCCCACTAGTTACTACAAAAAAGGTACACCTCAAATCTATTATTTACGAACTCCTTTGGTTTCTAAAAGGAGATACTAATATTAAATATCTTAACGATAATGGCGTAAGCATTTGGGACGAATGGGCAGACGATAATGGCAATTTAGGTCCCGTCTATGGTGCCCAATGGCGAAGCTGGAAGGGTGCTAATGGTAAAGTTATAGACCAAATTTCGGAGGTTATACACCAAATTAAAACTAATCCTGATAGCAGAAGACTCATTGTATCTGCGTGGAATGCTGCCGAAATCCCTAATATGGCACTAGCACCTTGCCACGCTTTGTTTCAGTTTTATGTTGCTGATGGTAGGTTATCACTACAACTTTATCAAAGGAGTGCCGATGTTTTTCTAGGTGTTCCTTTCAATATTGCTAGCTATGCATTGCTGACTATGATGGTAGCCCAAGTATGTGGCTTACAAGTAGGTGAGTACATTCACTCGTTTGGAGATGTGCATATTTATAACAATCATTTTGAGCAAGTACAAAAACAACTCTCCAGAGAGCCTAGACCGCTTCCTACTATGAAACTAAACCCTAGCGTAAAAGACCTTTTTGACTTTAAATTTGAGGATTTTACACTAGAAAATTATCACCCACATTCGGGCATTAAAGCACCTGTTGCCGTATAACCAACAATCAATTAGTAAAACCCGTTGTGCATTATGAAATGAAAAAAACAAGAGTTGTTTATTAGACTGAAAATCAGTATATTGTTTTTGCTATAAAACGATATAAATGAACAACTTAGAGCAAATATATGAAAGAATTTTGGAAGTTTTAGGACTTTTTTCAGAAAATCAACTGATTAGTTATCAGAGAAGAACACCTAAAATGAGCGATTTAGAAGTCATAAGTCTTAATATTACTGCTGAATACTTGAGTATTGATAGCGAATTACAGTTATTTAGAAAATTGCCAAACTCTCTGATAAACAAAATTGAAAGAAGTGTTTACAATAAGCGAAAACGAAGACTATCCCTACAAACAGAGCAAATTAGACAGCGTATTTCGATGGAGTTCAATGAGTTTGAAGATATTTTTATCGTTGATAGCATGCCAATGAAAGTTTGTGAAAATGCTCGCTCTACTCGTTCAAAAATTTGTAAAGAGCAATCCTATTCTTCACCAACATATGGTTATTGTGCTTCACAGAAATTATATTTCTATGGCTATAAACTACACGCAGTATGTTCTTTAAATGGTGTGATTAAGAATTTTGATATAAGCCCTGCATCCGTTCACGACATCCACTATTTAAAAGATATTGGTGAGCAAATGCGAAACTGTACTTTAATTGGAGATAGAGGCTATTTATCAGCAAAAGTTCAAATAGATTTATTTAACTATGCTAATATTAAATTAGATACACCAATGAGAAGTAATCAGAAAGATTATATTCCTCAATTTTCATTGTACAAGAAAAAGCGAAAACGAATTGAGACATTTTTCTCTCAACTTTGCGACCAATTTATGATTAAAAGAAACTATGCTAAAACTTTTGAAGGCTTTAAAACAAGGATAATCAGTAAAATAACCGCCGCAACGGTTATTCAATATATCAATAAATTTATCTTCCAAAGAAAATTAAATCATCTAAAAATCAGTATTATTTAAAATGCACAACGAGTTTAGTAAAATGTTTAAAATCTAAATTAAGTATATATGAAAAAAATTATCATCACCGCTTTAGCTTTAGGCTGTATTATTTCTACCCAATACAGTTTCGCTCAAACCGAAACTTCTGGGAGAGAAACCATCTATCGTGCCACTCATACTAAAACTACCGAACTTAAACATACCAAACTAAAAGTAAGTTTTGACTTTGAAAAAGAGCAGCTTCACGGAGAAGAATGGCTTACTGCTTCGCCTTATTTCTATCCATCGGACTCTTTAGTTCTTAATGCTAAAGCAATGCTCATACACGAAGTGGCTTTAGATAAAAATGGAAGCAAAGCTCCTCTAAAATACAGTTACAAAGACGATATTCTGCACATTTCTTTAGATAAAACTTATCAGAAAAATCAAGATTATACAGTTTATATTAAATATACCTCCAGACCTAACGAGGTAAAACAAAAAGGAAGTAAAGCTATAAATGATGCTAAGGGTCTTTACTTCATCAATGCTCAAGGCAAAGACCCTGACAAACCTACTCAAGTGTGGACTCAAGGAGAAACCGAATCTAATTCGGCTTGGTTCCCTACTATTGATAAGCCTAATCAAAAAACTACTCAGGAAATTTATATGACCGTTCCTGATAAATTTGTTACTCTTTCTAATGGGCTTCTAAAATCTTCCACCAAAGAGGCTAATAATCTAAGAACTGACCATTGGGTTATGGACAAAAAACACGCTCCGTACCTCTTCTTTATGGGCGTTGGAGAATATGCCGTAATTAAGGATAAATGGAGAAATATTCCTGTGGATTACTATGTAGAGAAAGAATATGCAGATTACGCCAAACAAATCTTTGGAAATACACCTGAAATGATGGAATTTTTCTCCAAAAAGCTAGGCTACGATTATCCTTGGGCAAAATACGCCCAACTAGTGGGGAGAGATTTTGTAAGTGGCGCAATGGAGAACACTACCGCCGTTATCCACGCCGAAAACGCTCAGCAAAAACCAGGAGATTTGATAGACGACAACCGTTGGGAAAGCACTATCGCACACGAGCTGTTCCACCATTGGTTTGGAGATTTGGTAACCACAGAAAGCTGGAGTAATCTTACTGTAAATGAAAGTTTTGCTAACTATTCTGAATACCTTTGGGAAGAATATAAGTACGGAAAAGATGCCGCAGATTATCACCTCAATAATAATAGTAGCAGATATATACACAACCCTTCCGA
Source organism: Riemerella anatipestifer (assembly GCF_035666175.1). Classification (NCBI taxonomy): domain Bacteria; kingdom Pseudomonadati; phylum Bacteroidota; class Flavobacteriia; order Flavobacteriales; family Weeksellaceae; genus Riemerella; species Riemerella anatipestifer. Next base: position 930,521 of record NZ_CP142016.1, read on the forward strand.
CTTCAACAAAGACCTTGTAAGGTTTGATTACGAAAGCAGAGAAGATATGTTTGATTTAGTATCCTACAACAAAGGAGGAGCTATCCTACATATGTTAAGAAATTATTTAGGAGACGATGCCTTCTTTGCAGGTGTAACAGATTATCTCAAAACTCATGAGTACGGCACTGGGGAAGCTCACCAGTTAAGACTTTCGTTTGAAAAAATTTCTGGTAAAGACTTAAATTGGTTCTTCAACCAATGGTACTTTAATAGTGGAAATCCAAAATTAAATATACAATACAGCTACGAACCTGTAAAAAAAGAAGTTACTGTATCTATTTTACAAAGTCAAGAAAAGCCGTTTCAATTCCCACTTACTATAGATTTACACGAAGGAAACTCTGTAAAACGCCAAGATGTATGGGTAAATGCCAAAGCTAAAAATGATTTTACTTTTAGTGTGAATAAAAATCCTGATTTAATAAATGTAGATCCTGCTGGAGTTCTTTTAGCTGAAATAAACAATAGTAAAACTCCCGAACAGCTCTACTTACAATATACTAAGTCTAAAGAGTATAAAAGCAGATATTTAGCACTAAAAAACGCTTCCGAATCTACAACTTACCCTGAATCAGTAAAAACAATAGTAGCTGCACTAAAAGATGATTTTTTTAGATTGAGAATTCAAGCACTTAATGCCTTAGACTTATCTAATCCTGCACACGCAAAGGTAGCATTGGCTGAAGTTGAAAAAATCGCTAACAACGATCCTAAAACTTTAGTAAGAGCAGCAGCAATATTAGCTTTATCTAAAACAAAAAACAAAAAATATCTATCTCTATATGAGAAGAATATTGATGTAGTATCTAATGCCATTAAAGGAAGTGCATTGGCAGCCATTGCACAAACTGAACCTGAACGCATTAAAAGTCTAGCAGACAAAATAGATCTTTCTGGTGATTCAGAAGAATTAATTACCACATTACTACCTACCATAGTTAAAAACAAGATAGAATCTCAGATGCCACACATAGGTGGATTGGTCGCTTTTTATCCTTTCTTAAAATTTCAAAATCCTGAGTTAGGTAATGTAGCAGAAGAAGGTTTTAACTGGATTATGACTTCTGATAATTTAAAAGCCACAGAATCTATCACCAAAATTTTAGGTCAAGCTAAATCTGAAATCCCAAACAATCCTCAGGTTAAAATAATGATTATACAAATGCTTCAAAACGGAGTTTCCAAAAAAATGGAACTGCTAAAAACTCAACCTAGTAGTGATTGTCTTCATAAACAAATAGACAAAATAAATAAAATCATTGAGCTTTATAAAAACTAAGGCAACAAAAAAGAGAGATGAATTTCATCTCTCTTTTTTATTATAAACTATTTTTGGATTATTCAAAAATATAATTAAGTGTTACACTTAGTACTTGTTCCGATTTTTTCTTCTCTGTATTTAGGTCTCCTGTGTATGATTCCACCATATTACGATAAGTATTAGACAGCCCCAAATCATACTTTACCGCTACTTCTAATTGTCTTTTATAACTAAATCCTAAACCCACTCCTAAACCAAAATTAAAGCTACTTGCCTTTCCATTAAGATGAGGATATCTAGGATCGTTTCCCTCTATTGTATAAACCTGTCTAGATGGGCTTTCTACAGTTTGATTAATTAGAAAATTAAATCTAGGACCAAACATTCCAAAGAATTCAGACTCTGCTTCTGAAAAATAACCTTTTACATAAATAGGTACACTAATATAATCGTTGTAATATTTGGTATTCTTGTCACCTCCTCCTTTTTTAGTATAACCAGTTTCTCCCGCTTGGTAATATTGTATTTCTGGCTGTAAATATAATTGATCATCGTTATCAGCAGGGATTAACGCTAAAGCACCCACTTGAAAACCAAGTCTTTTACCCGATGGGTTATGTGCATTTTTAACTCCAGAATAGTTAACACCACCACTTACCCCAAAACGAGTATTTTCAAACTGAATATTGATTTGTGCAGAAGACAACCCAAAGACTAAACCTAATCCTACTAAAACTATTTTTTTCATAATCATATTTTTAAGAATAAAACTCCAATGATAGCAATCTATCATCAGAGTTTTTACCATTGTAATTAAAATTTTAATATTTATTTTTCAAAAAATACTACCCTAAAACCTTTGCAATAGTAACTCCTATATCAGCTGGAGAATCTACCACATTAATTCCGTTTTCTCTCATGATAGCCATTTTTGCTTGAGCAGTATCTTCAGCACCACCTACAATAGCACCAGCGTGTCCCATAGTTCTTCCTTTAGGTGCTGTTTGCCCCGCAATAAAACCAACTACTGGCTTCTTAGAACCACTAGCTTTATACCATTTAGCAGCTTCCGCTTCAAGGTTACCACCAATCTCACCAATCATTACCACAGCTTCAGTTTCTGGGTCGTTAATAAACATTTCTAAAGCCTCTTTAGTAGTAGTTCCAATGATAGGGTCTCCACCAATACCTATTGCCGTAGAAATACCATAACCTGCTCTTACCACTTGGTCTGCTGCTTCATAAGTAAGTGTTCCTGATTTAGATACAATACCTACTTTACCTTTCTTGAATACAAATCCCGGCATAATACCAATCTTAGCTTCATCAGAAGTGATGATACCTGGACAGTTAGGTCCAATTAGACGGCAATCTTTATCTGCAATATAATTTTTCACTTTAGTCATATCAGCTACTGGGATTCCTTCCGTGATACAAACAATCACTTTAATCCCTGCATCTGCAGCTTCCATAATAGCATCTGCAGCAAATGCTGGTGGTACAAAAATGATACTTACATTAGCATCTGCTTTTTCCACAGCGTCTGCTACGGTATTAAATACAGGCTTACCTAAATGCTCTGTACCTCCTTTTCCTGGAGTTACACCTCCCACTACATTTGTTCCGTAGTCTATCATTTGACCTGCATGGAAAGTTCCTTCGTCTCCTGTAAACCCTTGTACTATTACTCTAGAATCTTTGTTAACTAATACTGACATATTATATTTATTTATTTTTCTTTTTGATTATAATTACCCTTCTCTAAAAAGGTTTTTTATTTTTCGGTAAATTTAAGAATTTTTAAATTGATGAAAAAATTATTTTATTTCAAATTTTTCAACCTAACTTCCTTCCTTAAATAATCACGGAATTCTTCTGCTATAGTGCCAAAATAAGTTCCTTTCTTTAAATCTCTATTTATACCACATTTAGCGAGTAGTACCGTGCCTTTTTCTACTCTAACTCCAGAAGCCATACCTACTTGTCCCCAAATGGTAACCTCATCTTCAATCACGCAACACCCCGCAATACCTGTTTGGGAAGCAATAAGACACTTTTTACCAATAATGGTATCATGCCCTATCTGGATTTGATTATCCAACACAGAACCTTCGCCTATCACTGTAGAAGCAGTAACTCCTCTATCTATAGTACACCCATTGCCTATTTCTACATTATTCTCTATCACTACATTACCCACCGAAATCAATCTATCAAAATTCCCATTGAGTTTTCTATAATAAAATGCATCTCCTCCTAAAACGGTATTAGACTGAATGATAACATTGTCTCCTATTTCTGTTCTATCACCAATAACCACATTAGGAAAGATATGACAATTTTTTCCAATTTTAACTTGATTTCCTAGTACTACAGAAGGGTGAATAAAAGTCCCCTCTCCTATCTGAGCATCATTTAAATCTTTTTTAAAATTATAAATCTGTGTAAAGTAAGTATTTATTTTATTAAAATCCCTGAAAGGATCGTCAGAAATAAGTAAAGCCTTTCCCTCTGGACAAGCCACTTCTTTATCTATTAAAATAATAGTAGCAGCAGAGTTTAATGCTTTATCGTAGTATTTTGGGTGGTTTACAAATACAATATCACCTGGACGCACCATGTGAATCTCGTTAGTTCCTAAAACAGGAAAACTCTCATCTCCAACAAATTGAGTTCCTATAATATCAGCGATCGCCTTAAGCGTTTGTGGCTCTGAAAATGTCATAATTGAATAGAATTAAAAAATGAAATTCGGAGAGAACAACTCCCTCCGAATTTATTAGACTAATTATTTAACTCTCTCTAAATAAGAGCCGTCTTCTGTATTTACTTTTATTTTATCCCCTGGTTCTATAAATAGAGGCACCATTATCCTAGCTCCTGTCTCCACGATAGCGTTTTTAAGAGCATTAGTTGCAGTGTTACCCTTTACACCTGGGTCAGCCTCCACCACTTCTAGATAAACTGTAGGTGGAATTTCTGCTGAAAGAGGCGTTTCATCTTCCTCCTTCATAATGATAGTAACTTCTTCTCCTGCTTTCATAAACTGAGCATTCTCAATCATTTCTTTACCAATATAGATTTGAGAAAAATCATCATTATTCATAAAATGGAACCCATTATCATCATCATAAAGATACTGAAATTTACGAGTAATTACCTTTACTTCGTCTATCTTATGCCCTGCAGAGAAAGTGTTATCAATCACTTTACCATTAGTTACAGACTTAAGTTTAGTTCTCACGAAAGCAGGTCCTTTACCTGGTTTTACATGTAAAAACTCGATTACCTTGTAAATGTCGTTGCTGTAATTGATGCAAAGACCTTTTTTAATATCAGCTGTTGTTGCCATCTATATAATATGTTATTTATTTTTATTTAATCTTTACCTGTACCGTAACCTTTTACAATACCTCTAGGTGAGTTTTGTATAAATTGTAGGATTTCATCTCGTTCTGCCGTAGGAAGCATTTCTTTTTCTATATAAGAAACGGCTTGAGAAACATTCATTTTCATTTGGAAGATGATACGATAGATTTTTTGTATCTCAAATATTTTTTCATTAGAAAAACCTCTTCTTCTCAACCCTACAGAATTGATACCAGCATAGCTCATAGGCTCTCTAGCCACTTTAACATAAGGCGGAATATCCTTTCTTACCAGTGTACCTCCAGATACCATTACATGTTTACCTATTTTACCAAACTGATGAACTGCAGAAAGCCCACCCATAACGGTAAAATCTCCTATTTCTACATGCCCTGCAATGCCACATCCATTCACAATAATTACATGGTCTCCTAAAACACAATCGTGAGCAATGTGCGAGGTTGCCATTATCAGGCAGTTACTACCTATCTTGGTATATCCTAGTGCTTTAGTACCTCTATTGATGGTAACCGATTCTCTGATTGTAGTATTATCACCTATAATCACTTGAGTATCTTCTCCTTCAAATTTTAAATCTTGTGGTATCGCCGAAATTACTGTACCTGGGAAAATTCTACAATTTTTACCAATCCTAGCTCCGTTCATAATCGTTACATTAGGACCTATCCAAGTACCTTCTCCAATTTCCACATCTGCAGCTATGGTGGTAAATGGCTCTACCACCACATTTTTATCTATCTTAGCCCGTCTATCTACGGCTGCTAGCTGATGAATCACCTTTAATTTAGATTTTAGTTTTTGCTACTTGAGCCATAAGCTCTGCCTCTACCACTACGCTATCTCCTACATAGCCATACCCTTGCATATGTACGATACCTCTTCTAATAGGTTCTATAAGGTCTATTTTGAAGATAAGTGTATCTCCAGGAACTACCTTTTTCTTAAACTTAACCTTGTCTATTTTAACAAAGTAAGTAGAATAGTTTTCTGGGTCAGGCACATTAGCCAATACCAAAATACCTCCTGTTTGTGCCATTGCTTCTATCTGCAGAACCCCAGGCATTACAGGTTCTTTTGGGAAATGTCCCGTAAAGAAAGGCTCATTCATTGACACATTTTTAAGCCCTACCACATGAGTATCAGACAATTCCAAAATTTTATCTACTAATAAAAATGGTGGACGATGCGGAAGCAATCCCATAATCCCATTGATATCATAAACAGGCTCTTTAGTTAAATCAAAATCAGGCACATTTTTTTTCTTTTGTAATTTCCATTGGCGATTCAGTTTTTTAGCAAACTGAGTATTAACAAAGTGCCCAGGTTTATTAGCGATAACTTTACCTTTTATTTTAACTCCTACCAATGCCAAATCTCCAATGACATCTAGTAACTTGTGTCTAGCCGCTTCATTAGGATAGTTTAATGTCAAATTATCCAAAACTCCATTAGGACGAATAGATATTTCTTCTCTACCAAATGCTTTCTTTAGTTTTTCTGTGGTTTCTGGTGTAAGTTCTTTATCCACATAAACAATGGCATTGCTAATATCTCCACCCTTGATAAGTCCGTGGTCTAAAAGCATTTCTAACTCGTGTAAGAAACTAAAAGTTCTAGCACTAGCAAATTCCTCTTTAAACTCAGAAATATGCTTCATAGTTGCATTTTGAGTACCTAATACCTTAGTGCCAAAATCCACCATAGTTGTAATTTCATAAGTATCGGAAGGAATAATCGTAATATCAGACCCCGAATTTGGGTCAGTATAGCTCATTACTTCCTTTATCACTAGGTATTCTCTCGCTTTCTCTTGCTCTACGATGCCTGCTTTCTCTATTGCTTCTACAAAAAACTTAGAAGACCCATCTAAAATTGGAGGTTCTGCACTATCTAACTCTAATATTGCATTATCTAAATCCATACCTACTAGAGCCGCCAAAAGGTGCTCGCAGGTATGTATTTTAACCCCTAATTTTTCTAATGTAGTTCCCCTTTCGGTAGTGGTAACATAGTTTACATCTGCTTCCACTTGAGGATTTCCTTCCAAATCTGTTCTTACAAATACAAAACCTGTGTTTTCTTTAGCTGGTTTTATCGTAAGATTAACTTGTTTACCTGTATGAAGACCTATCCCTGAAAGAGAAACTTCTTCTTTTAAAGTTTTTTGCTTATCACTCATTAGTATTATCTTTTGAGTTTTTTTCTAGTTGATTTAACTTTTGAACAATCTTATTAAAGTTTCGGAAGTGAACATAATTTCTTCTGAAATCACTTGCCGAAATTGCTGGAGAACCATATAGAATTTCCCCATCAGACACACTATTATTTACGCCACTTTGGGCTTGTATTTTAACTTGATTACCAATATTAATATGCCCTACGATGCCTACTTGTCCACCCACTTGGTTCCAATCGCCTATGGTGGTAGAACCTGCAATACCTGCTTGAGCCGCAATTACATTATGTTTGCCTATCTTAACATTATGAGCAATCTGGATTAGGTTATCTATCTTGGTTCCTTCCCCTATAATGGTAGAGCCTATCGTTGCTCTATCTATACTACAGTTAGAACCAATCTCTACATTGTTCTCTATAATTACATTTCCTAATTGCGGAATTTTTTTAAAACCTTCTGCTGTTGGCTGGAAACCAAAACCATCGCCTCCTATCACTGTGTTAGAGTGTATAATGCAATTATCTCCTATCACACAACCATCATAAATCCTAGCACCACTATCTATTTTACAATTCTTACCAATCTTGACTCTCTTACCTATGTATACCTGAGACGCAATCTGAGAGCCTTCTCCCACCTTAGCTTTCTCCGAAATATAGGTAAACGCTCCTACGAAAACATTCTCTCCCAAAACAGCCGTCTGATGAATAAATGCTCCTTCTTCTACGCCTGATTTTCTATCCTGAACCATCTCGTTGTAAAGGTTCATTAGCACTTGAAAAGATAGGTAAGCATCTTCTACGGCTATAATGGTAGCCTTATATTCTTTTTTATCTAAGAGTTTTTTGGATACTATAAGAACCGAGCATTTAGTTTCCTCTATAAAATGAGAAAATTTCTCCTGAGCGACAAAAGACAAATGCCCTTCTTCACCACTTTCTATAGGAGAAACCCCTGTAATTAAAGTATTTTCGTTACCGATGATTTCCCCTTCAATAAAACCTGCAATCTGAGAAGCTGTAAATTCCATAATGTGCAAAGATAGTAATTTATAATATTTCTCTTGCAATTTATACTACAAAACATCATCAAACCTAGTCATCATGGCCATATTTACCTAGGAAATGCTAAAATATATTTCTGTGTAGGACGCTTAAGACTCGTGGATAAAATAGACAATTCCGACTCGTCTAAAGGTACTTTACCACCATTTTTTTCCAACAAATAGATAGGCTGTTTTTCGCTATCATAAGGTAACAAATATCGGGAAATTTCATCAACAAAATCTACTCCGAAATCTATATTCATTCGCTTATTAACAGCCTCTACTTTACCGTCTATAAAATCTTGAGAAAACCCTTCTGAAGACCAAATAGTTTGAGGAAACTTTCGCGTTATGATTGCCTTACAATAATAAGAAAGAACCAAATCTCCCTCATTTTGCCAAAGCTTTATTGCCTGTAATACATCAGTATCATCTAGATTTATAAATCTACTTAAATCTTCCTCCGACATAGAACTAAAATCTTTCTTATAAAGGAAATATTTTAGGTTTTCTGATGCCTCTAGATTAACTCTTTGAGAAATTAAAAATTTAGCTCTTTTCAAAATTTTAACCAACATAAATTCCGCCAAAGATGCTGTTTTATGGTAATATACTTGCCAATACATTAGCATTCTTGCCGTGAGATAGTTTTCTACGGAATAAATCCCTTTAGCATCTATTACCAGTTCATCATCTGCCACATTCATCATCGAAATCAGTCGTTGAGCATTGATATTACCTTCTGAAACTCCTGTAAAAAAGCTATCCCTTTTCAAGTAATCTAACCTATCTACATCTAATTGAGATGAAACCAACTGATTAAAAAACTTGCAATGATAATTCCCCTGAAACATCTCTATCGCTACCGATAAAGCTCCTGAAAACTCATCATTCAATCGGCTCATAATCAGCAATGACAGTTTTTCATGATGCCAATCCTCCATAAGAACCGATTCTAACGCGTGAGAGAACGGCCCATGCCCAACATCGTGTAATAAAATAGCCAACATTGTCGACTGTTCCTCTTCCTTACTTATCTTAATACCTTTAAGTTTAAGCGTTTCTAAGGCTAAAAACATCAAGTGCATTGCTCCCAATGCGTGATGAAACCTCGTATGTGTAGCCCCTGGAAAAACAAGATTAAGAAGTCCCGTTTGCGAAATTCTCCTCAAACGCTGAAAATAAGGGTGCTCTATAACATCAAATAGTATTTCGTAAGGAATTTTAATAAACCCATGTACTGGGTCGTTTATGATTTTGAGTTTATTAGTTTTACTCATTCTCTTTTTAAAATTTCAGCAAATTTAGAGCTAATTTCTTAATTGACAATAAACTAAAACTTAGCAAACCCTAACCTATCTCCATTAAGAATAATAGGGGTTTCTAGATTATTGGTAAATAGACCTCCTGTCCCTAAACCTTGAGGCATCTTACTTTGTTTAGTATAAGTGTATTGGGCAATAGCATTAAGACCGATATTACTTTCTAAAGCAGAAGTTATCCACCAGCCTACACCTAAAGTTTCCGCTAAATTTATCCATTCATCAGTCCCAGAAAAACCGCCTACCAGAGAAGGTTTCAAAATAATGTATTGAGGTTTTATTTTTTCTAGTAATTTTTGCTTCTCTTCTATTTGCACCACGCCTATCAGTTCTTCATCCAAAGCTATAGGCGTAGGCGTATTCTGACACAGCTTTGCCATTTCTTCTAACTGCCCTGCCTTTATGGGTTGTTCAATAGAATGAATTTCTAAATCAGAAAGTTGTTGTAATACCGTTTTCGCTTCTTCCACTGTAAAAGCTCCATTGGCATCTACTCTTATTTCTAGTTGATTTTTAGGATAAATATGCCTTAACTCGGAAATAATTTGCCTCTCGGAAGCCCAATCAACTCCTATTTTTAATTTAATACAATCAAAACCTTGAGAAAGTTTATCTTCTATCTGTTTTTGCATAAATTCTACCGACCCCATCCATATCAACCCATTGATTTTGATAAAATCTTTACCTTCTGTAAAACCCGATGGAAAGTAAATATCCTTATCCTGAACCAAGTTCATCATTGCCTGCTCATAACCTATCCATATAGACGGATAATGACGGAGATCCTCTCTCAAAACATCAGGAGCTAGATGTATATTTTCACACAACCAATTCAGCTTTTCTTCATAATCAGGAACATCATCATAACTCAACCCTCTAAACAAACCACACTCTCCTAATCCCTTGTTTATGCCGTCTGTAACCTCTAGAAAATAAGTCTCCTTAGTAGTCAAAACACCCCGCGAAGTACCGCTGGGTGTTTTGAAATTGAGTATATATTTATTATAACTAGCCGTCATTAAGCATCTTTAGCTTGAGACATAAACTCTTCCGCTTTTTTTACCATTTCTTCGCTTCCACAGAAAAACGGCACTCTTTGATGCAGTTCTGTAGGCTCTATCTCCAAAATTCTTTGAAAACCATTAGACGCTCTACCTCCTGCTTGTTCTGCTAAAAATGCCATCGGATTACATTCATACAAAAGCCTTAATTTCCCGTTAGGAGCTTGTGAGTAAGACGGATAAATATAAATTCCACCTTTAATCATATTTCTATGAAAATCCGAAACCAAAGAACCTATATAACGAGAAGTGTAAGGACGGTCCCCTTCTTCCATTTGGCAGTATTTTAAATAATCTTTAACCCCTTGCGGAAATTTAATATAATTACCCTCATTTATAGAGTATATTTTTCCTTTTTTAGGAAACTGCATATTAGGGTGAGAAAGATAATAAGTACCTAAACTTGGGTCTAATGTAAAGCCATTAACTCCGTTCCCTGTGGTATAAACAATCATTGTAGAAGAACCATACACTACATAACCTGCTGCCACTTGATTAACACCTTTTTGTAAAAAATCTTCTAGCTGTACAGGAGTACCTGGCTCTGTAACTCTTCTATAAATAGAGAAAATCGTCCCTACCGATACATTAACATCTATGTTAGACGATCCATCTAAAGGGTCTATCAACACTACATATTTACTCAAATGCCCATTCTCACCTGATTTTATTTCTATAAAATCATCACTTTCTTCCGAAGCGATACCACACACCACTTCTCTCTGAGAAAGTGCATTGATGAAAATATCATTAGCCAAGACATCTAGTTTCTGCTGGTCTTCCCCTTGTATATTGGTATTTCCTGCCTTACCAATGATATCTGCAATCCCAGCTTTATTCACTTCTCTGTTCACTACTTTAGAGGCTAACCTTATAGCACTTAAAAGCCTAGAAAGCTCTCCCGTAGAATACTGAAAATCATCTTGTTTATCAATTATAAACTCTCCTAATGTTTGTAATGGTTGTTGTGACATCTTTAGATTTATTAGTTAGAGCTACAAATTTCGGAATTTTACTTGAAATTTCTATAACTAAGAAAACTTTTTTACCCAAATTAAATTTTTGTATTTCTTTTTTCAACTGATTTTAATACTTTTGAAAATTGTTTTGGTCTGTCGGAAGACCTTAACTCTAAAAATTATTTAGCTTTTAATAACACATTGTATGAAAATATTTAAGTTTGGGGGAGCCTCAGTAAAAGACTCCGAGAGTGTTAAAAATGTAGCTTTTGTACTAGAGAGCCAAGGCTTTAAAGAGTGCCTACTCGTAGTTTCTGCTATGGGTAAAACCACTAATGCTTTGGAGAAAGTTGTAGAAGTTTACTTCCAAAAAGGAAATTATAACGAAGAAATTCAGAAAATAAAAACATCACATATAGAAATAGCCTCTGGACTTTTTGATAAAAATCACCCTGTTTTTGATGAAATCTCACTATTTTTTGATGATGTACAAGCTTTTTTAAGAAGAAACAAATCACCTAACTACAATTTTGTGTATGACCAAGTAGTGAGTTGCGGGGAAATGATTTCTTCTAAAATCCTTAGCGAATACCTCAATTCTAGAAACTTTAGTAATGAATGGATTGACGCTAGAGATTTCATTAAAACCAACGATACTTACCGTGAGGGTGTAGTAGATTGGACAGAAACCGAAGCCAACATCTCTCAACTTAATAAAGAGAAATGCTATGTAACACAAGGATTCATTGGTTCTGACGCCAACAATTTCACTGTAACGCTAGGGCGTGAAGGCTCCGACTATTCCGCTGCGATTTTTGCATACTGCCTTGATGCTAATGCAATGACCATTTGGAAAGATGTACCTGGCGTTATGACGGGAGACCCTAGAAAGTTCAAAGATGTTAAATTGCTTTCTAACATTTCCTATGAAGAAGCCATAGAAATGGCATACTATGGAGCCTCTGTAATCCACCCAAAAACTTTGCAACCTTTAAAGCAAAAGAATATTCCGTTCTTTGTAAAATCTTTTGTAGAACCACAAAAAGCAGGTACTAAAGTAGGCATTTCAGACGAAAACCAAAGAGAAGAAAGTTTTATCCTTAAGGAAAATCAAAACTTAATTAAAATATCTACACGAGATTTTTCTTTCATCGCAGAAGACCATATTAGCTTTATTTTCAATCTTTTATCTCAACTAAAGATAAAAGTATCGTTGATGCAAAACTCTGCTATATCATTAGCTCTTTGTTTAGAGGATAAATTTGGGAAACTAGACGAACTTAACGAAGCTCTACAAGCTAATTTTAAAACAGAAGTTTCTAAAAATGTATCCTTATTTACTATAAGAAATGCCAACATGGATAAACTTGATAGACTGTACGAAGGGAAAAATATTCTATTAGAACAAATTGCTAAAAATACGGTTCAAATTGTAATTCTCTAGAATTCAGAAAAAAAAACAATAACTAATGAGTCTCATTTCTAAAAAGGATTTAATAAAAGCTACTGGTTTAGATAAAGTAGGATTTTTAAAATCTCCTATCGCTTCTATAATTATGCGTTTGACGAGGATTAATCAAGTTAATGCTCTCTATGACAAAATAAAACATACTGAGGGCAAAGACTTCTTTAAAGCTTTTGTTAAGGAAAGAAATTTAAAGTATATCGTCTTCGAGGAAGATTTACAAAAAATACCTAAAACAGGACCTTTCATATTAGTTGCTAATCACCCTCTAGGGGCGATAGACGGCATACTAATGTGTAAAATTTTAACCGAAATTCGTCCTGATTTTAAAATTATGGGCAATTTTCTCTTAGAGAAAATTGAACCTATGAAGCCTTTTGTAATTCCTGTAAATCCTTTTGAAAGCAGAAAAGAAATCCGTAGTAGTTTGCAAGGAATGAAAGCCACCTTAAAACATCTAGAAGAAGGCGGTTGCGTAGGTATATTCCCTGCGGGAGAGGTATCTAACAAAAATAACTCTTTTGCTCAAATCATGGATAAAGAATGGGAAAAACCAGCCCTTAAACTTATGAAAAAGGCTAAAGTCCCCATAGTCCCAATGTATTTTCATGCTAAAAATAGTAAACTTTTTTACGCAATGTCTAAAATACACCCTGATTTACAAACTCTAATGCTTCCATCTGAAATGATGAACAAAAGAGAAAAGCCTATTAGAGTAAGAATTGGGAAACCTGTTTCTGTAAAAACCATAGAAGACTGCGACTCTGTGGAGGAAATGGAGCATCTGCTACAAAAGAAAATTTGCCTTATGAAAACTTATTATGACAAAAGGCAATCGTTGGCAGATTTAATGAAACTCCCAAACCTCAATTTGAAAATTCCAAACAAGTCGGAAAATGTCGTTCAAAACATCATAGACGAAACACCTCAGGAAGACCTAATTAAGGAGATAGAAACCCTAAAAAGTGAAGGAAAAATGCTCTTTGATAGCGGAAACTATGAAGTCTTTTTCAGTTCTTATCAAGAGATATCTTCTATTATGAGAGAAATAGGTAGACAAAGAGAACTTACCTTTCGTGCAGTAGGAGAAGGCAGCAACCTTCCTTTCGATTTAGATGAATACGATAAGCATTATCATCATCTTTTCTTATGGGATAAAGAAGCCCAAAAACTCGCAGGTGCTTACAGAATGGCTCTAGGTAAAGAGGTAATGAAAAAACACGGTATTAAAGGTTTTTACACCAGCTCTCTTTTCGAGTTTGACCAAGAGCTACAACCATTCTTCCGAAAAGTAATAGAAATGGGGAGAGCTTATATCTCTATGGAGTATCAGCAAAAACCTTTCCCTCTATTTCTTCTTTGGAAAGGCATCGTGCATGTTTGTTTAAGAAACCCTGATCACAAATTCCTAATGGGTGGCGTAAGTATCAGCAACAAATTTTCGGAGTTTTCTAAATCACTTATGATAGACTTTATGCGTTCTCATTACTATGATTCCGCTGTTGCCCAATACATACACCCAAGAAATGAGTTTAAAATTAAACTAAAAGAAAGAGACAAAAATCTATTTTTTGATGGTATAGACTCAGATTTAGGAAAACTAGACAAACTCATTGACGATTTAGAACCAGAAATGAGGTTACCTGTATTGATAAAGAAGTACATTAAGCAAAATGCTAAAGTTATCTCCTTTAATGTAGACCCAAACTTTAATGATGCTATTGATGGATTGATGTATATTCGCATCAGCGACCTCCCTGAAAGCACTATTAAACCTGTATTGGAAGAAATGAGCGAACAACTAAGTTCCGAAGAGCAAAAAAAATAAAACTGATTATCAAAATATTAACCATAAAACTTATAAAAACTTTAAAATAGACTTGTTTTGTATTGATAATATATATATCTTTGCACCACTAAAAAACAACTGATAAAAGCAGTTATGGTGCCTTAGCTCAGTTGGTAGAGCAAAGGACTGAAAATCCTTGTGTCCCTGGTTCGATTCCTGGAGGCACCACCATTTAGAAAAAACGGATAGTAAATAAGCCACTAAGTGCTAATAATAAGAACTTAGATTAACGGTAAATTTACTATCCGTTTTAATTTTTGTCCTAAATTTTGTCCCAATACCTGTACTCTGGGTCAGTTTCTTATTAAAATCTAATATTTATGAATAAGAAAAATGACCTATTTCTTTTGGAAATCAATTCTAAAAGACTGTGCAACAACATGAAAACTAGATTTTATCTTCACGACTATCTTAATAGTAATGGTGAAAAACAAATCATATTCTCCGTAAGCATCTCAGGAAAAAGAAAACGAATATACACTGGCTATTTCTGTAAGCCAGAAGAATGGAATAAAAAAACGCAACGCCTAAAACATGAGTCTAACCAGCACGGTCCAATAAATCTAATCCTAGATAACATTATTTCCAAAGCTATTGATATTAGAACATTTTTTGCTCTATCAAAAAAAGAATTAACCCTAGAAAAATTTGAAAGGGAATATTTCAATGCTACCCCTTCCCATGATTTTAATAGTTTTATGATCTCTAGAATAAATGAAACTATAGATAACCCTAATACCAAGAAAAAACATAAATCCATACATAAAAAACTTAAGGAGTATAAAGAGACCATTCCATTTAATGTAATTAGCTTAGATTTTATTTACGAATACAGAAGACACCTGTCTAGGCTAGGAAATTGTCCAACCACCATTAACTCAAACATCAAAATTATAAAGCAATATCTTATAGATGCCCAAAGGAAAGGGGTTATATTTCCTTTTAATATTGATGAAATAAAACCTGGTTCCACCACAGGTAATAGGGTTTCTCTTACCAAAGAACAGGTAAATAAATTGAAAGCTTTTTATTTTTCTGAATTTATACGAGATAACTGGAAGCTAAGTCTCGGGTATTTTTTAATTGCCTGTTATACGGGGCTTAGAGTTTCTGATGTTCTTCAGCTAAAAAGAGTTAATCTATATTCTGAAACAATCCCCATAAAAACAGTAAAAAATAAAAAACTATTAAACATAAAGCTTAATAATACTGCTAGAAGTATTATTGAACACTCCCCAAATTTATTTAATCAATTCTACACCGAACAAACTATAAATAAACATTTAAAAGAAATAGCTCAAAATATCGGCATCAAACGAAAAATGACAATGCATATTGGGAGACACACCTTTGCTACCGCTTATATAAAAGCAGGGGGTGATGTTATGTATCTTCAAAAACTTTTAGGACACAGTAAACTAGACACCACCCTCATATACACTCATATTACCGAAGATGACGCAAACGAGACTGTATTTCTGCTAGATGACTAAGAGCAAAGGTTACCTGTTAAGGTAAGGGACACCTGATGCCTGTTAATTATCCTCCTAGAACAAATAAATCTAGGAGTAGTATCATTTTGTGGTATAGTTAATCTTACTTGATTACCATTTTTATCTATATAATCCACATAACCATCTTCCCTAAAACCATAAGACCAAGTAACTTTGTATTCTAAACTATATACACTACCTTCTACACACGGCGTGTTAGTATTTATAACTTCGCAATTAACCGTTGATATAATTGTTTTGCCGCAGAAAGTCGTAGCTTGATTTCCAGATAATGTTTTTTCCGTACCTTCACAATCTAAGTAGGTAATATTAAATCTAAATGATCTCCCTGTTAGTTTTGCTATGAAAACTGCACAATTTTCATTTTTAAACACAACTCTCCTAAATACCAACTCATTAGAATAGTATCTCTGCCCATTTTTCAGCCAAACTTCCAAACGAATTTTATTATCTCCTTTTGGAATAGATACCTCATACTCATCTTTATTTTTACTTACAATAGTATATCCTTCTCCACTATCTAGTGAAAACGCATAAAAATCCACCATTCCATCATTCGGCATCTTTAATTCTCTCACCTTAACCAATACAGTACTACTAACCTCTATTTTTACATCTTCAGTATCATCTCCCCAACAAATACGAGCCGAAACCAAATTATCAAGTCCTACATTATGCGGAGAATTGCGGACGGTTTCTGTTGTTATGGTAACCTCATAGGTATTATCTGCAATCTTATCTTTAACTATAGATTTAATAAGATGAATATTATTGTAAGCATAAATATAATCATCTACACCATAACTAGAAAAACTCTCTATATCTGTGTAAAACTTCCACTCGTACTCTGTACTTGAAATTCTCTGTATTATCCATTTATACCAGTTTTTCAAAAGAGAAGGAAATACAAAGCTATCTAAAGCAATAGCGTGATTCTTCCCTTGGTTAAGCCCATCATATCCTACTAATGAAAGTACAGTATTAGAATCCTTCATTACATAAGCTGTTTCGGGAGAATTTGTTTTTGCTTTTTTTACTGGCAATGGATAGCCTTTAACCTCTATTACTTCTGTATCTTTTCTTTCCTTACCATTTAACAAATTCCCCTGCTCATCAAAAAACATAGATGGCAGCTTATTATCATTATCTAAGTCTTCAAATTTTATGAGGTAGGATTTTTTGGATAGCAATGTTCTTTTAGGTCTTGCAATTTCAAACTCTCTAAAATCCTTTATTTCTGGTAATTTATCCCCAATTACCCTATTCATTACGACGGTCTTATTTTTAATTTTCAAAGAGTAATTAAACCAGTTTCTGATAATATTTACATAATCTCCAAAAGTCATATCTGGAACCGCTCTCCTCAAATCTATAACATTCTCATTATTCACTATTTTAAGTTCTTCTACATCATTTGAATCACTATTCTCATAACCTTTAGTAGATCTTATTTTTAGGTTTAAAATATCGTTACTCCCTAACATCGGAAGTCCAGAACGCCGCTCTTCATTAAATGAAAAACCTATTTCTACAGGTGTATTAGCCAGAGTGGTTGTTACAAAATATGAAATGAAAAATTTACCTCTTTGCCTAGAAGTAGGAACATTAAGCACATTATCCCCAACCTTTATATAGAGTGATTGTATCTCGTTAAGCTCATTAGCTGTAAATTCAAAATCAAACCTATATTTATCAATAAATTCTATATTGATATTCATTTTATATTCATAAAAACAATAAGTTGGATTTCCACCACAGTTTCTTGTAATATATTTATTATCTCTAAGGCTGTGTTCTTGTACTAGAATATATTTGTTTCTAAAATATTCACCACCAGAAAAAACCCATGATTTTAGTAAACCCTCATCTTCTAATATATCTCCCGATAAATCTAATCCCACATCTTTAAACCCCAGCTTAAGTAAATATAATATATGTGGACATGGGTGTATAATATTCACATTATCTATGTTCCAGTCATTATCTTCTGATGGAGACACATTCCTTGTCATTACCAAAGTATCATTACTACCTATTGTATCGTTGTAATATCCATTAAATGCGTCCCACATTTTTTGTGTTTGGTCATACTTTTTAGTGTAAATTTTAGGAAAATTAAACACTGTGTCTGGATATTTCTTTTTACATACTTCTGCTGCATAAGTATGTATATCATCTACCTCTATCACTTCAAAAGGCAAGTCGGATAGTTTTTTATCAAAATTAGGTACATCTTCAAAGCCAAAATCTATTTGTCCCTCCAACAAATTACCTTCTATGCTCATTATTTCTAATCTAGCATCGTGTATTTTATCCTCAAATAAAAGTTTTCCTTTTATTTCTTTGGCCAAGTTTAAAGATTCATAACTTAAATAGTCGCCAAATGATATTAAAAAATCTTCATCTACATAAATTTCAAAAGGAAAGAAAAACTTAGTCAGCATTTTATCACTTACTACTGGATTGTTTTCTTGTATAGATACCTTTTGATTAGATAAATCTAACACGGCATTTTCTGTGAAAAATTTTATTTCCATACTTCTTCTATTATCAACATTTCTAAATCAAAACTAATGAGTTGTAAAGTAGAATCTTCCTCCTTTATTTTATCACTGATTGGAATACATTTTAAATACCTATCATTCAACTCCAAAAAGCAAAATGGGGAGGCTATGAGTTCTGAAATCATTGTTCTCTCAGCTTTCAAAATAAAACCTGTATTGATTTTTATGGTTTTTTCTTCCGTTGTTTCAAACTTTTTTTTGTGCTTAGCATAGACCCCTCTAGCAACAACAGACTGAAAAGCACCATCAATTTCATACTCACCTGTAAAAGCAGTAAACTCTGGAACTAAATTCTGATTTAGCCACTGTACATTTATTTTATGTTTTGGAGTTGGGAATTTGTAGTAATTAACTGTTTCTAGCTTTTTTTTGCCAGGGAATATCATTTCAGATGGCGTTAATCTCATACAAGCAACCATATTATCTGAAAAAGGATTCTCAAACGGCTTCATCAGCCCCCAATCGGCAGGATTGGTTTTACCTGTGATGTAACTCAACAGCACCTTATCATCGCCGAATATTCTCCTATTAAGATGGTTAGTCAATAAAGGATAACCTTTAGGTTTTCTCCCAGGAAAAAATTTAAAACCGCCTAACTGCTCACTAGACAATTCGGTATAATATTCATCTAGTTCTAGTGCCTCTATATGTACATAAGCACTATGCATTATTAGATCTATTACATTATTTACATTTAATAAATTAACAGAATACTTTTTAAAATATCGGTTAATCTTCTCGCCAATATCTATACTACACTTATCATTAAAATATGGGAACAGATATTCTGACTTAAAGCTTAAAGGCGTTCTTTCAACTAACATATTTACATTTAGTTTCAGCTTCAAAACACTAGCCTTCTCTGCATTTTTATTAAAAAAAAGTTTGCGACCATCTAAACAAAAATTATAATCTTCTAACTCAGACGAAAAAAAATGAGTTACCCTCAAATTTACGGTTATAGATGCTTTCTTGCCGCCTTGGTCTATTTGCACCACATCTGAATAAGAGCCTACCTCCAATTCAGAAGATGGTGATGTTTTTAAAACAATTCCCTCAGCTACTTTAGTATAAGTTAAGAATGGTGGAACAATTACAGAATAGTCTTCATTTGATGGCAGAGTTATATAAATTGTTTTTTGATCGGTTTCAGCCGAAGTTTTACTGATATTAAAAAACACTACCTCAGGATTAAGTTTTATTTCAGTTGAAACGACTGATAAGGTTATAGTAAAGTAATCCCACTCTATCCCAAACAGTTTTTTCACTCTTACAGAACATCTTATAACCCCTCCTGAATATAAAAACTCGCCTGTACTCTCTGGATTTGATATGCTATTTAGATCTAGTATCCCAGAAAATAATACCGATGGTAATCTATTCTCCGAAAAAAGGATACAATTACTAGAGGTATTCACTCTTATTGTAGTATCTCCCGTAAATTTTTTTGTATCTAAATTATAGGTTACATTATAATTAGATTTATCTACTATAAAACTCATATTAGTGCTTATTTTTTTCTACTATTCTTCTATAATCTTTTTGCATATCTTCCAGCTCTTTCCCCATTCTAGCTGATTTTTCAAATACACCACGAACGCCCTCTCTCTCTATTTTTTCTAAAATTTGAGTGTTCCTTTTTAATAAGGACAATATTTCCTCTGTATAATCTGGGGTATTATGAGGTAACTGAGGGTATTTACCATTCTCAAAGCCTTCCACTCTATAAACCTCCCGCATAAAATCGTTCTTTAATTTTGGGTCTATACGCTTCATTGCTCTGCCACTTACCACTAATTCTGGAAAATTTTTCCCTTGTTCCCCTACTAGCATTGTAGGTTCATCATAAATACCGCTCTTACTCTCTGTTTTTTTCGCACGAAACAGTTTCCCGTCTTGAACTCGTTTAACTGGATAATAACCACTCTCCGCTCCGACTATAGACGGTGGAGCTGGTAAAGGTTGCTTAGCTACCGTAGCATATTGAACACCGCCCAATGCCGTAACTGCTGCCGTTAAAATACCTGCCAAAATAGGATTAGCAGAATGTTTTTCCCATATACTCATAATCCCCATTGCTGTTTTAGTAACAATCTCTCCTTTTTTCATATCCTTCTCTCGCTTAGCTTCATCTACTTCTAATTGCCACTTTTTTATAGCCAATTCATTCTCAATAGCGATTGTTTTATGTTTATACTCTTGTTGGGAAATTATACCTGCATCTAGCTCTGCTTGTAGTTTTTTCTTCTTGCGTTCAGAAGCTACTTCATACCTCCGTAATTCGGCTTCTTGGTTAGCTTTGGTATAAGCATGGTAGGTAGCCATAATGTTTTTGGCAACCTCCAAAGCAGCTCCTATTTTTTGAATTTTTACTTCCAGCTTATCTGTATTTTCAAACATAGCCTCCCACTGCTCTGGTGTTAGTCCAAAAATATCAGCTTGTCCTCCAAAATTAGATAGAGAAGAAAATTTAGCGTCCTCTTTGCCATTCTTAATGCCATTAAGCTCTACTCCTATTTCCGCTAACCTTGCCTTCATCGCCTCTAAAGCTTTGGTTTGAGCTTCAGTTAAATTTGCAGGTGGTAAAGAATCTAATTCTTTTATCAGTCTTTTAAGATAGTTTGCTTGTAGGTCTAAACTCTTCTCCTGGTAATATCTCTGAATAGCTACTTTACCATCTTCCCAATTTCGTATTTTTGAAAGCTCTTGAGTAGATATTTTATCTTTTAGGAAAGCCCTTTGCTGTTCTAGCGTTTCTAGTTCTGCTATCTTTTCATTCTCTTGAGTTCTTAAAAGGAATATTTCTCTTTGGAAATTCTCTTCCTGCTTTTTAAGATTTTTCTCTTTATATTCTTCTTCTAGTTTTTGCTTTTTGAGTTCGGTAATCTCCATTTCTTGGAGTTGCAAATTCATTAGCCTTTGATTTTGAACCTTCCATTCCTCTTTTATAGCTTCAAACTTTTGTTTTTCTTCTTTAGTAGATTTAGAAATAATTTCATCTAGCTTTTTAAAATCTTCTTGGCTGTACTTTTGCTTTTCTAACTCTGCCAATTTTTTCCGTTCCGATTCTTCTATAATAGCTAACTCCTTTTCATAGCCCTCTTTCATAAGTTCTATCTTGGCGGTTTGCTCTAGCTCTTCTAATTTCAATCTTTCATCTGCAAACTTTTCGGCCAACTCTAACAGCTTTCTCTTTTCTTCTTCAAATTTACGAGCTTCTCTTTCTGCCCGTTTCTCTGCTTCTGTTTTCTTTACCCTCCCTTTTCCTTTAGTAGAGGTACCGCCTTCTCCGTTAGGTATATTATAGTTTGAAGTAGGATCCTCTCCAATTACGGAACTAGCATTACTTTTTTCAAAAGCTATTGCCTTCTGGTTTAAATTTTTCTGTGCATTAAAGTTTTTAGTTATTGCCGCTCTACGATTCCAATAAGCTTCTCTCGCTAAAGGAATATACTGTTCCAATACTTTATCAATCTTTCTTTTATCAACAAGTGTATCTAAATAATTCATTACATCAACAGGAACAGTCTCTTTAAGCTTACCCAAATTACCCCACATTTCAATCTTACTTCCTACACCTCCCAAATCAGCCCAGCCCATAAAATCTTTCGTCCCTTTTGATTTTAATTCATTTTCTTCTTTTTTAAGCTCCACTCTTTTTTCATGCAGAGCCTCTGCCATTGCTTTTTTATCTAACTGATTGATATAATCTTTTATAGCAGCTGTAGCTTCCTGCGTTTTTATTTTTTCTAAGGTAAGTCCTCGTAATCGCTCTGGGAGAATAGCATTAAGTTTATTTAAAGCCCTCTGCTGTACATCTCTAGCTTGATTTTCGTCTTTTATTATTCTAAGTAAACTCTCTATTTTAGCTTTTTCATCAGCCACTTTATTAGCGGCATTGGTCTTTACTTCATTAAGTAGCTTTTGCTTCTCTGTAGTTTCGTCTACTTTATCCGCAAATAGAGTATATGCTGTAATAGCAGCCATTACAACTGTAATTAAAATACCAAATGGATTAAGCTTTGTTACCAAATTCAACCTCTGTTGTGCCATGGTTTGCATATTGGTTGAATTAGTTAACTTCCCCAAATACAGAAGAGATTTACCTACAGCTAAATTCCATAAATCCATTAAAAATGTAGCTACCTTTGTATAAATATTATGAGCATTCTGAGCTAAACTATAGCCTACTAACTTTGCCCTAGCTTCAGTAAAAACTTTAGATGATAAGTAAATAGCCGTATTATAAGACAAAGTAGCTACTGTACCTATTACAATCATCTTAATTAAGAATACTAATACATTCCTAAATGCAGTTATCTTACCCTCCGTATCCTCAACAGCTCCTATTAACTTCCCAAAAGTTTCTATTAACCATGTAAGTGTATTAACAACAGCTTCACTGGTAAACATACTTATGAACTTTTTCCGTACTTTCTCGTAGATTGCAGCTGCATTATTATTAACCTTATTAAATTCTTCTTGGAGCGAAGTGCCTTCCTGTAGGGCTTGATTGGATAATTCTATGATATTTCTAAACTTGTCTGTATTATCTCCTGCTGCTCCTACTATAGAAGTTAAATACTGGTCATTGAGTTTTAATTTATCTAATATAGCCGCTACTTGGGTTGCATCTAAGCCCCTCATACCCTCAGAAAATTTTAAGAAAAATTCTGTAGGATTAGTATTTATTAGCTCCCTAACTTTTGCAATAGGTAAATTCATTACTTCAGCAAACCCTTGAGTATCCTGTGCTGCTCTCCTTATAAAGCTAGAGTACGCTGTAGCAGAACGCTCGGCATCTATACCACTTTCTTCAAAAGCAGCACCTAAAGCCATTGCTTCTGCAACAGTAGGTTTTAACTTTTCAGGTAATGCTCCTACCCTAGTAGCAAACTCTGCAATATTAGCTTCTGATGCCGCTCCATTTGCACCTAATTCATTAAGAGAAGAACCTATCTGATTGATAGCAGTTGCCATATCAAGGTCTTTGGTCTCTTTAAATAACCCCTTTATCTTACCTATCTTATTAGCGACCTGCTCCACTCCACCAGAAAATGAATCGCCCAATGCTACATAAGCTTTATCTACCTCTTTAGTAAAATCTTTTATCTGCTCTTTAGGAACGCCCAAACGCCCTCCTACTTCTGCTATCTTTAATAAATCTAGCTTAGAGGTCCTAGTATCAAATTCATTAAATGATTTGGTGAGTTCTTTTACAGCTTCATCTGTCATACCCGTTGTTTTAGCTACTGCTGTTTGGGCATCAGACAGCTTATTATTAAGGTCTATTGTAGATTGTATGGATATGGCTATACCTGCAAAAGTGGCTAATACCGCTGTTGCCATACCAGAATATCGGTTAAATTTATCTGCCAAACTGCTTATAGAAAACCCTGCCGATTGAGCTCCTTGCCTAAGCTCCCCTATCCTAGAGTTAATCTTTTCTAGCTCTAGCTGAGTAGATTTATAACCACTATGGTTAGGGTTCATTTGGCTAAGAGTATGTTGTAAATCTCTCGCCCTACCACGCAACTGCTGCATAGTAAGACTCATAATATCCATTGCCTTTACTTCTGCCTCTATTGCTTTTAAGTTTTCCCCATATTTTTTTGTTAAGTTTTCTAGTTCTTTTTCGGCTTTGCTGTACTCTTCAGAGTTTTTCTTTTTACTTGCCCTAAGATCTTTCATTATCTTTTTCTGCTCCTCCATACTATCACTCAGCTTATTATTAGCTCTCTCTAAAGCTAATATTCTACTTTGGGCTTCATCTCCGTTTACTACTACTTTTAGTGAAAGAATTTCGTCTGATATTTTTTTAGCCATTGCCTTTATTTTCTGCGAAATTCTGCAATACTCCGACTCCGCTGTGCCAAACTAATAAGGTAGCCTATGGAATAGGCAGTTGCTTACTGGTGGGAAATCCTGCCATATTTCCACAAATGCCTGTGTAAGGCAACCGCATTTAAGTATCTCGGCGGCGTCGGAGTCTAAAAAACACAAACCTCATTCATAAATTTATGAATGAGGTTTGTGGTCTAATTTTCAATAACTTATGAATTTACATTAAATTCATAAAGTGCTATAAGTGTTGTTTTTTCATTCTGAAAAAACTATTTTTAATCAATATAAATAACTGATTTTCAACAAAAAAAAGCGTTTAAAACAGTTGCTTTAATCATATTTTTTTCGTATTTTTACATAAGTAAAACAAACATTATGAACAAGTTACAAGAAAACGGCAAGGTTGTGAACAAAGTAGCAACTGCCACAGAAGAAAAGCAAAAAGTTAAAGTTTCTGAAGCAAATAATCTAACAAAACGGGAGCTTAACTCAAAAAAAGAAGAATTATCTAAAATTCTATCTGTACAATCTGCTGAGCAGAGAATTAAAAACTTGGATATTATCCAAAAAATGGCAGAAAAACACAAGTTCTTAAAACTTAAACGAGATTCTTTAAATGCGTTTATGGTGTCCCGTGATGGACTTAAGGAAAAACTTTTTATTATGAATGATAACGGAGAAAGTTTTGAGATAAGCAACGGCACTATAATATCCGAGCTTTTAGATGTCTGTTCTAAAAAATTGGACGATATGCTCCAAGAAAGCGAAATGCAAATACTAAATTTTCAAATATAACTAAAAAAATACCCTCTCACTGTGACGAGTGGGAGGGTTTATTTAAACTCACAGCATAGATAGTAAAACAAACACTATGAATTCAACAGCGACAAAAGTACAAAAAATTTCTGATATTGTTTTTAAAAAACTAAAACAGCAAGGATTTTCTAAATATTTTAATTGGATTGATTACCAATATTTCAAGAATATAGCAAGGAAAGAATATCACACCACACAAGAAATAGCGGATAAGATAGTAGAATTATTTATTAACTATCATAATGAATTTTCTGATTTTGCTGATTATGAATTTTAGAAAATTAAAAATATCCTATCTTTTTCAAAACAATAAAAAACGCCCTAAAATTTTACTTTCTGGAAAGTGGCTTAATACCGCAGGTTTTGAAATTGGGGAAAGCGTAAAGGTAGAAGTTTTTAAAAACAAAATTATTATCAGAAATGAAAATTAAAACATACACGGGAACTACTAGCAAAACGAAACACAAAAAAGTTTTTTACATTCAATCTCACGGATTACACGCAGGAAGACCATTAAAACAACCCATTTCAAACTGTTGGGAAGTTAGTACAGATTTACATTTCTGTTTTGAAATATTAACTATAATTTTTGAAAGTAGAATTTTGGAGACTTTTCTCATCGGCTCTGTTATACCTTTTTTAAGGCTAGAGGATTATAAGAACATTATCACTCCCATTGTAAAAAATGCCCTGCAAAACGAAAAAATTAATCATAAATACCTACAACTTGAAAAGATAGAAAAACAATTAAAAATAAGCGAAGAAAGCCAGCGTATTCTGAAAAAATTAAAACGGAGCCTATGTTTACAAGCAATAAATGAAATAAAAGAAAAAACGCCAATATAAGGCGTTTTTTTAGTTCAAAAAATTTCGCCGCTCCGCTAGGGTTCATTGAAAACCCTAGCGGAGCGGTTTACAGCGGAATATTATTTTTTTATATTTTAGTAAAGTCTTCTTTCTCTGCTAAAGCTCGGAACTGCTGCTTAACTTCTTCTGTAAAACCAAAAGATAAAGACTTTACTAAAAACTTTTTGTGTACCATTGTAGGCTTATTGTGTACTGGGTAATTCTTTTTCTTCTTCTTACCTCCTGGTATTTTCCTAGTTCCCCTAGTATAGCCTCTGCTTTTTCTAGTCTTCATATCTACAAACCTCATTGGGGCAAGAATGCGATAATCTACCGCGTTATCAGATACGCTTATACTCCCTGTATCCCATTTGGAAGAACTAAACCTATTTATCCTTCTGTGTTTTTTACTAGATTTCAGCACATCTTCTCCATACTGCTGGAGCTTAGCTTTAATAAATCGCCCTTCTATAACCCCTACATCTGTTTTTCTCTCGTCTAGTAATGCCATATCTAAAATTGTATATCTAGGCTCCAGCCATTACATTGGGATTTCTTCCACACGGGGTCAAAATCTAAGCCGTTTAAATCTAGTCTTGCCGTAGGCATATAACAAGGGTCTGAGATTTTAACTATCAACAAATCCCTTACTTTTTTCATTAAATGATAAGTTCTTTCAAAAACAGCTATAAACTCATCTTCTGTAAGTTCGGAATAGTCTGTTTTTTCTAACACCAAAATTTGAGACACCATAGTATCCTTTATAGCATCTACATTGATGGCTTCTGTACCATAGCTAGGAAGTACGCCAACTAGATAGGCATTGTCTTCTTTTTCTCTACTTTCCAAAGTATTGCCCAACTGGCTATCATCTACTACTAACCACGCTTTGTTTATACCAGGTACTTCTGCTTTAATTTCTTGAAGAAGCTCGTAAAATAGTTTAGGACTCATTCCTTTTTTGTGTTTTTAAATCGTCTAAATTCTTTTTTTTCAGCTCATAAAGACGGAGTAATATTTGCCACATATTAGTTTCTCTAACGCCATTGTATGAACCAAACACTCCGCTTTCTGCTATGTCGTGAAGCACAGAGTGCATTCCTATACCTGGAATATCAGATTTTTTTTCTTCACCTGTTTCTTGATAAATGATACTTAAATCTATGCTTTTCCCCATAACCATAAGCTCTCCCCCTAAAATATATTCTTGCATAGAGGTAAAATATAGATAAAACCCATATAAATACCGAATATCTATATGCCTAAATATCCCATTAGCTTTCTTTTTAGCATTTTTAAGCTGGTAGTTTTCGTTTCTACCTAAATAGAAAATAGAAAACAAAGTACGCAGAGCTTCCACATCTCCCGTTTGAGAAAAATAAATATATTCCTCCAGCCCATCTACATACTGACCAAACATCACATCTTCAAAGCCATCTTTAGGACCGAAGTAGGTATTAAACATTTTTATGTGCGGTAGTGGATTCTTAAAATAACCGAGCTTTGTCTCTATCTTAACTCCTTCTGGCGTTTCTGTTTTATTGAAAAAACTATCTATCTTTTCGGATAGAAGAAAAACTTGCTGCCATTTTATATCATTTTTATCTATTGTTTTGGGTATAGACTTAGGTTTTTCTAAATTCAACAGAGCGTATAACGCCAAAATTCTAAACTCAAAATAATTGATTTCTTTTGAGTTCAAACAATAGATAAGTTTGGATATATCTGCATATTGCCTTCTATCACACTCGGATAGATTCTCAGGCAAAAACAATGTTTTCTTTATATCTGGAAAATCTAATATTACCATAAATTATAAATCTACAAAACCGTCATCAGCTCCAAACCCTAAAGGCAAATCTAGTTCTTCTTTAGTTTCGTTTGTTACTTTTTTATTACTAGCTATCTTTTCTTCTATCTTGAGTAAATATTTATCTGCATCTTTTTCAAACACCGTTGCCGTCTCTAAATATTCTAATTTAGTCCCTTGCTTTTTATTAGCACTCCCTGTTTTGGAATATTGTAATACTCCCTTAGGAAATAATTTAATATTAAGCCTACGAATACCCCACGCCATCGCATAATTTACTCCTGCTATTTCTATTAAATGCCTTAAATCTTCCGAAATAGAATCTCTTTCGTTAAAAATTTCTTTTCCTATTCTTGGAAGAACCTCTAGCTTATCAAACTCTCTCAGTGCTGGAATCAATTTGAAAAATAAAAGATGAGAACCATCTATATTAAATATATTTTCAAATTTTTCTATGCTATTTACAAACAAGTTGCTTGAATTATATTTTTTAGTATTTATAGAAATACCATTCTTAATCATATACTTGAGTAACCTGTCTAGATGACGATAAAACAAGTTTTCTAACCCTTCATCGTTAGATTCTATCTGCCATTCAAAAGCAGATACCATATGCTCATCTCTCCTCATAAGTCGCCCATTATTAGTAACAGATAAATCTGCTGTAGGAGCATAAATAATGTATCCCTTAAGAGCTACGGCATATTTAACCAATTCTAGCAAATCTTTATTTGCATTAGGCAAACATAACTCTTTATAAGTTTGTTCCCCTATAAGGTCTATTATTTCATCTGTAGCAGACTGCAGAGAAGACTTAAGCCTAGCAAAACGCATATCTGCATCTACAAAGCCTAATAAATCTTTGAACTCAGAGGAAAAACTTTCTTTAGCGAATAACAACTCCATAAAGTATTCTTAATAATGTATAAAACCCTAAGCCTGTACAGAACAAGGCAAAAACCACCAACATAATGGCTATATATTTGCACCCTTTAGGAGGCGTTGTATTATTCATTTCCATAATCTAGTATTTTATTTCTATCTTTCTTTGCTATCTCTTCTTGCCTTTTGGCTGTACCGTGATAAAAGCCCATCTTGAGCCTCTTATTCGGAAAGTTTATTTTTAGTGCTGCATTTATTACCTTCATCACTATCCTTTCTGGTAAATCTATACTTGAAAGCACATAGTTATTATAAGCGTAATACTGTTCGGAACCAGTATCTGACTTTCCTCCGTGGGATAAATTCCCTAGTGCCGAGTGTATGCCTATGCCAGTAGCTACAGAAGCGTCTGCTTTATTGGCAATATCTATATGGCTTTGAACCACATCTCTCATTTTCTGGTCTATAACATTTATCTCCCAGCCTAGCTCCGTAAAGTTAGCTCCATCTACATAAAGCACTCGTTCACTATGCCAAAACTTTCCTGCATTTTCAATCCCTGATAGCACCTCTTTTATTTCCGTTAATATCTTTTTCCTAAGGGCTTTAAGCATAGATTCTTTATAGTCCCTATTTTCTAGGGTACACTTTTCTTTTAGTTCGTCTCGCTTAGCGTCCCAAAACTCTTTAGGCGAAGTGATATGATATTTAATGTTAATGGCATTTTTACTTAATGCTGCTAAAAATTTAGGTACATTACTGGACTGAATAATCCAAGGTATTGAACCTAGTATATGCGGTATTGAAAAAAAGTCTGAACAAAATGTGTATAAATTAGAATATTTAATAGAAATCCCTGCTTTAAAAGGATTTTGCTCATCAAACATTGGATATACCTCGTACTCCGAAGGCTCATCTTGTTTATGAAGAATAATATGGGTAGGCGTAAATTTTTTGCCTACTACCAATGGTCTATAAGGCACGATGTGCTCAAGTTTTGCAACTTTTTGATTAGAGCCTATACGCCAGCCTTTTGTTAAAATAACCTTGGTATAACAGCCCTCTATGTGGCTATAGTCTGTATTGCATTTGGCTAAATAGCCTTCGTAATCCCAGGTATCTAGCCACTTTTGTACCTCCAAATCATCTTTGTACTCACGAACCAAAGTCCCATTTACAAACTTTTCTTCATACAATTTAGGACCTTGCCCCCAATTAAGCTGAGTTTTTTTATTTAATATTCCTGGAGCAATAGAGTTAGAATAGACTATATTTCTAATAAGTAAAGGCAACTGATTATTTTCTCCATACGGAAAAACATTCCAATCATCATACCTTGAGACAAATGGACGAGCCTCAAAAACATCTAACGGAGACCACGGCTTATGTTCCTCTCTCCTTTTATCTATTGTCTCATAAGTAAACGCACATTGCTCGTCTATATTTATGGCATTGTAATCATCTATAAACTCTATCATTTGAAATCTTTAGACCGTTAAACTTCATTAGTAATGGAAGCCAAAAATGTTTTTTTTCTCCTGTATCTGCGTCCTCATAAGCAATAAGATTTTTGGCGTAACGACTTTTGCTTTTGGGAAGACCCGCAGATAACATTGCTCTATCTATAACCTTGTAGCCTCCACTTTCGCCTCTACTCCTATCACAAGAGATAAAACCTATGCTAAATGGGATATTTTGAGACGATAATTTTCTCATCGCTCTAAGAGCATCATAGATATTTATTTCCTTGTTTTCCAAGCCTTCCATAATGCAAAAAACGGCAACTTCTTAAAGTTGCCGTGCCAAACTAATTTACAATTTATTTAACATTTCCATAGCTTTATTATAAGCTGTATCATATTCTTTTTTAGAAATTTCTTTTGTGATATATCGGCAAACTCCTACATCGTGCCAATGTTCTGCGATTATACTTTTTAGTTTTGTTTCATTTCCATTAAATACAATACAAATCCCCTTATAAAATAATTTATTTTCTGAGGTTACTTTCATATAGCATTTTTCAATAGCTAAACTTATTTCTAGATATTTTAAAGCCATTTTAAAGGATTTTTAAACTTTCTGCATATATATAAGGCACTTCTTGTATAATAGATTTTAGCTCCTTCTCAGATAGTACCGACTTAAATGCATAGATATACTCTACCTCATTATAAGACATAGACCACGAGCCTAAGCCTTGCACCGATTGTAGTTTTTCCTTTAGTATTAAAATGGAGTTAAAAAATTCCGTTCTAACTTCATACTGAGTGATGATGTTAGGATTTTCTTCCTTCTCAAACCGATTTTCTCTGTAATAGACCACAGCCGACAAGTCGTCATCTACCAAAACCATTATGTTATTTTCTCTCCTAAAAAGGCTTCCTGCTTCTATTATTTCTTTGTTAGCTAGTTCTATATCTATTGTGTTTCTATAATACATTTTCTTCTGTTTTTGAGGTTAATAAATCTTTTAAAATGTTTCTTAGGAGAGAGTGGAGCATCGCTCTTTTCTCTTTTTCTTCTTCTGCTAGGCAGTCTTCGTACAGATAGGCATCTTGGAAGACGGAAAACAAGCAGTCTTCTAGTTCGTCCTGCGAGTAGAGACCTCTAAGTATCTCTAGCTCTCTTTGGGCTTTGTCTGAAAGCCCACAAAATAAATTTTTGGTCATAAAAATAGTTTTAATAATGACCGTAAAAATTACGAACTAACTTGATGTAGCATAGATTGAAATTTCTTTGTACAGCAAAATGCTCTTTACCCTCTTGCGTGAGAACCGCAAGGCGAAATTTACCTTTACCTAGATTTTTGTAAGTGAACCTGCGGAATTTGTTCTTCTTGTAGAACTCGCAAGGGGTTTCTAATTTTGGAAGTTTAGAACTAAACCCTTTAGCAGCCTGTGCGTTGGCAAAACGGAAGATATCCAGACTACCTGGAGTACCTTCTAAATTGATAGGTTGATTGTTTAGCATAATATATAATTTAAAAAACTTGTATTTCCCAGATACAAAATACCCCCACGAGGAGGTGCTAAACAATCATTTGGGAATGACCTGTGCAGCCTCTCGACTACACCCTCCTTTGGGGGATTATATTTATTTTTTAATTTTAAAATGGGATTATCCCATATGATTGTTTAGCGTTGCAAATATATGAAATAATATTTTACTTATAAAACATAAATATGTAAAATATGTAAATATAAAAAATAGGCTGTCTCTTTTGTGGAAACAGCCTATTTATGATTATTCTAGGTTATATGTTTTGAAGTCTTTTCTACCATTATTAAAAATGGCTTTTTTAAATCCTAATTCCCTCATTTTATCAAAGTAATTTAATCTTTCATATTGCTCTAAAGTAAAATCTGTATTAAACCCAGAAATGAGTTTTATAGTTGTCTTTTCTTTACCTATTAACTCAATCGTCGTACTTCCTGTTTTAGGTTTGAAATTCTTCCCAAACTGCTCTCTATCTTCTACAGTAGGAGTTCTACCTCCTAGGTCTATCGTTGAACCATCATCTTTTTTACTATTCCTATAGTTCTCTCTAGCAGTTTGCATTTTCTCATCATACTCTAGTTCTCTATCTGTTTTGTAATTAGGATTATCTACAAGATATCCATTTTCATCCTCAATTAAAGGAGCATTACCGTTCTTGTCTTCAAAACAAGAAATAAAGAACAATGTTACCAAAAATAATAGTGTTTTTCTCATATTTTTTTTAATTTTTAAACGATTCCCATAAAAAGCCTTATCATTATCTGATATTTCATCAAATGTTTATTCTTTATTTTGAGCATCTGATATATTAACTAAAGTATCAAAATCATCAAGGTATTTTTCATCTAGCATCATTTTACTATTAAACTTAATATTTTTAGAAGTACCGTCCATATACTGTATATTGATGGAAGTTATTGTTAAATATTCTACTATATCTGTTAACCAAACAGAATCAAACGACCAAGTGGCAATATCGTAAGATTCTACGGGACCTATCCCTTTTCTATAAGTAGAAAAACTTCCTTTTCTGTATAAAACCTTATCCTCTACTGCATTTTCTCCATAAAAATTAAATGTTATATACTTAATTGTTTTTTTTGAGGTATTTAGTATTCTAAATTTAGCTCCTGTTGTATAGTCTTCAGCAGTTGCGTGTGCTTCTAATATTCCTATACCGTATTTTTCGTAACTTTTAAGTTTTTCTAGTATTCTATCTTTCATTATGTCAATATAGATAATAGAATTTTCTTTACTATTATTTACAAACTCTATATATTCCTTTGGAGACATTGAGCTAAGTATTTCTTGTGCTTTTTCTATATCAATAAATTCTCCTTTATGCATGATATTACGCTTATAATAAACCCAATTATATTCTGTTCCCATATAAAAACCAGTTATATAATACAATCCTCCACAAAACTTAATATCAGTTATATAAAAAATATTAGCATTTTCATCGCTTATATATTTAGGAGTTTCTTTTATTTCTAACTCACATTCATTTGTAATCCCTCTGTATAAGTTATCATCTTTGCTTATTGATGTGATGATGTTAGATATAGAATCCTGCTTTGCTACACTTCCAAATAATGAAGAAACTACCAAAAGACTAAATAATAGTAAAAATTTTTTCATTCTTATTTTTTTATTGTTTTTACAAAAATAACAAACTCGTTTTAAATCGTTGCAAGTTCTAAAAAACAAAAAGCCCCAAACTCGGCTCAAAGTAGGGGCGGGTGTAATAATAAATGATAATCGCAAACTATTAGATAGCTATACGAACAGAGCCTATTTTTTTACTTAAATCTTGTAGTGCATAGTTAAGGGTTTCTATCTCTTTTTCTGTAAATTTAGCAGGTTTCCCATTAACTGTATTTTCATTGATACGCTGGTAAAGCCACGATTTTGTTTTTCCAAAATATTTTTCAGCTAAATAGGACAATGAAATAAAATCACTCACTTCATCTAAAGCATTTCTTACATTTAATTTTTTCAGTTCTGATAGTTGTTCATTACCTAAGTTTAAAAAAGCTTCTCCGTATTTTTCTGGATCAGATTCTACGAGTCTTTTCATTTCTGCTAATTTTTCAGAAGCGATATCTTTACTTGACGCTTCTAAGTATTCTTTTTTTAAAGTTTCAAATGTATTCATTGTTTTATTTTTAGATAGAATATTAGAGACTTATGTCATCTCTAATATTCTTTTATTTAGTTTTTTTAATTCATCTATATACTCCTTAATCATTTCATCATATAACTTTTGAAGTTTTGGGGGCAACTTGTGATGAATTTCAATAGCACTCAATAATAACTCCTCGTACTTTTGTTTTTCTTCAATTAATTTTTCCTTTGTGGTCATTTTTATCATTTATTATTACACTACAAATATAATAATCTTTTGGTTATTACGCAAGTTTTTTAGTAACTTTTTTTATTTTTTTACTCAATAGCTTCTGGAGCATTAAACTCTACCTTCTGTTTTTTGAGTAATTGTATCCAAGGACGGCGACATATCAAATATTTGAGTGCGTCTGACATATTGGTGGAATACATTGGGCGTTTACTTAACTCTAGTTTCTCCGAAGTTTTATCCTTGAATAGCTGGTTTGTACCTCTTTTGTTTGGTTTTACGATTTGCTTCGCTACATTCATAGAAGATACAAGCTCCCTACATTGGTAACGGTCTATTAGAATACCTGGAAGCTCAGGATAAGTTCTATTCATCATCGCTTTAGCCATCATAAATTCTGTTTGTTGCTCTATATTGCCTTGGTTTCGGCTCATTAGATTTACTACCCAACCTGTACGAATACCATTCGCATCATACTCCAAAAACTTTTTAATCTCTGTCGCCCAATCTCGCCCCAGTTGTTGATACTGATTTCCAGAACGGTCATAGTACAAATCAATCTCTTTTCTTTTATGATATTTGAAAAAGTCTAAAAACTTAGAACATAACGCCTCTGAGGATTGTGGTGCTAGTGTCCAGAAATTTTTAAGCACTCTAATATATTCTTTATTAGACTGTGCCACTACCATAGAACACTGGTCTCCGAAGTCTATTCCAAGTTCAAGTTTGGTGTTGTGATTAACATAATTCAACCCTAACGAGGTTAGCTCCGCATCATCTCCTGTATTGAATTGCTGATAATACTTAAAGTTAATACCATCATCATAAATATGTTTATCCTCAAAAGCCACATAAAACTTTTGTCCTTCTTCTACCTCTGGAGGCAAGGTTAGTACGGCAGTATTAAACTCTACCATTCCTAAAGCAGCTAGAGCTGTTTTAAAGTAATCTAACCTTAAAATATCTACATTGACAAAACTAGATGCCATATAGAAAAATGTAGAATTTTTTCTAAGTCGCTCCCAAAGCTCCGAAATTTTGGCAATTTTTCGCTGCGTTTTTTGGAGTAGCCTTTTATTACGCTTTCTAGCATAATGTATAGCATCTGCTTTAGCTTCATTTAACTCTAAGGATATTTGCAGAAGATATTTCATCTGCTTTCTATTCATTTCCTTTTCTCTATCCAAAATCCAATCATACTCTCCTGGCATAATGATATTAGGATAGTCTGTAGTAAATGTAAGCCCCAAATAATAAGCTGAATGCCCAAATATAGTGGAGTCTCCACGCAAAGCAGGAAATAAACGGTCTATTCTCCTTTTTTCTAGATATTTAGTCTCATCTCCCACCAAATGTTGGTAGGAGTTACCCGCCCCAGAACTAGGCGTATCCATAGATATGTAATTAAAAAAATTACCTAGAAATGTGGAAATAGTATGTTTATAGGTTTGCGGAGCTTTGTAAGGTTTTTTAAAGTGCTGTGGAGGCGGTTTATCTACGACATAATGAATACCCTCTACCCAACCTTTACGA
The DNA here is from genome assembly GCF_035666175.1 of Riemerella anatipestifer. Taxonomy (NCBI): domain Bacteria; kingdom Pseudomonadati; phylum Bacteroidota; class Flavobacteriia; order Flavobacteriales; family Weeksellaceae; genus Riemerella; species Riemerella anatipestifer. Next base: position 966,253 of record NZ_CP142016.1, read on the forward strand.
TTCCACCCCTCAATGATGGACGGCACAACATTTTTAAGAAGATTGGTATAAGTATCTCCCACGATACCTATATAACACCCTGGCATATCGTAACAAATATCCATCAATCTCTCTGCTTGATAGTCCGTTGTCTTCCCTGTGCCTCGCCCTAAAACTAAAAACAAATTTTGTGGTTGCATTAAATCTACTAATGTTTTCAACCACGATGCATAGCGAACTTCTACATCATTAAAATCAGTTTTTACGAGGATTTTCTTCTTCATCTTCAAACACTTTAACTGGTAATATCAATACCTCTTGCTTTATTCTATCCCTTGCCTTCTCGGTAAGTTCTTTTGTATTTGCATCTATCCAAAGCTCTATCTCCTTACGGTCTTCATTTGGTAGCTCAAAATGCTTACCCATATCCATAGTATAGACTTTGAACGGCTTTCTTAAAGCATCTTCTGGAGTTTCTATAGGGTCTTCTTTGTCTAAACCTCTAAATTTAAAAGCTCGTTCCTTTATTTTAGACGCTTTTTCTATATCTGTTACAGATTCTGCTAGTGCCATAGCTAAGTTGTATGCATTATCTAAATCATCAGCGTATAAATTTCGCCAAGCTGCTTTAGATATTTCGTTATCTGAATAGAAATACTCTATGGTTTCATTGTAGAACTGAACGGCTTTTAGCCTATTTCCTTTTAAATCTGGCTCAAAAGCAATTAAATGTTTTATGATAGCCTCTTTAGTTCCAAAAACATCGTGCCTAAGTCTCATTGCCCTAATTTTATCCAATAAATTAACATACTGGAAAAATTCCTCAGGCATATCATCTATACGACCATTCTCTATCCATTCATATAAATCATCAAGATTGTAGTCCGTTAATTTCTTCTTCGCCATAGATGTATTTTTTTTTCAGTTCTGCTAAAAGCTGTCCTCTTCTTACTTTTTCTAGCTGCTGATGTGCTGTTATATTTCCACTCATAGCATTTTCCGCTAACTTCATTCCTGCATTAGCATCTACCTTCAATATCCCTCTTTCATAATGATAACGCACCTTAGAATTAGGTTTGTTCCATTCTTTCATAAAATCCCTATACGGAACATCTAAGTACATAGCTATTTTATTGGTACCATAACCCGCCCCTGCCAAATCCTCTATTTGGGTATATTCTTCATCTGATAGTAGTATCATTTCCTTTTCTTTTCAAAATAATTCATAGAGATATAGTGCATCAAAACACTACCTACCACAGAACCTATAAGATAGGTAAGCATAAGCACAGGACTATCAAAATTTTGAACGACATTCTTAATCACTAATAACCATATCCCATTACTCAGCACACTCGCTATGGTATGAAAAGCTATACTATCGCTATTTCTTGCCCTACTTACAAGCGTGAAACTAGCATTTTGTAAAACCACTAGTCCAAACATTTTAGTATATCTATCATTCAAATATTGTTTTTCTAAATTCAAATACTTCTTTTGAGTTAGCCAATACATATTGCTCTAGCTGGGCGTTTTCGCTCCAATTTCCAGACCCTTCTAATACCAAATGAAAACCATCTATTTTAAGCAAACATATTTTAGAGTGATTCCAGAAGTATTTAACATTAAAATTGCCATTATGTTTACATACCCCTTCTAACACATCTATTGTTAACGGATTTCTTTTTGGCATAGAGTCGGAAATAAGGAGCGTTACTTTTCCAACTCTACCGTTTTGCTGAAGCTCTTGCAAGGCTTCTACTACCCTTCTGCTGATACTATATGTACTGGCATACAATTCTTCTATAAAGTGTAGCTTAGCTATCCAAGGAATAAAAGTGAACGCATTAAACGCCTTTTCTGTTTGTAAAAAAAATACTTCTCCTTCTTGAGGTATTCTAACGAGTTGATTTAAGTTTTCAACTCGTTCTAAGTGTTTGTTAAGATATACTGATTTTACCTCTGGATATACTTTGCTTTTATCCTCACATAACGAGGATATAGAAAAGTATTTATTTTTCTTTGAGTCTTTCATCTACTAACTTTTGCTTTTTCTCTAACATTGCTAGGTCTTGATAAAGTTTAGATTTTCTTTCTTCATCATCTGTTTCTTTAAGGGCTTTTTTCTTTTTAGAAATATTAGCCTTTAAATTATTTTTAGCTTTAGCTAGTTCTTCAGCAGTCATCTCTTTTATTTCTTTTTCTATCCTATAGTCCTCAAAAATAGGGTGTTCTGCTAGGAAATCTTTATGCTCTTTGTAATACTCTAATTCTGCGTGAATTTCTCTATTTAACTCAAAATTTTCTAGCAATTCATTAGCAATTTTGAAAATTTGTTCCTCTGTAAGCTCAGGCTCTGCTACATTTGCTACTTTATCAAATAACTCTTGATGTAGCTCCTTAAAAGTGTGAAATGATGTAATGGCATCATTTGCTAGTATTTTCAGCTCGTTAGGACAATCTTTATCTCTTAAGAAAGGATACTCCGATGAAAACCTTAGCCCCGTTTTCTCTTCTTCGTTCATTTCCTTAAGGATATTCATAAAAATAGTCCTTGATTCTGGATTAGATTTAACCTGCTCTTCTATGGTTGAATCTACCAATAAAGTCTGCTGTACCTGTTCTTGAGTATCTTCCTTGAAATTTGCCAAATCAGCATCTGTTATTGCTAAATGCTGTTTAACATCATACTCTAGCGTTTCTAGTAATGTAGGATTAAATCCTCTAGCATTATAGGACCTTATGAGGTTAGGATTTCCGTTTGAATTTATAAAAACGCCTAATAAGGCATTGAATCTTTTAACTTGGTCTTTTTCTGTTTTTAAAATTTTTATCGCTATATTTTTCATCGTATAATATTTATTACAAAAAACGGCAACTTAAATAAGTTGCCGTGCTAATCTAATTTATAAGGCTATCTCCTAGCGACTTCCACCAAATAGGTCTTATCAGCAACCGTAACCCTAAAGTCTATAACGGCTCCCTCTAACGCTATCCAGTCTGCCCCATCTTTAGTTAAGACGGCTACCGCTCCAGATGCATTATTTTTTATCTTATACGGATCAGCTCCACCACCTCCTATGAAACTAACCGTTTGCCCATGTTCAAAATCTGAACTTGAAAAACTAATATTAGCTGTTGTAGAAGCAGAAGCTAACTTCACCACATTACCATTAGCACTAGATAAGGCAAAGCTAGAACCTGTAGCTTGAAATGGATTTGCAAAAGAAATAGGACCGTTATAGAACATCACTCTATCATCGTTCAGCATTTCCTGCTCAAAAGTAAGAGTAGTTACATTACCATCTTTATCATCTTTAGTTGCAGGAGATAATTTCATTGGGTGACACTGGCTACCCATTACCTTATACTCAGAAGTGCCACAGCCTCCATAGAATATTATAAACCCTTCATTAGCATATCTTTTAAGAAAAGACATAATTTCCTTTTCTGTACCAGGGTGCTCTCCTACAAATTTGTTTTTACTTCCCATTCCATCTGGATTTCCTCCAGCTTCAGAAGTTGCAGCTTGTGTAGATGGCGTCATGTACAACTTTATGAAAGTGGCTCCTGGTTTAAAGATATAGTTACCTTCTAATGTTACCAAATCCGCACCTACTACTGGGTGTTTTATAATTTCTTTATTTAAAGCTAATATTGCTTCGCCTCTTTTTGGAGTTGGTAACCCCGCATTGCTTGATGCTTTTAAAACTTGTCTCATTTTTTTTAATATTATTAAATCTAGGCAGCAACCAAAGCTACTGCCTAGTATTGGTTAATTATCCTTTATTGATTTCCACCCAAACATTGTTTACAAAGACTAAGTCTAAGAATTTGCTAGGTGCATCTAGTACCACCTGACTATCTACCTTGATGTTTCCATCTACGGTATCAATCGTTAAGGTCTTACCTTCTGCAGCTTGGATTCTCAAACGGTTGCCTTCTTCACCACCTGTAATGGCTTCTAGAGTTCCATTTTCTCCTTTATACACATATTCGTCTGCTTTATAATCTAAAGACAATGTGTCAAAAGATTTATAAGTAGGTTCTAGGGCTGGAGAAGTGGTTCTACTTACTTCTTTATATGTTCCATCTGCTTTTTTAATCAGAGTTAAATCACCTCCTGTTTTAAGGTTAAAGTCCTTCGTTAAATCTAATTTTGCTCCTCTTTTAACCTTAACTTCTGAAGCAAAAGAAATATCCCCTCTAATTACCAAAATATCTCCTACATTACCTGTAATCTCAACAATATCCGTTGTAAAGTCAATATCTGGTTTTACACGGTTGTGTCTTACTTCTAAGATACCTGTCTTATTATCATAACAAGTAGCGAAGAAATCAGAGTTAAACAATGGCGTATTATTCGTCCAAATCATCTGCTTAGCCAAAGCGAGTTTATCGCCTGGTACGGTAGCTAAACCGATATGGTTAATACCAATACCAATTCTGTAATCTGCAAATGCATAAATATCTCTTAAGAATTTCTCTATTGTAAATAGCGACTTTTCCTCTGGCTTGTATTCAAATACCTTAATGTTATCCATTGTGGTAACAATAATAACATCTGAACCTTCTAACCATTGTAAAGGAACAAACTTAATATTTGTATAATCTTTAGGCGTTTCTGGATAACCTTTGTAATCGGTATTACCACCATAGATTTGCTCTGCTCTACGCTTATAGTCTAAAATTTTAGACGGCGACATTAACATTTGTAACTGCTCTGTACTTCGTACATTCTCTGGTAACTGTTTAATAAAGCTATCTACATAATCTAAAGCATTGGCAAAGGTCCATCTACCTAAGTTAAAAGGTCTGTACTTGTTGGCTAGTCTAGCATCAAAAATGAGTTTTAGCAAACCATCATTCCTATGTAAATAATGCCCAGGTTTGTCTTTTTCTCTTTCTTCTGGTGTTGGCACCCAAACCCCTCTAATCAACACATCTGCATCTTCTTGTCTAGCTTTCTTTAAGAATTCACCCAACAAGAAAACGATAAACGGCATTTTATAGGCTTGGTTACCTACTTTGTTAAAGCCATTTAACCAGTTCGTCTCTATCTTCTGCATCTCCCAATAATTAAACTGTAAGTCAATCTGAGTAGGACGCACAAACATTTCTTCTGCTTTAAAAACAATATCGCCTTTTGGAGCCCATCTGGCTTTTCTAGGCTGGGTAACATTAGCCACAGAAATAGTTGCAGACATTAGTCTATCCATTACACCCGTAACTCTTGGCCAATGTTCTGGCAAATTAAAATAAGAGTTGAATAAAGACTCTATTTTCTCTGGATAGGTTCTTACATAATCTAAGAACTCATCGTTCATTCTTTGAATAACTACAGAACTTTTAAAGTCTGTTGTAGAACCTTTAGCTCCTGCTAATGCTTTCGCATTCCATGGCGAAGAAGCCTCCCAAAATTTACCTTGCAACCCAAATAATTGCCCTCCTTGTTCAAATACTTTTTCTGCCACGCCTATTTCTTTTACTTGCTTTACCACTTCTTTCACCACATCTTCTGGCTCTCCAGATAGCTTCTCTACTTTGGCTTTTAAATCCTTGTTTTCTTCTAGCAGTTGGTCCACTTTGGTGGTCAATGCTCCTAACTTGTCCTCTTTGGCTTTAATGTCTTCACTAGATTGTTCCAGTTTAGATTTTACCTCAGAAAGTTCTTCCTTAACAGATTTCACTTCCGCTAGTTCTGCATTAGCTTGTTCAATTAGAAGCTGTGCTTGTTCATCTCCTAAGAGTTCTGTTAATTTGGTAGATTGCTCGTTGCTGAGTTCTACTTTGTTTTCTTTTTGGGCGACTTCTTTAATGCTTAGAAGTGCCGCTAACATCTTTAAAAACTTCATCTATTTATTTATTTTGGTTAATTCTGATTTAGCAAGAATAAGATTGTAAGCTTCGGTTATCCCACCAAAGCTATCTGCTAAGCCCACATCTATAGCGGATTGAGCTGTATATGTTTTACCAAAGATGGCTTCTTCTTTTATCTTAGGTCTAGCCTCTTTAACTTCTTTCTGAAATCTTTGGGCTAATACAGATAACCTTTCTTCTAGTGCAGAAAAATTACCCTCTAATGCCTCTACGATAGCTTGATTTTTATCCTTACTTTCTTTAGGTCTAATAATTTTAATTTCATTGTTTGGCTTTTCAAATACTATCATAGCTCCTATACTTCCAACTTCTGCTGTAAAATCATTATTCAGCATGATATGGTCTGATAGCATAGAAGCTATCCAATAATGTAACGAACAAGCTGTATCAACTACAGAAACTATAGGCTTAGTAATTTTACCTTTAAGAGCTTGAAACAAAGTAATTGCATTAGCATTTCCTCCAGGACCATCCATGAAGAGAATAATCCCTTTAATTTCTTCGTTATTTTGAGCTTTCATTATTTCAGAAGCAAAATACTCTGCCCCATAATCGCACCCAGTATTATACTTGGTCATAGGACCAATCATAGAAATAACAGCCACTTTGTCCTTTTCAATAATATCTCCACTAGCTAAAGATTCTCTTTTTGAAAGAACCGTATAAACCAATGGCTTTTCCGCATCTGTTATTTTACCTGATAAGATATTATCTACTATTGGTCTATAATAGTTGGGAGTTGGTGTTTCCATCAACCAAACATCTCGTAGTATTTCTGATAGTATATTCATACTGCGAAATTGAAAAATACCACCTTTACATTATGCCAAACTATTTTTACATAAAGTGTATCCATTAAAAAAACCACCGTTATGGTGGTTTTTGTTTTTACTTGCATTTGACGATATTAGAAACTAACATATTCTGTCTTTTGCCTATTATATAACCCTTGCAAATCTGCAATAGACTTACCAAAAGTTTTTTGAAAGTGTGGAGGGTCAGTAAATCTCCAATCGCCGCCCCAAGTCCAACCATAGCGTTTAAATATAGCTACAATTTCTTGCCAATCTGCTACTTTATCATTGTCAAAGTCGGCTTTTGTGTCCCACACAGCTGTTTCGTAAGTTCCGTTATTGTCTTTATCTACTAATAGGCAGATATCAATAGCCAGTCCATAATTATGGTAAGATTGTCCACCTTTTGCATTGGTTACTCTTCTTCCTTTTTTTGTTCTACCTATTGTGTAGAGTTCATCTTGTTCCTTGAAAGTTCGGAGTGTGTGAGTAAATCTACAAATAGCTTTTCCTGTAAGAGCCTCGCAAATTTCCTTATAAATAGCTTTAGCTTCTTCCCTTAATTTTGGGTGCAAAAGTTCAATTCTTTGTAGTGTGATTTTATCCATTTTTTAAATTTTTAATCTTGATTTAATAGCGTATTTTGAAAATTCCCAAATAAGGATTATTGAAATTCCAATAATTACATAAACCCATAGAGGTATATTTTTTCGGTCTGTTTTTGAAGACTCTTGTAGCTCAGTTATAAATTCTCCTTGCTTTTTTGAAAACTTATATAACTTATCATATTCCTTTAGAACTTCACTTGACTTTGTATTTAATTTATCTATGGTCTTGCGTTGTTTTTCAATGGTGGATTTAAGGCTATTTATTTCGCTGACTTTTTCCGACAATTCCTTTTGCAACTTTGCTGTAGTTGTTCTTAATATCTTAGTGCCGTTATCCGCTCCAATCTCATAAATATTACCATTCTTATCGGTTAGCTTCACAACTCCTTTGGCATTTTCTATTAACAAATCTTCGGAGCTTTCGGAGAGACTTTTTTCTTGAATCACTTTTATTTTAGATTGATAATTCTCAATCTCATTTCTGAATGAGGTATTTTCTGCTTTGAGGCTTTTATTTTCATTTAATGCCTCAGATAACTTACTGCTGACTGAATTAAATAAGCTATCATTCTCTGTTTTAAATTGTGTCATTTCTTGCGTCTGCTTATTTTTTCTAACTGAACCACAAGAAGCTAAAAATAAAATACTAAGAATTAGTTGTAGAATTGTTTTCATTATTTTTTTGGTTTTTTAAATGGTCAAATATTTGACTTACTACATCTTCTCGTTTTTGTAATATTTCTAGTAATTCTGCAAAGCTTTTATCCGCTTTTCGCCTTACTTTATCCTCGGCTTTTTCTCTAACCGACTTAGCTTCTGTGAATATTAAGGCTACAGCACAAAACACAGAAAATAAAGGGGTCAGCGATAGAGGAAAAGGTAATATCGTTGGGGTTATTACATCTAAAAAATCAAAAGTTAGTGCGAAGAACATCATCGAATAATAATAGACGAATTTGTTTATCGTTCTTCGGTATCCTTCGGAAGTCGTTGCCTCTCCCATTTCTTGGGCTTTTTTAAGTCCAAAGTAGAAGTCTACAATTATAGCAAGTAATACGGCTATCCAAATAAAGCACACTTGTATAAGCTGTGTATATAGACCCTCATAGTTTTGTTTTAAAATTTCTGCTATCATTTATTTTGGTATTTTTAATTGTTGTGAATAGAAGAAACCGCCTAATAATCTTATAACCTTGTGGCTTATCCAGTTGAAAACTCGCCTTTTTGGAGCGAGGGCTTTTCTCCAAAGCAGTCTTTCGTCATCAGCAAACTTCCGAGCTTTGTAGATGTTGTATCCAAAATACTCAAACTGCTTTTGCTTTTCCGTCCATAACTTGTCGTGTATAAGGTCAGCTAAAGCCCCTTCATCTATCGGAGGAAATAGCCAGTGCAGCCAACTTGGTACACTCGCACCGTCCCAAATAAAGCCCTTATCTATCTTTAGGATATATCCATCAGACAACTGAATTTCTAAATCTATCAGAGTAATATAATGTCTTGGAAACTCACTAGACTTTGGAAGTTTCTCAAACCATTTAACCCCTTTTATTTTTTGTAGGAAAAGTATTTTCATAACTTTTAATTTTAGTCTTTAACAATTTCCCAATCTTGTGCTTCAGAGAAATACATACCTTGACCTTCTTGACACTCTTTTTGAGTGATAATGAGTAGTCCTTTCCTAAACAACTCATTTATATAATCTGTATAAGACTCAAAATCTTCCAGATTTAACCTAAGTAACTTTGATAATTGTTCTAGTTCCTCATAAGTATAGGTTTTAATTCTTGTTACAGGAGTACCTAATCTTTTAATTACCATTATTTTTTTAGTAATAGTTTCTTGAGTTGTTGGTTCTACCTCATTTACCTCTTCTTCTACCTCTTTAGTACAAGTATCTATAATTCTTAGTTCATACTTATTTTCAGTAGGTTTGTTTTGAATTAAGTCTATTTCCATTGTTACAATGCCTTTGTGTATTGGTGGAAACATTAAATCTCTATTAGACTGTATTGCTATTTTTTGCATTTTTTTAAATTTTAAGGGTTATTACTTTCTAATTGTTCTATTCTTTGTTCTAAGTCATATATGGTTCTTTCCATTCTGTTGATAGCATCAAATAATCCAGATACCATTTGTTGAACAGAACCTGCAACAATTCTACTTACATCTTCCGATAATATCCTTGCAAAATCATTTACACTTCTTATTCCAACTGTACCATCACCTTTCATCATTACTATTTTATTAAATAATGTATCTCCATCTGCACTGGCTGTTCTATTAAGGTCTAGTTTGAGTTGTCCATTTATTTTTAGCCATCTTTCATCAAACTTTCCTGTTATTAAACCATCATCTATTTTTGTGAAATTATGCTTATCATTGTGTATGGATAATATATTGTCTCTAAATCCAGAACCTACTCCAAAATCCAAATTATTTCCTATAACAACAGAGTTAAGATATTGCACTCTACCATAAGTAGAATAATTACCAGAACCTATGAAAAGGTTATTATAACATCTGTACAATAAATTCCAATAAGGAGATTGTCCTATGATGGTAGACATTACAGCCTTATCTGGTCCATTAGTACTTGTAAGAATATTTCCCACAAATGTGTTCATTCCAGAGTGCAATGTATAATTATCATTGGGATCATTGGGGTCTATACCAAAATATTGCTTACCTGTATTATTTTTTGCCATAAATGCAGATTTAGCTACTACAGGTGATAAAGACTTGATATCATCTATATCAATAGTTTCTGATTTAAGACTAAAGGCTGTTGCTTGCCCTATGAATGTATTAGAATAAGATTTAGGTAAATTATAGGCTGTTGCTTGCCCTATAAAGGTATTTCTACCTCCTTTTTTTAGACTAAATCCAGAGCTACTCCCAATAGCTAGATTGTAACTATTATCATTAGCATCAGTAGATTCATCATTTAATTTTTGTAGTGATGAAGTACCTATTGCTGTATTATGTTTTCCTACTGTATTACTATACAATGTATAGCCTCCTATTGCTGTATTTGTTTCCCCTGTAGTATTATTCTCTAACGCACCAATACCATAGCTTACATTGTAATTTCCTGTGCTTAACTTATTAAAAGTACCAAAATAGAGTGAAGCTGTGGGAATATCTGTTCCAAATCTAATTTCTTTTCTATCATTAGATTCTTTTCTAAATAGTATATCTCTAGGAGTATAATTGTCTCTATTTACAACAGATTGTAAAGTATCTTGTGAAAATTCGGCAGAATATACATCGCCTCTACTATTCACAACTAATTGTTTAACATCAGAAATATTCTCTGGAACTAAATCAGTTACACCAATCAAATGTATTTTACCATTTTCTATACCTATTGAAGCGTATATATCATCATCACTATCGTGATTAGCACTATAAGATAATTCTATACCTTTTTTTTGTACAGTTAATTCAGTCCTTCCATTTCCTGTCCCTTGGGTAACATTGAAATATCCGCTACTTAATCTAAATGAGGTATCTTTTACACCTAATCCTAAACCCTCACCTGTATACATTGAGAAACCAACATCCTGTGATACATTCCATCTGTAATCATACATCTGATTAACACCACCTTCCTCTGTGGTATCTAAAGTGGAGTTGGCGATGTTTTTTACAAGTTTATCTGCTTGTGTTTTAGTGTAAACTGTACCTTCTTTATCCCCTTCGTCTATAGTTGCTGCATTAGTAGGCATTTCCCCTATATCTAAAGCTTTCTTCAGCAGATTTTTATTGTTAGGAGTAATATTGGAAGCATCTAGTTTAACAAAAATACTAGAAGCTGCCTCAAGACCACTAGGGTTTAGAGCGTCTTCATCTACTAAAATGTTCCCATTATAGAATAGAACAGGATCATTGTCTGCAAATTCTTGCTCAAAAGTAAGCTCATAGCCCTTTTTCTCACTATCATCTACATATGCTCCCGTAAAATATAATGGGTTGCATTTGCTTCCATAAATTCTTTTATACTCCGAATTGCAGGTTTTACTTACAATTACAAACCCTTGATTTGTATTGTTTTTTACAAACTCGTTTATTTCTATTTCGTCTCCTGGATAATGCCCCGTAATTTTCTTCTTCCATCCTCTGCTATCTACATCACCTTCAGTATCTCTATTATGAGTCTGTGTAGATGGTGTTAAATATAAAACATGAAATCTACGACCGTCTGCTATTACAATATTACCCTCCGTGATAACCCCTTTAGGATTAGCCGTTGGCATAGATATTATATCTTCTACATAAAGAAGATAGAGTTCTGATTTAGGAGTGGGTAGTCCTGCGTTTTTATTTGGTTTGGTAGCATTAAGTCTAAAATTAGCCATTTGCAAAATTTTGGACCAAAAGTAAACCTGTATTTATTTTTTCCGTGCCAAACTATTTTATCTGAAAAAAAGCTCCCCTATTCTCTCATTATTGAAGTGCTTATGTAAAGCTCCTTTTTTTTTAAATGAATAGTAATAGTGTCGTAATATTTTTTCATCATAACCGTATTCGGAAAGTTCATAATCTTCTATAAATTTCCAAATAGCAGCTTTTATTTTAGCTGGAGATGATGATCCTGCACAATAACCCTTTACAAAAAAATAAAAACAGGATTTAAAACTAGAGTCTAAAAATTTGTAGAACGAGTCCAACTCATCAAAAGATAAGTCTACTCTATATTCAGCAGAGGAATGAAACTCCATCAGCTCTGCCGAAAAGGCTTTTTTTGAGCCTAACTTTTTGGTATATATTGTCAAACAATAATTTTTCACCTTATAGCTTGGCAATATCCCATTTCTTATAAACCTCCCCAATGACGAGTTGGGATTTATAATTATCCTACTAAAGCTCTCCGTATAAGACAATACTTCCGCATCTCCTAATTCTTTGATAATAAAAGGGATTAAATAGCCTGGTACTTCTATAGGATAAAGTTGTATCATGGTATTTTTAAGGTTTGTATTGATGTTTTTATGATTGTTTTTTTTAAATCTCCTTCTATATTAAATACTAAAGGCGTATTCATAAACACATCATTGTTGTGTAAAACAATGTTCCTTCCCGAATGAGTAGTGGCACAAATAGCTCCATAACTACTGAACTTATCCATTTCTTCTATGCTAGGCGTTCCAGGAATAGAATAGGTTATTTGTGTTTCATAATAAATTCCAGATGCAGCTTGTTTTCTTTCTATAGCCATGTGTGCCGTACCTGGTGTAAAATAAGTATCAGATATAGAATTACTTAATAACAAAATCTCATTTACTGAGTTTTCTATTTTTAACATACTTATTGGTATGAGCTTTAGCTGACATAAGTATTCAAATTGCCCTTTCATTTTTCAACAAAAATACAAAAAAATTTTACTCGGTTTAAAAATTTTAAACCGAGTAAATAAAAAAATAGTTGATATTATACATCTTCATACAAAGGCTTTCCAGAAAAAGGACAATATTTGGCGTAAAGCATAATTTCTGAATACGATTTAGTAAATACTTCTTGCCCTTTCTTTCCTTTTTTCTTTCGGTATAGGCACGGAATCATTAGATGTCTTTCTCCAAACCAAAAGGTAGAGGCGTTAAATCCTGCTTCAGGGTCTCCTGTTTTTTCTCTTGCTAGTTCTTCTGCTCTTTCTATTTCAGACCAGTTTTCATGTATTTTATTCATAGCTGTTGTTTTAATTTTTGTATTTGGTTATCGTTGTCTATGATTTTTTTGTAGTTTCATAATTATTTATTGTTTGTAAATTAAATTTTGTACTTGTTGTTTTGGGCTTAAATCTAAATCTATCCTTAGGTAGTTTCATTTTTAGTGAATTTGTATAGAAATTTTATTACCTCATTGGGTTGGTCTTTGAGGTAAGGTTTCGTGATGTCTATTACTTGATAATAAAATTTGCCTGGTTTTTCTATCACTAAAAAACTATGATGGTCTAAATAACATAAACATACTTCTTTAAGAAGACTTAACCAAGCTAAAACATCGGTCAGCATTGGTTCTTTGTCTACCAGTCTTGGAAATTTATATCTGATATTATCCGTTATAACTTGCAATTTTTCTTGTTTTGTCATCTTATTTTTCATTCTTCTTATTATTTAATTTTTTCTATAACTCTTTCATAAATCCAAGCATACTGTGAAATATGATATTTATGGTACCAAATATCTGTGTGCTTCAATCTGTATTCTTTCATTTCGTCATACTTCTTAGGTAGATAGCAATCAGCTATATCGGCTAACTCCTTTGTTGTATATTTATCTCCAAAATAACAGTGTCCTACCAAACGCCCAGCAGCATAGATGCCAAATAGATATTCTTTAGTCTTTTCACTATAAATCTGCATAACATCTAAACCTTCAAAAAACTCACAGAAAAACATTGGAGCAAACTCAATGAATTTAGGAGCTTTGCCTAGTAAGTTTTTTACGGCTATTTTATTATCGTGTTCTATATTGTGCTTTGGAAACATTTTTTTATTTAGGTGGGTCATTTTAGAATTTATTTCTCCAACATTCCAACATTACTGTATTTCAGACAATTACATTAAAATATACCTCTATTTCTGTTGGAAACTGTTGGAAACCTAAAAGCACTTCCAACAACTTCCAACAACTTCCAACAACTTTCCAACATTACTTTTATACTTAAATTACTCTTTTATAATAAATTAAAGGCTGTTGGAAATGTTGGAAAATATTTTTGCCGTTTGGGGCATTCGCCTTTAAAAAAGGGTAAAAAAATATCAAAACTCGGGCTTCTCAGAACTTTCTTCTATAGACCCTTGGGAATTGGGGGTTGCAGGGGGGACAAATAAATTATCCATTCCTGTTGATTTTTTATACTGTTCTTCTTGTTGTATGTTTAAAGCAAATAGGATAGAGTCCTTATTCTCTAGTTTATTCAAATCTACTGTATAGGCAGAAGTATTGATATTATTTCCAAATCTGTAGGATTTAACCTCTCCTGCAAAACTACTAGACTCTCGTAGCTTCTCTCTCAATGTTCCCTTAGCAGGACACGACTCTGAAAAACGAGGGAACCACTCCGTTTGGATACGATTATAGACCTCAGTAAATCTAAGATAGAGTTTGTTATCTGCAACCTCAAGATGAACCCCACGCTGAAGCCTACTCAGTTCTGTACCATACAAACAAGCTACAAACACATCCCAGAACTTAGCCATTACATTCGCATTATCAAGTTTTGTTTTAAGATTACTTGCCCAGGTATCAAATATTTCTAACATATCTTGAGTTGTGAAAGGAAATACAAAATCATTTGTATCTTTCAATAACTCGTGTGTAGCTCCTAATATGGAGTAATTGGTAATGATACGGTCTATCATGCCCTTAAACGCAGGTCTTGCGGATATTATTTTTTTGTACATATAAAACTTATCTGCAAACTTTTGCTCAAATAAAGGGCGGTACCAAATGCACTTTTCCATATAAGCCGTTATGTTATCCGTAGTCATATTCTCTAATTTTTCAAATTCTTTTTTTTCCTCTAATGAGAATTGGTTTTTTATCATTTCTCCATATAACAATCTAGTAAGCACGGCATCATCTGTTGGGGATTGGTTCCCTGTAACAATAGCTGCACAAAGTATAGGAGAAGAATCGGTACTTACCATAGAGTCTAAGGTGGCTCTTTTATAAGAACCTCTATCCCATAGCCCTTTAAGCATTCCATCTATATCACCATCACCATTGGTATATTCAGATAGATGTACAAGCATATTAGAAAACTCTCCAAAAGCACGAAGTTTAGCTTTACCTGTACTTTGTTTATTTTCTAAGTTTATGAAGTCAGTTTTGGCTATACCGAACATTTTTTTCAGACAACCGTAAAGTTCGTCTTTACCTGTAGAAGGTGGTCCGTATAAAAACATTATAGGAAAGCCTTTTGCAACACTCACAATAATGTCTTGATGGGCAGATGCAAAGGCAAACAGCATACCTATGACCCCATAGTCTCTGTGTACCTTAACCATTTGTGCCAAATAATCTACCATAGGTACAGACCACGACTTAAGCTGCACCCGCTTTTGTTGCATGAATTTATAGGGATTAGCTCTATAAATTTCGTTTGCTGAAGGTACATAGTAAGAATGACCATCAAAATGGAAAATACCATTTTTATCAATCGGTATGCTTGACTGCCCTGGTATGGTAACCGAGTTGTTCCAAGCATAAAAGCCTTCAGCATTCCAGCCTAAAACATCTACACGCCTACCCACGCCCATATTATCATAGAGATAAGCGGTTAATTTATCCAACTCTTTTTGATTTCCATTCCATTGGAAATTGCCTTGATTGGCACATTGTTTTTTAAAATCCAAAGGCGTGGTAAGAGCATCTGCCCTTACATCAAAAATCCTTTCGTCTCCGTGTATATTAGAAACTCTGAGAAGTTTTGCCGCAAACTTCTCATCGTTCATGTGTTGTAATATTTCAATAGAAAAGTTACTGATACTTTTAAATCTTACTGGATAGTCAAATGTATCTTGTATATATATCTGATTATTAGCAATGAACAACTGATATTTTTCTATAATTGGAACCAACTCTTTATGGTCTTTAACTCCCTTTGGAAAGTCATATAGCTCTTGTAAATCATTACTTATCTGGATAACTTCTGCCTCCTTTTCTTTCATCAAATTACGAATAAAAGCAGGTTTTTGCTTTGATTCTTTTATGAGCTGGTCCGTATATATGTTTTTAAGAGTAGTATCTGGGATTTTTGATATTGTTTCCGCTAAAAATTTAATCCCATTAGCTCTATCTAACTCATCACCCTCTAGCTTCTCCAAACATAACACTTTGAACCCTGTAATTAAATACTCTTGGAGCGAGTGTAGTAAGCCTATATCTTCTATTTGTACAGCATATTTTCTGCTATAATCATCTGGATCTATATCCTCTGGTAATTGGCATACTTCTACTGAAAAGCCTTCTATAATTAGCTGAGGAATATATTTGAGCATAGATTTTTTGCCTCCAGCATCTGGGTCTAGACAAAGCGTTATTTTGTTTGTGAGTTTTTTCAGCGTTTTAATATGTACATGCGTTAATGCAGTACCACAAATACCTACTGAGTTTTCTAGCCCTAATCTATGCCAAGCGATGACATCATTATAACCTTCTAACAGCCAAACTCTCCCTGTTTTCACTATGGCATTTTTAGCAGCATTCAGACCATAAAGAACTTTCTCTTTTCTATATAGCTCTGTTTCTGGAGGATTCATCCACTTAGCAGATTTTTTATCTCCAGTGAGGTCCCTATGAGCAAAACCTATGATATTATCTTGACTATCAAAGATAGGGTAAGTTAAACGATTCCAGATTTTATCATTATTCTTGTCGTTTACTAAACCTAGCTGTTTAGCAGCTTCTACATTACCTGCTTTTTTAAATAACTCGTAGATAAAATTATCTCCAGGAGCATAACCTATTTGCCACTCCTTTATTACTTCATCTGTATATTCTCTCTTTTGTATTTCTTGCCAAGCTGGGTGGTCTTTTGGAAGCTGATATAAGTTTTCTTGAAATTTCTTGTTTAAGGAAATTAAATATTTCCTCAAATCTTTTTCTTTAGCCCTTTTAGCTCTATACTGGTCTGTGTCGGCTTGGCTTTCGTATTCCATTTGTAAGCCTTGCATTTTAGCCAGTTCTTCTATTGCCTCTGGGTAAGTCATTCTTTTTACCTCCATTAAGAGGCTTACAGCATCTCCAGAGATACCTGAAGAATAGTCTATATATCTTTGGGTATTTGCCTTAATTTGACAACTGGGCGTTTTCTCCTCCTTGAAAGGAGATAGACACCAGTAGTGTGCTCCTTTTTTCTCTACTCTTATCCCTAACTGTTGAAAAACACTTAGTATATCGGTATTAAAGAGGACTTTGTCTATAAATTCTTTTTTGATGTAAGGCATATGTTCTTATTAAAACGAGTTAATAAATCCCCACACTACACTAAATGCATAGTGCAGGGAACCATTTAAAGTTGAGTGATTTTTTTAAGTTTAAGCAGCTATTGTAGGCAGCTCTACGCCCCCACGCTTCATATCTTCTATAAGATTGCTGAGTGCCTTCGAGAATGTGGAAGAACGCCCAAAGTAAGCCTTTTTCTTGTCTAGCCCAAGTATGATGTTGTAGCCATCTTTTCGTGTTGAAATACGAAAGAAACGAGCCTTGAGCTTTTCTGAAATGAAGATTAAGTTTTCTAGAGTGTACTGCCCTGTCGCTGGGCTGTGCGTTAGCAATAAGGTACTGTTGTTCCCTTGTGCTAAAACTTTTACTGGGTTTGGCATTAGTAAAAATTTTATTTTTCGTTAAAAATAAAGAAAGCGTAGCCTCCTCTGAGTCGCCAAACCCACTTATAGCAGTGCCATAAGAATAGAGAAAAACTACGCCTAGGTTGTTATTTCTAATGCAAATTCTATGATTTACACTGCTAAAAAATGAGTTTGGCAGTACAAATATAGATAATTTTTTATTATTAAAAAATATTTTTAATAGTTTCATTTTACCAGTGTTTTTTGAGTATTGTTTTATTAGTTAGCTTTAGGGCTAACTTTAAGATTAGATTTTTCATTTCTGAAAGTATTGAAGTTGAACACTTTAATTTTTTGCTTTTTTCTTGTTTTAGCATATGCCTCCACAAAAGCCTTTAGTTCCTTATTCATAGCAGTAATTGAGTTTGGATTACAAAATGAAACTCTTTTAGAAGTATCTTGGCGGCTTTGTTTTCTTCTACACAGCTATCACCATAGATTGTTTTTAGATGTGTCTTTATTTTAACGCCCTTTCTTCTAAGCCTGTAACACGCATTATATTTGCGTTTTGCTTTTTTATCTACCGTATTTCTCATTATATATAGCGTCTAAAGATTTATGTAATAGTGTTTTTACATTTTTAATATCCTTAATCATGGATAGTTTATCCATTTTAGATATGATTTTAGATAGTCTAAATAAATCAGGCTCTGTTTTTTGTAAACTTATAATATGCTCTAAGTCTGCAGAAGATAGCTTATAGATTTTACCCAATTCTATAAGACCTGAAACAGATATAATTTGGTTTTCTTTGTAATTGAATAAGTTACTTAGCCTTTTTAAAGCTAACTCTATGGGCATTTTCTTTAAGTTAGAACATTCCCATTTATAATTTATGAGGTAAGGTATTGTTTCCATTATTTTTATTTTTAAAATGAAGCCTCCTAAGAGGCTTCGGGATAGTAAATAAGCTCCCGTTCCTAGATAAGCCCTAGGAATACTGCTACTCTGGTCGCTTCTTGTTTAGTTCTTATGTTGAGTTTTTCGTATAAGTTGGTACGAAAAACATTAAATGTTCCTAGTGGCATTCCTAGCAGCTCTGCTATGGCTGTGTTCTTCTCTATAGAAGATATTAGTCTTAATGCCTCTAGTTCTAGATTAGATAAAGATTCTCCCTTATAGGATATTTCTTTACATAAAATACCCTCGCCTTTGCAGTGCCCTTTCAGCGGACAATCTACTACATCAAAATTGGGAGATTTTTTTTTAGAACAATAGTCTGGTTCAAAATTAAGTCCCCCAAAACGGCATTTGGCTAGTTTTTGTATTTGCTTCTCTGTGTCATCTGGAAACCACTTTTGCAAAAGCTCTTGAGTTTCAACCTCAGAGTCCATAATATTATAGATAAAACCTATGGCTTCCGTAGGAAGTTTTGTAAAACATTTAATTTGGCTATTATGTATTGCCATTAGTCTATTTTCCTCTTTATGGAAGAAAATTTCCAAGCTGTCGTCACACATACCTGGGTAAATCATCTGTGTTGTTGAATTCATAGTTTTATTTTTATTCATTTATGAGTTTATAAGTGTCTTTTGCTACATCATATAAGGCTCTGATGATTTCTAAATCACCAGACTTTCTCTTGCGTACACCTCTCACAGTAGATGCACTTAAGTTTTCTCGACCCAATTTTTTTATAACCTTACTTGCATAATTTCTAGGTAAATAGTCATCTATGAATTTGAATTTACTTTCAATATTCAAATCAATATTTTTTTTAGTTGATATTTTGTTACCTTTGCGTTGCATTTTGTTTGTTATTGTTTCAGTGCAAATTTAAAAATTTTAAACTTGGTTCAAAATTTTTGTACTGAAAAAATGACTTATAATATATAAGTTAATGAATATCAGAGGAAAAATTTTAAACTATTGTCATTACAAGCGAATAGACTTAAAGGACTTTGGAGAAAAGTTGGGGCTTAAGAAGTCTAATTTTTCTTCCAAGATGAATGGAAAAAGTAGATTTAATGAGGAAGATTTTGCCCTTATGAGAAAACATTTCCCAGATATAGACTTAAATAATTTATTTGAGGAAGCTGTTGCGGACTCTGTTGAGGATTCATCTACTGAAAATATTACTCATGACAACCATGAACTTATTAACATATTAAAAAAGATAAATAACCTCACAAAGGACTTTAAATAGACCCAAATGAGACCAAATTATGACATAGTATCATTGATTCCCAACGGTAATGAGAGTACTGGAGGCACCACCATAAAAACCACTCCGTTTGAGAGTGGTTTTTGTTTTATTATTTTATATTTGCATTATGAAAAATATAGCCATTATACTTTTTTTAGGTTTGACAACTCTAACACCAGCACAGTCTACCCAAGAAGAGACAAACACAACAAAGCCTAAATCTTTATACATTAAAGGAAATGTTCTCACTCTACCGCTATCCATCATAAATGGAGGACTAGAGTATCAATTAGCACCCAAGTACACCATACAAGGAGACATCCTTATTTCACCTTGGAAATCTGCATTTGGCAATCATATGCAAATTTACATGGGACATTTGGAGGGTAGATATTATTTTAAGGAAGCATTCAATGGTTGGTATGTTGGAGCAAATGTTGGAGGCGGAGTTTTTGATATGACCAAATGGAATTACCTTGACACAAAAAAATTTCAAAGAGGGTTTAATTATATGATAGGAGCTGTAGTTGGATATCAGTACCAATGGAAAGATAAATGGAATATTGACTTTTTCTTAGGTGGAGGAACTTCACAAGGTTTTTATCACGGCTACGAACCAACAGAAGAACCACCACATTTCTTGAAAAGATATGAAAGCCATCCAGACTATTGGAATAAAAGTGGAGAATGGATTCCTTACAGAGGCGGTATTATGATTTCATACAAATTAAGATAAAAATATGGATTTTAAAAACCCTAAATTTTACCTCATCGTTATCATTACATTTGTTGTTGTATTTTTAATGAACTATCTTGGTAACTCTAATGCTCCAGACCAACTAGAGAGAGCTTTAATGAACGGAGCCGCTGGAGCAATAGGCATTACCATAGGTCTTTGGATTTGGAATCGAAATAAAAACGACGACACTCACCACAATTTTGATTAGAATTTGATATAAAAAATAAGGAAGCTAATGCTTCCTTATTACTATTTTAACTCTAATCTTCTAGTTAAGAAATATCTGATACTTATTATACTGCTGAATTTTATACAAAAGTTCTGCACTTATGTTGATTTTCTTCTGTATTGATGGTAGTTCCAGCTCCGTTTCATCGTTAGGATTTTTAAGATAAAAACTTAACTTATGCTCTCCCTGATGAGAGAGTAAATCGTTTTGGAAGAATTCAATATCCGCTCTTCTAATATCAGTAATATCCGCCACAATGGATAGTGATTTTGCATATTTTTCAAAAGCATCTTTAAGGTCTATCACTTCATTTATATTCACAAAAACCCTACCGTCTTTGGAAATTACCATTTTTATCTTAATAATTACAAACCTTTGTAAAGCCAATTTTTCCCTAAGGCGCATATAATCTCTATCGCCTAAACGAAAACCATACGACCCACTATAATCTTCCAAGGTCAAAAATGCAATTTTTTCGCCACTATTTTTACCATCTCTTATGGTATATTCGGTAATTAGCCCTGCTACTGTATATTCTTTAGCCGCATCATTAATTTTCCTTAACTCTTTCCACGCCTCTTTCTCTGAAAATAAACTAGGATTGATGCTACTTGCAATACTATCTTTAAAGGCTTCTACTTCATCTAAGTTTAAAAAATTAAAACTGCCTTTAGGTTCTACATTTTTAACTTCCTCCTCCATTATTTCACCATCTTCACCTTCTACTAAATCTAAGTCTACCGCTAAATCTGGTTCATCTTCTGTATCTTCTATTAAAACCGATTCTTTCGGGATAGATTGCAACTCTTCTAAGATTTCATCTTTTTGAGACAAAACTTCCTTTTTACTCAACTCACCTTGCATAAAGCGAAACTGATATTTATACTCATCTAAAGGGTGAGCTGATAAGTAGAACCCAATAATTTCTTTCTCCTTATTGAGTTTATGCATATTCTGCCACTCCATAGCGGGTGCTATTTTAGGCTGTTCTATTTGTATTTCTTCTGCAAAATCCGCAAAAAGAGAGTTTTCCACCTCATTTTTACTTTCTTGGAAACTTTGCCCATATCTAATGAGCTTTTCTATATTAGTCTTGCCAGAGTTATCAATATCAAAATATTGTGCTCTATGGTAGGTATCTACCTCATCAAACGCTCCCGCCATCACCAAACTTTCCACCACTCTTTTATTCACTTGTGATGGCGTTACTCTTTCAAAGAAGTCATAGATATTTTTAAATTTCCCTTTCGCTCTTTCTTGGCTAATCGCTTCACTAGGACCTTCGCCAATCCCTTTTATCGCTCCTAAACCAAACCTTATCTGTCCTTTATCATTCACCGAAAATTTATACTGACTTTCATTAACATCTGGCCCTAAAACATCTACACCCATAGCTCTACAATCCTCCATAAACATTGTGATTTGTGCCGTGTTGTTAATGTTATTACTCATTACACTCGCCATATACTCGGCTGGATAATTTGCTTTTAAAAATGCCGTCTGATAAGCAATAAGTGCATAACAAGTAGAGTGAGATTTGTTAAATGCATATTCCGCAAACGCCTTCCAGTCGTTCCAAATTTTATTGAGTTTTTCTTCGTCTAGATTATTCTTTTTACCACCTTCTATAAATTTAGGATACATCTTATTAAGAACATCTATCTGCTTTTTCCCCATAGCCTTCCTCAAAGTATCCGCTTCACCTTTGGTAAAGTTTGCTAATTTTTGAGATAAAAGCATTACCTGCTCCTGATAAACGGTAATCCCATAAGTTTCTTTAAGGTATTCTTCGGTCTCTGGAAGGTCGTAAATAATTTCTTCAACACCGTGTTTACGATTGATAAAGTTAGGAATATACTTAATTGGTCCTGGACGATACAAAGCATTCATCGCAATTAAATCCGCAAAAACGGTAGGCTTTAATTCCCTCATATATTTTTGCATACCAGGACTTTCGTATTGGAAAATCCCTATGGTTCTTCCCTCTTTAAAAAGTTGATAAGTCTTAGCATCATCTAAAGAAATTTCATCAGGGTTAATATCTATACCGTGCCTTTCTTTTACGAGTTTAAGCGCATCTTTAATGATAGTTAAAGTCCTCAGCCCTAAAAAGTCCATTTTTAAAAGCCCCGCACTTTCTGCCACCGAGTTATCAAACTGAGAGACCAAAATATCGGCATCTTTAGCCGCTATCGAGATAGGCACCAAATTAGAAATATCTTCAGGTGTAATAATCACTCCACAAGCATGGATTCCCGTATTTCTAATGCAACCTTCCATTTTTTTCGCCGAATCTAACACAGGGAAACGCTGGTCGTTAGGATTGTCTAAAACCGCCTTCATTTCATCAACTAAAACTTTATCTTCATCTTTAAGTTTGTCGTATTTAGATAAAGCCTTAGCAATGTTCATTCCTGGTACAGAAGGCACAAGTTTCGCAATATTATTAGTTTCTGGAATAGGCACATCTAGCACCCTACCCGCATCTTTAATCGCCGATTTACCTCCCAAAACGGAGTAAGTAATAATCTGTGCTACATTAGATTTACCATATTTATCAATAACCCATTTAATAATTCTATCTCTTCCCTCATCATCAAAATCAATATCAATATCGGGCATTGAAATTCTTTCAGGATTTAAAAAACGCTCAAAAAGGAGGTCGTATTTTATAGGATCTACATTGGTAATCCCAATACAATAAGCCACCGCCGAACCTGCCGCCGAACCCCTACCAGGACCTACCCATACCCCCATCTTTCTAGCTTCGTTACAAAAATCTTGAACAATCAAGAAATATCCTGGGTAACCTGTATTAGCAATAATTTCCAGCTCAAAATCTAGCCTTTCTCTTATATCATCAGTAATTTCATCATAACGCTTCTTAGCTCCTTCATAGGTGAGGTGTCGCAGATAGGCATTTTCTCCCCTTTTGCCACCATCTTTCAAATCTTCCTCAGATTGAAACTCTTCTGGAATATCAAATTTAGGCAATAAGACATCTCTCTTTAGAGTATAAGGTTCAAATTTTGACAACAGCTCTGTATAAGCCTCAAAAGCGTCTGGATACTGCCTAAAGCACTGCTTGAGTTCCTCCGCATCTTTGATATAAAACTCTTGAGACCTCAATCCTTTTCTCTTACCAAAGCCTTTTCCTACTGGTGTGGACAGCTTTTCGCCATCTTTGATACAACTTACAATATCTTGAATATTAGCATCAGATTTATCGGTATAAAAGGTTTCATTTTGGGCTAAAATTTTAACATCGTATTTATCTGCAAAATCTAACAAAACCTCATTCAAATGCTCCTCTTCTTGCAAACCGTGATTTTGAAGCTGAACATAGAAATCCCCACCGAAAGTTTCCTTCCACCACTTAAATCGTTCTTCTCCTTTTTGCTCACCAAAATTCAAAATAGCATCTGGAATATCTCCATAAATACCCGATGTTACCGCAATAACATCTTCTTTGTACTGTGCCACCATCTCCCTAGACACCCTAGGTACACCAAAATAAAAACCATTAACATACCCTAAACTGGACAACTTCGCTAAATTTTTATAACCATTAAAGTTTTTAGCGAGAAGCACAACATTAGTTCTTCTGTCAGGGTCGTCTTTGGTAAATTGTTTTTGTTCTGGACGGTCAGAAATATAGAATTCACAGCCCAATACAGCCATAAGCTCTTTAGAATCTGGAGCATTTTCATTGAAATCTGCACCCTCTTCTTCCGCTTTTTGTTTATTAGCTAAATATTCTTGATGAGCCTTTTTAACGCCAGAATTGTATTTTTCTACATCGGAAACGAATTTGAAAGCCCCCATCATATTACCCAAATCCACCATACCAACGGCAGGAAACTGATTATTTTTAGCCTTAGCAATCAAATCTCCTATGGAAGTGGTAGATTGCAAAGATGAAAAAATACTGTGATTATGGAAATTGAAATAATCACCGAGTTCAATCTCACTAATATCGCCAAAATCGGTTCTTTTTTTCTTTTTATTAAAGTCCTCTACTTGCCTCCTGATAACAATCGCAAACGGACGAATAGGACTCGGGTGGTTTTCTTGATAAACCTTAAGCTGCTCTTCCGAAATTTTAAGCGTTTCCGCAGGAATAATCCCAACACGCATCATTTCAAAAAAGACTTGTGCCGTGGCATTTACATCGGCAGCAGCATTGTGAGCTTCATCAAATTTTTCACCATAGAGTTTTTCGTAAAGCTCCTCCAATTTGGGCGGTTTATACTTTCCATTTCTACCTCCTCCAAGCTGACAGTAGTCTGTCCCAAGTGCCATAGTATCAGCAGATGGAATTTTTTCTAACACATTTTCTATAGACTTTCTATAAAATTCCGCCCCTACAATATTATAATCAAACTCAATATTGTGTCCAGCGACTATCTTTGTTTTTTTTAGGACTTCTCTAAACTCTTCTAAAACTTCCACCAAATCTCGCCCTTGCTCGTGAGCCATTTTAGTAGAAATCCCGTGTATCCTAGTAGCATTGAACGGAATATCATAACCCTCTGGCTTGATGATATAGTCTTGATTTTCCACTAAATTACCCTCTTCATCGTGTAGCTGCCAAGCAATCTGCACCATTCTCGGCCAGTTATCCGAATCTGATAATGGAGCATTAAAATTCTTTGGTAATCCCGTAGTTTCCGTGTCAAAAATAAGATACATATACCTTTGTTTTTAGAGCGTAAAAATAGAGAAAATAAAATAAAAATAGAGTATAGAATTTAGGGCTGAAAAGGGATTTTATAAATCAAAAGGACACTACCACAAATACTTGTTGTGGGATACAAAAAAAAATACTAAATTTGCGACCTCATACATAATAATCATTAAATAATATTGGAATGTATTTAACTAAAGAAAAAAAGGCAGAAATCTTCGCAAAGCACGGAAAATCTGCACAGGACACAGGTAGTGCAGAAGGGCAAATCGCTCTTTTCACTTACAGAATTAACCACCTATCTCAGCACTTAAAGTCTAATCACAAAGACTTCGCTACTGAGAAATCACTTGTTAAAATGGTAGGTAAAAGAAAAAGATTATTAGATTATCTTAAAAACAAAGATATCGAAAGGTATAGAGCAATTATTGCTGAACTAGGATTAAGAAAATAATCAGTCCAAAAAGACATCAGAAGCAACTCTTATTTGAGTTGCTTTTGTTTTTAGTATAACTAAAGTTCTAAGAACTTGTAATATTAGTCTGTAAAAAAAGTATTAATTTTGCAAACAAGACATTTAAAAGAATATTAACCATATCTGCCTAAAGAAGTAACGCAGATAAACATTGGAGATAACGCTCCAATACATTAACATTTTAATTTTTATGAATGCACCACAAGCAATCACCGAAACCATTCTGCTGAAAGACGGCAGAGAAATCACTATTGAAACAGGTAAATTAGCTAAACAAGCTGATGGAGCCGTAGTTGTAAAAATGGGAGGCACTATGCTACTAGCAACGGTAGTAGCCGCTAAGGAAGCTAATCCTGGCGTAGATTTCTTGCCTCTTACCGTAGATTACAGAGAAAAATTTGGAGCAGCAGGAAGAATCCCAGGTAACTTTTTCAGAAGAGAAGCAAAACCTTCTGATGATGAAGTGCTTACAATGCGTCTAGTAGATAGAGTTATCAGACCATTATTCCCTAGCGATTTCCACGCAGAAGTTCAAGTAATGATTTCTCTTATCTCTTACGACGAAAAAGTAATGCCAGACTCATTAGCTGGTCTTGCTGCATCAGCCGCTATTGCGATTACAGATATTCCTTTCAACGGACCATTTTCGGAAGTTAGAGTTATCAAAAAAGACGGCGTTCTTAGCATCAATCCTAGCTGGGAAACTCTACAAAGTGGCGTGGAACTAGATATTATGGTAGGAGCTACTAAAGACTCTATCGTAATGGTAGAAGGTGAGATGGACGAAATTACCGAGCAGGAAATGCTGGAAGCTATTACTTTTGCTCATAAAGAAATTAAAACACAAGTAGAAGCTCAAGAAAGATTGGCTCAAAAAGTGGGTAAAGCCTTCCCAAAAAGAGAATATTGCCACGAAACCCACGATGAAGAATTAAAAAAACAAATCTGGGATTATGCTTACCAAAAGTATTACGACATCGCTAAAAACCCTAGTGCAAAAGAAGAAAGAGGAGAGAAATTCTCGGCAGTAGTAGAGGAATTTTTAGCACAATATACAGAAGAAGAATTAGAAGAAAAAGCAGATTTAGCTAAAGTTTACTTCCACGATGTACAAAAAGAAGCTGTACGCCAACTCATCTTAAACGAAAACATCCGTTTAGATGGAAGAAACAACCAACAAATTCGTCCTATTTGGAGTGAAGTAGATTATCTTCCTGCCGCACACGGTTCTTCTGTATTTACTAGAGGCGAAACTCAATCGCTTACTACAGTTACTTTGGGTTCTCTTATGGACGCTAACAGAATTGACAGCGTTATCACTCAACACGACGAAAGATTTTATCTACACTATAACTTCCCTCCATTCTCAACAGGTGAAGCTAGACCACTTAGAGGTACTTCTAGAAGAGAGGTTGGACACGGTAACTTAGCTCAAAGAGCTTTAAAAGTGATGATTCCAGAGGAAACGCCATATACTATTCGTATTGTTTCGGACATTTTAGAATCTAATGGTTCGTCTTCTATGGCTACGGTATGTGCTGGTACACTAGCTCTTATGGACGCAGGTATCCCAATGAGAAAACCAGTTTCTGGTATCGCTATGGGGCTTATTACCGATAAAGAATCTGGAAAATGGACGGTACTATCTGACATCTTGGGCGACGAAGACCACCTAGGAGATATGGACTTTAAAGTAACTGGTACAGAAAACGGTATCACAGCTTGTCAAATGGACATTAAAATCCAAGGGCTTACAATGGATATTATGGAACAGGCTCTAATGCAGGCTAAAAACGGAAGACTTCATATCCTTGGGGAAATGCTTAAAACAATTTCTGAACCTAGAGCAGATGTTAAGCCTCACGCACCTAAGATGGTAATGATGGAAATCCCTAAAGACTTCATTGGTGCTGTAATAGGACCTGGTGGTAAGGTAATCCAGCAGATGCAAAAAGAAACAGGCACTGTAATTACCATAGAGGAAAAGGGTGAAATAGGCTACATAGAAATATCTGGAACTGATAGAGAAAAGATAAATGCAGCTATCGCTCAAATCAACGAAATCACTTTCATTCCAATAGTTGGAGAAGTTTACCTGGGTAAAGTAGTAAAAGTGATGGACTTTGGTGCTTTCGTTCAGCTAGCCAAAGGGACAGAGGGACTTTTACACATTTCGGAAATTGATTGGAAGAGAACCGACAAAGTACCTTACAAAGAAGGAGATGTGGTAGAAGTGAAATTTATGGGATACGATGACCGTAAGAAAATGAAACTTTCTAGAAAAGTACTCCTCCCAAAACCTCCAAGAGAAGAGAAATCTAAATAATAATAATACATCTATACTGAACGGCTGCTCTAGAGTAGCCGTTTTTTCGTTAGAAAAAAGTTACCTCAAGAGTATTTTTAGAATAAATCATCTTGTTTTAGCTTTCTCACAAGTAGTATTTAGTTCTCGCAAGGTTGTTTTAACTTTCCCGCTATTGTGGTTTAGGACAATCTGTCTTGTTTTAGCTTTCTCACAAGTGGTATTTAGTTCTCACAAGGTTGTTTTAACTTTCCCGCTATTGTGGTTTAGGACAATTTGTCTTGTTTTAACTTTCTCACAAGTGGTATTTAGTTCTCGCAAGGTTGTTTTAACTTTCCCGCTATTGTGGTTTAGGACAATCTGTCTTGTTTTAGCTTTCTCACCAAGAGATTTTAATATAAATAAAGCCGATTTTAATTGATACAAGCTTATTTAGCGGTACAAAAGAGCATTGGGTTTTACCAAAACCATCTTAAAATAAGTCATTAGTAGGGAAATATTATACCTATATCTCAATCTCATTAAAGTTAAACTATTTTAAAATAAGCAATGGGCTGAGAAACTCTAATTCTATAAGTGTATATTTGCATTAAAAATTAGAGCGAATGTTTTCAAAAATTATTGTTCATAAAGTAGGAAATAAAATCAATCAGGAAAATCTGTTTTTATCTTCGCAGTGTTTGGAGCTAGAAGATGATATGAAAGAACAATTAGAAGAGTTTTTTTTAAAGGCTTTTAAATCCGAAGAGCAATTTCAGTTTTATAGTGATACTTATCTTTCTAACAACCCTGTATACAGTTCTATTTCGGAAATTTTTGAAGACCCTGCAAAATTTCAGTGGGAATCCGAAAATATAGCAAAACACCTCTACGAAATTACTGAAAACCCTCGTGTACAAAGTGGCGAACTCTTTATTGTTTATTTTGAAGGCGAAGAAACCGATGCAGGAAAAATAGACTCCATAGGGATTTTTAAAACAGAACGAAAAGAGCCTTTCCTTAAAATAAATGCCAACGAAGACGATGACTACCTTATTGAAAAAGACTACGGTATCGGACTTTCTAAACTAGACAAAGGAGCCATTATCTACAACAATAATAAAGAATTAGGCTATGTAGTTTCTGTTGTGGATAACAACAAAAATGGAGATTTGTACTATTGGTTTGAAGATTTTTTAAAGGTAAGACAAAGAGAAGACGACTATTTTCATACTCAAGAAACACTTTCCGTCTACAAAGATTACATTACCAAACAACTACCTCAAGAGTTTGAAGTAACTAAAGCAGACCAAGCCGACTTCCTTAACAAATCCATCAATTTCTTTAAAGAAAAAGAGCAATTTGATTTTGAAGAATTCAGTCAAGAAGTATTGCAAGACGAAAACATTGTGGAGAGTTTCATCAACTTTAAAACCGACTATGAGCAAGACACCCAAATGTCTATTTCCGAAGCCTTCCCTATCAATCCTACCGCTGTAAAAAAACAGCAAAGACACTTTAAAAGTGTGATAAAACTGGATAAAAACTTCCATATCTATGTACACGGCGACCGTAAAATGATAGAAACGGGGCAAGATGAAAAAGGAAAATTCTACCGCCTTTACTTTGAGGAAGAACAATAAGCCTCTTTATTTTTTGGCTATAAAAACTAATAGTTGTAAATTTGGGAACTATCAAAAAGAACAAATTATAAATCAAAAATAAAAATATTATGAAAGTTACCGTAGTAGGAGCAGGAGCTGTAGGAGCTAGCTGTGCTGAGTATATCGCAATGAAAAACTTCTGTTCAGAAGTTGTATTAGTAGACATCAAAGAAGGTTTTGCAGAGGGTAAAGCAATGGATTTGATGCAGACCGCATCACTTAATGGTTTTGATACTAAAATCACAGGCTCTACTTCTGATTATTCTAAAACAGCAGGGTCTCAAGTCGCTGTAATCACTTCTGGTATTCCTAGAAAGCCAGGTATGACGAGAGAAGAGCTTATCGGCATCAATGCAGGTATCGTTAAAGAAGTTACAGAAAACTTAATTAAGCACTCTCCTAATGTAATTATTATCGTAGTATCTAACCCTATGGATACTATGGCTTACCTTGTTCACAAAACTTCTGGTCTTCCTAAAGAGAGAATCATCGGTATGGGTGGTGCTTTGGATAGTGCTAGATTCAAATACAGATTGGCAGAAGCCCTAGAATGCCCTATCTCTGATGTAGACGGTATGGTTATCGCAGCTCACTCTGACACAGGTATGCTTCCTCTAATAAGTAAAGCGACAAGAAACGGAGTATCTGTTTCTGAATTTTTAAACGAAGAAAAACAAAACTATGTAGTAGAAGAAACTAAAGTAGGTGGGGCTACCCTTACTAAATTATTAGGAACTTCTGCTTGGTATGCACCAGGAGCGGCAGTATCTACCATTGTTCAAGCTATTGCTTGCGACCAGAAAAAAATGATTCCGTGTTCTGTAATGCTTAACGGAGAATACGGACAAAACGACATCTGCCTAGGTGTACCTGTAATTATTGGTAAAAATGGGGTTGAAAAAATCGTAGAAATATCTTTAACAGACGCTGAAAAAGAAAAATTCGCTACTGCGGCTAATGCAGTAAGAGAAATCAATGGTGATTTAAAATTCTAAATTCCATAATATAAATTTTCTTGATATAAGGATTGAAGTTCTAGTAATTTCAATCCTTATATTTTTTGTATGAGTAGGTATTTTAGCGTAATTTTGAGGCAGAATAGATTACACAATGCCTCTCCTACCCGAACATATCACTAAACTACTCTATGATACACTTGCCCATTTTTGGGGCTATCAAGAGTTTAGAGAACCACAGGAAGAAATTATCAGCTCTATCATTATGGGGCAGGATACTTTTGCTCTCTTGCCTACAGGAGGCGGAAAATCTTTGTGTTATCAGCTCCCGGCATTAGTTTTAGAAGGTACTTGCATTGTGGTTTCTCCACTTTTGGCTCTAATGAAAGACCAAGTATATCAACTAAAAAGCAAAGGGATAGAAGCAGAGTATCTAAGTTCAGAATTAGACGAAGCCCAAGCAGAACAAATCTATTCACTTTGTATTGAGGGAACTACCAAAATACTATTTGTATCTCCCGAAAGGCTTACCAACAGCCTTTTTCTTCAAAAAATAGAAGAAATCAAAGTTTCTTTTTTAGCGGTGGACGAAGCCCATTGTATCTCCGAGTGGGGACAAGACTTTCGCCCAAGCTACCAAAACATTCATAAGTTTAGAAAAGACCGACTGAAAGATTTGCCCGTTTTAGCTCTTACGGCTACGGCCACTCCGAAGGTATTGGAGGATATTAAGTCTAAACTCAATCTAAAAACACCACAAATCTTCCAAAAGAGTTTTGAACGGACAAATATTAAAATACACACAGAAGAGTGTTCCGACAAATATTCTAGAATTTTAAATTTGGTAAAAAACCACCCTTATTCGGGAATTATATACACTTCTACGAGAAAGGAAACTCAACAACTCACAGAATTCCTGCAACATAATGGAATTCCTAATGTTGATTTTTACCACGCTGGACTGCCACTTAAAGAAAAACACCAAAAACAGAATCAGTGGCTACATTCTAACAATGGAGTTCTAGTGGCTACCAACGCTTTTGGAATGGGCATAGACAAAGATGATGTACGATATGTGATACACCTTTCTCCGCCTAATTCGGTAGAAAACTATTACCAAGAAATTGGGAGAGGAGGTAGAGATGGTGAACCTGCCCTTGCCTATCTGCTATGGAACAAATATGAGCTCTCCAATTCTGACGAAACTCTTAAACAACAAATTCCTAACAAAGAGAGTTTTAAAAAGGCTGTGTCTTATCTCTATTCTTTATTTCAGATAGCTGATTTTGAACTTCCTGAACAGACTTTTCAGTTTAATATTAGACAATGGCAACGGGTTACCAAAATACCTTTAGCCTCGCTTAAAAATATTTTGAGTTTTCTGCATAATCAGGAAATCATCTATTGTAACAACCTCAAATCCAAATCTAGCATAGAGCTAAACATAGAAGTAGAAGGCTTTGAAAGCCTAGCTCCACAAGATGCCTATTTTATAGAAGTACTGTTAAGACATCTATCTGGATTTTCGCATCATAAAGTTAGTTTTAGAGAAGAACATTTAGCTCATAAAATCAACACCAACCCTACCGAACTAAAAAAACGCCTCCTAGAACTTGCCAACAAAGGCTATATTAACTATATAGATGGGGCTTTAGCTAGTATTAAATTTCTTATTCCTAGAGATAATGCAAGTTTTGGTGGTAAATGGTGGCATCTTTTTCTAGAAATACAAAAAAACAAAGTTCAGAAATGGGAAGAAATGAAGTTTTTTATTCAATCCGAAAAGTATTGCAAAATGAAAATGATATTATCTTATTTCGGAGAGAAAAAGGCTCAAAATTGCGGACAATGCTCGGTTTGTTTGTCTCGTAAAACTTCGCTGTCTTCCGCCCATAACCCTATACTTAAAGTTTTAGCAGTAGAACCTTGTACTTTAGAAGACCTCTCAGCACAGATACCACATCTATCGAGAGAAAAGCTATTAGAACAAGTGATTCTTCTGCTAGATACCGATAAAATTAAAATGCTTAACTATAAAACTTATACAATAAACTCATGACAAAACCTTTAAAAGTAGTATTTTTCGGAACACCAGATTTTGCGAAACATAGCTTAGAAGCCATACATCACTCCCAACATCAAGTAGTGGGCGTGGTTACAGTAGCCGATAAAGCCAGCGGAAGAGGTCAAAAAATAACAGCTTCACCTGTTAAAGAATATGCACTAGAGCAAGGTCTGCCCATCTATCAGCCAGAAAAACTTAGAAATCCTGACTTTCTAGAAGCAATGAAACAACTAGAAGCCGATGTTTTCGTAGTGGTGGCGTTCCGTATGATGCCGAAAGTTTTGTTTGAAATTCCTCGTTTGGGTACTTTTAACCTACACGCTTCATTATTGCCTGATTACAGAGGTGCAGCTCCTATCAATTTCGCTATTATCAATGGAGAAACCACCACAGGTGTTACTACTTTTTTCATCAACGAAAAAATAGATGAAGGTAACATTCTCCTACAAAAAGAGCTAAGCATTGCTCCTGATGAAGACGCAGGAAGCCTACACGACAGACTTATGACCATAGGTGGCGAACTCATTGTAGAAACCCTAGACGGCTTATCTACTAATAGTATCACGGAGCAACCTCAACCCATTGTAGCCGAACCTAAAAATGCTTTCAAAATCTTTAAAGAAGACACCAAAATCAATTGGAATGACACAGGAGTGAATATACATAACTTTGTAAGAGGCATGTCACCTTACCCTGCTGCTTTTACCAATATCAAAATTGGAGAAGAAGAAAAATCACTTAAAATTTACAAAGGTTACTTTCAGCCATCTGAACACTCTCACCAAGCTGGAGAGATTGAAATAACTAAAAATAGTTTTAAAATCTATACTAAAGACGGTATTTATTTCCCTGAAGAACTACAATTGCAAGGTAAAAAAAGAATGCCTGTGAAAGATTTTCTCAACGGTTTTAGAGATTTTGATAATATAAAGCTCTCCTTATAATTTTCAATAAACGATATTCAACCCTAAAAATCCTTATTTTTGTAATCTAAAGATATTAGCATTGAAACATACAAATCATTTAATGTTGGTAGATAACCTCTCTCCTAAGCAACCTATAGGCGTGTTTGATTCTGGAGTGGGAGGACTTACCGTAGCCAAAGAAATCAAAAGGCAAATGCCCCACGAAAACATCATCTATTTTGGGGATACCAAACATTTACCTTACGGAGATAAATCTAAAGAAGCCATCGTTAGGTTTTCAGAAAAAATAGCCGAGTTTTTACTAGAGCAAAACTGTAAAGCCATCGTAATCGCTTGTAACTCTGCCACGGCTAATGCACTGAAAGAAGTTAAAGAATTGGTAGGAAATAGAGCGATTGTTTTTGATGTGGTTAATCCTGTTGCGGAGAAAATAGCTTATGAAATCCACACCAATGTAGGCGTTATTGCAACTAAAGCTACCGTAAATGCTGGGATTTATAAGAAAAGCATCAGACGCTTTAACAAATTTATAAAGGTAGATGAGCTAGCCACACCACTTTTAGTTCCAGCGATAGAAGAGGGTTTTAAAAACCACCCTATTACTCATTCTATTTTATATCATTATTTGAGTAATAGTAAGCTAAAGAACATTGAAACACTGATTTTAGGGTGCACACATTATCCGCTATTATTAGAGGAAATTAAGCAATATTATGGCAGTAGAGTAAGAGTGATTGATTCGCCTAGTATTGTAGCAAATTACATTAAAATTTCTTTAGAAAAACACCACTTACTTAATTCTGAACAGAGAACAACGGAGATGAAGTTTTATCTTTCGGATTTAACCAAAAATTTTGAAAAAATATCTAAAAAGTTTTTTGGGAAGAGTATAGATTTAGAACTTAAAATACTTTAAAAAAATAGCGACCTCAATCTGAAAGGTCGCTATTTTGTTTTATTTTTGTAGAAGCATTGCGGCTTCTTTTGCTGCATAGGTGAAAATCATATCAGCCCCAGCTCTCTTAAAGCAAGTAAGACTTTCTATTAAGACTTTATCATTGTCTAGCCAACCATTCTGCGAAGCAGCTTTTAGCATGGCATATTCTCCACTTACTTGATACACCGCAATAGGAATATCTATTAGCTCTCTAACTTTAGAAACAATGTCTAAATAAGGCATACCTGGCTTTATCATAATAATATCAGCTCCTTCCTCTACATCTCTAATCACTTCATTTATAGCTTCTCTAGTATTATGAAAATCCATTTGATAAGTTTTTTTATCCTTCGGAATGTTTGCGGTTTCCTTCGGAGCACTATCCAACGCACTTCTGAAAGGTCCATAGAAAGAACTTGCATATTTCGCCGCATAAGACAAAATACCTACATTATGAAACCCATTTTCCTCTAATCCTTCTCTTATAGCCATTACTCTGCCGTCCATCATATCACTTGGTGCTACAATATCCGCTCCAGCTTCAGCTTGAGAAATAGACATCTTAACCAAAGCTTCCACTGTAGCATCATTATCCACTTCACCATTAGTTACAATACCATCGTGTCCGTAGATAGAATAAGGGTCTAAAGCTACATCAGGCATCACTACCATTCCTGGAACCGCTTCCTTAATAGCTCGTATAGTGTTTTGCATCAATCCATTAGGATTCCACGCTTCCGTTCCTGCATTATCTTTGAGATGGTCTGAAACCTTCATATAGATATTAACTGCTTTCACACCCAAAGCGAATAGCTCTTTACATTCTTCCACCGTTAAATCTATACTTCTACGATAGATGCCTGGCATAGACGAAATAGCTTCTTGCCTTTTTTCTCCTTCCATCACAAACATAGGCATTACAAAATCAGATGCTGAAAGATGGCTTTCTCTTACAAGGCTTCTAAGACTGTCATTTCGTCTTAATCTTCTATTTCTTGAATATATAATCATTTTTGGAATTGTATTTGTTGTGCAAATTTAACAAGACTTTAGCAGAATTAAATCTTGTAAGCGGATTTTATTTTAGATATATTTGTAAATATTTTTAAATCAATACTATGAAACAACTTTTATTTTCTATATTTTTCTTAATTACATTTTTGGGACTATCTTCCTCAACGCTGAAGGCTCAGAATGTAAGAGATTATATTGGTAATCAACAAAAATCTGATGATGCTCTTGTGGTTGCTTACCCTAACCCAGCTAAGGATTTCATTGTATTAAAAACTAAAAATCCATTAACTAGGGTTAAAAGTGTTACTTTTTACTCTATAGTTGGAGCCCAAGTAATGGAGGTTTTTCCTAATTCAAATTATGTTGAAATTAGATTAGACAAGCTTATATACGGTAAGTATCTTATAAAATATACTTTAAGTGATAATACTCAACAGGTTACACAAATTATAAAACAGTAAATTTTGTGTTGGCTAATTCAAAAAAAAATATTACTTTTGCCAACTAATTATTAACAGGGACGAGATCCCATAAAATCAATATTTTATGTCAGTAAAAATTAGATTACAAAGACACGGTAAAAAAGGAAAACCGTTTTACCACATCGTGGTTGCAGATTCTAGAGCAAAGAGAGATGGTAGATTCATCCAAAAACTAGGAACTTACAACCCAATTACTAACCCAGCTACTATTGATTTAGATGTAAATGCAGCGGTAGATTGGTTAAACAAAGGGGCTCAGCCTACGGATACCGCTAGAGCTATCCTATCTTACAAAGGGGCTCTTTACAAGAAACACTTACTTGGAGGAGTTGCTAAAGGTGCTTTTGATGAAGCTGAAGCAGAGAAGAGATTCAACGCTTGGCTAGAAGAAAAAGAAGCAAAAGTACAAGGTAAAAAAGAAAACTTAGCTAAATCCAAAGAAGAAGCTAAGAAAGCGGCACTAGAGGCTGAACAAAAAGTAAGCGAAGCTAGACTAAATGCTAGAAAAGAAGCTGAAGCTGCTGAAGAACCAGTAGGAGAAGTTGCTGAAGAAAGTGCGGAAGCTCCTGCAGCTGAGGAAAACGAAGCTGAAGCTTAAGAACTAAAATTAAATCATGCGAAAGGAGGATTGCTATTTTCTTGGAAAAATCACTCGTAAGCATGGTCTTTCGGGAAATGTTATCTTAAAATTAGATACAGACCAACCCGAGTTTTACAACAAATTGGAATCAATATTCGTTGAAATCAATGGATTATTGGTTCCTTTTTTTATAGAAAAACAGCAGTGGCAAAAATCAGATTCTAAAATTATTACTTTTAAAAATGTGTCTGATGCTATGATAGGACAAGCATTGGGCAAAAGTGTTTTTTTACCACTTTCTACTTTACCTCCGTTAGAGGGTAACCGATTTTATTATCACGAAGTAATAGGTTTTGATGTTTTTGATGAGGCTGAAAACTTTTGTGGTTCAATCAAAGAGATTAACGACCAAGCCGCACAACATTATTTTATCCTCAATAACAAAGGTAAAGAGGTTATCATTCCTATTATCAAAGATTGGATTCTGAAAGTTAATAGAGATGAAAAGATAATTTCTATGCAATTACCAGAAGGACTTCTAGAGGTATTTGAGGTGTAAGTCTTCTATTTATACGATATTATTGCGTTTTTCCTTAATATTTCCTAGTGGCTTAAGTTAAAATCACTACTTTTGTAGCGGATTTGTGTTTATAATCTTCTATGGAAGTTTTTATAATTTACACATTCAAAAGAATAGGTTTTTAATGATGACTAATACTGAAAAAGAATTACTAAAGTTAGGGAAACTACTCCCTGTAATGGAGCATTTCTATACGATACAAGGTGAAGGTGCATATACTGGCAAAGCGGCATATTTTATTCGTTTAGGAGGTTGCGATGTTGGTTGTCATTGGTGCGATGTTAAAGAAAGTTGGGATCCTAACTTGCATCCTTTAATGGACGCAGAAGAAGTAGCCCAAATAGCAGCAAACCATTCTAAAACCATTGTTTTGACAGGTGGAGAGCCACTTATGTGGAATTTAGAAATACTTACAAAAAAATTAAAAGACTTAGGTTGCACTATACACATAGAGACTTCTGGTGCTTATGAAATATCTGGGCATATAGATTGGGTGTGCCTTTCTCCTAAGAAAACAGGTCTGCCTAAAGAAAGTATATATGCAAAGGCAAATGAGTTAAAAGTAATTATTTTCAACAATCACGATTTTAAGTTTGCCGAAGAACAAGCTTCTAAAGTATCTCAAAATTGTAAATTTTATCTCCAAAGCGAATGGAGTAAAAGAGATGAAATGTATCCTAAAATAACCGATTATATTTTAGAAAATCCTAAATGGCAGGCTTCGGTACAAACACACAAATATCTTAATATCCCATAGTATACGAATGCAGAATATCCGCTATTCTAGATATTTGAAATTTTTATTTATAGGAGCAGATATTTTTGCTATACTTACTTGTTTTTATATACTTTTCCCTAACAAAGAGGGAGAGTGGTTGTGGAAAACTGAAAACCTTATATTCTTATTTATTGTTTGTGTATTTTGGGGATTATTAAGTGGTTACACTCGTTTGTATCATGTTCCTCGTACACTTACTTATACGCTTCATTTAGAAAGAATTTTAAAGCATGCTCTGTTTTTCTTTTTAGGGATATGGATGTTGGAGTTACTGTCCACAAAAGTAAATTTCAGTCAAAATGAATTAACTTTTTGGGGGTATTTCTTGATTTTGATATTATCATTTAAGTCGTTTACTTTCTTTCTTCTTAAATATTACAGAAGTTTGGGTAAAAATCACAGAAATGTGATGTTTTTTTCAGATGATAATCTTTCTACTATTTTAAAACAAACTCTTCTAGAGCGTAAGGATTATGGCTATAAAGTATATAGTTTTAATGGAAATGTCACTGAACAAGAGCTTACTCTTTTTTGGAAAACCAATGGTATAGATACATTATTTTTATCTTCAGAAAATGAAGCAAGTCAAATAAAAGAAATTCTAAAATTGGCGGAAATACATAAGGTTAATGTAAATCTTGTACCCAACACCTTTAACCAAAGTTTTTTTAACTACCATCTACAATATTTTGGAGTATCGCCTGTGCTTATTCCAGAAAGATATCCGCTAAGTTTTGTTAGTAATCAAATAATTAAAAGGTTATTTGATATCTTGTTTTCATCTTTAGTATTGGTGTTTGTGGGTATTTGGCTTTTCCCTATTATCTCATTTTTTATTTGGTTAGAAAGCGGCAGCCCTATCTCATTTATACAAAAAAGATATGGTTACCGGGAGAAAGTCTTCCAATGTTTTAAATTCAGAACAATGGTTGATGACCATCAATCCTGTGAGAAAAGAGTTACAAAAGTGGGGAGGTTTCTTAGAAAAACCAGCCTTGATGAGATGCCTCAATTTGTAAATGTTCTGTTTGGAGAAATGTCTGTGGTGGGTCCACGCCCTCATATGCTTTCTGTAGATGATTTTTATAAATATCAAATAGAACAATATAGTACACGAAGTTTGGTAAAACCTGGGATAACAGGGTTAGCTCAAGTAAATGGTTTGAGAGGCGATGGCGGAGAAAATCTAGATGAAAAGATGAAAAAAAGACTACTAGCCGATGTTTTTTATATTAAAAATTGGAGCATAAGTTTAGATATCGTAATTATATTAAAAACCATTTTTTTGATTATCAGAGGCGACGAAAATGCTCAGTAGTTACTGAAAATATCAATTAAAAATATTAACTTCGCAGAATGTTAAAGTTGTCAAAAAGAATGCTTACCTCTGTGGGAGAGTATGTTTTGTTACTAGGAAAAGTAATAAAACGCCCACAGAAGCATAATATTTTTTTTAAACTCTTGATGAGAGAGATTAACGATTTAGGCGTTAACTCCTTTGGTTTGGTCTTATTTACTTCCATATTTGTGGGAGCTGTAGTCGCAATACAAATGTATAATAACTTTAAGGCTTCTACCATTCCCATTCCACTGTACTTCATAGGTTATGCTACTAAGGTGGTGCTTATTTTAGAGTTTTCGCCTACTATCATTAGTCTTATTTTGGCAGGTAAAGTAGGGTCTTACATCGCGTCTAGTATAGGAACGATGAGAGTGACGGAGCAGATAGACGCTTTAGATATTATGGGTGTTAATTCCCCCAACTTTTTGATTCTTCCAAAAATAGTAGCTAATGTTATTTTTAATCCGTTACTCATAGCCATTAGTATTGTTTTCGGTATTTATGGAGGTTATTTAGCAGGAGTTGCCACGGGCAATTGGACAGAAGCCGACTATATTACAGGGATACAAAGATATATTCCAGACTACTTTATATGGTATGCTTTTTTTAAAACGGTGGTGTTTGCGTTCCTTATTGCTACAATTCCAGCTTATTTTGGTTATAATGTAAAGGGAGGGTCTCTAGAAGTAGGTAGAGCTAGCACCCAAGCAGTAGTTTGGACTATGGTGGCAATTATTATTGCCGAACTTATATCAACCCAATTATTTTTAAGCTAATGATTGAAGTTAAAGATTTAAGAAAAAGTTTTAATGATGTAGAGGTTCTCAAAGGAATTACTACTACTTTTGAAACAGGAAAAATAAACCTTGTCATTGGTCAATCGGGTTCTGGTAAAACAGTGTTTTTGAAGTGTTTACTCAATGTTTTTGACCTTTCTTCAGGAGATATTTTATTTGATGGAAGAAATCTAAGCATTATGGAGCGAACTGAAAAACAGCAAATTCGTTCCGAAATAGGGACGGTGTTTCAAGGAAGTGCTTTATTTGACTCTATGACGGTAGAAGAAAATATATCTTTTCCTTTGGATATGTTTACCAATCTCACTTATACCGAAAAAAGAAAAAGAGTAAAAGAAGTAATTGGAAGAGTTCATTTAGAAAATGCTAACACCAAGTTTCCTTCTGAAATATCAGGCGGAATGCAAAAAAGAGTGGCAATAGCTCGTGCAATTGTGAACAATCCAAAATATCTCTTTTGTGACGAACCAAATTCTGGTTTAGACCCTAACACCGCTATTGTGATAGATGAGCTTATAAAAGAAATTACAGAGGAGTATAATACTACGACGATTATCAACACCCACGATATGAACTCTGTACTTACTATAGGTGAGAAAATAGTTTATTTAAGAAAAGGTGTTAAAGAGTGGGAAGGTAACAAAGACCTTATTATCAAAGCAGAAAATGAGCATTTAATAGATTTTGTTTATTCTTCGGCTTTGTTTAAGCAAGTAAGGGAAACAATGTTAAGAAATAATCAAACTAATTTATAAAAAATAAAACATTATGAAAAAAGTATTCGTAGGTTTAGCTATTGCAGCTTCATCTTTGATGATGGGGCAAGTGAGTTTTGGGGTAAGAGCTAACGCATTACTTAACGCTAGTTCTCCAAGCTGGTTAGATTTAAAGGATAACATTTCTGAATCACTAAATACTAAAGGTAATAACATTACAGGTTTTAATATTGGTTTATCTGCTAAAATTAATTTACCTATTACCTCTTTATTTTTAATGCCAGAGGTTTACTATACACAATTTGGTAGTAAAACATCTTTAGGAGATTTAGAATTAAAAGCTAAAAGTGATAGACTAGATGTTCCTGTTCTAGTAGGTTATAATATTTGGGGCGAAAAACTAAGCTTATTTACAGGACCTGTAGCTTCTTATAACTTGACTTCAGAGCAAACTTTTAAAGATTTTAAAGAGAATATTTCTAAAACATTTACAGTAGGCTATCAGATAGGTGCTAATGTAAGAGTATCAGATTTTGTTTTCAATGCTCGTTACGAAGGAGCTTTCTCTAAAGATCAAAGAGATTTTATAAGAACAATATCTAGTAGTACAGACGAAGTGGTAAGATATGATAACCGTCCTAGTTTCTTTATAGTAGGTTTAGGTTATCAGTTTTAATACACACCTTTTTATTTTTTTAATAAGAAACAAAAAATACTCAGAGATTAACTCTGAGTATTTTTGTTATAAGTATTTTGTTGTGCTGCTAATTCTGCAGCTTGTCTTTCTATTTCAATTTTCTCTTTTTGTAGTCGCTCAAACTCTTTTCTTTTAGCAGCTTCTCTCACTGCACTACCTTTGCTAATATAGCCTATAACCCCACCAATAATAAGACCGATACCTACACCACCCATAATTCCCATAAAATGAGAGAGTGTTATTTTTTCTACACTAAAATCGGTAGTAAGATAAAACAAAAGAGCTGCAACAGCTAAAAGTAGAATCCCTACAGTTGTTAAACTTTTCATAATCAATCAGATTTATATATTTATCTCCCAAAGATAAGAAAATTAACCTGAATATTATATTTTACCTCCTGCTGCTTTATAATATTCTAAAGCTTTTGGTAGATGTTTTTGTATATCAGCTCTTCTATGTTCAGGATTTGGGTGAGTAGATAAGAATTCTGGTTGTCTAGATGCACTTCCTCCAGATGCAGACTCCATTCTTTGCCAAAAAGGCTGTGCTTCTCTTGGGTCATACCCTGCCATAGCCATAATGTATAATCCCATTTCATCAGCCTCCAGCTCTTGTTTTCTTCCATAAGCAAGTTGTGCTGCTTGAGAGCCTAGAGGATAAGCTATAGAGAATATTTGTTTTAAGGTTTGGTCTTTCATACTAGCTCCAGCAACCACACCTAGTCCTTGGGCAACCATTGCTGATGATATTCTTTCATTTCCGTGTCCTGCTAATGCATGAGCTACTTCGTGTCCCATAACTACAGCTACTCCAGTTTCGTTTTTACATACAGGCATTATTCCGGTATAGAATGCTACTTTTCCCCCAGGCATACACCAAGCATTAAGTTGTGTATCATCTATTAAATTAAATTCCCACTGATATGATGATAAATCTCCTTCTCTTCCGATTGAGCGGTAATAATTCTCCGCAGCATTTTTAATTCTTAATCCTACATTTTTCACTTGTCTAGCCTCTGTAGTTCCTGATACCACCTTGGCTTTTGATAATGTAGATTGGTATTGTTCTAAAGACATACTAGCCAATTGGCTATTATTCATAAACTGCAAAGATTTTCTTCCTGTAAGAGGATTTGTGGTACACGCAACTAATCCCAAAGTTAAGATACTTATTCCTAGTATTTTTTTTATTTTCATAGACATTGTTTTAGTATAATTATGTAGTGTAAATTAAACAATT
This sequence comes from Riemerella anatipestifer, assembly GCF_035666175.1. Lineage (NCBI taxonomy): Bacteria > Pseudomonadati > Bacteroidota > Flavobacteriia > Flavobacteriales > Weeksellaceae > Riemerella > Riemerella anatipestifer. Next base: position 1,009,201 of record NZ_CP142016.1, read on the forward strand.
ATTATTCCAAACTAAGGAATAAAATAGCACTTTGTTAAATTCAAGTTTTTATAAAATACTCTAATTAAATTTAATTCATTGAATGTTAATTGTTTAAAATCAAAAACGGTAAAGCGTTATTTTTATAACTTTTGTTAGTTCTTACATCAATAAATCGAAACTTAAAAGGACTATTTTTGAAAAAAAATCACTACCTTTAGGCACTGATTTGAACACACAACTTTAAAATTATTTTAAATGAATTTAGCTGCATTTGTAAGTGTTAATGCCGAGAAATACCTCTCCAAACCTGCCATAGGTTTTAAGAAATATGATGAATGGAAATCGCCTAGTTGGACTATGTTTAAAAGAACTATTTTTAAAACAGCCAACGCACTTAAAGACATTGGAGTAAAAGAGGGTGATAAGGTAGCCATATATTCGGATAATTCTGCAGAATGGATTATCTTTGATTTGGCAGTTTTGTCCTTAGGCGCTATAAGTGTGCCTATCTACAGCACCAATGGAAAGCAACAGACGCAATATTGTATACAAGATTCTAGCGCATCAATCGTTTTTGTGGGGAATCAAGAACAATATGATATTTGTTCTGAAATAATGGAAGAAACCTCTTCGCTTAAATTCATTATTGCGGCAAAAAAAACTACTGTATTAAGGCATAGTAATAGTATTCACTTAGAAAATTTAACTCAGAAAGGAAGCGAAGATTTTGAAGTGTGTCCTAGAGATAAAAGTGATCTTTCTACAATTCTTTACACTTCAGGGACCTCGGGGACCCCTAAAGGAGTAATGCTTACTCACGGAAACTTGATAGATTGTTTTCAAGCTCATACTGATTTTTTCAAATTTAAAAATTTTGAAAATGAAACTTCTTTAGCCTTTTTACCACTAAGCCACATTTTTGAAAGAAGTTGGACTTTATATTGTTTAAGCAGAGGAGCTAAAGTTTCTTTTTTAGAAAATACAAAACTAATAGCTCACGCTCTAGAAGAAGTAAAACCAACAATGATGTGTGCTGTACCTAGATTTTATCAGAAAATTTATGGGGCCCTCAGAGAGATGGTGGAGAAAGGCTCTTCTACCAAAAAGAAAATTTTTGACTGGGCACTCAATATAGGCACGCAATGTAGTGAGTACAGACGACAAGGGAAGTCTGTACCATTTGGATTGGGGCTTAAAAATAAAATAGCCAATAAATTGGTATTTAGTAAAATAAAACAAAAGTTAGGTGGTAATCTTTGGTTTATGCCTTGCGGTGGTGCTTCTATATCTCCCGAAATTCTTAAATTTTTTGATGCTATGGGGGTTCATATTACTGTAGGTTATGGTCTTACTGAAACTACAGCTACTTTAACTTGTTTCCCTGCATACAATTACGAATACGAAACTGCAGGTATCCCGATAGGCGACACACAAATAAAAATAGGCGAAAACAACGAAATTTTAGTTAAAGGTAGTGGCGTGATGAAAGGATACTATAACCTTCCCGAAGAGACAGCCAAAGCCTTTACCGAAGATGGTTGGTTCAGAACAGGAGACGCTGGAGTTATAGAGAATGGCACTTTGAAAATTACTGACCGTATCAAAGATTTAATGAAGACCTCTAATGGCAAATACATCACTCCACAAGTGATAGAGAATATATTAACCAACAGTAACTATATACAACAAGCTATGGTAGTAGCAGAAGGTAAACCTTTTGTAACAGCAGTTATAGTTCCTAACTTTGAAGCTCTAAAGGAAAAGGTAAAAGCCATGAAGCTGTCTATGACAGATTGGAATGAGATTGTATCGTCAGAAAAAATAACTCAGTTTTATCATGATATATTACATGATATTCAAAAAGAGTTATCTGCATTTGAGAGAGTTAAAAAATTTGTATTACTTCCTAGTGAGTTTGAAATTCATACAGGAGAGATTACTCCAACGCTTAAGGTTAAAAGAAATGTAGTAATGTCTAAATACAGTAACTTAATAGAGCAGTTGTATGCTTAATTTTTAAAGTATTTTAACTTTAATAATTAAATTTTATGTTAGAACAATTTTTAGGAACGCCAAATTTTGAGGTTAAAAACATACAAGTTTCGGAGACTTGTCCGTCCAATATTGCTTTGATAAAATATTGGGGAAAGTATGCACAACAAATACCTGCTAACCCTAGCATCAGTTTTACACTGAATAATGCTAAAACAACTACCAATATCGTTTTTAATGCTAATAAACCTTTTGGAGTAAAGACTTACTTGGCAGGAAAGGAAGAAACTCAATTTTCATCTAAAATAGAAAAATATTTTAAAACTATTGAATCTTATCTCCCTTGGATTCTTAGTGGAAGCTACGAAATTAGAACCGAAAACACTTTTCCTCACAGTTCAGGAATTGCCAGTTCTGCATCGGGGTTCGGAGCGATAGCCAAATGTCTAATGAAGATAGATGAGGCTTTTTCTAAAGAAGCTACAGCCCACGATTTCAGGTTGAAAAAAGCCAGTTTTTTAGCTAGATTAGGAAGCGGAAGTGCTTGTAGGAGTTTGTACAACGGCTTAGTGGTTTGGGGAGAAACACCAGAAGTAGAAGGTAGTTCTGATTTATTTGCTGTACCCTATCCTACGGAAGAAGTTGCTGAAGTATTTAGAAAGTTTAACGATTGGGTATTACTTATTCACGAAGGGCAAAAAAGTGTATCCTCTACCGTAGGACACGGGCTAATGAATACCAACCCTTATGCTGAAAGACGCTTTCAGGAGGCTAGAGAGAATTTTATTCCTCTAAAAGAAATTTTAAAGTCTGGAGATTTAGAAAAATTCATTACCCTAGTAGAGCACGAAGCCCTTACATTACACGCTATGATGATGATGAGTGAACCTGCATTTATCCTTATGAAAACAGGTACTTTAGAGGTCATCAATAAAATTTGGGAATTTAGAAAATCAACAGGGTTGCCGTTATTCTTTACCCTAGACGCTGGTGCTAATGTGCATTTACTTTTCCCTGAAAATCAAGAGACAGAAAAAATAACTGCTTTCATTGAAAAAGAATTGTTACCTCACACCCAAAACGGAAAAGTAGTAAAAGACAGTATAGATTTTTAAATTTTTAAAAATTAAATGAAACTTCATCACATTGCCATTATTTGCTCTGATTATTCGGTTTCAAAATCTTTTTATACCGAAGTTTTAGGGTTAAATATTTTGCAAGAAGTTTATCGGGAGGAAAGAGATTCCCACAAACTAGATTTAGGCATTGGTAGTGATTATGTTATTGAACTTTTTTCATTCCCTAATCCTCCTAAAAGACTTAGCAGACCAGAAGCGTGTGGACTAAGACATTTGGCTTTTTCTGTGGACTCTGTGGAGGAGCAAAGAGAGAAGTTACTAAAATTAAATATATGTTGTGAAGCTATTCGGGTAGATGAATGGACGAATAAAAAGTTCTTTTTCATACAAGACCCAGATGGGCTTCCAATAGAATTCTACGAAAAGTAAAATATCCAAATAAATCATAATAAAGTAATAAAATGAAAATAGGAATTTTGGGAGGCGGACAGCTAGGAAGAATGTTAATACAAGAAGCTCTGAAATATAATGACGATTTTTATACCCTAGACCCTAGCCTTGAATGTTCTTGTGCGTCTATATCAAATCTTACACAAGGTGATTTTAATGATTATGAAACCGTACTCGATTTTGGTAAAGATAAAGATATTGTTACCATAGAGATAGAACACATCAATACAGAGGCTCTAGAACAGTTGGAGCAACAAGGTGTTAAGGTAGTTCCTAGCTCTAGCATTATTAAAATTATACAACATAAAACGCTTCAAAAATTATTTTACCAAAAACATCAAATTCCAACCCCTGATTTTCAAATCATTCAGAATGCTTCGGAAGTGGATTTTCCGTTTCCTTTTGTTCAGAAATTGGACAAAGGAGGCTATGATGGTAAAGGGGTACAAGTCATTAAAAATGAGAATGATTTAACTAAGCTTTGGGACGCACCTTCTGTTTTAGAAAAATTGGTAGATATTGATAAAGAACTTTCCGTCATCGTTGCTAAAAATGAAAGTGGAGAAATAAAAACTTTCCCTGTAACGGAAATGGTGGCAGACCCTAAGCTCAACCTTTTAGATTTTAATATTTGTCCTGCATTTATATCAGAAGATACTCAATTACAAATAGATGCTATTGTTTCTAAGTTTGTATCTGCCGCTGATTCTGCTGGACTTTTTGCCATAGAATTATTCTTAGATAAAGAAGGAAAAGTATGGGTGAACGAAACAGCCCCTCGTTTGCATAATAGCGGACATCAAACTCAAGAAGGCAATTACAACTCACAGTTTGAACAATTTTATAGAGTGATAAAAAACTTACCACTCGCTGAAGTTACCACTAGAGGATTTTCGGGTATGCTGAATTTAGTAGGGGAAGAAAACGCTTCGGGAACAGTAGTTTATAAAGGTTTAGAGGAAGTGCTAAAACGCCCCAACACCTATGTTCATCTTTATGGAAAAAAAGAAACCAAGCCTGGTAGAAAAATGGGACACATCAATGTCTTATCTGATAATAGAGAACAGTTGATACAAGAATTAACTGAAATTAAAGCATTAGTAAAAGTAAGTGCTAAATAAATCTAATTTTATATAAAAAGAATAAAAAATGGTAGGAATTATTATGGGCAGCCAAAGTGATTTGCCAATAATGCAACAAGCAGCAGATTTTTTACAATCTATGGCGATACCGTATGAGCTTACGGTAGTATCCGCACACAGAACTCCAGAAAGAATGTTTGATTATGCTAAAACCGCTAAAGAAAGAGGTCTTAAAGTTATTATAGCAGGAGCTGGTGGGGCGGCTCACCTCCCAGGTATGGTGGCAAGTTGTACCACACTCCCTGTAATTGGAGTACCAATACTCAGTAGTAATTCTATTGATGGTTGGGATTCGGTGCTATCTATATTACAAATGCCTTCGGGAATACCTGTAGCAACGGTAGCTCTTAACGGAGCCACTAATGCTGGAATACTAGCTGCCAAAATTTTAGGTTCGGCGGACGAGAGTATTTCTAATTCATTAGAAAACTATCAAGAAGGTTTAAAAAATAAAGTGTTGGACAGTATAGAGTATATTAAAACTCAACACCCTAATCAATTTGATTAAAAAAAGCCAACTCATCTTTATCTATAAAAAAGCATATATGAAGACTGTATTTAAAATCATAATATTCTTTTTTGTTTTACAATCTTGTGATAATAAAACGGTCTTAAATAAAGAAAAGTATAAGACTCAAGAGACAAAAATAAATACAGATAAAGCTAATAAAAAGAGTGAGCTTTATACAGACACTTTTGAGTTTGAATATTATAATGACAATGGAGATTATACATGGTTATCTGCAAAAAAAGGTCATGCTAAATATGATTTCGTAAATGACAATAACACTCAAAGAAATCTATTGAGAGGAGATATGTGTGAAATTACATGGGAAAAAGACACTATATATATTGCTGGTGAAGGGGAAACACCAAAAATTGAGAATTGGTTAGTTTCTATTAAGAAAATTAAAGATGGGAATGTTTCTAAATTCAGAAAAGATTATAAAAAAGAATTGAAGTATTATTATTCTGATGAAGGTTATACACAAAGTACTTTGGACGATTTATATCTTTCTGCAGAATACTATATTGCAAATACAAAAAATGAACTGATAAAGCTGGCTATACAAAATAGAGAACAATTAGAATATTCTATTGAAAGCAGAACAGAAAATAATAGAGATTATCAGGTTTTAGGTATTGGATATACTTTCGAACATAAGTTTAACGTAATACAATGGCTATATATTGATATTGAAACACAAAAAATCTATGAATATGATGTAGCAAATGACAAGTTAGTTGAATTTAAGTAGAAACTACCTAAAATAAAAATGGGAACGCCTAAGGTGTTCCCATAAATTCCATTAAATCTATATAATTTTTTTGATTGATGCCGTGTCCACTCATATATTCTCTAAAAGTAAAATAAGCCCCCAAATCATAGAGTAAATCGGCTGCCCTTCGTCCCCATTCCAAAGGAATAATAACATCATCTGTACCGTGCGAAACAAAAAATCTAAGATGTTCTATTTCCTTTTTTGATTTTGGATAGTCTTCCAATAATTTTAGTTCAGGGTAACAACTCATACAAGCTACTTTACTAAATAATGAAGGAAATCTAAATGCCAAAGCATAGCTCAACATACCGCCCTGACTAAACCCACACAAATGCACTTTAGAATTAATGCCGTAATGTTGTTTTAAAGCCTGTATATTAGTATAAAGGTCTTCCGTTGCTACTTTTGCCTGTTCTACATCTATACGGTTATTTTCGTCCATAAGGTTTATATCAAACCAAGCATAGCCTTGATAAGGCGTAGATTTAGGAGCTCTAAAACTCACGATAAGCCAATCTTCTGGCAGATTAGGCACGAATGAAAATAGATCCTCCTCATTACTACCATATCCGTGCAGAAGAACAAGCATTGGAGTTTCAGAGGTGATATTCTGTGGCTCTCTAACTAAGTGGTACAAATCCATCATTTAAAAATTAAATGGCTTTTACTATGAAATAATTCTTTTTGCCCTTTTGTAAAAGAATAAACTTATCATCTATAAAATCCTTTTCAGATAAGCAAAACTCCTCATTTACTTTAGACTTGTTTACAGAAATAGCATTCCCTTTTAGTTCTCTTTTAGCCTCTCCTTTTGATTTTAAAAACCCTGAATCCGCTAATAAATCGGTAATGTTCATTCCAACAAGTTCCTTTCTAGACAATTCCTGCTGAGGTACACCATCAAAAATATCTAAAAAGGTTGCCTCATCTAGTGCCACCAAATCCTCCGCCGTAGAACGCCCAAAGAGAATTTCGGAAGCCTTAACCGCCTTTTGATACTCTGCTTCTCCGTGTACCCAAGTGGTTACTTCTTGTGCTAGTTTCTTTTGTAGTTTTCTTTCGTGAGGAGCTTCTCTATGCTCATTTATGATAGCTTCTATTTCCTCTTTATTAAGGAAAGTATAGAATTTAATAAAGCGTTCCGCATCTTCATCGGTTGCATTAAGCCAAAACTGATAAAAACGGTACGGAGAAGTTTTTTTCGCATCTAACCAAATATTTTCACCAGATTCACTCTTTCCGAATTTAGTACCATCAGCTTTCGTTATTAGTGGAACTGTAAGTGCATAAGCCTCTCCTTGTGCTTTTCTTCTAATGAGTTCAGTACCGGTAGTGATATTTCCCCATTGGTCTGAACCTCCCATCTGAAGTTTAACACCTTGATTTTGGTAAAGATGAAGAAAATCATACCCTTGTAGAAGCTGATAGGTAAACTCCGTAAAGCTCATACCTTCAACACCTGCATCGCCAGAAAACCTTTTCTTTACAGAATCTTTTGCCATCATATAATTTACTGTGATGTGCTTTCCGATATCTCTAGCAAACTCAAGGAAAGAGATAGATTTCATCCAATCGTAATTATTTACGAGTTCAGCTTTGTTAGGGCTATCACTTTCAAAATCTAATAAACAAGAAAGCTGACCTTTGATACAATCTACATAATGTTCTAGTGTTGCCTCATCTAAAAGATTTCTTTCGGCAGACTTTCCAGAAGGGTCTCCAATCATTCCTGTAGCACCACCTACTAGTGCGATAGGCTTGTGCCCATGTTTCTGAAAATGAGCCAATATTTTAATAGGAATTAAACTTCCGATATGCAGTGAGTCGGCTGTAGGGTCAAAACCGATATAAGCCTTTGTCATTTCTTTATTTAGCAAGTCTTCTGTGCCAGGCATCATATCGTGGACTAAACCACGCCATTTAAGTTCTTCTATAAAAGGGTTCATAGCTGTATTTTTCGCAAATATAATGATTTTTAGGTTTATGGTTTTAGGAGATAAAAGAGCAATTAACCTCTATTTACTATTAAATAATAGGCATTCAACAAATATCCCTTTATAATAATTTATAACCTATCTTACTAAAAATCAGCTTTAATTATTTGGTGATTACAGATTTTTTTTTAATTTCACATAACTTAAATATATCTAATATGAAAACAATTTTAAAATTTTCAGTTTTGTCAGTAGGTTTATTACTTACTACATGTAAAGACCGGACAACGGAGGAATCTCAAGACAAACTTCCTCCTATTACTCAAACCGGTGCCAATACCGCAGGGTGTTTAGTAAACGGAAAGGTACTAATCCCTAGAAATGGAGTTTCTGCAATCCCTACTGTTTACGGATTAACCATTAGCATGAGTAATTATACTCCTGGGTATTATATAGATTTGTATAATGTTGAAGAAAAAAGACGTGTATATATATATGTACAGAGTAAAAATAAAACAGGAAACTTTACTATAAACCAATCGAATGGTGATGGTACAGGGAGAGCTCAAACTCTCTCCCAAATGTTCTATGAAATAGATAATAAAAAATATCTTTCATCTGATAATTCGGGTTTAATTACCATAACTAAATATGATTATCCGATAGTTTCAGGTACCTTTTCAGCAACGCTTTACAATGAAGACAATCCCTCGGAAAAAATCCAAATTACCGATGGAAGATTTGATATCAATGCTAAAACCTTAAATCAATAGAAATATGAAAACAATTTTAAAATTTTCAGCACTTTTTCTTAGTATAATGCTGTATGCTCAAGAAAAAACTTACACACAAAAGATAGATAGTCTTATGATGTATGTAGACAAAAGCCAAATGACTACACCTATTCTCTATGACCGGGTATTTTCTTTTTCAAATCTAAATACATCGGTACCAAGTAGCATTTCTTATGATTATTTTCTCCAGTCGTGGAGTGATATGTACCGTGCCAGTTACCAACCTAATTTTATTTCTCCCGAACATCTACAAGAATACGCTAGACGCAGCCTGCAAGATAATCAAGTGCAGATAGGGGTAATTAATCTAAAATATAATTACATTGATTTTGGTACAGATGAGGATCCAAACTTGGTTTTTGAAGATGGTTATTTTAGGAATGTGCCAGGCAAAAATCCATTTAAGGAAGCTCAAATCAGTTTAGTAAGCCCTTTAGTTTCAGAAATTACAAGCACCCGGGTAAACTATGTATTCACAAGCAGTACCATAGCACAAGACCCTACACTATCTCCCATTGAAAGTATAGAACTAAACTTAGGCGATGGAGTGATACGAAATTTAAACCTCAACTCACAACTTACCGTAGCCCAATCACAAAATTTTATAGTAAATTATACCTCTGGAGGTAACAAAAATATTTCTTTCAAATTAAAATTTGCGGACGGAACCAGCAAAACATTTCGTAAAAGTATAGAGGTAAAACTTGAAGATAAGCTCATTACAACCAATACTAATAATGGGCTTTATGCTGATAAAGAAGATTTTACAGGGAGCAGAGGTATCACGCAAACCACACCATTTAGAGGTTATAATGAGTCTGTTGCTAAATCAGGAGCATTAGAGTACAGAACCTATTACAACAGAATATCTAACCCAGGATTTAATGGTGAAAAATTCTCTGTAAAACCCAAACTTAGAAAACCTATAATTATCTTAGATGGGTACGACCCTGGTGATGGTAGAAAATTAGATGCACTCTATAAGCAGATGAACTACTATATTAATGATATAAAGAATAAATCAAGTGAACGAAACCTCATTAACGAGCTTCAAAACAAAGGCTTTGATGTTACTTTGGTCAATTTTCCTAATGGAGCAGATTTTATAGAACGAAATGCAATGGCAGTGGTAGAACTACTTAAAAGAGAAAATGATAAACTAAAACAAAACGGAAGTTCAGAAAAAATTATACTAATAGGTCCCAGTATGGGAGGGCTTATTTCTAGATATGCTTTAGCCTATATGGAGAAAAATAATATCCCCCACAATACACGGCTATGGGTAAGTTTTGATAGTCCTCATCATGGAGCCAATATTCCACTTTCGGCACAAGCCAATTTACTCTTTTTTGGAGCTATCGGAGGTTCTGAACAAGCAGCTAATAAATTTAAAGAAAACTTCTTCTCTCCAGCTGCACGGCAGATGCTTATTGAGCAGCTTGATGGCTATCCTAATCCTACCTATCTTTCAAGTAGTTCAGGAAGAAACAATAATCACCCGTTTCGTAAACAATTTCTACAAAATCTAACTAACAATGGTGTGTCAGGTTCCAATGGATTTCCTATACAGACGAGAAATATAGCCATTGCCAACGGAGCCACCACGAGGCAAAAGACGAATTCGGAAGGGCAGACTCTATTAGAAATGGCAGGATTTGGTCCATTGAGATTGAAAGCAGTAGTTTTGGTTGATAATGCCCTACCTGCACCCAATAATACTGCACTTAACTTTGAAGGAAGATTCACAAAAACGGTGAAGTGCCGCATTCCATTGACAAGAATGACTTTTACCTGCGGTATCAATATAATTGATAAAAAAGTTTATACAAATAATCCTAACCCTAGAGGTTCTATGGATGTGGTGCAAGGAGGAACTTTTGGAACATTCGATATATTTCAACAAGAGTTCGAGCACCCCTTAAGAGAGAAAGGCGTAAAAGATGTACAATGGAGACAAAATAGACATAACCATGCGTTTATACCTACGGTAAGCTCTTTAGCCTTTAAAAATCCGAATTTTGATTGGAATGCAGATATCAATAGAAATTTACTATGCAATCGGGAAATCCCTTTTGATGCCTATTTTGTTGCAAAAACAAATGAGGAGCATGTATTCGTATCAAATGAATTAGTAGATTGGCTTATGAAAGAAATAGAAGGAAATTACCAAGCTCCTAATCTTGATTTATCTAAGATTGCATTATCTACTACACAAAAAATACTTTGTTTAGACGAGACAGCACAAATATCCATAAATACTACAGACCCGTGTAGACTTCCTAGTAGATTTACATGGAGTACATCTCCAAATTTGCAGATTGTTGGTAACAATACAGACAATGCAGTGCAAGTTAAAGGAGTCCAAAATGGATTGGGATATGTATATGTAAATTTCGCCAGTGGACAAAAAATATCTCAAAAAATCTGGGTAGGTAAACCTCAATTACGCATAAAACCAGAAGAAGGAAGCACAAACTATGTGGTTCAGAGTATAGAATCTTTAGACACAGGAGCTACCTTAGAAGACCAAGGCTTAACACCAGCAGATGTTACTTGGAGAAGAAAAGACACAGGAGCCATAAGAACAGGCTATACTTACTTTGCAAATGGGCGTGGGTACAACTGGCATTTAGATTTAGAAGTAAACGCTAAAAATAAATGTGGCAGCACTACCTATGCTACCACTATAACTCCACCCCCTCCTGGTATGTGCGAGTACACCTATACAGTGTCAAAAGTTCAAAATGACGACTATACCATTGCCAGAATAATGGAGCCAGTATGTCCGAAACAATCTCCCGAAGATAACAATCTAATCCAGAGTCAAAGCACTTCTAGCGAAACCTATCACATTACAGTAGTAAACAGCTTAGGGAATACCGTAATTCAAAAAACAGGTAAAGATTTCAGCCTTTCTAACCTCCCTACAGGAAGCTATTTTGTAAAAATCATAAAAGATGGGCAGATGCTTGTTGGGCAAACACTTATTAAAAAATAAATCTTAAAAGAGGCGGTCTCAAAAATATTGAGAACAGCCTCTTTTTTTATTACATTCGCTATATTATAACCCCAAAAAATCAACAGATAATGAAACCTGAAGACAACAATCCACAACCCTCAAACAAAAACTCTATAAGCGAAACAGGACACGCCAAAAATGTGGCAAATCTGCAAAAACTTACAGAACAGGTAAAAGTGTATACCCTCTACAATCCACCTGTAGACACTTTAAAAGTTGCAAATCTACAAACCCTCTATAGAGAGGTTTCCGCAAAACTAAACGAAGTAGAAGACAAACGAAACGCCAACAAAAATGCAATTACATTACGCCAATCTACCTTTGAAAACCTAAAACCTACTTGCACAAAAATCGTCAACCACTTAGCCATTTTAGGCTTACCGCAGGGAACAGTTAATCAAGCTAAATCCTTAAATCGTCTCATTCAAGGCGGACAAAAGAAAGTAGCTACACCAGTTGAAGAAGGCAAAGAAACACCAAAAACAGTCTCTACTTCTAGGCAATCCTACACCCAACAAGCCGAAAATTTCGGGATTTTATTACAGTTGTTAGGAACAATCCCTACTTACACCCCAAACGAAGACGATTTGAAGTTAGCCAACCTTAACACTTACAAAGAATCATTGATGAGTGCCACCCAATCCGTTGACAAAACCGAAGCAGAACTCAACAACAAAATCATAGAAAGAAACCAAATACTCTATGCAGACGGAACGGGGCTTTATACCATTGCACAAAATGTAAAAAAATATGTTAAGAGTGTTTACGGAGCCTCTTCCTCCGAATATGCTATGGTATCAGCCATCAAATTCACCTCTCCGTCTTAATATTGGAGCGGTCTGTTTTTCAATTAAAGCAACTTAATTTTACATTCCTATATCCTAACTAAATATTTGGTTAGGATATTTTTATATTCTTCAATTTTAAAAATAAATTAAAGCATATAAAAAGTATATTTTAACCCGTTGTGCATTATGAAATGAAAAAAACAAGAGTTGTTTATTAGACTGAAAATCAGTATATTGTTTTTGCTATAAAACGATATAAATGAACAACTTAGAGCAAATATATGAAAGAATTTTGGAAGTTTTAGGACTTTTTTCAGAAAATCAACTGATTAGTTATCAGAGAAGAACACCTAAAATGAGCGATTTAGAAGTCATAAGTCTTAATATTACTGCTGAATACTTGAGTATTGATAGCGAATTACAGTTATTTAGAAAATTGCCAAACTCTCTGATAAACAAAATTGAAAGAAGTGTTTACAATAAGCGAAAACGAAGACTATCCCTACAAACAGAGCAAATTAGACAGCGTATTTCGATGGAGTTCAATGAGTTTGAAGATATTTTTATCGTTGATAGCATGCCAATGAAAGTTTGTGAAAATGCTCGTTCTACTCGTTCAAAAATTTGTAAAGAGCAATCCTATTCTTCACCAACATATGGTTATTGTGCTTCACAGAAATTATATTTCTATGGCTATAAACTACACGCAGTATGTTCTTTAAATGGTGTGATTAAGAATTTTGATATAAGCCCTGCATCCGTTCACGACATCCACTATTTAAAAGATATTGGTGAGCAAATGCGAAACTGTACTTTAATTGGAGATAGAGGCTATTTATCAGCAAAAGTTCAAATAGATTTATTTAACTATGCTAATATTAAATTAGATACACCAATGAGAAGTAATCAGAAAGATTATATTCCTCAATTTTCATTGTACAAGAAAAAGCGAAAACGAATTGAGACATTTTTCTCTCAACTTTGCGACCAATTTATGATTAAAAGAAACTATGCTAAAACTTTTGAAGGCTTTAAAACAAGGATAATCAGTAAAATAACCGCCGCAACGGTTATTCAATATATCAATAAATTTATCTTCCAAAGAAAATTAAATCATCTAAAAATCAGTATTATTTAAAATGCACAACGAGTTATATTTTAATGATTGTAATTTACATTTTCTATTTCTAAAATAATATTGTATCATTTGTAATTTATACTCTTACGCTTATGAAACAAATTCTTGCTTATATAAATAATATTCTTCCACAAATACCACCTAAATTAAAAAAAGAATTACTATTGATACCTATATAAAAAATAAAACCAAGTCATCGGCATATTATTTGATACAGAGGAGCTAAAACAAAATTATGAAATATTTATTTTTAATCCTTATGCTATTCTTCGGACAGCTTATTTTTGGGCAGAAGAACTTTTTAGACCAACCTTATTTAGAAACTTCGGGCAAAGCAGATACATTGGTAATACCTGATAAAATAACCATTAACATCAATCTCAATGAAGCCGATACTAAAAACAAAATATTGGTAGAAGAACAAGAAAAAAGAATGGAAGGTGCCCTTAAAAAGCTAGGCATCAATACCGAAAAAGATTTATCTCTTAATGGTTTATCTAGTGGGTTTAAAACATACTTCTTAAAAGGTCAAAACATTATTAAACAAAAGAATTACTCTCTTATTGTTCGTAATGCGGTTACGGCAGGTAAAGTCTTGATGGCACTAGAAGAGCAAGGCATTTCTAATGTAAACATCTCTAAATTAGAATACACCAAAGAAGAAGAACTTTTGTTAGCCCTAAAGAGTAAAGCCGTTTTAAAATCCAGACTAACAGCGGAGCGAATGGTAAAAGCTTTAAATCAAAAATTGGGTAAAGCTATCTTTATTTCCGATGAAAATAATGCCTATCCTCAAGTAAGTCCTATGATGATGCGTTCCACAAAAGCAATGGAAAGCTATGATGCTACTTCAGAAGCTCCTATTGATATAGAGTTTAATAAAATCAAGTACGAAACTTTTGTTAATGTTAAGTTTCAATTAGATTAAATTATAAAGGATAAAATACTAAAACAATGAGTCAAGGGTTGCGTTTTCTTCGTAACCCTTGTCTATTTCTAGTTTAGAAGCATTTGCAGCGGCTACGGCTAGCTTATCGCATCGCTCATTGTCGGGGTGTCCGTTATGCCCTTTAATCCAATGGAAAGTTGGGTTGTGCATTCTCATCAAAGGGACTAACCTTTGCCACAAATCAGGATTTTTAACTTTATTAAATCCTTTTTTTATCCAACCATACAGCCACTTTTGGTTAATGGCATCGGCGACATACTTGCTATCGGTGTAGATATGAACTTCGTTTTCGTTGTTTTTAAGTTTTTCTAATGCCACAATAACCGCCAATAGTTCCATACGGTTATTGGTGGTTTTTCTAAACCCTTGCGAAAATGCTTTCTCATAATTCAGTCCAGAAACTCGCATAATAATTCCATAGCCACCTTTGCCCGGATTTCCGCTACAGGCTCCGTCTGTGTAGATATCAATCTTCATTTAGAATGGCATATCATCATAATCGTCAATCTCATTCATAGAAGACCCAGAAATATTATCTGGAATATCAAATGCAGCACTTGGTTGTATGGTGGTTTTGATGCTTTCAAATCCGCTAAGATTATTATCCATTTGTCCAAAATTAGAACTTTCGTAACCACCATATAAATCTAAATCCGCAAACTTGGCAATTTCTTTAAAGAAAGAAAGCCTTACTTCGCCCGTGGCACCATTACGGTGTTTTGCCAAAATAATTTCGGCTTGATTGATGGTGCTGGTTTGTGCACCTTCCTCATCATTATCCCAAAAATCTATCTTATAATATTCTGGACGGAAGATAAAGGATACAATATCTGCATCTTGCTCTATCGCACCAGATTCCCTTAAATCAGAAAGTTGAGGGCGTTTATTAGGACGAGTTTCCACCGTTCTAGAAAGCTGTGATAAAGCTATAATAGGCACATTAAGTTCCTTTGCTATGGCTTTTAGTGAACGGGATATGGTAGAAATTTCTTGCTCCCTTGTGCCACCCTTTCCAGAGTTTGCAGTCATCAGCTGTAAATAATCCACCATAATGATTCTCACGCCGTGTTGCATTACAAGTCTTCGGCACTTTGCTCTAAAGTCAAAAATGGAGAGAGCTGGTGTTTCATCTATATAAAGTGGAGCGTTTTCTAAAGCAGCGACATTGTTAAAGAGGCGTTGCCACTCTTCATCGCTCATTTGCCCTTTTCTTAATTTTTCAGAGGAAATCCCTGTCTCAGAAGAAATCATTCTGGTAATAAGCTGCACTGATGCCATCTCTAACGAAAATACAGCGATAGGAATTTGATGTTCCACCGCTATATTTCTAGCCATAGAAAGGATAAACGCCGTTTTACCCATACCAGGACGAGCTGCTATGATAATCAAATCCGAGTTTTGCCAACCTCCTGTTTCCTTATCAAGTTGGGTAAATCCCGAAGGAATACCCGAAAGCCCTTCTTTATCTTTAAGAGATTTAATTTTTTCAATGGCTTCACTTACTAAAGAACTAGCAGTATCAAAGCCTTTTTTTATCGTTCCGTTGGTAATTTCAAAAAAAGATTGTTCGGCACGGTCTAAAAGTTCAAATACATCTGTAGATTCTTTGTAAGAATTGTCTATCACATTCGCCGATACATTGATGAGCGACCTCAAAATGTATTTTTCTAGGATAACTCTCGCGTGGTATTCTATATGGGCAGAAGAACTGATGCCTGTGGTTAAATCTATGATGTAAGCGTCCCCACCAGCCAAATTAAGTTTTTCCTGCTTCTTTAATTCTTGGACTACCGTTAGAATGTCTATTGGCGTATTGTCGCCAAACAGTTTAATGATGATGCGGTAAATCTCCTGATGTCTAGGGTCGTAAAATACCTCAGGCGTGAGTAAATCGTAAGTATTATCAAGTGCTTTTTTATCAATAAGAAAAGCTCCTATAACCAGTCTTTCTAAATCTACTGCATTGGGTGGCATTTTGCCTTGAGAAATAGAGAGTTCCTTCGCAAAATTACCGTTGACTAAAGATGATAATGTTTCCTTTTGTGCCATAGGGCAAAGATAGTGGTTTTATGTTTTATGAAGCTACAATGTTAAAAACTTGTTATTATCTTTTTAGCAATAAAAAAGAGACTGCAACAAGTACAGTCTCTTAGCTAATTATTTATATTTCTCTTAGTAGTTCTTAACTAAACCTTTTACAATTTTGATAACATTAGGCATCGCTTTGTTAGCAGCTTCTAAAACTTCCTCGTGAGAAACATTGAACGCAATTTCTGGTCCGCCTAAGTCAGTAATGATAGAAATACCAAATACATCCATACCTTGATGTTTTGCTACAATAACTTCAGGCACGGTACTCATACCCACAGCATCACCACCAATAGCACGGATTAACCCGTATTCAGCAGGTGTTTCAAAGGTAGGTCCTTGCAGAGCTACATAAACCCCTTGGTGTACCGTGATGTTATTCTCTTTTGCTACTTCTTCAGCGATGCTCAACATTTTTTTGTTATAAGGCTCGCTCATATCTACGAAACGAGGTCCTAATTCATCTATATTTTTACCTCTTAATGGGTGTTCTGGCATCATATTGATGTGGTCGTTAATCAGCATCACATCAGCCACTTTAAAGTTAGGGTTTACACCACCTGAAGCATTAGAAACGATTAGATTTTTAATTCCTAATAAATGGAACACACGGAAAGGGAAAGTTACCGTCTCAACAGAATGTCCCTCGTAGTAGTGGAATCTTCCGCTCATCATAAGCACCTTCTTGCCTTCTAGCATACCGTAGATTAAGCTGCCTCCGTGCCCAACTACCGTAGTTTGAGGGAAGTTAGGAATATCAGCATAGTCCAAAGTATGGATTGCCTCTACTTCGTCTTTTAACTTACCCAATCCAGAACCTAGCACGATAGCAAAGTCTGGTGTATCTCCAATAATGTTCTTAATAAACGCTGCGGTTTCTTTAAATTTTTCTAACATAATTCAGTATTATTTTGTTAAACTCCTCTAGCTTATCCATTTCTACATTGATAGGCCAGTAATATAATTTATCACTTAGATATTCAAAAGTTTTTAGCCTTACAAAATCTTTTTCTGTGGTGAGTATCATCTTATAATCTCCCATTTTTTTATACTCGGAGATTATCTTTTGTACATCAGCATCTGTAAAGCTGTGGTGGTCTTTAAATTTAAGATGCTTTACCTTCTTGGCAAATCTATTCAGGTGTTCTAGGAAAGGCGTTGGGTTGGCAATTCCTGTAATGACTAATATATCGTAATAAGCCAAATTATTATCAGGCAAAGATTGCGTTTTGGAGAACACCGTTTCATCATAATTGATGGTGGAGAAAAACACTTTTTGATAATGCTTAGGGCTTATTCTAGAAATGTAGTATTGTTTTTTCTCCTCCGTAATATTAGCAGGACACTTAGAAACTACGATGATATGAGCCCTTTTCATTCCGTTTCGGCTTTCCCTTAAATTCCCAGCGGGAAGAATAAAGTCTTTAAAATAAGGGTCGTTATAGTCGGTCATTAAGATGTTAAGCCCTGCATTGATTCTGCGGTGCTGAAATGCATCATCTAGCACTAGCACATCTAAATCCATATCAGAAATAAGTTTCTTAGCACCGAAAACTCTATCCTCACTTACCCCAATTACAAAACGATTCTTAAAGCGTTCAAAAAGTTGCATAGCTTCATCGCCTACCGTTTTATAATTACTATTGTAATTCACAACTCCATAGCCTTTGGTAGTACGTCCATAGCCTCTAGAAAGCACTCCCGTACGATGACTTTTTGAAAGGAGTTCTGCAATATGCATTACCATTGGAGATTTCCCGCTACCACCTACGGAGAGGTTACCTACATTGATAATAGATGTATTAAATTTCGTAGAAGGCAACAATCCCCAATCATACATTTTGTTTCTTACAGAAGTCCCTAGATGATAGATTAAGGAAAAAGGATAGAGATACCATCTTTTCATATAGTCCACTTACAAATTTCCGTAGGCAAAAGTACGCTTTTTTTACGAGGAAAGAAAGCTAAAATGGAAAATCACTTTATATCTCACTAAAATAACTTACATTTTTATTTTTACACGAAATAGTATACTCATTAATAAACAAAAAATTGTAT
This sequence comes from Riemerella anatipestifer, assembly GCF_035666175.1. Lineage (NCBI taxonomy): Bacteria > Pseudomonadati > Bacteroidota > Flavobacteriia > Flavobacteriales > Weeksellaceae > Riemerella > Riemerella anatipestifer. Next base: position 1,027,897 of record NZ_CP142016.1, read on the forward strand.
CTTGGCTCATTGAAATTAAAAATTTAAAAAGCAAAAATATGTCGGAACTAACATTTGCTGAAAAAATAGCGAAAGCACAAAATTTCTTACCCATCAATGGGACAGATTACATAGAACTTTATGTAGGTAACGCCAAACAAGCGGCTCACTTCTACAAAACAGCGTTTGGGTTTCAGTCCGTAGCTTATGCTGGACCAGAAACGGGCGTAAGAGATAGGGCTTCTTATGTCTTACAACAAGGGAAAATCAGATTGGTTTTAACTTCTGGGTTAAATTCTAACTCGCCTATCTGTGAACATCAAAAAAAGCACGGAGATGGGGTTAAAGTACTAGCTCTTTGGGTAGATGACGCTTACGCTGCATTTGAAGAAACTACCAAAAGAGGCGGTAAACCATATCTAGAACCTATTACACTTACCGATGAGTTCGGAGAAGTAAGAATGTCGGGCATCTATACTTATGGGGAAACGGTGCATATGTTCGTGGAAAGGAAAAATTATACAGGTCCATTTATGCCAGGATACGAAAAATGGGAAAGCGATTATAACCCTTCAGATGTAGGCTTACTTTATGTGGACCACTGTGTGGGAAATGTAGATTGGAACAGAATGCTTCCAGTAGTTAAGTGGTACGAAGAGGTATTAGGCTTTGTTAATATTCTTAGTTTTGATGACAAACAAATCAATACAGAATATTCAGCGTTGATGTCTAAAGTAATGGCAAATGGTAATGGCTATGCTAAATTCCCAATTAACGAACCTGCCGAGGGTAAAAAGAAGTCTCAAGTAGAGGAATATCTAGACTTCTACGAAGGCGAAGGTGTGCAACATATTGCGGTAGCTACCAAAGATATTATAAAAACCGTTTCTGAACTTAAGGCTAGAGGAGTAGAGTTTCTATCAGCACCACCAAATGCCTATTACGAAATGGTGCCAGAGCGTGTAGGACATATAGACGAAGACCTTAAAAAACTACAAGAACTAGGCATTTTAATAGACCACGATGAGGAAGGCTACCTTCTCCAAATATTTACTAAACCTGTGGAAGACCGTCCAACACTCTTCTTTGAAATTATTGAAAGACACGGAGCGCAGAGCTTTGGAGCAGGTAATTTCAAAGCCCTTTTTGAAGCCTTAGAGAAAGAACAGGCGAGAAGAGGTAATCTCTAAAATAGACATCAATACAGTACACGCACTAATCTGTGTACTGTGTTTTTTAAATGATATAAATGATGAAAAAAATAATTGCATTAGGCTTTATTGTAGCCTCATTGGGTATTAAAGCACAGAACTTCGGTACACTTAACGCTATTTTAGACCGTTTAGAAGAAAGGAGAGGCTTTAACCAAGATTTAAGTGGAGTAAGTTTGGACGGAAAAAAGTTTGTTTCTATAAAAGATTTTGAAGACAGAACAGAGCGAGAATTTATTGTGTTTACCAATGATAAAGTGAATTACATAGAACTATTAGATGCTAAGCCTGATAATAAAACCTCCTCCAAAGTGTATGATGGTGATTTTATTAGAAAGAAAAACATTGTTTCTATAAGAGCTGATAAATTAGAAGGGCAAAAGATACCTATTGCGGTTACCAAAACCCTGATGCTAAATAGAGAGAAAGAAATTCTTTACCTAATAGACATCAACACAAAACAACGCTGGATAGATGAACAGTCTATCACAAAACAACCTGTAAAAAAATAAACTATGAAATCATTTGTAAATTATAACGAACAGTCCGATTTTTCCATTTATAACATTCCGTTTGGGGTGGCGGTTTTCAATCACGAGTATATTGCTTGTGCCACTAGAATAGGCGATTTAGTAATAGACCTAGCCTCACTTTACGATTATGGCTACTTTGACGATATAGAAGGCTTAACCGAAAATGTTTTTGAAGGTTATACTCTAAACGATTTTATAGAGCTAGGCAAACCTGTAACCACTGTTGTTAGAGAAAGAATACAAGAATTGCTTTTAGAAGACTCTAAACTTTCTAAAGACGAAAAAGTGATAGAAGAGTGCTTTTATGATTTAGACGAGGTGGAAATGCTAATGCCAGTGCATATCCCTAACTATACTGATTTTTACAGCAGTATAGAACACGCTACTAATGTTGGAAAAATGTTCCGTGACCCAGAAAATGCCCTTTTGCCAAATTGGAAACACATTCCTGTGGGGTATCACGGTAGAGCTTCGTCTATCGTAACTTCGGAAGTGAATTTTCATAGACCAAAAGGTCAAATGAAACCTGCAGACGCCAACCAACCGATATTTGGAGTGTCTAAACAATTAGATTTTGAGTTAGAAATGGCTTTTATAGTTAATAAGAATACAGAAATGGGCGAAAGTATTTCTACCAAAGATGCGGAGGACTCCATTTTCGGAATGGTACTGTTTAATGACTGGTCGGCTAGGGATATTCAGAGTTGGGAGTATGTGCCGCTAGGTCCATTTTTAGGGAAAAACTTCTGTTCGTCCATATCGCCTTGGGTGGTTACTTTAGAGGCTTTAGAGCCGTTTAGAACCACCTCTCCTAAGCAAGAACCAGAGGTGTTACCTTACCTAAAATTTGAAGGTGATAAAAATTTTGATATCGCTTTAGAGGTTTATTTAACACCTGAAAATGGAGCGGAGAACCTTATTTGCCAGTCCAATTTCAAGTATATGTATTGGAATATGGCTCAGCAGTTGGCACATCATACCGTTAATGGTTGTAATGTAGAGGTAGGAGATATGTATGCTTCGGGAACTATTTCGGGTAAAGAGCCGAGTAGCTTTGGTTCTATGCTAGAGCTTACTTGGAGAGGACAAAATCCTTTAACGCTTTCAGACAGCAGCGAAAGGAAATTTATAGAAGACGGCGATACCATCACGATGAGAGGGTTCGCCCAAAAGGAACATATTAGAGTAGGTTTCGGTGAAGTGAAAACCAAAGTATTACCTGCTAAATTATAGAACTAATTTTATTTTGCCCTAAAAAAATATTTAGGGCAAAATATTTACATCAGAAGATGATAAATACAGTATTTTATAAAAACGCTTCAATCTCTAAAAAATTAAAATCTTCCAAAAAATTTGCACACCTCCCCAAAAGGTTATAAGTTTGTCACAGTTTTATGGTACACCACATTAAAAATAGCGAAAAAATGCAAAATCATTTGGTTATTTCAAATAATTTTACACACACACACACACACACACACACACACACACACACACACACACACACACACACACACACACACACACACACACACACACACACACACACACACACACACACACACACACACACACAAATGTTATCGTGCGTGCGTAGCATTATATAAAATTTATTCTAAATTTCTACCTATAAGACCTCTTTTTTGTTTACTCAAGAAAGGGGAATTTTTGTATTCTTTAATTATATCATTTAGAATAAAGTTAACAGCTCATTACAATAACTATCCTATGATAAATATCATAGAACCAATAAAACGGCATGACCAATGGGCAAACTTTATTAAACAGCCACAAAAAATACAATAATAAAAATTATGATAAAAAAAACATTATTCCCAATTTTGATTTCTAGCATGTGTCTAGGACAAGTAGGGATAGGAACTGAAAACGTACATTTATCCGAAGCTCTAAAAGTAGAAGCTTCAAACAAGGGAGTATTACTTCCAAAAATCTCTATCCCAGATTTACAACAGGCTCCTCCTGTCGCTAATCCTGCTACCTCTCTAATGGTTTACAACACCAATGTTGATTCAGGAAAAGGTCATTACTATTGGTTTAATAACCAATGGAATCCACTACTTAATTCCGAAAATATTTATAAGTTACTGGGGATAGCTAAACTTACAATAAAAAAAAGTTCAAGTACTATGGTTGCAAATACTGAAACAGGCACTATATCTTACACAGAAAATGAAACTCCTAGTTCTAGATGGACTTTAATACCGGGATTGAGTCATACAGTTAATGTAACATCTACTAAAAATAATATTGTTGTTAATATTGATGGTATAGCTCAAAGAAACAATTTAAGCAGTTCTAATACGGGAGATTTTATGTCTTATGCAATAGGTCTATTTATCAATGATCAACTAAAAGCCGTTAGAAATTTTGTTGTTACTGGAAATAATGCTTGCTTATATGGAAATTTTGGTTTGAGCTTTAACCAACAAAATTTAGGATTAGGGAGTTACAAAATCGAAGTAAGACAAACGCTAAGAGCTAAGGCTGTTTCCTCTGCATTCTATGATAAAGCTTTCTACAATTTAACTTTTGGAGGAAAGAGTACAAGCTGTACTAACCTTGCAGATGATATGGCAAGAACAGAACTTGCAATACAATTAACAGAAAATAAATAACTATGAAAAAATTTATATCAAACCCGTTGTGCATTATGAAATGAAAAAAACAAGAGTTGTTTATTAGACTGAAAATCAGTATATTGTTTTTGCTATAAAACGATATAAATGAACAACATAGAGCAAATATATGAAAGAATTTTGGAAGTTTTAGGACTTTTTTCAGAAAATCAACTGATTAGTTATCAGAGAAGAACACCTAAAATGAGCGATTTAGAAGTCATAAGTCTTAATATTACTGCTGAATACTTGAGTATTGATAGCGAATTACAGTTATTTAGAAAATTGCCAAACTCTCTGATAAACAAAATTGAAAGAAGTGTTTACAATAAGCGAAAACGAAGACTATCCCTACAAACAGAGCAAATTAGACAGCGTATTTCGATGGAGTTCAATGAGTTTGAAGATATTTTTATCGTTGATAGCATGCCAATGAAAGTTTGTGAAAATGCTCGTTCTACTCGTTCAAAAATTTGTAAAGAGCAATCCTATTCTTCACCAACATATGGTTATTGTGCTTCACAGAAATTATATTTCTATGGCTATAAACTACACGCAGTATGTTCTTTAAATGGTGTGATTAAGAATTTTGATATAAGCCCTGCATCCGTTCACGACATCCACTATTTAAAAGATATTGGTGAGCAAATGCGAAACTGTACTTTAATTGGAGATAGAGGCTATTTATCAGCAAAAGTTCAAATAGATTTATTTAACTATGCTAATATTAAATTAGATACACCAATGAGAAGTAATCAGAAAGATTATATTCCTCAATTTTCATTGTACAAGAAAAAGCGAAAACGAATTGAGACATTTTTCTCTCAACTTTGCGACCAATTTATGATTAAAAGAAACTATGCTAAAACTTTTGAAGGCTTTAAAACAAGGATAATCAGTAAAATAACCGCCGCAACGGTTATTCAATATATCAATAAATTTATCTTCCAAAGAAAATTAAATCATCTAAAAATCAGTATTATTTAAAATGCACAACGAGTTAATTGATATTATGATTATTTATTATCTTCTAGCAGGTGTCCAAAGTAAGTTTTTTTTACTTTTAAATAATCCGCATTAACTTCATTAGATGGTATCTGTAAAGGAATCCTCTCATTAAGCTTTATTGTACTATCCTCTACAAATTTCAATTTATCTGGATTATTAGTAAGCAAATTAATTTCTTTTATACCCAAACTGGTTAATATGTCAATCGCTACGCCAAAATCTCTCCCATCGGCAGGTAATCCCAAATGTAGATTTGCCTGTACAGTATCCATTCCTTGCTCTTGTAAAGCATAAGCCTTAAGCTTATTGATAATCCCTATATTTCTACCTTCTTGCCTTAAATAAAGAATAATACCACCATTCTTCTGCATATACTGCATCGCAGCATCTAGCTGCTGCCCACACTCACATTTTTTAGAATGAAATATTTCTCCAGTAATACACTCAGAATGAAACCTCACATTGACCACTTTAGAAAAATCTGTATTTTCTGCAATCAACGCAATATGTGGTGTCCAATCCATTTCATTATCAGAAAATGCAATCATTTTAAAAACACCAAAATCGGTAGGGATATTAGCCTCAGCCTGTATTTTCAACATAAAATAAGCGTACCTTTACTTAAAAGTTATCAGAAGATGTTTTAATAGATTCTAATAGTGTGATATTGGTTTTGATTTTAACCAAATAAAAATTAAGAGCTTCATCTTCTTCCAAAGAAAGATTTTTCCTCAGTCCTTGAAGTTTTTTGTAACTCTTTTGCAAACCGTCTAGCGTTCTTACCTTTCTATTTTCGTTGTGTTCCCTAAGTGCATAAAGATACTCAGAAACATTAAACTTTATTAAATCTATATGTTTATTTATTGCCGCGTCTGAAAACCTCGGAAGTTTATCTGCCGCTGTTGATAGTTCAGATGCATACTTTACTTGGCTAACATTCACACTTGCACTCATAACAATGGTATCAGGTGAAGTTTTTGCCTCCCCTTTAGAAACAATCCCTTGTGAAAGAGGAGACAAGTTAACTTGCTCTACAGAACAAGAAACCAGTAAAAATATAGTGAATACTAAGGGTAAGGGATTTTTAAACATTTTTCTTTTGATATAAAACTGGGTTTAGACTATCATCATTATACATTTTCATTTGCTTATAAGTCTTTATTTTGTTGTTACCGCTCTCTATATCAAATAATAATCTATCTATAGCTGTGCTCAAGTCCACCTTTTGCTCCTCAAGAACAGCCAATTTATTAGAACACTTCAATTTATGTTTCTCATCTGCTGTATCTCTTAAGGTTTCTATCTTCATATGATAAATCTTAAGAGCTAATATAGACAATCTGTCGATAGCCCATGCTGGACTTTCTGTATTGATTTTAGCATTTTCCTTAGGCTTCACAGATTTATATTTTTCTAGAAAATAATCATCTATATACTCTACCAAATCTGTTCTATCTTGGTTAGATGAATCTATTCTCCTTTTAATCTTTAAAGCTTTCTCAGGAGATATGTTTTCATCACGAATAATATCCTCTAAATGCCACTGAACGGTATCAATCCAATTCTTTGAATACAAAAGTCGTTCCAAAGTATTTTCAGAGAACGGATTAGACTCAACTGCATCTACATCATCTGTTTTATGATAGTCTATAATGGCTTGATTAAAAATATTCCAAGCTTTTTCAGAAAAACTCATTTAATTTAAAATCTTACTTTTTAATTATGATTTTTTATTTTCTTCCTCTGTTGAAGATGAGCTTTTATCATCTTCCTTTACCGCGTCTTTAAACTCTTTAATACCTGAGCCCAAGCCTTTCATAAGTTCTGGAATCTTCTTCCCTCCAAACAAAAGTAATAATACAACCACGATGGCAACAATCTGCCAAGGTCCTACTGCCCCAAGAATAGCTACTAACATATATTTATCTTTATAGTATTAAAACAAAATTTTGGTAAAGATAGCAAAATTTATACATATAAACTAATACGCTATCCTTACCAAAATTAGACCCTCTAATCGATTTGCTCTACTTTTTCTCTTCTTCTGTTGAAGGTTTTTCTTCCTCCTTTACTGCATCTTTAAATTCCTTAATACCTGAACCTAAGCCCTTCATCAGCTCCGGAATCTTTTTCCCTCCAAACAATAAGAGTAGTATAACCAACACTATAAGTATATGTTGTACCGATAGTGCTAAAATAGTCGTTAACATAATTTATTTATATTTTTATTCGTTTATAGTTAGTTTGAAACCCATCCCATAGGATCAACAGGAGTACTTCCATTCCAAATTTGGAAATCCAGAGAGTAAGCCCCCTCAAAATCTTGTGCTATAGTCCCAATTGTAGTTCCTGATGAAACCTTCTGATTAGGAGAGACCGAAACGTCGGACAAATTACTATATATGGTGAAGTAGCTACCATGTTTTACAATAACCGTCTTAGTCCCCCCGACAAAAGAAATCCTTGACACTTCACCAGGGAAAACACATCTTGCCTTAGTACCGGGAGAAACTGCAATTCTAATCCCATTATTCTCCTCAACTATATTCTTAAATACAGGGTGCGGTTGTCTACCAAAACGGTGCGTCACTTGTCCTCTTTCCACTGGGAAGCCTATTCGTCCTCTATTTTCAGCAAAATTAGACCCTGTTGCTGCTCCTACACCAAACGCTGTCTTCGTTTTTTCCTCCGCTTTTTTCTTTTCCTCTTCTTTTCTCTTGGCTAGTTCTGCCTCAGCGTCTCTTGCTGCCTTAGCTTTTTCTTCTGCAGCCTTAGCTCTAGCAGCCGCTTCTCTAGCATCTTTTTCTGCAGCTATTCGGCGTGCTTCATTCCTTGCATTTTCTTCTGCTTTTGCAAGTTCAGCTTGTTTTCTAGCATCATCTTGCTTCTTTCTTTCAATTTCTGCCAATCTAGCAGCTTCCGCTTCCGCTTTTTTTCTTTCTCTTTCTAGTGCTTCTGCCCTAGCTTTATTCTCTGCATCTATTCTAGCTTTTTCTCTAGCTGCAGCCTCTCTCGCAAGTCTTTCTCGCTCTAGTCTAGCTTTTCGCTCCGCTTCTTCTTTTGCTTTAGCAGCTGCTATTTCTTCGTTTATTATCTTTCGGATTTCGCCTTCAATTTTCTTAGCTTGCGCTTGCTTCTGTTTAAGTTCAGCCGTAAGGGCTGCCTCATTTTTCTTGAAGTCTTCTAATAATAATTCCCTTTGTTTTCTATCATTTTGGATTACTAAAAGATCTTTCTGTTGCTGAGTAAGAATATTTTCTTTCTCTTTTACTGATTTTTGTTTCAGCTTTAAAGCTTGCTGAATTTCTGCTGCTTTACCGCTAATCTCTTTAGCTTTTTTATCTTGATAATCAGAGTATTGTTTAAGATACTGTACTCTTCTTAGAGCTTCTCCTAAATTTTTAGCCGATAGAATAAATGTAACTTTATTCTGAATACCTTTATTCTTATAAGCTTTTACTAATATCTCAGCATAGTTTTTTCTTAGTACAGCCAGCTCTTTTTTATACTTATTAATCTCTTTTTGACGAAGATAAATATCATCTTCAATCAGCCTTTTCTCCTTTTGTGTATTATTATAAACCTTCTCTCTTAACTGAATTTTTTTATTAACTTCATTAAGGTGTGCTATCGAAAGCCTTGCCTCCTTCTGAGTTTTAGCAAGATTAGAGTTGATAAGTGCAATTTGTTTTTTCAGTTCAGCACTTTCTCTCTGAAGCTGCTCTTTCTTCTGAGAAAAAAACAACCCAAAGCACAATACACTCAATAAAAAACTTAACTTCCTAAATATCATTTAATTTCCTTCTTTGTATAGTTACTTGGCACCGTGTATGGTGTATCCATAGCAGAGGAGTCAAATTTCGTGTTTTCTATGAAAATCTGGTCTGTTTTTTTTGCTTTTATAATAATTTTAACATTTTTAGGTAGATAATTCCCTTCAAAACTATCCCAATTAGTATAAAAAACTTCTAAATAATCAGGTGTTTTGGCGTCAGATAATTTTACCCTGCTAAGATTAAACATGGTATCATAATCTAATTCCATTTTATACTCATTCACCTTACCATCTACTATTATTTTTTGATTTTTAGCCGATGTTAAATGATAACCTTGTGCATTTTTAGTCAAATCAAAATCACCGTCTTTAATAGGAACAAAAGTCCTCCCTACCAATAAATTCTGAAGAGCTGAATAATCGATAAAGTTAACATTCAGAAGCCGATTAAGATAAGAAAAATCCGAATCTATATAAGTTTTATTATATTTTTCATAACCTTTAACGCCTTCTGGCGTGGCAATACCTCTTGCTACATTAAAGAACAACGCAGAAAGATTTACCCAAACTTTCTTTTGATTTTCTATATAAACTAATGCGTCCAATGTAGGAATTGGACTCCCGTTATCTACCTTAATTTTACTAGAAATCTTTAAATTTTTAAAAGCAGATTCTCTAAGGATATTATTGAAAAAAACTTGGTCTTTTTCTATCTTTTTATGTGTACTTACAGGTGGTTCAGACGGAATATTCTGCTGAGTCTTACATGACACTAGTATAAGCATAACTCCACCCAATAACCAAAGTTTATTCATAATATTAAAGTTAAGATTTATACTATAACGGAAAAAGAGCAAAAAACTTATACATTTATTTAGAAAGAAAATCTAACACCGAATAGTCTCCCAACGAAATTTCTCTAGACACTCCAAAGTATTTAGCTGAGTTACCTATCATAGAATTACTCAAATTACCATGATTAATCAGTGTTTTCTCCTGTATTAAAGAATTATCTATATTGGAATTAACCACCTCAGTATTATTTCCTAAAGAAACATTAGGTCCTATTTTGGAATTTTTAATAACCACATTTTCTCCAATAAAACATGGAGGAATAATAAGACTATTTTCTATCTTAGCAGACGATGGGAATGAAGATATCGCTTCTTTTTCATATTGCAATATCTTGCTATTAGTTTCTACCGTTGCATTTTTGTTGCCACAATCCATCCAGTCATTCACCTTACCTAAAGAGAACTTCGCTCCTTTTTGTCTTAAATTTTCTAATGCTGTTGTTAACTGATACTCCCCTCCTTGCATTATATTATTGTCCATAATATAATTAATCTCCTCCATTAATTTTTCAGCAGATTTAAAGTAATAAATTCCTATAATAGCTAAATCCGAAACAAATGTTTGGGGTTTTTCTACAAAATCGGTAATAAACCCATAATCATCTAACTTAACCACTCCAAAGGCCGAAGGGTCTTCTACTTTTTTCACCCAAATTACACCGTCCGAATTGGTATCTAAGACAAAATCAGCACGGAAAAGAGTGTCCGCAAACGCTACCACCACATCACCCTGCATAGAAGCTTCCGCACACTTTATTGCATGAGCTGTACCTAGAGGCTCATCTTGAGTATAAACACTCCCTTTAGCTCCTAATTTTTCTGCAATCTGGATTAGAGAAGCTTTTACTTCATCACCAAAATCTCCAATAATGAAAGTTACTTCCTCTATAGGCTGTCCTGCAACTTTTGCAATATCTTCCACCAATCTTTGCACAATAGGCTTGCCTGCAATAGGTATAAGTGGCTTTGGAACTGTAAGTGTATGTGGTCTCAATCGGGAGCCTCGCCCCGCCATAGGTACTATTATTTTCATATTATTTTATATAAATTACTAATTAGACTTCAAATATAATATTTTAATTTTTCTTCTCCCAAAAATAACGGACTGATTAAATTAATTTTTCACTCTAAATTTATCAAGCAAAGAAGAAAGCAAATGCCTCTCAGAAAAAATAATGCCAAAAACGAAAATTAAAAATAAAATATTCCCAATCCATACATTTGCTTCAAATATCTGGTAAGATAAAAATGAAAATACCGACAATAACAAAAGTACCAACATTATTTTTTTCATATTATAAGGGATTGGGTAATACTTCTGCCCTAAAAAGTAAGACACTAGCATCATTAAGAAATAAACCAACAAGGTTACCCACGCTGATACCATAAACCCATAGTCTTTTAGCAAGACTAAATTCAGTACAATGGTAATTGCCGCTCCTAGCCAAGAAATAAGCGTCCCAACAAAGGTTCTATCCGTAACTTTATACCAAGTAGATAAATTATAATAAATACCGAAACACAAATTACCCACCACAATAATCGGTACTATATCCATAGCGATCCAATAAGAGCTATCTGTAATAAAAATTGATTTTAACCAACTGATATTTGCCACAATACCCAATGCTGCCACTGATGCAAATAGTGTAAAATACTCCGTAATTTTCGCATAAGTTTTTGGCGCATCAGCATTATTCATTTGTTTAAAAAAGAAAGGCTCAATACCCATTCTATAAGCCGTAACAAAGAGTGTCATTAGAACGGCTAATTTGTAACAGCCACCGTAAGCTCCTGCTTCTGCTTTGGAAATAATGTTATATTGTACCGTTTTATCAAAGTTTTCGTTTACAACAAATGCCAATCCCGCCAACATTAGTGGGTATGAGTATTTTATCATTCGTTTAAACAAGTTCATAGAGAACTTAAACCTTACTTTACTCACTACAGGCAGTAACATTACAAACGCCGCCACACTAGCTATAATATTACTTACAAATGCATAAGACACCGATGTCTCCATACCCAAACTTTGAGAGGTTTCTTTAGGTACAAATAGAAACAATGCCAAAACACTCAATACTTGAACCAGCACTTGTGCCACTCTAATAGCAGAATACTTTATTGGTTTATTGTTAAATCTAAGCCACGCCAACGGAATTACACAAATAGTATCAAAAAAAGCAATCCAAGCAAACCATTTAATATACTCAGGGTGAGTGGCGTACCCTAATGAATCTGCTATACTTTGATTGAAAATATAAACTCCACCTAAAAACAAACTTGCTGTGAAAAAGAGAAACCAAAACGAGGTGTAAAATGCCTTGTTTTCGTTTTCCTTCTCTGCCGAATAACGGAAAAAAGAGGTTTCAAACCCAAGTGTAAGTAATATGTTTACATAAGACATCCAAGCATAAAGATTGGTAAACTGGGCAAACTCTTCCCTAGAGATATAGTAAATGAAAAAAGGATTAAGCAGGAAATAAATAACCCTCGGTAAGATTGCTCCAATACCGTAAATGATGGTCTCGTTGAGTAATTTTTTCAAAGTAAAAAATTTCTGCAAAGATATAGAAAATATAAACTTCTAGTCTATACTACAGCCTAGGTTTCTGTATTGATTTTTAAATTGCTCTACCCACTTACGATATTCGTTTTTATCCACTTTATCATCAAAGAAGGTTTCTAGATACTCAACAGAAAAATCATTAGGATAGTTTTGCATACTCTCTAACCTATCATTATACCAAGCCTCATTCAAAAGATAGTTGATGTAGTTTATATCCACCTTAAACCCGTATTCGTGGTAGGAATTAGTGGCAGAACTTTGAAAAGTCGTTTTCATAGCTTCCTTAGAAAGTCTAGCTATAAAGTTTGGATTATTTTTATGTCCATTATAGTAAGTGGCTGCATTTCTTAATTGTTGTTTTTCGTCCACCTTACCCTTTGCATCTTTCCAGACTTCTAGCCAATATTCTTTTTTCCATAATCCCATCAGGATAGAATTGAGCGACCAGTATTTTCTTTTGGTATAATTATCAAATTTCCCTAACTTATAACCTATTGTAAAGAATTTATACTTATTATAAAAAAACAAATCCATTAACCACTTTGAGCCTAGAAACAAATCCTTAGGTCTATTAAAATTGATATCTTCGCTAATTTTACCTATCTGGAGATATTCATCATCTTTAAAGTTACTTAGCCAGCCTAATTTTAAAAGATTGATGCTATTTTTCCGCACCTCTTTTAATAACCCATCTACATCAATCGTTTCCGTAAACCACACATCATCTTCTGTAACGATACAGTAGTCCGCTCCGTTTTTAACTGCTTCTATCCATAAATCGGTTGGAATACTAAAACCATCTATATCCTTCCCCAATAAAATATTATCTTCTACAGCCTTTACTTTTTGGGAATACGATTTTGAAGTTCTAACATTGATATAAGGATACTTCTCCTTTATTTTATCCAAATACTTTTGAGGAGTACCATCATCTAGAACGATAACGGAATAAGTCCCCTGCACTTTCTCTTCAATAGACACCAAACAACGGTCTAGGTAATATACTCTATTGAACGACTTTATGTATATATTTATCATTTGATAAACTTTCTAATTAATTTTTTCAAAAAAGAATTTTCCTTTTCAAAAAGAAATTTTGGAAGATTATTAATTTCATCTATATTCCTCCCATAAATCCTACCCATTTTCCTTCTTTTCAAAGTATTTAGCAAAACTTTATGCCAGTTATGATTAAGTTTATCCTTTTTACTTTTATCCTGAGAAACTCCTTTCTCATGTATTCTGTATAGGTACAAATTTTCATTAATATAAGCAAAGTTACCTTGCTCATAAATTTTAAGATATAAATCTTGATCCACCGCAGAAGTGAGCTCCTTATCTATCCCAGAAGTTTTATCGTATGCCAATTTTTTAAAAGTAAAAAAATGATTGACAGAAAAATCTATATTAAAGAAAAAAGAATCGCTATTTTTAACTTTTCTAGTCCCTTTAAAATCTCTAATATAGTTTAGTTTTTCATCACAAACACTTATATTAGAATGAGTGGCTACAATAGTGTCTTTTTCTAAATATTTTTCAATACTTTTTTCAATAGCACTAGGTATAATTGCATCATCGGGATCTACAAAACCACAAATATCACCAGTTGCCAGTTCTATACACTTTCTTTTGGTGTAGCCTACGCCCTTATTTTCCTCATTTTTAAAAACTTTAAACCTTATATCATTTTTTACTAAATTTTGTATTTTTTCAAAAGAACCATCATTAGAACAATCATCCACAAGTATAATTTCAAAATCTTGATAAGTTTGATTGATGATGCTTTTGTAACAATCTAGAAAATAATTATAATTATTATAATGAGCTACGAGTATTGAAAATTTCATAACTAAGTTTTATAATGCTCTACCAGTAACACCCTCCTTCTACCTCATTGTATCCTTTAGGAGTTTCTCTAGGTCTAATCCAATACTTTCCATTTTCTTTCCTCAGTGAAAGATAATCATTCCAGCCTTCCCACCTTGCTCCTTTTATTCCAAAAAGAAACTGAGTTACTCCACCCAAATGTATGGCCTGTTTCCCTTTATTTTTTATATATGACGCCAAAGGTAAACCATAGGCACCACAGCCTATAATTGCTACATCAAAATCGACTAAGTCTATCTTATTTTTCATATCTTCCAACGCATCAAACCATGTCAAATAATCTACTTTTTCATTTGCTATAGACTGAAACAGCTTTAATTATTTTTAAATCAAATTCTGGTAAGATATTTTCATTTTTATATAAATTAGTCCTATTTACTTCATATTGATATCTTATACTGTCTTCAAAAGGATGTATCACCAAAACTTTTTTCCCTTCAAGCTAGAAGTCCATGGATTATTGAAAAACCAAGGTTCTAGTTCTCTTAATTTAAATATAGAACAGTCCAAAGGAACTTCTGGTATATATTCCTCTAAACCATTCCAAACTCCCAAACCATCTATATCTTTGGAACATTCAATCATTAGATTTACAAAATCTTTTACTAAATCTTCCTCATTTGGAAAAAAACCAGCATTAAAACACAATTTATTTAATAATTTTTTATCTTTTTTCCAAAAAACATTTAACTCTCCTCTTATATGGCGAATAATAGCCTCTATATCATTCTGTTTTTTGTTAACTTCTAAAAAGTTTACTATCGTCTCTGCTTCAATACTTCCATACCTCCCCACCATAAAAGGCACTCCATCTCTAATTTTATTAGAAATAAATCTATTAGCTAAGTCTAACCTACCTTCTCTTGTTATCACTTTCGTAAATCTATTACTCTTTTTGATAAAAGGAGTAACCCTCTTAGAAAGCCTATATATATAATGATAATTTTGCTTTGTTACCATATACTTAATAAATCTTGTTTATTAACCACAATACTATTTGCAGGAATATCTTTATATATAGTACATCCTGCTCCTATTATCACATTATCTCCTATCGTCACCCCTTTCAATATAATGCAATTCGCTCCTGTCCAAACATTATTACCAATTTTGATAGGTGCTGTATTAAATTCTGTTTTAGATACAGAAAAAGGTTCTTTGGTATAGTTATGATTATGATCAAAAATTTTTAACCCTTCTCCCAAAATACAGTTTTCTCCAATAGCTATTTCTTCCAAACAAGAAATGGTAGCTCTAGTAATGTAAGTTTCTTTTCCTATACTCAATTTAGCCTCTTTCTTTACTGTGATAAAATTATTTTGATTTATCATCACATTTTCTGCTATATTGAAAACAGCCTTAGAATGAATATCCAGCACATTATCTGCTCCTAGCTTAAAAGAACTATGTATTTTGGATTGAGAATTTAAGAAGAACTTTTTTCTCAATAGATAAACTTCCGAATACTTAAGAAATTTATAAAACTTATAAAATAAAAACAATATAAAACTTTTCATTTTTATAAAACTAAAACACAAATGTAATTTTAATCTACATCACAAATAGAATAATACTTAGACAAAATAGTTCTAAGATAGTTTTCTTTATCAAGAAGTTTATTTTGTATATAATAATTTTCCACTTCAGATGAGGTACTTATAGGGTAACTCGCTCCTGCCTTTACAAGATTGAGATTGAGTCTAATTTTAAAAAAAGATTCTAATATTTCTAATATTTCAACAATAGTATAGTTTTCTAAATATGCTAAATTGATAATTTTGTTTATATTTTGAGTCTCAATTAAGCTCAACACTATTGCTCTCACATCATCTGCATCTATCAAATTTCTAGTTGCTTTTGTGTGTACATTTATGACTTCTCCATTCATTACCGAACGCACTAGATAATTCATCAGTAAATTAGGGTTACCTCCTTTTCCTACCACATTGCTTAATCTTAAAATTAAATATCTGCTACAATTGTTTGAGACAATATTCTCCATTTTTAATTTGTGACGTACATAAGGGCTATCTACCTTGGAAGAATCATATATACTACAAGTAGAAAAATACACCATTATCTTATCAGGATGGTTAGCAATAGTTTCTCTAACAAGATTTTCCTCACGCATAAACTCCTCCATCCTAACCTCTAGCGAATTAGAAACACCTGATGCAAAAAAAATGATATCTTCTCTATCTACATTCGTAAATAATGATGCTACAAGTCCTTTTCCAACAATCATAATACAAATAAATTATATTCAAATTAACAAATATCTATAAAAACTCTCACATATATAATAGTCATGACCCTTTATGCATTTCAATAAAACTCTCGGTCCATTTTTTCCATTTATCGGCGAAGGATTTATTTTCATTCTCTAGTAAAATTCCGTAAATATAATCTACCGAAAAATCCTCTGGAAAATTCTCATAACTATCAAATTTCCCCTCGTACCAAAGCTCGTTCAAAATGTAATTAAATCTTACTAAATCAAAATAATCCTCAATATTAAAAGAGTTAAACGATGCGGAGCTACGATACGAAGTCGCCATAGCCCGGTTATTAAGCAAAGTGTATTTATGCATTCCCGCCTCGCCTTGTGCAGAAAAGTTCAAATCCCAATCGACCGCATTTATCAGTTGTAAATCTTCAACTACTCTTTTGTACTGGTCTTTCCAAAGAAACTTTAAATAATCTTTACGATACATCCCCATTGGAATGTCGTACATTGTCCAAAGTTGTTTTCGCCAACCTTCTGGCAACAGATGTAGTTTTTCCAAGAATGTTTTTAATTTAAAACTATTCTTAAGTAACATTTTATAAAACTTAGCAGACCTAACAATATATCTAGGTTTATGGAAAGATATTTTTTCTGTGAGCGTTCTATTTTCTATGTACTGGGTATCTTTGTTCAAAATACGCCCTAATTTAAGAATATGAATACCATACTTCTCCATTTCTTGAGCATAGAAATGCATATCAAAGTCGTCTATAAACCAAACATCATCCTCCGTCATTATCAAAATCTCCGAAGATTCTGAAACGGCTGTATACCATAGATCTGTTGGAATTCTTATATCATAATAATTCTCTACTCCTTCTAAGTGCTTAACTATTTTAGTTATTTTCTCCTCCCTATACTTTGAAAATTTAAAAGAAACCTTCGGATATTTTTCCTTGATTCGGTTGAGGTATTTCTCTGGAGTACCATCATCCAATACCACAATATCAATTTGATACACATCGGATACTTTTTCATAAATACTCCTCAGACAACGCTCTAGCAAATAAGGACGGTAAAAACTTTTTATAAGTATGGTCATAACTACAACATTCTATTTCTTCACTAAATCCCTAAACAATCCTTCCCATTTTTTCATAATACTAGACATTTCGTAGCGTTTTGATACTCTCAATGCCTCTTCTGACATTTCCTTTCTTAAAACATCGCTTTCCATTAATTCGCTTAATTTTTCTGCAAAAATTTCTACATTATTGGGCTCTACTAAAAATTCTTTCAACTTGTTATCTCCCAACATTTGTTTAGGTCCATTTTTGCACTCAAAAGAAACAGGTGCAAGTCCAGATGCAAGTGCTTCTATTAATACCAACGGAAAGCCTTCAAAACGAGAACTTAACACAAAAATAGAATGTTCGGAGAAAACTTTATTAATTTCCTTACTTGGTGGATATAGGTTGATACTTTTCTCTAATCCTAAATTTTTTATTTGTTGTTTTCTTTCTTCTTCCTGTTCACCATGTCCATAAATATCTAACTGCCAATTTGGAAATTTTTTGGCAACAATAGCCCAGGCTTCCACCAAATAATCAAAGCCTTTTTGGCTAGTATGCCTACCCACCGCTAATACTTTTTCTGCGTTGGTATCGGCTGTAATAGGTTCTATCGTAATAGGATTGGGAATATTGGTTACATTATCAAAATAGTAACTCCACTCTTTTTCGTCTTCTTCCGTAAGCACTACAATTTTATCAAACTTGTTAAGCGTTCTTTGAAACAATTTGGTTAAAATTTTGGCCTTTAAATTTTGCAAAGACCAATCGGATTTTAAAATTTTGCTAAACGGCGTAATATCAAAATGAAAATGGTATTCTAATATTTTTTTACTCCCATCTTTTATCAAGGGCAAAAACTTGTGTTCCGCACCAAAATACATCGAAATCGCAATATCCGTAGGATTATGGTACAGATAATCCTCCACTTTTTTTCGGTAAGTTGCCATAAAGTTTTTATACAACTTTTTTCTCTCTACACTGGGAAAGTTTTTCAGGTCTCGCGTAGGATCCGGAATATCAAAATGAATCATTTTTATTTTCTCACTAAACTTAAAGAAAATAGGGTCATCATACTGTCTATAAGTAATTATTGTTACGTTGTACCCCAGCACGTCTGCTAAATAGTTTGCTTTAACATTTAGCATTCTTTCGGTACCCGCAGCATCCTTCAAGTTTGGAAAAAAATAAACAATATTCATTGTATATATTATTATCTATAATTTTTCAGAATAGGTAAAAGTTTTTTATCCCTCAGCACATGTTTATGATATTTTAGGATAAGTGGATGAAAAATTTGAACAAGATAAAAGTATGGCACTTCAAAATCCTGATTATCTCCATATTCATAGAAATAGTCATACAACTCATCCATCCTTTTATGTACTTCATCATACCATTCGGTTGTAATCGGAGAATAAGGCTTACTAATAAATGAGCAGTTACCTATGAGTAATGGGGTATATTTCATTAAGTCTTGCTGTAAATATTTCTCTACACTCATTTGCCTTTCATAATCTGTATAAAACTTTTTTTCAGCAAGAAATCTATGCTCTGCTGGTGCTATCCCTCCGTGCAATAATTCTGGATATCCAATGATATATTTACTTCTCTTAGAATTAAGTTTATTAAAAGCTGGTTTCCAAGAATGCTCAAAAGGCTTAATATCAGAATAGCCACCGCCATAGTGGTGCATAAAGTAGCATCTTAAATAATCTGAGCGATGAACTAAACTCAATAATTCATAGCCTTTATGTAATGGGGCATCCGCTTTTACATATTCTTGCAAATTCTTTGGAGTAATGAGCTTTACAGGAACTCCTGCATTTTTTTCTAGAGTTTCCAGCCCTCTTTTTCTATTCTCACTCATTTCATTATCTCCCGTCCAAAAGCAATAGATTACTTCTGGAGCCTTTTGCTCTTTATAATCACCTTGATAATGATTAGATAGAAAGCTATCTGGATATCTATCTTCTGAAAAGGTATAATTATACCTACCTTGTTTTATGTTTAAAACTTTTTGATAGAAATCAGGAAAAGTTTTTTTTAACTTTAAAGCTATAGTATTGAATAACATCATATCTGTTTTTGAATAAGGCAATTATTTTCTCCAAATAAACGAAGTATATCTAAATATAAAATAGGGCAGTATATTATATAATACTTCACTAATTTGATTATCCGAAAACACCCTATATTCTGGTGTTTTTTTCACAAAAGAATGCCACTCCGCCAATTCTTTTTTTGCACTAGAAAAATCTAAATGAACTAAAATTTTATAGTACATTTGGAAGAAGGTCTTAATAGAAGACAAAATAAATTTCCTCTTTTCTTCAGTCATTTGAGATTTATGCTGCGTATATCTTTGGTAATAATACCTAATAACCGTTTCCACTCCTTTTCTATTTTTTCTGATGGTAGCAGGAGCTACGGTTTGTCCATCTCTTCCTATCAGATATCTGTATAGAGGACTATCTATGTAATATAAATCTTTAGCAAAAAAAAGGGGTAAAGAAGCAAAAAGAGTATCCGTATAAAATATTTTTTCCGGAAAATCTATCTCTGCCTGTCTTACCACATCCGTTTTATACGCTAATCTATGCATCACAAAAGCTCCTTCTAATTCACTAATCTCTTTATCTAAATCATAAACTTTATTAGGTTTTACTTTTGGTAAGCTATATAATTCCGACCGATTTTCAAAAACATATTCCCTTACAAAGTCTGTAACCACAACATCTGTATCAATAGTTTTTAGTTGCTCTACAAATTTTTCAAATGAGTGATTATCATACCAATCATCAGAGTCCAACACTTTACAATATTTGCCTTTCCCCTCTGCTATTCCTCTTTTCAATACAGAGCCATAGCCTCCATTTTCTTTATTTATTACCCTAAATGTTTGAGGATATTTTTTCTCGTACTCTTGTGCTATCTCCCGTGCGTTATCTGGACTTCCGTCTATAATCAGCAGCACTTCCAAAAGCGGCATTAAATCCTCTCTAATTATTAGCGAGTCCAAGCATTTAGGTAAATACTCTTCCGTATTGTATATAGGGACTATAAGGGTTAGTCGTTTTTCCATATCCTATTTTGTTAAACTGATGCAACCATTTCTAAAGCTTTTGCAACCACTTGATGCATGTCATAGTATTTATACTCAGCCAATCTACCACCAAAAATTACATTTTTACACCCGTCTGCTAGGGTTTTATATTTCTGATAGACCGCTTGATTTTTCTCATCATTGATTGGGTAATACGCTTCCTCTCCTTCAGCCATGTCTTGCGGATATTCTCTCGTAATAATGGTTTTAGGCTGTGCGCCAAATTCAAAATGTTTATGTTCTATAATTCTAGTAAAAGGTATCTCTCTCTCAGTATAATTCACCACTGCATTCCCTTGATAATTAGATTCATCCAAAATCGCCGTTTCAAATCTCAAACTACGATAGTCGAGTGCTCCGTATTGAAAATCAAAAAACTCATCTATTTTACCGGTATAAACAATAGTTTCAGCAATAGAATTCCAATATTCTCTATCGTTAAAATAATCGGTGTTAAGTTTCACCTCTATACCTTCTAACATTTTCTCTATCAGCAATGTGTATCCACCATTAGGCACACCTTGATAAGTGTCATTAAAATAATTATTATCAAAAGTAAATCTAAAAGGAAGCCTTCTAATAATAAAGGCAGGTATTTCCGTGGCAGGTCTGCCCCATTGCTTCTCTGTATAGCCTTTTATCAGTTTTTCATAGATATCTTTTCCTCCCAATACCAAAGCCTGTTCTTCAAGGTTTTTAGGCTCGACAATATGCTTATATTCTGCTCTTTGTTCCTCTATTTTTGCTTGAGCTTCAGCAGGGGTCTTAACTCCCCATAGTTGATAGAAAGTATTCATATTAAAAGGAAGATTATACAATTTCCCCTTATAGTTAGCTATGGGAGAATTGGTGTATCTGTTAAATTCTACAAAAGAATTTACATAATCCCAAACTTCTTTATTACTTGTATGAAAAATATGAGCACCATATTTGTGTACATTAATTCCCTCTATATTTTCCGTATAGATATTTCCTGCGATATGCTCACGACGCTCTATAACAAGACATTTCTTGCCTTTTTTGTCATTTCGCAAGCAAATATCGCTCCGAATAAGCCACTCCCTACTATTAAATAATCATATTGTTTACTCATACTTTTGTTTAAACTTCTTGTAATTCTACCATTTTTTTAAATCTTTCAGATTTGTTTAGTAACTCACCAAAAGTCCCCTGATTAATAATCTCTCCTTTTTCCATCAAATACACCTGGTCTACATTCTTGACAGTAGATAATCTATGGGCAATAATAATCATCGTAAACTTACCTTGCAGCATATCTATACTTTCCTTAATATGTTTTTCTGTTTCAGAGTCCAAAGCCGAAGTCGCTTCGTCCATCACTAGCAATTCAACCTCCTTATAAAGTTCTCTAGCAATAGAAATCCTTTGCTTCTGACCTCCCGAAACTAAAATACCATTATTACCTAATCTTGCATTTTCTTTGTCTTCTACACCTTCTACAAAAGCCTTCATAGACACCATCTCCATAGTACGCCAAAATCGCTCTACATTTTCAGATGTTTTTTCTGCCCAAAAAGTTACATTATTAAAAATACTATCATCAAATATTACTGGCTCCTGAGTAATATAACCTACCTTGTTTCTGAAACTATCTAAATTACTCTTGTATAAAGAATTACCATCTACAAAAACCTCTCCGTCATGAGGTGGCAACAAACCACACAATACATTAGCTAAAGTGGTTTTCCCTGCACCACTCTCACCCACCAGAGCTACAGAAGACCTTGGGGCAATATCCAAATTGATGTTTTTTAAAATTGGTGTTTGCCCATATGTAATGCTAACCTCTTTCGCACTGATAGTGCCAATAGACGATATTTCATCTCTCAAGTGTAACTCTTGATAATGCTTAAATTCTGATAGAATAAACTCAACCGACTCCAAACCAGCAGAAGTCCGCATAAAGTTATTCCAAGCGTTTTGCATACTTACCAAGTGAGCTAAGGCTCTATAAAACAGAAGCAAACTCACTAAAATAGACCCAAAGCTTCCTCCCATAACATTTACCTGAACCAAAATAACCATTGCAATGATAATGATAATCATAGGCTCTCGTAAGCTCTCAGCGATAGCTCCAATTTTCCCCATCTTAAAGCTAATGTCTTCGGAGACCCAAATATTATTTTTCAGTTTCCTCTCGTAAGTTTTAAAATAGTTTGTAGCTTTTAAATACTTAAAGTTGTTTATTGCCTGAATAAGATTACCATTAAAATCATGCCCTATAAAAGATTGCTTCCTTGAATATTCTTTGGTTTTTTTATTGATATATTTATAGAAAATATTGGTTAATCCGCCTCCTATGCCTACCATAATGGCAAATTGCCAATTAGATAAGAAAGCCAAAACCACATAAGTCAGTAGCATGACCACATGCTGAATACTTACAAAGTAGGTAACCATAGCATTAACCAACCTATCAACCTCTCCTATCATATTATTTTGAATCCTTCCTGCATCCAGCTTGGTAAAGCCCTCATAAGATAAATCCTTAAAACCTAACAGCAGATTCCATCTTATTTTCCGCATGGCTACTAGGCGTATTTTAGTAAAATAAATTGTTCTAATATAGAAGAAAATACCTTTGAAAACGAATAAACTTATCATCAACCCAAGAGCTGTAGCAAGATTAAGTTCTATTCCCAATCGTTTAATTGCTATAACTAAAAATTCTAATTGCCCTAAAGACTCATTGTTAGTAGCATCTCCGGTGGCAATAGATAACAAAGGAATGAACATAGCTAACCCTAAACCATCAAGTATTCCGACCAAAAAGTTTAGTAGTATATAGCCATAGATATGCCACCCTATTATTCTTCTAAAATAATTAAAAAATCCAAGGCTACTTGTCGTATTATTTTTCATTTTTGTACTCTAAAATCAGACTGATATCTAGCACTAAATAATTTTGTGCTAAAACCTCATGTAAATACTATTGCAAAACTACGAATTTATTTTCAGTCCATTAGTTTTTGTTTATAAATACCAGCTATCCAAAAGTTCCTTTCAAAATTCTACACTTCATTACTCCGAAGATTTTCTTAACTTTGCTCCCATTATAGCAGTATATCATGAATAACCATTTTGATAATGATGACGATGTGTTTACAGGCAAAGAGCACACACCCTTAAGAGCTGATGCCTTTGAGAAGACACCCGAAGAAAAAATTGCCATTATAGAGAAACATTTTGCCGAAATTATGCAAACTTTAGGGCTAGATATGACAGATGACTCTCTAAAAGATTCGCCTAAGCGAGTAGCTAAAATGTATGTAAATGAGATTTTTGGTGGACTACTTCCTGAAAACAAACCAGGTATCTCTACTTTTAGCAACAAGTATAAATACAGACAAATGCTCGTTGAAAAAGACATTACAGTCTATTCTTTTTGTGAGCATCATTTTTTACCTATCATTGGTAGAGCTCATGTGGCTTATATCTCTAACGGAGAGGTGATTGGGTTATCCAAAATCAATAGAATTGTAGATTACTACGCCAAACGCCCACAAGTGCAAGAAAGACTCACTATGCAAATAGTAGACGCTCTAAAAGAAGCTCTCGGCACTAATGATGTGGCTTGTATTATTGATGCTAAGCACCTCTGTGTTAATTGTAGAGGTATCAAAGACACGGCTAGTTCTACCATTACAGCGGAACTTAGTGGTATCTTTAGAACTAACCCTATCACTAGGCAAGAGTTTCTGCACTATGTTGGTAGTCATGCAAAACTAGATTAAATCTAATCTTTTCAAAACGAAAAAGATATGCTTAAAATATATAACTCTCTCACAGGAGAAAAAGAGATTTTTAAACCTATTTTAGACCATAATGTAGGCATGTATGTGTGTGGTCCTACGGTATATAGCAATGTACACTTAGGCAATGTGCGTACTTTTATGTCCTTTGATTTTATTTACCGTACTTTAACCTATTTAGGCTACAAAGTGCGTTATGTAAGAAATATTACTGATGCAGGACACCTTACCGATGACGGCGATGTAAACAACGACCGTTTCGTAAAACAGTCAAGGTTAGAGAAACTAGAACCAATGGAAATTGTACAAAAATACACTGTGGATTTCCATAAAGTTTTAGAACTTTTCAATCTACTTCCTCCAACCATTGAGCCTACCGCTACGGGACATATTGTGGAACAAATAGAACTCACACAAAAACTAATAGACAAGGGCTTCGCTTACGAAAGTAATGGTTCAGTCTATTTTGATGTAAAAGCTTACAACGAAAAAGGGCTAAACTACGGCGAACTTTCTAAAAGAAACATAGAAGAACTTTTTGCCAACACTAGAGATTTAGACGGACAAGGCGAAAAGAAAAATCCACAAGATTTTGCACTGTGGAAGAAAGCCTCTCCAGCCCATATTATGAGATGGAACTCTCCTTGGGGAGAAGGATTCCCTGGTTGGCACTTAGAATGTACTGCTATGAGCACTAAATATTTAGGTGAAAAATTTGATATACACGGAGGTGGAATGGATTTAAAATTCCCTCACCACGAGTGTGAGGTTGCTCAAGGCAAAGCATGTAATGGAACTTCACTCGTAAACTATTGGATGCACGCCAATATGTTGACAATGAATGGACAACGAATGAGCAAATCCACAGGAAACTATATTCTCCCAATGCAGCTTATTTCTGGCGAAAATGATTTTTTTGAAAAACCATTTCATCCATCTGTAGTGCGTTTTTGCTTTATGCAAGCCCATTATCGTAGCGTATTAGACATTTCTAACGAAGCGATGATTGCCAGCGAAAAAGGCTTCCAAAGACTTATGGAGGCTATGAATGTTTTAGAACATTTATCCGCCAATGGTAACAATACCACATTCAATATTGAAGATTGGAAATCTAAATGCCACGCTGCATTGCTAGATGATTTTAACGCTCCTATACTTATTGCCCATTTATTTGAGGCAGTCAAATTTATTTTTGCATTAAAAGATGGCAAAGAAAGTATAAGTGAAACCGATTTAATTTTATTAAAAGAAACTTTAAATCGTCTAGTATTTGATGTTTTAGGGCTTCAAAAAATAGAAGAAAATAATAACGAAAAGCTAGACCAAGCTCTTCAAATCCTAATCAACCTTAGAAACGAAGCTAGAAAAGCTAAAAATTGGGAGTTAAGCGACCAGATTAGAGACCAATTGCTAGAAAAAGGCATTGAACTAAAAGATGGTAAAGAAGGTACTACTTATAGCCTAAGTTAATTCAATAACTAAAAAAGGGACTTTTATAAAATGTCCCTTTTTAATTTCATTTATCTACATATAGTTCTAGGCTCCGCTTGTGCTTTAGGATAAATACAAAGCTCTGCTATAGAAACACGCTCTGGAGCGTTGATACAATACGCTACTGCATCAGCAATATCTTCAGCTTTCAAAGCTTCGTAGCCTTCATAAACGGCTTTAGCTCTTGCTTCATCTCCTTTAAATCTCACTTTAGAGAAATCGGTTTCTACCGCTCCAGGCTGAATATTGGTTACTTTAATACCAAAACTAGTAAGCTCTATCCTCATACCTTCCGAAATCACATCTACCGCTCTTTTAGAAGCACAATAGACCACCCCGTTAGCATAAGTTTGGCGAGCCGCAACGGAAGAAATGTTGATAATATGCCCTCTCTTTACCTCTTTCATTCTAGAGATAATCGGCTTTGAGACATAAAGTAAACCTTTCACATTAGCGTCCATCATCATATCCCAATCAGAAATATTACCGTCTGACAGAGGCTCTAATCCGTGAGCATTCCCTGCATTATTGATGAGTATATCTATATCCTTGAAACTTTCAGGCAAAGATGCTATGGAGCGTTCTACCTCACCAGCGTTTCTAACATCAAAAACCAAAGCATATACCTCTGTTTTCGAAGATAATTTCTCTTTAAGCTCTTCTAAAACTTCTGCTCTTCGTCCACAAATGATAAGCCTATATCCTTGTTGAGCCAAAAGCTCTGCCGTAGCCTTCCCTATGCCCGACGTAGCTCCTGTTATAAATGCCGTTCTTCCCATAATAAAATTATTGTTTAAGCCTTTTTCTTTTAAGTTTAAGCATCTTATATTTAAGATATCTATTTAAGTCTTTATTCTTTACCGTTCTAGTGTTAAATATCAAAATTGGAAAAACAACTCCAAACGCTAGTACCAAAACGGTAAACCCTGCATTAAGTCCATTATTGATAATCTCTATCAGATTTTCCACTGTGATTGAGTTTTCCTTCCTAGACGACACAATACGTATAATCCCTACCATAAAATTATAACCTAATGTTCCTGGTATCATATTGATAACCGCAGGTATTGTAAATACAATAGGTGGCGTGTGTACTCGGTGAGCAAAATACAAACCTGATAATCCCACAGCAGATGCACCCAAAAGTGTTGCCATTACCACTTGCCCATTAAGCGCATAAACTAACAGTATTGTCTTGATTCCAAAACCTAAAGCTCCCAGCAGTGCCACCGCCCACAGAGCCCTTCTTGGAGTATTAAAAAGTACAGCAAAACCTAACGATACAAATACCGCCCAAAATACCTTTTCTAAAATATCATACACCATAAAATAATCTGAATACAAATACTGATAAATAATAACCTACTGCTATCATAAAAACAATCATTGTTCCTAAGGCTGCTTTAGCCCAACCTGAAACAATATGTCCTTCCAACAAGTCTAAAAATCCATTGATTAAAGGCACTCCTGGTATCAACCAAAGTACACATGCCGTAAGAGCTGCATGACCTTCTGGCAGACCAAAAACCAATGCCATTTTTACTACTGATACAGACACAAACGCCGAAACTAAGCTCTGCATAAACAGATTATATTCTTTTTTAATTAAAAATAATCTTACCCAAAAGCCAATGATACTCGCTATAAATACTACTAAAAACTCTAAATAAGTCCCTGAAAACAACTGACTAAGTGCCGCTGTTGCAATACCAATCCACAGCATTTTAATCCATACAGAGTAATGAGGCTTATTCCTTATTTCATCTAATCTTTTTTCCACTTCATCGTAAGACAGCTTGTGTGCCGCTATATCCCAACTAAGAACGCTAATATCTGAAATAAGATTAAAATTGATACCATATCTACCAATGGTTTTAACTAAAGTTTCTGTATTATTTCCATCTTTATCGTACAAGGATAGAAATATCCCCGAAAAAGAGAAAAACACTTCCACATCGTAGCCATAGGCTTCCGCAATACGCACTACATTTCGTTTTGTCCTCGTAGAGTTAGCACCATTAGAAATGAGAAGTGTAGCTACCTCTATTAAAAGCTTTGCTAGTGTAGTTATAGACCGCTTGTTATGTTCCAAACTATGCTCCATATTGTAAAAAAAACAGATTGATATAGCTACCAATCTGTCTTAGAATTATTTCTTGTCCGCTACTTCTTTAGTATCCGGAAATCTATTTTGTGTAAAATCTCGAGATATAGCTGCTTTCTCAAATTTAAGTTTACCTGCCATTGTTTCTAGTATCACACCATCTTCTGTTATTTGTGAAACTCTACCGTGTATACCAGATGTGGTAACCACCATTCTACCTGGTTTTAGAGATTCTTGGAAGTTTTTCTCTTGCTTCTGTTTTTTCATCTGTGGACGAATCATAAAAAAGTAAAAGAAAACTATCATACCTCCTATCATAATGAAAGTCGGCATTATAGATGGTTGTGCTTGTGCTTGAAGTAAAATAAGTAAATTCATTGTTTTTTATTTAGTTTTATTTTTAGTGATAGACGACTACTGTACATCTGCTGTGAAACTTAATACAATAGGTGTTTTTTCTGTGTTAGCATAAACTTCCACAAATTTTTGCTGCATTCCTTGGAAACTACCTGAATCAAATTTAAGAGTTACCTTAGCTACTTTACCCGGTAATATAGGCTCTTTAGTATAATCAGGAACAGTACAACCACAAGTAGGCTTAACATTAGAAATTATTAGTGGATTTTTACCTGTATTTGTAATTTCATAAGTATGCTCTACTATAGAACCTGATTTAACCACACCAAAATCAAAACTTGGGGCCGATAAAGCCACCGATGTTAATGGCGAAGATTGTGCCTGCTTTACCATATCAGATTGCTCTGCGTGTAGTTGCTCCTCAACAGAAGTTTGTTCTGCAACTTCCGTTTCTGGATTAAGCACTTCCGGCTTTTCATTTTTATTACAAGCCGTTAGAGATAATACACTAAATCCCAAAAGGGCAGTTATTTTTGTAATTTTTCTCATTGTATATTTATTTTAAAAACGATTGATGTCTTCTGCATATTTACCTAAAAGTCCGTTGATAAACACTTGACTTTTATCTGTAGAAAATGCCTTAGAAATTTCTATATATTCGCTGATAATCACTTTAGAAGGCGTTAATGGGAAATGGTCTAATTCTGTGATAGCCGCTATCAAAATCACTCTATCCATAAGAGAAACTCGGTCTAGCTCCCAATTTTTAAGGCGTTCTTTTAGCTTTACTTCCGTATCTTCCCAATGGTTTAAGCTGTATTGTAATAGCTTTTGTGCAAAACTTCTGTCTTCCTCATCTTTAATAATCTTGATAAGTGTATGGCTCGGCTCACCTTCTCTTATAAAACCAATGGTCTTTTGTATCATCGTATTAGAAATATGTAGGTCATCTGCCCAGCTAATTTCTTTCTCTTCCATCAGCTCGTGGAACGCCTCATTCTCTGCCACATATCTCAAAAACAATTTCCCAAGGAATTTTTGGTCGTCTTCAAAAGACACTTCTTCATTCTGCATAAAGTCTTGGTAACGCTTCCCTGCCTTCATTCTTTGGAAAGTCTTTACCAACAAATCATCATCTAAGTCCCACTTTAGGTTTTGATGTTTTGAGGTAAACGAAAGTCGCTCCTGATTATTCTCTATATTTTCTAGAACTTGGTTTCTAATAAACTTCTGATTAGGATTAAGATCTTCCTCGGTCTTTAAAAACTTACCTTTGCTTATTTCCATTTGGTGCTCTGCCAAATGCTTTAGACCAACTAAAAAATTAAGCTGATAAACATACAAATGATAAATCTTCTCTATTTCCGAGAACATTTTTCTCTGCAATGCCTCTTGGCTAAGTGGATTTTGCTGGTAAGCGTAAAGGGTTTGTACTACTTTTTCTCGTATTTGTCTTCTTCCTAACATTTCAAAGGTCTTTTTCGGTGGCAAAGATACGGATAAATGCCCAACCAACGAAAACTTGAAATCAAAAAAGCACCACCTTAGTCAGATGATGCTTCTTTATTTTTAATTCTAAAAAGGATTATTTATTATAGTTTTCTTCCACTTTATCCC
Organism: Riemerella anatipestifer; assembly: GCF_035666175.1. Classification (NCBI taxonomy): domain Bacteria; kingdom Pseudomonadati; phylum Bacteroidota; class Flavobacteriia; order Flavobacteriales; family Weeksellaceae; genus Riemerella; species Riemerella anatipestifer. Next base: position 1,058,094 of record NZ_CP142016.1, read on the forward strand.
AGTTAATCACTTCAAAGAAAGCCGTTACATAGTCTGGTCTTCTGTTCTGGTAATTAAGGTAATAAGCGTGCTCCCACACATCTAATCCCAAGATAGGCGTACCACCGCAACCTACATTTGGCATCAATGGGTTATCTTGATTAGCCGAAGAACACACTTCTAAAGACCCATCTGGCATTTTGCAAAGCCACGCCCAACCAGAACCAAATCTTGTTTTTGCTGCCTCAGAGAAATCCGTTTTGAATTTATCAAAACCTCCTATTTTCTCAATCTCCTCTTTCACTTTTCCTACGGGCTCTTTGCTTCCTCCTGGAATTAAAACTTCCCAAAAAAGAGTATGATTAAAGTGTCCACCACCATTATTTCTTACAGCTGGCTTATCGCTTCCCTGTTGGCAAACTTCCTCTATAGACTTACCTTCTAACTCCGTTCCAGCAATCGCTTTATTAAGGTTATCTATATAGGCTTGATGGTGTTTGGTGTGGTGTATTTCCATCGTTTTTGCATCAATGTGCGGTTCTAGAGCATCGTAAGCGTATCCTAGTTTTGGTAATTCAAATGACATAATTTTTATTTTTTTAATTAAACTTCATCAATGTTTGCCCCAAATTTAAGTAATTATTCCGCTATATTGAAAATGATTGTTCAAAATTTTACTAAACTTTAACATCAACTCACCATCAATACTGCCATCAGCATACATGCCAATTTTATCATTATATCGTCGTCTATTATTATTTTGTATAGGCTCTCGTTGCCCAATTAAAGGATTAAATCTCCCTAAAAAAACTTATCATACACTACACCCAGAACCCAAACAAAGAACTCCATTCTATCACTCCCAGAAAACAAAACGCCCTTTCTTCCCACCCATTTTTGCATTAGAAATTTACAAGATGATGGCTAAGTAACTCATCGCTATAGCCCATAAATACAGAGTATTTAGCCCCAAAAATAAAGATTTGCATAATTGAAATTCAATTTATAGATTTATCATCGAAATATAAAAATCATTACCTATTTATCTCATTAGAGGCTAAAATAGTATGTGATTTTTAGTAAAAATAGTATCAACCTAATAAAAACAAGTAAAAATGGCACAAGAGAACACCATTTCTGTAAACTTCAGTACAGAAGAAATCAAAAAAGTGAAAGACGCTATCAGCACCATTGCCGGTGTTTTAGAAGGTAAAGTAAAGAGCCTTACGCCTACGGAAAGGCAAGGTTTCGGGCGGGTAAAGTACGAAAAGGAGGTCTGGATAGACCGTGTGAAGCTCCAAATGGACGCCAACCCGACCAAAGTCCCTGCTTATGTGGACAAAACGGAGTTCGACCAAGACTACGCCGCCCACAAACAGCTCAACGAACTCATCAACCTCCTAGACCAACAACTGCAACTAATGAAGGATACCAATCTCCTCTTGGGCTACGATTTGGACGGTGCTGCCCTGATGTTTTACCGTGCGATAAAGGTGGCAGCTACCAATAACGACCCTGGAGCGGGCACCATCTACACCGACCTTAAGCAACAATACCCTGGAGGAAGGGCAAAAGCCCCCGTTGCTAAGCCCTCCGAACCTACTAACTAACCCCTCTAATTCCCCTTGCTTACGGGTAAGGGGGTTTTATTTTAGGGGTGCAGGAGGTGTTATTTAAAGCCCCTACCCCCCCTTTGGAAGGGCTAAGCGACCCCTTCCGAAGGGGTAAAAAAGGGGTTGATAAGGGGGCAATAGGTCGTAAACTACGGGATAAAAGTCCGTTCCGAAGGGGACTAGCCTAATAAAATCAATAACAAAAAAAGATAAAATATGAAACAAAAATTAACTATTTTGGGTCTGTCTGGTCTGTTGTTATTAACAGGTTGTAGGGCAGACGATATGGTAACCAATGCCAAACGGCAAGATAATTGGGCAAAGAAGTTTAGTGTTTTTACGAAGAAAACCGATAATGAAGTGATAGATTATGCTAAAGGATTTGAAATTCTTGCACAAATCCACGATAGTCTATATCATACTAATATCTCTGGCAGAAAGCATATGGAGAAACTCTTGGAGCTATCTAAAGTTAAAGATATTGATATGAGTGCCATAGAAGCAAAACCTTATGTAGATTTTGGTATTCACTCTCAAACTATTACAGAGAAGAATGGTGATAAGTGGGTAGTATTTCCAAGAATACAAGACGGTATGGTAAAAGATTTAGTCTGTGGTGTGCTTTCTGATGAAGAAACGCAAGTTCATTACTATGTTCTAAAAAGGGATACAGAATTTTATAAAAATAGTATTGGCTTATTCCAAAATGCTTATATAGAAAAATATGCACCAGCGAAAAAAGCATTAAATAGTTCACAAAAGTTTTTGGAACTGGGTATATGTACGAAGAAAGGAAATTTTTTTGATAATTGTAATATATCTATCGTAATATTACCACCACCGCCACCTAAAGGAGGAGGCAATGGCAGCAGTAGTGGCGGAGGTGGTGGTGGCAGCTCTTGGGATTGGTTCGGTTGGGATAGACCTATTGATCGTGGCTGTATGAAGTATTATAAATGTAATGATCCTGACAATGGCGGTGGCGGTTACTCTCATCCTATCCCTCCTAGAAACCCTTGCAAGAAAATGAAAGGTAAATTTGAAGACCCTATTTTTAAAAAGAATTTTGAAAGACTCCAAAAAAAAGAAACACTTGATCTAGACCACGAGCTAGGTTTTGCCGAATCTTACGAAAAGAGCACGCCTACATTGCTTACAAATAGGACTGGCACCACCAGCGTTCGCCTCCCAGAAGATGGAAGAAGTTACTACGGCTTTATGCATACCCATAACAATAAGGAAGGGGTGGTTAGAATATTTTCTCCTGCCGATGTGGCTACTTTTTTAAGCTCTTGTGTAAGAAATGCTGAAGAAAAGGGAAATGCTTCGGATGCCTACGCCATTGTGGTAACTTCTGAAGGGAGCTATACCCTAAAATATACGGGGGACGGCAACTACAGTCTGGGGCTTAATCAGTTGAGTCAATGGGATACATGGTATAATGACAAATATTTTAGTTTATATTACAACAGTAATGAATCCTTTTCTCAACCTGATGTAGAAAAACTATTTACACAATTTTTAAAAGAAGTGGTGAGAATAGAGGGGTTAGAAGTATATAAAAGCACTCCTACATCATCAGAAAAAATGGAGTATAACGGAGAAAACCAACCCGTAAAAACAACTCCGTGTAATTAAATCTGTAACTAAAAAAAATACTATTATGAAACAATTTATTTTAATCATTACCCTGTTAATGACTTGGTTTTGTAAATCACAAACTTATACACTAAGAACCTATGGAATAAATTTCCCTAAAGACAGCTATGTAAAGGACACCCAAAATGAATTACCTGCCTATGAAGGAACTTGGAAAGGAACTTGGGACGGAAAAACAATTCTCATAACATTTAAAAAGATAAAATATTATAAATGGTTTTTAAATGATAAGGCTTACTACGCTGATATATTGGTAGGAAAATTTAAAGTAATAGACCAAAATAATAAAGTTCTATTTGATAACACCAATATATCCGATACCGAAGCAAAAATTAAAGGAGGAAATTTCAGAAGAAACAAAAATGGATATTACTTAACATATATAGATAGAGATATTTGTGGTCTGAATGGGCATATGACCATTTATTTTACAGACCATACAAAAAGTAGGTTACAATGGAACTTCTATGAGGGTAGTAATCTTATTACACCAGATTGCCCTTATTATAATGCAGCGGTATTTCCTCAACCGCTACCAAAAGATCTTGTTTTAGTAAAACAATAAAAAACACATAAAGCCCAGCTTTATAAAGTTGGGCTTTTAGCAAAAACTATTATGAAACAATTTATTTTAATCACTCGTTGTGCATTTTAAATAATACTGATTTTTAGATGATTTAATTTTCTTTGGAAGATAAATTTATTGATATATTGAATAACCGTTGCGGCGGTTATTTTACTGATTATCCTTGTTTTAAAGCCTTCAAAAGTTTTAGCATTGTTTCTTTTAATCATAAATTGGTCGCAAAGTTGAGAGAAAAATGTCTCAATTCGTTTTCGCTTTTTCTTGTACAATGAAAATTGAGGAATATAATCTTTCTGATTACTTCTCATTGGTGTATCTAATTTAATATTAGCATAGTTAAATAAATCTATTTGAACTTTTGCTGATAAATAGCCTCTATCTCCAATTAAAGTACAGTTTCGCATTTGCTCACCAATATCTTTTAAATAGTGGATGTCGTGAACGGATGCAGGGCTTATATCAAAATTCTTAATCACACCATTTAAAGAACATACTGCGTGTAGTTTATAGCCATAGAAATATAATTTCTGTGAAGCACAATAACCATATGTTGGTGAAGAATAGGATTGCTCTTTACAAATTTTTGAACGAGTAGAACGAGCGTTTTCACAAACTTTCATTGGCATGCTATCAACGATAAAAATATCTTCAAACTCATTGAACTCCATCGAAATACGCTGTCTAATTTGCTCTGTTTGTAGGGATAGTCTTCGTTTTCGCTTATTGTAAACACTTCTTTCAATTTTGTTTATCAGAGAGTTTGGCAATTTTCTAAAGAACTGTAATTCGCTATCAATACTCAAGTATTCAGCAGTAATATTAAGACTTATGACTTCTAAATCGCTCATTTTAGGTGTTCTTCTCTGATAACTAATCAGTTGATTTTCTGAAAAAAGTCCTAAAACTTCCAAAATTCTTTCATATATTTGCTCTATGTTGTTCATTTATATCGTTTTATAGCAAAAACAATATACTGATTTTCAGTCTAATAAACAACTCTTGTTTTTTTCATTTCATAATGCACAACGGGTTTTAATCATTACCCTGTTAATGACTTGGTTTTGTAAATCACAAACTTATACACTAAGAACCTATGGAATAAATTTCCCTAAAGACAGCTATGTAAAGGACACCAAAAATGAATTACCTGCTTATGAAGGAACTTGGAAAGGAACTTGGGACGGAAAAACAATTCTCATAACATTTAAAAAAGAAACTAATATTTATGACTCTATTTTCGGTATTTATAGAGATTTTTTAATTGCTAAGTTTAAAGTATTAGATCAGAATAATAGAATTTTATTTGACAATACGAATTTATCCGATCAAGATTCTAAAATAGAAGGAGGAAAATTCAGAAAAAAAGATGATAGATATTCCTTAAACTACCATGATAAAGACATCTGTGGTCTTTGGGGCTTTATCACGATTTATTTTACAGACCATACAAAAAGTAGGTTACAATGGAACTTCTATGAGGGTAGTAATCTTATTACACCAGATTGTCCTTATTATAATGCAGCGGTATTTCCTCAACCGCTACCAAAAGACCTTGTTTTAGTAAAACAATAAAAAACACATAAAGCCCAGCTTTATAAAGTTGGGCTTTTAGCAAAAACTATTATGAAACAGTTTATTTTAATTGCTACTATGTTAGCAGCTTGGTTTTGTAAATCACAAACTTATACACTAAGAACCTATGGAATAAATTTCCCTAAAGACAGCTATGTAAAGGACACCAAAAATGAATTACCTGCTTATGAAGGAACTTGGAAAGGAACTTGGGACGGAAAAACAATTCTCATAACATTTAGGAAAGTAAAAAAATACTTAACACATAAAGTATCCAATGAATACTTCAGAGATATGTTAATAGGAAAATTTAAGGTAATGGATCAAAATAACAGAATTTTATTTGACAACTCTTATTTGTCTGATCAAGATACCAAGATAGAAGGTTGGGGATTCAGAAAAAAAGATGATAGATATTCCTTAAACTACCATGATAAAGACATCTGTGGTCTTTGGGGCTTTATCACGATTTATTTTACAGACCATACAAGAAGTAGGTTACAATGGAACTTCTATGAGGGTAGTAATCTTATTACGCCAGATTGCCCTTATTATAATGCCGCGGTATTTCCTCAACCGCTACCAAAAGACCTTGTTTTAGTAAAACAATAAAAAACATATAAAGCCCAGCTTTATAAAGTTGGGCTTTATCGTTTTAGTAAATATCGTCGTCAATGATACGAACTCAACACGGTATTAAAGGTCAAAAACCCTCTTAATATCCTCTACCCTATCCAATTTCTCCCAAGTAAAGAACTCTAAATCTTTTACCACAAGTTCATTTTCTTTCCCTTCATTAAATACCTTATCCGCAATATAAGACTCCCTACCCATATGCCCATAAGCCGCCGTTTCTCTGTAGATAGGGTTTCTTAATTTTAAATTAGTTTCTATGGCGTAAGGTCTCAAATCAAAAATACCTTTTAATTTTTCCGCTATTTCCCCATCGCTATAAGGCACCTTAGAGGTTCCGTAGGTATTGATGTAAAGCCCACAAGGCTCTGCCACACCAATAGCGTAAGATACTTGAACCAGCACCTCATCTGCCACCCCAGCAGCCACTAAATTTTTAGCAATATGTCTGGTAGCATACGCTGCACTTCGGTCTACTTTAGAAGGGTCTTTACCCGAAAAAGCACCACCACCGTGAGCTCCTTTACCACCGTAAGTATCTACAATGATTTTCCTACCCGTAAGCCCTGTATCACCGTGTGGCCCTCCAATTACAAACTTCCCTGTAGGATTGATATGGTATTTAATATCATTGTTAAATAACTTCTGTATCTCTAGTTTTTGCTTAGCAACCACTCTAGGAATAAGAATTTCCGTTAAGTCTTTTCTAATTTGGGCTAACATAGTATCATCATCAGAAAACTCATCGTGCTGAGTGGATATTACAATACTATCAATTCGGATAGGCTTATGGTCATCAGAATACTCTATGGTTACCTGACTTTTAGCATCAGGGCGAAGGTAGTTTATTTCCGTTCCTTCTCTTCTAATTGCAGAGAGTTCTCTCAAAATAGCATGTGCCAAATCTAAAGCCAAAGGCATATAGTTATCGGTTTCATTGGTTGCATAACCGAACATCATTCCCTGGTCGCCTGCCCCTTGAGCTTGAGCTTTTGCTTCAAAATTATCTTCGGTTACCACTCTATCAACCCCTTGGTTAATCTCTGGCGATTGCTCGTGGATGGCAGACAAAACCCCACAAGAATCTCCATTAAACATATACTCGCCTTTGGTATAACCTATCTCGTTAATAACCTCTCTGGCAATGGTTTGCACATCTAAGTAAGCCGAAGATTTAACCTCTCCTGCCAAAATAACTTGCCCTGTGGTTACTAAAGTTTCACAAGCCACTTTTGCTTTCTCATCGTAGGCAAGAAAATGGTCTATTAAAGCATCAGAAATTTGGTCTGCAATTTTATCAGGATGTCCTTCTGAAACGGATTCAGATGTGAATAAATACGGCATATTTTTTATTATTTAATTAAAATTAATACTAAAAATAAGACCGAAGAACATCAAAAAGAAACTAAAATAGAAATCTGTTTTAGCATTTTTTAGTGAGGTTGCAATCAGTCAAATTTTTCCTCTTTACTTTGAATTTGCAAAGTTATAAAAGTTTTTATTTATAGCAAAAACTATTTAAGCTCCTCGTACTTTATAGCTTTCATATCTAATTTTAAATATTTCCCTTGATTATTAACTACCTTAGGATTACTTACCCCCATAAGCTCTAAAACGGTTTTGTAGATGATACTTGTTGATACAACTTTATTTACCTCAACACCTCTATTTTTAGTTTTATATAGCGGTGAGTACCATATAAAGAAAGGCACCTGAACCGCTTCTCTGTAGTCCCCGTGAATATACTTATCATCTTTTTTGATTTGACCGTGGTCTGAAACATAGACTAATACAGAGTTTGTTTTCTCAATCTGCTTCATCACTTCCCCCATTACCTTATCGGTATATCTTATAGAATTGTCGTAACAATTATCCAATTGCCCTTGAAATTTCCAATATTCTTCCTTCTCTGGATATTTATCACAAGAATAAGGGTGACTACCATTGATGTGCATTATAATCACCTTCCTTTTTTTTGAATTTTTATTTAGAGAAAGTACACTCGATAGCTCCGGGATTAAACTTTCATCAAACCCGCCAATCCATTTTTTATTCTTAGAGAAAGACGCTATTGCCGTTATTCCTGCCGCTCCACCTTGTGTACTAAGCCAATAGGTATCGTATCCTTGATGATTAGCTACATTCACAATATTATCACTAATAGACAAGATATTTTCTTTGTAGTTATCTATATCAATGTTACTTAGAATAATGGGTACCGCTAAGTTAGTAATAGCCGCTGGAGAATATGCATTATTATAAATTTTCATATTATGTTTCTCAGAAACTGCTATGGGCGTAGTATTTCTTCCATAGCCATACAACGACATATTTTGCTTTCTTGCAGACTCTCCAATTAAAATCACAATATTTTGAGGTAATTCTTCTCCACTATCTAACGGAGACAAATTATAATGGACTTTATTCTCTGTTATTAGCTTTAGCTCTTCTCTTAGGTTATATGCTCTTTGTAAATCACTAGCATGGTAGAAGACATTTTTAATCATACTACCCCCCCCTTTATTACTGATATACTGATGTTTAGCATAAAAAAGTAGCGGTAACAATACCCAAACAAACGAATATAGATATATTGGCATTCTTTTGAAGTTGTATATTTTATTTGATAGCTCTCTAATAAAAACAAATGCTAAAACTACAAACGATACAGCCGCTATAATAGGTAGTATTAAAGTTTTAGACATACTAAGGCTTTCCGAGAGATTCGTATCTAATACGCTCATTATCATTCCTACATTAAACCCTTGCTCATATATAAACAAACACGATGCAGAAATCATAAAATTAGCTCCGAGCAAAAGCAATAGTAAAAAAACTATCGATTTGAAAAAATAGTTCCCTCTATATAAAATACTACAAAAAGTAATTATCGAAAAAAACATCACACCATACTCCACAACATTCCTCACCACATCTAGTGTATCAACACTCTTAGTAGAACCGTCTAACAGATAAGGATACGACGAAAAAAAAACAACTATATACATCACAAAAGACAACAGCCCAAATAGATAGATTTTTTTGCTATTAAATGTACTATAAAAGGAAGTCATATTCTTTTAATCTGGTCTAATGTTAATATAATCTTTTGGAGCTTGTATGTAGTTAAGTTTCGGCTGAACCGACTCTCTCACCACTTTTACAAACTCATCTAAAATTTTCTGCTTATAGGTAGGTTTATAATAGATTAAACTAATTTCTCTATAAGGAAAAGGCTTTCTGAACCTTGATATTTTAGCCTTTTGAGTGTTCTCTAACTGATTAGCCGCAAGTTCAGGCAACAATGTAATTCCTCCCACTCTATCCACGATTTGAAGTAAAGAACTGATACTCGTTGCTTTAAAATCAAGATTATTAGGTTTTAATCTATTCTCTTTAAGATTACATATATTCTCAAATTGAGTCGTCAGGCAATTCCCCTCTTCCAAAAGCCATATTTTATCCGCTTTTATATCTTGAGGAAGTACAAATTTACTCTCATTTTCTCCACCATACTCAGAAGAGTACAGCATCAATTCTTCATTAAACAAAACATCTTTAAAAAACTCATCAGCATCGTGGTGAGGTGTCGCAATGATACCTGCATCTATCTCGCCTGATTTCAATGCCTTTATCACACTATCCGTATTGAGTTCCTTTACTTCCATTTCTATATTGGGATTTTGTGATAGAAAATCAAAAATTTCCACAGGAAGTATAAACGGAGACACCGTAGGGATAATACCCAACACCACCTTACCCGCCAAAATATTATTAAGACTGTTCGCCTTATTTTTCATCTCATTAATCTCATCAATAATTCTATAAGCATATTGCAGGATTTCCTTACCTGCATCTGTGGTTCTTATTGGATGAGTCGAGCGGTCAAATATTTTAACATCTAGCTCTTCTTCCAATTTCTGTATCATCGCACTAAGCGTAGGCTGAGTGATAAAACAAGCCTGAGCTGCTTTACCAAAATGCTTGTGTTTATCCACAGAAATGAGGTATTCTAATTGCTGAACATTCATTATTTAATAGAATTGTAAATAAGGTTTCCCTAAAATTTTTCTACGCAAATATACTAATGTTTATTCATTTTATACCTAAATTTGTTTAATTTTACAGACTAACAACCACTTACTTTTAAGCTAAAAAACAATACAAATATGTCTCATAAAAAACTCACCACCGACTCTGGAAGTCCTTACTACGAATACGAAGACTCACAGACTGTAGGCTCTAGAGGTCCTGTCCTATTACAAGATTTTGTTTTACAGGAAAAACTGGCACATTTCGTAAGAGAAAGAATACCAGAAAGAGTAGTACATGCAAAAGGGACAGGAGCTTACGGAACATTTACCGTAACCAATGATATTACCAAATATACTAAAGCTAAACTCTTCTCTAAAGTAGGTAACACTTGCAAGATGTTTGCTCGTTTCTCGACGGTGGGTGGTGAGAAAGGTAGTGCCGATACCGAAAGAGACCCTAGAGGCTTCGCTCTTAAATTTTATACAGAAGACGGAAATTGGGATTTAGTAGGCAACAATACACCTGTATTTTTTATTAAAGATGCCAAAAAATTCTCCGACTTCATTCATACACAGAAAAGACACCCAAAAACCAACCTTAAAAGCCACACCATGATGTGGGATTTTTGGTCACTTAACCCTGAATCTCTTCATCAAGTGCTTATACTGATGTCAGATAGAGGTACACCTTACAGCTATCGTCATATGCACGGCTTTGGCTCTCACACCTTTTCTATGATTGACACTAATAATGAAAGGGTTTGGGTAAAATTCCATTTTAAAACCAAACAAAGCATTAGAAACTTCACCGATGAGGAAGCCGTGAAAATGAAAGGTGAAAACCCAGACTTTGCCCAAGAAGACCTTGTGAATGCAATAGAAAGTGGCAACTTCCCTAAATGGACACTCTACATACAGATAATGACTGAAGAACAGGCTAATGAATTCCGTTGGAATCCTTTTGATGTCACCAAAGTTTGGCCTCATAGCGAGTTTCCTTTAATAGAAGTGGGAGAAATGGAACTCAACAAAATCCCTGATAACTATTTTGCCGAAGTAGAACAATCTGTTTTTGCTCCTAGCAATATCATTGATGGTATTGGACTTTCTCCTGACAAAATGCTACAAGGACGCATCTTTTCCTATCCAGATGCACATCGTTATAGAGTGGGCGTTAATGCTTATCAGTTGCAGGTTAATCGCTGTCCGTTCTCGGTAAATCATTATCATAGAGATGGTGCAATGGCAGATGCTTCAAACTATAAAGACAGTCCTAACTATTACCCAAATAGCTTTGATGATATAAAACCTGACTCGTCCTACAAAGCTCACGAATATCATTTAGATAATAATAAAGTGGCTTTTTTCAACCGAAATGAAAATGATGATGACCATTTTACACAACCTGGATTACTTTATTCCAAAGCGATGGACGACCAAGCTAGAACCAACCTTGTAAAAAATATTATAAACCATATGCAAAAAATTGATGGTGAAAGAAGAGAGGAAATCATCAATAGACAACTCTGCCATTTCTTCCGTGCTAATTTAGACTTAGGAATGAAAGTAGCTTCTGGACTTGGCATCAGTATCAATTTCAATGAAATGCATCAACAGAGATAAGACTCTTCATTATTTTTTTGTATATTAAGCTCCAAACAAAATTGCAGTAATATGAAAAGAAAAGAGTTTTTACAAAATTTAGGTTTAGGCGTATTATCAGCAGCAGTACCTACTACTTTGTTAGGTCAAAGCACTGTTGTAAACAATGAAGACCACGAGACCATTGATGAATATAATGAGGAAATGCCTCCTCTAAACGATGGCAACAACCTTAATAAAGTACTAGGGCTTGGTGGTGTTCCGTTAGCAGGAGCTTGGAAGCCTACCTCAGAAGAAGACGCACTAAAAACTCTAGAAAAAGCCTGGGAATTAGGCGTTCGTTATTACGATACATCTCCTAGATACGGCAACGGAATTAGTGAGAGGAGATTTGGTGTTTTTCTGGACGACAAACCTTCGGATAAATATATTTTATCCAGCAAAGTGGGAAGAATTTTAAAACCTGGCATCGCTCCAAAGGAACAAATTAAACATCTTTGGAAAAACCCAATGAATGCCGTTTTCAATTACGATTATACAGCGAGTGGAGCTAGAAAATCAATAGAAGACAGCCTATTAAGGTTGGGCGTTCAGAAGTTGGATTTTGTTTTTATTCACGATTTAAACCCTGCTAATTTTAGCTCTAAAGAAGAGTATCAAAACTATTTTGAAGAAGCTAAAAAAGGAGCTATCCCCGAGCTTGCCAAAATGAAGGAAGAAGGCATCATCAAAGGTTGGGGCTTTGGCATCAATCAGCCTGATGCGGTTTTGGAAGCATTGAATTTCTCACAACCAGACATTTGTCTAATGGCAACACAATACTCTCTGCTAGACCACAAACAAGCACTAAATAAAACCTTCCCTACCTTACAAAAAAATAAAGTAAAAATTGTACTTGGTTCTCCACTAAACTGTGGTTATCTTGCAGGAAATGAAACTTGGAACTACTCTCCCAACCCAGCTCCTAAAGAAATTGCAGAAAAAAGAAAACAACTACAAGCCGTAGCTACCAAATACGGTGCTGACCTAAGAACCGCTGCTCTACAATTTGCAATGGCACACCCTGCCGTAGTTTCTGTACTCACAGGTTGTAGAAATGCAGAACAGATTTACAAGAATTTCATTTCGTTACATGGAAACGAAATCATCCACAAAGCCTTTTGGAGTGAGTTAAAAACTTTAGGACTAATTGAGAAAAATGCTCCTACTCCAACCATTTAAAAACAAAAATTATGTATCAGTATATTATCATAGAAAAGGAAGAGAAAATCGCTACCATTACCATCAATAGACCAGAGAGTCTTAACGCCCTTAATGCTATTACTATAAAAGAACTAAGCACCGCTTTAGACGAGTTAGAGTCTGACCAAAATATCAGAGCTATCATTCTCACAGGAAGTGGAGCTAAATCTTTTGTTGCAGGGGCTGACATTAAAGAGTTTAGCGATTTCAACACACCAAAAGCGGAAGAATTAGCAAGAACAGGACAAAATACATTATTCAACAAAATTGAACAACTCAAAAAACCTGTCATAGCCGCTGTAAATGGGTTCGCTCTTGGAGGTGGACTTGAGTTAGCGATGGCGTGTCATATCCGCTACGCTTCGGATAATGCAAAATTAGGTTTACCAGAAGTTACTTTAGGGCTTATTCCTGGATATGGCGGTACCCAAAGGCTACCTAAATTGGTAGGTAAAGGTATTGCTAACGAGATGATATTTTCCGCAAAAATGATTTCGGCAGAAAAAGCCAAAGAAATTGGTTTGGTAAACGAAGTTTTCCCTCAAGAAGAACTTTTACCTCAAACTAGACTACTAGCCGAAACTATTGCTAAAAACTCACCACAAGGCATTAGCAAAGCAATAGAAGCCATTAATGCATCAAATAGTAACAACGGCTACGAAGTAGAAATAAAAGCCTTTGGAGAGTTATTTGAAATGGAAGATAAAAAGGAAGGAGTTGCTGCTTTTTTAGAAAAAAGAAAACCTAACTTTTAAACAAAAAATTCCAAAAACATCTTTAATGGAATCACATAATAAATTTGACATCGCTTACCTTAAAATGGCTCAAGAATGGGCCAAACTTTCCTACTGCAAAAGAAAACAAGTGGGAGCTCTTATTGTAAAAGACCGCACCATTATTTCAGACGGCTACAACGGCACGCCTTCTGGACTAGAAAATTGCTGTGAAGATGAGCAAGGGCAAACCAAATGGTATGTATTACACGCTGAAGCCAACGCCATTCTAAAACTCGCGAGAACCACACAAACTGCAGAAGGTGCTACACTTTACCTTACACTTTCGCCTTGCAAAGAATGTAGCAAACTCATCTACCAATCAGGAATTAAAAGATTAGTTTATATAGACCATTATTCCGACGAAGAAGGACTTACTTTCCTTAAAAATGCAGGAGTGGAGGTAACTCAAATCACGCAAGATTTGCTAGAAAATTAAATGGATTGGAACGAGCGAATACAAGACTTTGCAAATGCTCTAAAGTTTGAAAAAAACCTTTCAAACAATACCATTGATGCCTATACTAGAGATATAAAAAAACTGCAATATTTCGCTGAAAATAAACTAAACGATACTTCCGCTTTAGATATTTCTTACGAACAAATACAAGAATATCTTTACCAAATATCTAAAAACTACACCAATGAAAGAAGTCAGTCTAGATGGATTTCTTCTATAAAAGCTTTTTTTAAATTTCTACACGAAGACGAATTAAGGGCCGACAACCCTGCAAGACTACTCGAAACTCCAAAGCTAGGTTTATACCTCCCTGATACTCTAAGTTTTGAGGAAATAGAAAGTCTTATAGAGGCTATAGATAAAACAACCTCTTTAGGTAAAAGAAACCACACCATTATAGAAACGCTCTATGGTTGTGGACTAAGGGTTTCCGAATTGGTAGAATTAAAAATTTCCAACCTCAACTTTGAAGAAGAATTTATAATTGTGGACGGAAAAGGTGGCAAAACTCGACTCGTTCCTTTAGCTCAATATACAGCTAAACTTATCAAGGATTACCTTTTAGAAGTTAGGTCTGAAATAAAAATCAATCCAAAGCACTCTGATATTTTATTTTTGAATAGGCGAGGCTCTAAGCTCACTCGTGTGATGGTGTTTATCATCATTAAAGATTTAGCACTACAAGCCAACATCAAAAAAAATATTTCTCCACATACCTTTAGACATTCTTTCGCGACACATTTACTGAAAAATGGTGCTGACCTTAGATACATTCAGGAAATGTTGGGACACTCTAGCATTACAACTACAGAAATTTACACCCATCTAGACAACGAAGACCTCCGAGAAACCATCATGAAATATCACCCAAGAAACAATACTAACACCTAAATATATGACATTAAAATATTGCCCCGAATGCGGAAAAGAAACATTAGTTTTTACCGACCTTAGAAAATTCTCCTGTAACGAATGTTCTTTTGTACTTTATCACAATTGTGCCGCTGCCGTAGCGGTACTCGTTACTTGCGGAAACGAAATTTTGTTCACTCGCAGAAATCAAGACCCTAAAAAAGGAATGCTAGACCTTCCTGGTGGTTTTTGTGACCCAAAAGAAACCGCAGAAAACACCTGCAAAAGAGAACTCTATGAAGAATTAAAACTTAATATAGATTCAAATAAACTCCGCTACCTTTCTAGCCAAGATAACATTTACCATTATAAGGGTATAGATTACAATACTATGGATTTATTCTTTCAATACGAACTCACTGAAAAGCCCAAACTAGAGCTAGAACTAGATGAAATAAATGAGACCATTTGGATAAACAAAAATGATTTAAACATCGAAAACCTAGCCTTTGACTCACAAAAAAGATTTTTTCAAAAATCAATACATTTAGTCTAAACACTCTATAGAAATTACATATTACTCTCTTAAAATAAGTTACAATATTTTCCTTAAATTTGTAGAAAATCTTAAATTATGATAAGTACAAAAATAGAGCAACTCATTAACGAACAAATTACAAAAGAGCAATACGCTGCACAATATTATCTATCTATGGCAGCATGGTTCCATAATCAGGATTTAGATGGTATCGCTAATTATTTTCGTGTACAAGCTAAGGAAGAATTGATACACGCAGATAAGATGTTTGACTTCCTTAATGATGTTGGTGGAAAAGTAATTTTAGGACAAGTAGACGCTCCGCCTTATGAATTTAAAGACGCTTTAGATATATTTGAAAGAGCTTTAGCCCACGAGAAAGAAGTTACCAAAAGTATCTTCAACATCTATAAAACCGCCAACGAAGAAGGAAGTTATGCTACTTCATCTTTCCTACAATGGTTCATCAATGAGCAAGTAGAGGAAGAAGCATCTGCATCTCAGTTAGTTGCTAAAATTAAAATGGTAAAAGATAACAACTCTGCACTTTATCTTTTTGACCAAGAATTAGGTCAGCGTACTTTCCAAGAAGGAGCTGAATAAAATTTTATTAAATTAAAATCTAAACATAAAAATCCTTACAGAATAAGAGCTGTGAGGATTTTTTATATTAACCAATTGTATTTCTCCCAAACTCAATTTCACATTTATTCTTTAGTTTAATTTATAACAAAACCTTATCTTTGACCTCAGATATTAGTAAGCTATGCCAGACTTCTTACATCCAGATAAAGAAAATTATTCAGCCGAAGAGCTTTTATTAGAAGAGCAAATACGCCCTCAATCATTCAAAGATTTTGCGGGGCAAAGGCGTACTTTGGATAATTTAGAAGTCTTTGTAGCAGCTGCCAAAAAACGAGGTTCTGCACTAGACCACACACTTTTGCATGGTCCTCCAGGGTTAGGGAAAACCACTCTAGCCCACATTATTGCTAATGAATTGGGCGTGGGTTTTAAAGTAACCTCTGGTCCTGTTTTAGACAAACCTGGAAGTTTGGCAGGACTCCTTACCAACTTAGAAGAAAACGATGTTCTTTTCATAGACGAAATACACCGTTTATCTCCCGTAGTAGAAGAGTACCTCTATTCCGCTATGGAAGACTACAAGATAGATATTATGCTAGAAACAGGTCCTAATGCTCGTTCAGTACAAATCAATCTTAATCCGTTTACATTGGTTGGAGCTACTACAAGAAGTGGCATGCTTACCAAACCAATGCTAGCAAGATTTGGGATACAATCTAGGTTAGAGTACTACACGGTAGAGCTTTTAGGTATGATTATCGAAAGAAGTGCTAGAGTGCTTGGCGTTCCTATTTATGAAGATGCAGCACTAGAGATAGCTAGAAGAAGCCGAGGCACTCCTAGAATTGCTAACGCTCTACTTCGCCGTGTGCGAGATTTTGCGGAAATAAAAGGCAATGGCGAGATAGAAATAAAGATAACCAAATTCGCACTAGATTCTCTCAATGTAGATGAATTTGGGCTTGATGATATGGACAACAAAATTATGAGAGTGATGATAGAAAACTTCAAAGGAAAACCTGTGGGGATTTCTGCATTAGCCACTTCTATCGGAGAAAATCCAGAGACTTTGGAAGAAGTTTATGAGCCTTTTTTAATTCAAGAAGGGTTTATCATCAGAACGCCAAGAGGTCGAGAAGTTACCGATAAGGCTTACCAACACCTTAACATCCATAGAGCTAAAAATATGAGAGAACTTTTCTAACTCTATTTTTTAATTTAAACACTAAAAAACATAACTATATGAAACTATATCCTATCCAATGCGGAAAATTTAAACTAGACGGTGGTGCTATGTTTGGAGTTGTGCCTAAATCGCTTTGGCAAAAAACCAATCCTGCTGATGAGAAAAACCTCATAGAGCTAGGTATGCGTTCACTATTGATAGAGGACGGCAAAAAACTCATCTTAGTAGACTGTGGTTTGGGAGACAAACAAGATGATAAATTCTTTGGACATTACTCTCTTTGGGGTGATGATTCTTTGGATAAAAACCTTAGAAAATATGGTTTCGTAAGGGAGGATATTACCGATGTTTTTTTAACTCACCTTCATTTTGACCACTGTGGTGGTGCCATAGAGTGGAATGACGACAAGTCTGGCTATCGCCCCGCATTCAAAAATGCTAAATTTTGGTCTAACGAAAATCATTGGGATTGGGCGGTTAATCCTAACCCTAGAGAAAAGGCTTCTTTCTTAAAAGAAAACATTTTGCCTATACAAGAAAGTGAACAGTTAGACTTTCTACCACTTCCTAAAACAGGAAATTACGGTTTTGCTCCGGAGTTAAAAATGGACGTTATCTTCGTAGATGGGCATACCGAAAAACAGATGCTCCCAGTCATCAAGTATCAAGATAAAACCATTGTTTTTGCGGCGGACTTAATCCCTACCGTGGGGCATATTCCATTAGTGTATGTTATGGGATACGACACTCGTCCTCTTCTAACGATGGAAGAGAAAGAAAAGTTTTTAAAACAATGTGTGGATAATGAGTATCTACTATTCTTTGAACACGATGCCTACCACGAACTCGCTTCTCTAAAAATGACCGAAAAAGGTGTAAGACTAGACGAAACCTTTAGCTTTAACGAAGTATTTGGCTACTAATCATTAAACCAATAAATGAAAAAAATAATTGGACTCACAGGCGGTATTGGTTCTGGAAAATCTACAGCAGCCCATTTCATAGAGAAAATGGGCTATCCTGTTTATTATTCAGATGCGAGAGCCAAAGCTATGGTTAATGATAACCTAACTTTGAAAAATGCAATTATCAATCTCCTCGGTAAGGAAGCCTATACTACCGATGCCACTTATAACAGAAAATGGGTTGCAGAGCAAGTATTTGATAATAAAGACTTATTGGAGAAATTAAACCAAATTATCCATCCAGCAGTAAAGCAAGACTTTGAAACATGGGTCACTCAGCAGAACACCGAATTTGTATTTAAAGAAACGGCTCTTTTATTTGAGTTAGGGTTGCATCAATCCTGTCACCAATCGGTTTTGGTAACTAGTGAAGACAATCTCCGTATTAAAAGAGTGATGGATAGAGACCAAAAGACCTACCGAGAGGTTGAAAACATCATTAAACAACAAATGCCCGAAAAAGACAATATAAAGTTAGCCGACTTTATCATCTATAATAATGGGACATTAGAAGAACTAGAGCAAAACACCATCACCGTTATCACACAACTCACTTCCGCTTAACCCTTTATAAATATGACACCAGAGAAAAATAAATTTACCTTCCAAAGGAGCATTGCCTTTATAGGTGTAGCTTTATTCATAGGAAAGCTTATTGCGTGGCATCTTACCAACTCCGACGCCATCTTCTCTGATGCTATGGAAAGTATTGTGAACATTATTTCTGCTTTTATGGGGCTTTACTCTCTCTATCTTGCAGCAAAACCCAAAGACCATGACCACCCTTATGGACACGGTAAGATAGAATTTCTAACCGCTGGAGCGGAAGGTGTCCTAATTATCTTCGCAGGGATACTGATTATTGTACAGTCTGCCAACTCACTCCTTAATCAAAATACCCTTCAAAAGCTAGATTGGGGGATTACTATTGTGGCTATTACCGCACTCATCAATTACATTATGGGATATATCTCTTACAAAAAAGGAAAGAGAGAAAATTCTCTAGTGCTTATGAGCTCAGGAAAACATCTCCAGTCTGATACGCTAACCACTCTAGGCGTTGTATTAAGTTTAATTCTAGTTTATATTACTAAAGTGTATTGGCTAGATGCCGTAGTGGCTTTATTTTTTGGAGGATACATTATTGTTGTGGGGTACAAAATTGTAAGAAAAGCCCTAAGCGGCATTATGGACGAAAAAGACGAAGCCCTACTCTCCGAAATTGTAAAAGTATTGCAAGATTTCCGCCGCAACGAATGGATAGATATACATAATGTAAAGGTGCAACAGTTTGGTGCTCATCTGCATATAGATGCCCACATTACACTCCCTTACTACTATACCCTAAGAGAAGCTCACCAAGAAATGGAAAAAGCCATAAAACTACTCTTGGCACACACGGAACGAACGGTAGAGTTTAACTTCCATATGGACGATTGCAAACCATTCTCCTGCGAAATTTGTCAGTTAGATTGCCCATTTCGTTCGGCTCCTTTTCAGAAACAAATCCATTGGGATATACATACCACTACACAGGTAGAGAAGCATCAACTAAGCCAAAAGTAAAATTTTGTACTTTTGCGAGGTGAATGAGACTTTAGAACTTCAGCTAAAAACTTTACCAAAAGAACCTGGCGTTTACCGTTATTATGACGAAGCGGGGCAACTGCTCTATGTAGGGAAAGCTAAAAACCTTAAAAATAGGGTGCTATCTTACTTCAATAAAAGTCAAGTAGGTTATAAGACCAAAATTATGGTAAAAAAAATCCATCGTCTAGAGGTTACCATAGTTCCTAGTGAATACGACGCCCTCCTTTTAGAAAACAACCTCATCAAGGAACATCAGCCTTTCTACAATATTATGATGAAAGACGACAAAAGTTTCCCTTGGCTGTGCATCAAAAATGAACCTTTCCCTAGGCTATTTCTTACCAGAAAACGCATTAAAGATGGCTCCGAATATTATGGTCCTTACGCTAAAGTAAAACCCGCTAGAGTACTTTTAGAAACCATTAAAAACCTCTATAAAATCAGGACTTGTACACTTAATCTTTCTGAAGATAGGATAGAGAAAGCCAATTATAAAGTCTGTTTAGAATACCACATTAAAAACTGCGAAGGTCCTTGCGAAGGTCTGGAAAGTGAGGAAGATTACGAAAAGAAAATCAATGCTGTAAGAGGAATTATAAAAGGAGATTTCCGTTTGGCAAAAGCCTACTTAGAAGAGGAGATGCTAAAACACGCCTCCAACCTAGAGTTTGAAAAAGCTCAAATGGTAAAGGAAAAATTGGAGTTTTTGGAAGATTATCAGGTTAAACACACTGTGGTTAATCCTAGTATAGATGATGTAGATGTATTTGGTATGGTGAGTGATGAAACGACGGCTTACATCAATTATTTTAAAATCAGAAATGGAAATATCGTTCAAAGTTATACTTCCGAATTCAGAAAAAAACTAGAAGAAAGCGACGAAGAAATACTAGAAGAAGCTGTAGTTGCAATTAGAGATAAATTTCAGTCTGAATCTAAGGAAATATTACTACCATTCCATTTAGGCACCGAAATTCCTCAAGTGAAACTCATCGTTCCAAAGGTGGGCGACAAAAAGAGAATTGTAGAACTTTCCGAAAAAAATGCGAGAGAATATCGTCTAGAAAAACTAAAGCAAATCCAAATTGTAGACCCTGACCGCCATACCAACCGCATTATGGCAGAAATGAAAACACTTCTTAGGCTTCCAGAAGAGCCAAGACACATTGAAGGCTTTGATAATTCTAATATTCAGGGGACTAACCCTGTATCTGCCTGTGTCGTCTTTAAAGACGGTAAACCAAGCAAGAAGGATTATCGTATTTTCCATATCAAGACCGTAGAAGGTCCTAACGACTTTGCTTCTATGGAAGAAGTGATTTACCGAAGATATAAAAGATATTTAGATGAAGGCGAGTCTCTACCTCAACTGATTTTGATAGACGGCGGTAAGGGGCAGCTAAGCTCTGCCGTTAAAAGTTTAAAAAAGTTAGATTTATATGGTAAAATCTCCATCATAGGTATTGCCAAAAGGTTGGAAGAGCTATTTTTCCCTAACGACCCTATTCCTTTATATTTAGACAAAACTTCAGAAACACTTAAGGTCTTACAAAGAGTGAGAGACGAAGCCCACCGTTTTGGAGTAAAGCACCACCGTACTAGAAGAACCAACAGCACCATAAAATCAGAACTAGAAGAAATCCCAGGTGTTGGTGCTAAATCCATAGAGCTATTGCTAAGTAAACTAAAATCAGTAAAGCGTATTAAAGAAGCCTCACAGGAAACTTTAGAGGAAATTTTGGGCAAGTCTAAAGGCAGTATAGTATGGCAGTATTTTAATGGATAGCGGTTGATATTTTACGACAACCTAAATAGCCTAATAGCACCCCAAAGGTATTTAGCAAAATATCATCTATATCAAACACACCTAGCCGTGTGAAATATTGCATACTTTCAACGATGATAATGGCAACGATAAAATCTAGTAAGAGTATCCTTAGGTTTTGATATTTAGGATCGCACCACCCTAAAAATCCAAACGGAATAAACATAATGATATTCCCAAAAATGTTAATAACTACATTTTGCCACAGCACCGATTTCTGCACAAATTCTAATGTAGAGACCAATGGCGTTAGGCGTACTATATTATAATCGTAAGGCGTTCGCCCAAATCCTACAAACATAAAGTACAAAAGCAACAAAGCGTATGGTAGTATTAAAATTTGATATAGCTTTTTTAACATAGGTTGCAAAAATATTCAATTTTAAAACACTAAATTTGTTTCTCCAAAAATAATAGAATGAAATATATTATTCTAGCCCTTATATCAGGACTTTTATTTAGTGTTTCTTGGCCCACTTACGGTGTGCCGTTTTTTATATTTTTTGCCTTTGTGCCTCTACTTATGGTAGAGCATGATATTTCTAAATTCAGTAGTATTAAAAGAAGAGGCTGGGCGGTTTTTGGCAGTTCTTATATCGCCTTTTTAGTATGGAATAGCATTACCACAGGCTGGCTATACGAAGCCAGAAATCCCGATGGCTCTCACGCCATTTTCGCTGTATTATTTCCAGTGTTGGTTAATTCACTTTTGATGAGTTTAGCGTTCCAATGTTACCACTGGTACAAAAATGTTAAAAGTACCTATTGGGGATTGGCTTTTTTCATTGTGATATGGATGTCTTTTGAGAAATTCCACCTTGAATGGGAATTTTCTTGGCCTTGGCTTCATCTAGGCAATGTCTTTGCCGACTATCCTAAACTCATACAGTGGTACGACACATTAGGTGCTACTGGTGGCAGTTTTTGGATTTTAATCATCAATGTTCTTGCATTTTATGCTTTAAGAATTTGGGAAGCAGGAAGAGTACGAAAAGATTTAATAAAAAACATCAGTATCGTTTCTGCTGTTATTGTTGTGCCTATGCTTATCTCTTTAGTTAAATATCACAACTTTAATGAAAAACCTATTGGGAAAGTTAGAGCTGTGATGCTACAACCAGACCTTAACCCTTATACCGAGAAATACCAAAAAGACAGTCTACAAATCGTAGATGAACTGCTCCATCTCGCTAAAGAACATCAGACCTCTAATATAGATTTCTATCTTGCTCCAGAAACAGCGTTCCCAGGATACGGAGGATTATCAGAAAAAGGATTGAAGCAAAGCACCCTCATTAAAAAGGTAGAAGACTACCTTAGCCACCAGCCTAAATCGGTTTTTGTAGGTGGCGTTTCTACTTATAATGTATTCTATAACGAGAATGAAGCTCCCAAAACAGCAAGCTATTATCCGTCCCAAGGGATTTGGGTGGAGAACTATAACTCTGCTATACAGATTGCTCCTTCTCTGCCCTATCAACTTTATCATAAAGCCAAGCTCGTTCCAGGTGTAGAGATATTCCCTTATATTTCTGTATTAAAACCTTTATTGGGAGAGGCTATGCTTAATTTTGGAGGCACAATTTCGTCATTAGGAATGGATAAAGAACGAGCGGTATTTACCAACCCTTACAATAAAGGTAAAATAGCACCAATTATCTGTTACGAAAGCATTTATGGTGAGTTTGTTACCGATTATGTAAAGAAAGGAGCTAACTTTTTAGGAATTCTCACCAACGACTCTTGGTGGGGTGTTACACAAGGTCATCGCCAGTTACTCGCTTATGCAAAACTAAGAGCCATAGAAACTAGACGAGAGGTTGCTCGTTCGGCAAACAGTGGTATATCCGCCCACATAGATGCCAAAGGAGAGATTGTAGCCGATACTTTCTACGGAGACCAAACCGCTTTGGTTGCCGACATTAACTTATACGACGGCACTACTTTCTACACCAGAACAGGAGATTTATTATCTAGAATTTCCATTTTTGTTTTAGGATTTTTGGTATGTTACCTTGTGATAGAAAAATTGATGAGTAAAACACCTCAACGCCAAAAATAGTTTTAATTCCATTAAATCAAAAAATAATACTTTATGAGTTTTCAATCGGTAAAACAATTCTTTGAAACCTATCTTGGCAATCCTGCCCAACATTTTGAAGCCTTACCTGCTAGTGGTTCCGCTCGGGTAAACTATGTAGGCATAAGCCATACGGGAGAAAAGTACATCATCACCTACAACGAAAACTTAAGAGAAAATGAAGCGTTCTTTTATTTTTCTTCTTTATTTTTTGATTTAAAACTGAACACACCCCAGCTTCTCAAAATCTCCGAAGATAGGACGACTTATATCCAAACTCACTTAGGCGACCATACTTTATCGGAAATCATCAGTAAAGAAGGACTAAGCGACAGAGTGAAATTTTTGGTAAAAGAAACCCTAGCGGCTCTGTATCATTTTCAGCAAAGCACTCTCAACCAAATAGACTACTCCAAAACTTTTGAATACGAAGTCTATGACGATTTGCCCATCACCCACGATTTATATTATTTCAAAAACTTTTTGGTAGATACTTTAGAACTTCATTACCATAAATCTACCCTTCTCAAAGAGTTTAAAGAAATTGTAAAGCGTATAGAACGCATAGAGCCTCGTGGACTAATGATAAGGGATTTTCAATCTAGAAACATTATGGTAAACGCATCGGATAAGGTGTTTTTCATAGATTACCAGTCCGCAATGGAAGGACCTCTAATTTATGATGTTATTTCTATGCTTTACCAAGCAAAAGCCAACTTCCCTGAAGACTTTAGACAAGAAATGCTAGATTTTTATTTCAATCTATATACCGACAAAGAAACTCAAACCCAACTTAAAAATGGGGTAGAAGTAATACAACTCATTAGATTTATGCAAGTTTTGGGAGCTTATGGCTTTAGAGGACTAATACAAAGAAAGGCTCATTTTATAGAAAGTCTTCATCAAGGCATAGACAACCTCTACCAATTCTCCGAACAATGGGACGAAATGCCAAACTTTCCAGAACTAAAACAAGTGATTAAACAACTGAAAACCGCAGATTTTCAACTTTAAATTTTGGGGTAAAGTTCCGCGACTTAGTCTTCCTCTTTGTGTTCCAAATAGCGATAATGATTGTCTAGCAGTCTTATTTCGTGATATTCAAAATCATCTGGGAGGACTTTTTTCCATTCGGAGAGAGTGCCTTGTGGTGCTTGTTTAAAGGTTTCTTCAAAGGTTTTTATTTTTTCAGCACTTATCAATCTGGACAAATCTAATAGCCCTTGCTCTGCAAATTTCGCTAAATGTCCATAAACTGTAGATATTACCAAACCTCTTTCCTTCGCAATTTCGCCAATAGTTTTACCGTCTTCAAATAGTTGATAGGTCAGTACATGGGTAGGCACTTTTTTAATCTCTGTAGTAATGCTCTTCTCATTAGTTTCGTCAAAAAGAGGCGTATCTATCAAGAATACCGATTTTAAATCATTAAGATAATCTTCTAAATCGTCTAGCAATAGTTTGATTTCAGCGTTGTAAGTTTTAAGCCCTTTAACACCTTTGGTTTCAGCATAAAAATCTTTAAATGGAGTGAAAAAATGCTCCAAAGTTTGAGTAAAAAAATAATTAACCGCTCCTTTGGCTTTAGCTTCTATTTCGTCCCATTGCTCCTCTCCTTTGATGAACTTTTGCGTTTTTTGCTTTAACACTCGTTCTAGTTTCTCAAATATCTTTACCCAATTTTCTATTTGAGGTTTTACTGATAGATAAATTTTCTTCGCTTTATTCTTATCTAAATCCCTAGTAACCAAAGCCTGATTATACCACTCCTCCAAAGCCTTAGTAAACCAATTACAATCAATCCGTCTAAGTACCTTGCCTACGCTATAATCGTGCTTTTCTGATTTTATAATTTCGCTGATGCGGTCGTTAGCATTGGTTTCTTTTTGAAACTCGGCAACCCTTTGGTCATTAAAAATAACCGTTTTGGATATTTGAGATTTAAGAACAATGCCCTCCAAAGTACGACACCTAGACAAGGCCACATATACCTGCCCCGATGCAAAGGACTGCCCCGCATCTACAATCAACCTATCAAAAGTAAGCCCTTGACTTTTATGTATGGTAACCGCCCACGCCAAACGGATAGGGTATTGTTTAAAACTGCCCAACACTTCCTCCCTAATGTTTTTGTCTTTATCTAGGAAGTAGCGTTTTTGTTCCCAAAGCTCATGTTTTATAGTAAACTCTTCGTCTTCGCCGTCTATAGTCACTCTGATTTCGTCTTGGTCTAATGCTGTAACCTCTGCCAATTTACCATTAAAATAACGCTTCTCTGGACTAGCATCATTCCTAATAAACATCACTTGAGCCCCTACTTTCAGTTCTAGAATTTCCTCATTGGGATATTGGTGTTCATTAAAATCATCTCGTACTTCCGCTCTATAAAAATAAGACCGCCCTCCCAAAGCCTCCAATCGCTCCTTATTGATGCTGTCCGCCATACGATTGTGGGAGGTTAAATAAACATAAGTCTCATCTTTAGGGTCAAAATCGCTGATATATCTTGAGTTGAGTTTTTCATAATTATCCTCGCCAAGATTGCCTTCCCTTATCTCATTGAGGATATTAAGGAAAGTTTCGTCCTGCTGACGGTAAACCTTGGTAAGTTCTACCGTTACTAAATCTATCCCACTAAGAGCGTGAGCACTAAAGAAAAACGGTGAGGTATAATAACTTTGTAGGCTATGTTCATCTCTTACCACCGGTGGCAACTGGTACAGATCTCCAATAAAAAGCATCTGAACTCCACCAAACGGCAACCCATTTCTACGAATATGCCTAAGGGAAAAATCCATCATATCCAAAACATCGGCTCGTAGCATTGAAACCTCATCTATAATAATGATTTCAACCTCTCTAAGTAGTTTTAGTTTAGAACTTCGGTATTTAAAGTGTTTTACAAGGTCTGGTATATTGTTTCCTAGATGACTGTCTATCCTTTCGGTAGTAGGAAAAAAAGGTCTCAACGGAAGCCCAAACATCGAGTGAATGGTAACCCCACCTGCATTGATAGCCGCTATCCCCGTAGGAGCAACCACAATATGGCTTTTCTTGGTATTCTTCACAAAATAATTAAGGAAAGTGGTTTTACCAGTTCCTGCCTTACCTGTAAGGAATATATTTCTGTTGGTATGCTCTATGAGTTGAAAGACCTCGCTATTCATTCCCCAAAAGTACAAATTTTTGGAGGATTAAATTTTGTGAGAATTTAATATGCCGTATCTATACAAATCTAAATAAATCCCTTGTTTTAAGACTTCTTGTTTTAGAACACCCTCAAACTGCATACCACACGACTCCATCACCTTACCCGATGCAAGATTATGAGAAAAGTGAGAAGCATATAATTTATTTAGTTTTAAATCATTAAATGCAAACGAAATAACACGAGCCAGTGCCTCTTTAGCGTAATCTTTATTCCAATAATCACAACCGATCCAATAACCAATTTCTCCTTTATTATGAGCATCTACATTATGAATACCTATTGCTCCTATCATTAGTCTTGTTTCTTTTTCTCTTATTGCAAAAATATAGCTATTGTTATCATTATTATTGGCTATTTCATAGAAAAACTCAGCGTGATGTTTTTCATATGGATAAGCTATATTTGACGTATTTTTAGAAAAATCCTCTGTCTGATTAAGAAGCATAACTATTCTATCAAGATCATCTCTAATAATATCATCAAGCACTAGTCGCTCCGTTTCTAAGGTAGGTTTATTTTTACTCATCAGCTTTATACCAACTAGAGTATTTTACATAGCTGTTGGCAATTCTATTTACTTCACCTTCTAAAAGTTCAGCGGACATATCTTTAATTTTTCTAGCAGGAATTCCGCCCCATACCTCACCAGATTTAATATGTGTGCCTTGTGTAACCACAGAACCTGCTCCTACAATAGAGTTAGACTCCACCACGCAGTTATCCATCACAATAGCCCCCATACCTATAAGTACATTGTCGTGCAAGGTACAACCGTGCACAATGGCATTATGCCCAATAGATACATTGTTGCCTATAACAAGTGGATATTTTTCGTAAGTGCAATGTAGCATAGCATTGTCCTGAACATTAACCCTGTTCCCCATTTTGATATAATGCACATCTCCACGAATAACGGCATTATACCAAACACTGCATTCCGCCCCCATAGTTACATCGCCTATAATAGTAGCGGTTTCTGCTAAAAAAGTATTTTCTCCTATCTGTGGAGTTTTCCCTAAAAGAGGTCTTATAAGTGCCATATTTTCGGTTTTATTTTAATCTATTAAAATTGGTATCTTTCCATAAATTGCAATCATTGAAAAAAACTAAACCTAGTATTCTATCGTCTAATTTGGTTTCCGTATTTTTGCAGTTCCAAATTTAATTTAAAAATGCGACAAATCATCATAGAAGCCACAGAAAATCCTAGAGTAATGAAGTTCGTTGCGGATTACAACTTAATCCCAGGCTCGCTGGAACTCGATAGAAACTCGGATATTTCGGAGATACCACTAGCCCAAGAGCTTTTTAATTATCCTTTTGTGGATAAGATATTCATTACGGCTAATTTTATTGCTGTTGCCAAGCAAGATACCGTAGAATGGGAGCATGTAGTACAAAGCCTTAAAAATGTTATCGAAGACGAACTTCTTGCTAACCCTAGAATTTATCGCCAACAAAGGAAAGAAGTATATCAAATTTACGCCGAAATGACGCCCAACCCTTCGGTGATGAAATTTGTAGCCTCAAGACTGTTATTAGATGGTTTCGTAGAGGTTAAATCTCGTGAAGAAGCTACAGAAGTACCTTTAGCTCAAGCTATTTTCAAAGAATTTAGTTTTGCTCAAGAGGTCTTTATTTCGGATAACTTTGTTGCGGTTACCAAAGATGATTCTGTACAGTGGCACGAAGTGATGGTGGTTACCAGAGCTTTTATTGCTGAATATCTCCAAAATGGTGGTGAGGTTTCCCAGAAAGAACCCCAAAAACACGAAAATCCAGTAGAGAAAATCATTAACAGAGAATATACTGATACAGAGCAGAAAATAAGTGATGTACTAAACGAATATGTAGCACCTGCAGTAGAAAACGATGGTGGAAAAATCTCTCTGATGGAGTATGATGAAAGCACCAAAACTGCCAAAATGTTACTACAAGGTGCTTGTAGCGGCTGCCCAAGTTCTACAGCTACCCTGAAAGGCGGTATAGAGAATGTACTAAAACAATTTCTGCCCGATTTGGTAGAAAAAGTGGAGGCTGTAAACGGCTAAAATTTAATCACGCTAAAACAAAACTATGTCAAAAAAAGGGATATTATTAGTTAATCTAGGTTCGCCCAAATCCACCAAGGTGTCTGATGTTAAAGAATATCTAGACGAATTTTTGATGGACGAAAAGGTCATCGATTATCGTTGGTTTTTCCGTGCATTATTGGTAAGAGGTATTATTCTCAAAACTAGACCTCCAAAGTCCGCAGCAGCTTACGAAACGGTGTGGACTCCAGAAGGCTCTCCCCTTATCGTAATCACAGAAAAAATAAAAACCAAACTACAAAAATTAGTAGATATCCCTGTGGAAATAGGTATGAGGTACGCCCAACCTAGCATAGAAAGCGGTATGAGAAAGCTCATAGAACAAGGCGTTACGGATATTGTTCTGTTTCCATTGTATCCGCAATACGCTATGAGTACCACAGAAACCGTGGTAGAAAAGGCAGAAGAGGTAAGAAAAAAACACTTCCCTAATGTGAGAGTTAATTATATTCAACCTTTCTATAACCGAGATATTTACATTAAATGTTTAGCTGATAGTATCCGAGAAAAATTGCCTCAAGATTTTGATGCTTTACAGTTTTCTTACCATGGTGTACCCGAAAGACACATCTACAAAACAGACCCTACCAAAACATGCAACCTTAATGATTGTTGCTCTCGTGAGAGCAACCCTAGTCATTCGTTTTGCTACCGTCATCAATGTTTTAAAACCACAGAATTGGTAATTGAACAGCTTAATTTACCAAAAGAGAAAACCATAGTTTCCTTTCAATCTCGTTTAGGAAAAGACAAGTGGATTGAGCCTTACACAGACGAAACTTTAGAAAATCTCCCTAAAAAAGGAGTTAAAAAATTGGCTATCTGTTGCCCTGCCTTTGTATCGGACTGTTTAGAAACCTTAGAAGAAATATCCGAAGAGGGCAAGGAAGAATTTTTGCACGCAGGAGGAGAGCAATTCCATTACATCTCTTGTCTTAATGATGAAGACCGCTGGATAGAAGTCATTAAAACACTTTGTGAAGAAGAATTAAAGAATTTCTATCTAAGCTAAAATATTCCCCACACCTACTTGATAATGTGTGGGGCTTTTTATATCATTTAGTTATGAAACATCTCGGCATTATAGGCTGCGGTTGGCTAGGCGAACATTTGGTAGAGCATTTTGCTCCTGCCTACTCTATCCACACTACTAATACTTCCGAAAGTAAAGCAAACTTACTAAAAAACAAAAGTTGCCAAACGAGTATCATCAATTTTGATAATCCCATTGATACTCCTTGGGAAATTCTCTCAAAATTAGATGCTATTATTATTACGGTTCCGTTTTCAAAACGCACAGATTTACACCTTCTTAAAACGAAGTTTCATAATATCAATCGCTTTATTTTCGGATTTAAGAAGCCTATTTTTTTAATGAGTTCTATTGGTATTTATCCTCAAATTGAAGGAATCATCAACGAAAACACACTAAACAATGCTGATTTAGACCAGCATATTCTATCCATTGAAAAGCAAATGAAATCTAATTTTCCACATCTAAATATTTTACGATTGGGTGGACTTATGGGCGGCAACCGAATGCTAAGTAACTATAAGATAACCAACCTAAATCAAGTGGTTAATCATATTCATTATAAAGATGTTTGCCTTGTTATAGAGAAAATGTTAATCCGAAATTTAATCTCAAAAACGTACAATATTGTGGCTCCTCTACACCCTACCAAGCAAGAAGTCATAAACCAACAAACAGGAAAGCCAATCCCAACAATCCCACAAAAAACATTTGGGAGAATTATTTCTTCTCACCTTTCCGAAATAGAAATCCCTTATAGCTACCGCTATCCAGACCCTACAAAATTTGTGTAATACCTTTTCTACTGAACAGGAACTCTTAGCTCTCCATAGCCTAAAAGTCCATCATAGTTAGCTCCGAAAGGTTTGTAATACAAGAACGCCTGATAAAGATTTTCGGTTTGCCAAAAATTACCATTTATTTCTCCATAGTTTAGCGTTTCTCCCTCTTTTTGAGTTGCTAAAATATAGTTGTAGAAGCCTTGCTTCAGATAAATTTTTGCTACATACTGATGCCTATTTTCATCATAGTACATTTGGCTTTCCTCGTTAGCAGTATAATCATTAAACTGTCCCAATACATAAATTTTACCCTGTATCGGCTCCGAATCTAAATAAAAATATACCCAAGAATAATCCGCTTCTCTATGAGCATCTCTTTCCAAACCTAAATCATTTCTTCTGAAATAAAATGCTCCATTAACATCTGGCTGATACTGATAATTGAGTGGATACGCCCAAACAGGATGCAAGTAAGTATAATTAGTATCTTCCACCGTTTCAGCCCCTGCTACCATATCAAAGGCTCTACCTATATTCTTATTATCAAAGTAATAAAATTCGTTATTCCCTTCAAAAGCTAAATTCAGTTGCTGAAACATTAGCCCACTACCCAAAGTACTGCTAGGCTTCTGATTGTAAATTCCAATTTCCCAATTATTATTTTGAATTACATTCAAGGAAACAGAATTAACATTATTAAGCAAAGTTTGGTCTCCCATAGCCTTTACCTCTACCCTTTGATTAAGCTCTTGCCTTTTGCTATCCGAAAATCGGCTAAGATTAAGTGCTAAAGAAGCCTTATTTTCAACCACACAAAACCTCCTTTTAAACAAAGGCTTAGAGGGAGAATCTTTGTAAATTACAATTTCAAAATTCCCCGAAATCTTAGGCTTTATCTGCTCATTAGGAAATACTAGCTCGTAATGCGTATATCTTTGTAAAGTATTAAAAGAGTATTGAAAGTTGTTGATAATCCCATTCAAATCACCACTGGCATACTCGGTAAAAAATAGACCATCTTCCTGCCAATTCCTATCATAATGCTTCAGCGTATAGCGATAGATTGAACTCCCTCCCGACAAATCATCAAACCTTAAAACCAACTGCTCCCCAATATTGATGACAGGTGTACCATCGTTAGTTTTAGGGTTAAATAATTGAATACTTTTTATATTCTGCCCAAAAATCATCTGCCCTAATAGCAGAAACATCAGTATTTTATTCATACCCACGAAGATAAACATTTTTTGAATATTGTAGATTTTATTTTTTTTAAACTACAAACGAAAATACTTCTCTCCTACCCTAAGTAAAAGAGAAGTATCACCTATTTAACTTATTATTTATCCGTTTAGAATATATGATTGTTATCTTTCAAAGCATTCTGCCTAACCAACTTTCTCCTTTCCTCTGGCAAAGGTTTATTCAACCTCTGTTCAAATCTTTGGATTATGGTTTCTGGCAGAACTTTTCTCATTTGCGAAAATTGTTCCATATTCACCTTAGCGGCGTTAGAACTGGGTTTAGCAAGTTCCAACTTATCTTTCTTAGCAAAATAGGTAAGTTCGTAAGTGTAATATTTCTTCTTGTCATAAACCTTAACTACCAATCCTGGCAAACCTTTAAATATATAAGGACCTTCTGAAATGGGTATCTCTTCTGTAAACCAAGCCTCATAATCTCTACCTCTATAATGAGATACCGCCTTTATACACCGATAAGAATTGATAACTTCCTTCTCATTAGTTATGTTCCAAACGACCTTATCCGTTAATGGGAAGTAAAAATCATCTGTAAAAATCCTATCATACACCAACACTTCATCTCTCTGCCGAATAACTTCTTGTCTTAATTTGGGTTTTGGGACATTTGTAATATCTAGCACTACCTGCCCATCTTTTACGGTGCTTAAAGCATTCCTAATCTCCTTTTTAGAAAGAGAGTCCGACAATGATTTTACAGTGCTCCTAAAAACAGACTGCTCTCCCACAATTTGCAAATCCATTACTTCCTCTAACGGATTGAAACTTACAGTATCCCTAACGAAAACCACCCGATATTTTGCCAAAAATGATTGAGCAAACACATTACAAGAAAGGCAAAATAACAATATACAACCTATTTTAACAACAATTTTCATCTCAACTAAACAGATTATTCTATCACTAAACAAAAATGAAAAGTAAGTGTTTTTTCTTAATACAAAAAATTCCTCCTATATAAATAGAAGGAATTTGTATACAATAACAATGTTATTACCCGTTGTGCATTATGAAATGAAAAAAACAAGAGTTGTTTATTAGACTGAAAATCAGTATATTGTTTTTGCTATAAAACGATATAAATGAACAACATAGAGCAAATATATGAAAGAATTTTGGAAGTTTTAGGACTTTTTTCAGAAAATCAACTGATTAGTTATCAGAGAAGAACACCTAAAATGAGCGATTTAGAAGTCATAAGTCTTAATATTACTGCTGAATACTTGAGTATTGATAGCGAATTACAGTTATTTAGAAAATTGCCAAACTCTCTGATAAACAAAATTGAAAGAAGTGTTTACAATAAGCGAAAACGAAGACTATCCCTACAAACAGAGCAAATTAGACAGCGTATTTCGATGGAGTTCAATGAGTTTGAAGATATTTTTATCGTTGATAGCATGCCAATGAAAGTTTGTGAAAACGCTCGTTCTACTCGTTCAAAAATTTGTAAAGAGCAATCCTATTCTTCACCAACATATGGTTATTGTGCTTCACAGAAATTATATTTCTATGGCTATAAACTACACGCAGTATGTTCTTTAAATGGTGTGATTAAGAATTTTGATATAAGCCCTGCATCCGTTCACGACATCCACTATTTAAAAGATAGTGGTGAGCAAATGCGAAACTGTACTTTAATTGGAGATAGAGGCTATTTATCAGCAAAAGTTCAAATAGATTTATTTAACTATGCTAATATTAAATTAGATACACCAATGAGAAGTAATCAGAAAGATTATATTCCTCAATTTTCATTGTACAAGAAAAAGCGAAAACGAATTGAGACATTTTTCTCTCAACTTTGCGACCAATTTATGATTAAAAGAAACTATGCTAAAACTTTTGAAGGCTTTAAAACAAGGATAATCAGTAAAATAACCGCCGCAACGGTTATTCAATATATCAATAAATTTATCTTCCAAAGAAAATTAAATCATCTAAAAATCAGTATTATTTAAAATGCACAACGAGTTGTTATTTATTATCAGGGTAAGTAACCGCTAAATTTAAGTCTATCGGATTATTATATTTTCTTAGATGATTTTGATATTTTAAGATTTGTTCTCTTTTATCAATTTTTGCTGGTTTACCATCTTTACCCATTACTATCAAGTTTTCTTGACCCTTTAACGGATTATGATAATCATCTAACTTTAATTTCTGATAAACACCCAATTTAATAGGAAATGCTTTTTTGCCATAATTGGTTTCTAAAAAATTATCGGTTTCTACCTTTTCTTTTTTAGGCACAATCCGATTAACGGAAAATATAAAATTATCCTTTGTATCTCGTAATTCAAAGATAAGCCCAGGCAACCCTCTAAATTTATATGGTCCCTCTAAAACTGGGTATTTATCCGAAAACCAAGCCTCCCAATCTCTTTTACCAAATCGGGTTACGGCTTTTCTCAATACAATACCGTTAACGGTTTTGGTCTCATCTAGTATCGTCCAATTTTGGGTATCGTTAGACGATAACGCATAATAATCCATATAAACCGTAACATACTCTGTATTTTCAGAAGTATTAAGAGCCCTTTTAACTTTATATTCTAATTTGGGAT
Organism: Riemerella anatipestifer; assembly: GCF_035666175.1. Taxonomy (NCBI): domain Bacteria; kingdom Pseudomonadati; phylum Bacteroidota; class Flavobacteriia; order Flavobacteriales; family Weeksellaceae; genus Riemerella; species Riemerella anatipestifer. The sequence continues at coordinate 1,092,816 of NZ_CP142016.1, forward strand.
AAGCAAAATTGACTTTATTCGTTTGCTTTTGGATAGAGTCCGCTTTTAGATACTCTGTGGAATAAAATTTCACCTCATTTTTAGATATATCCAATACGGCTTCTTCCTTATTGAAATGTTCTTGCAGAGAATCCAATTTAAAACTCACATTATAATACACCATCAACTCCTGAGCCGAAAAGGAGAAAGAGAAATAAAGAAACAACAAAACACAACGTAGTTTCATAAATTTTAGAATAAAATTAAAACATAAAATTGGGCATATATTATACATGCCCAATAATTTTTATCTAAGTATAATTATTTTTGGACATTTAACCTCATGTAAGTTACCACTTTTATCCTCAACATAACACTTTGAATGAGCAACAGCATTGCTTTTTTCATTAAAGTCAAAAATACCAAGCACTTTCTTATTAACATTGTTAGAAATTTCATTCTCAAACTGATGATTTGAGATCTCGTTCTTTAAATCCTTAGATGGAATATTACCCTCCTTTGCACTTACAATACCAGCTACCAATAATGTAGCCACAAAAAATAATCTTTTCATAACATAAAAATTTAGTTGTTTAATACACTACAAATATAAATATTTTTTTCAAATACAAAAATTTTTATATGATAAAAATCACATTTAAGTTATTTATATAAATTTCAAACAATACCTTAACAAAATAAAGCCGCCCTCTATTGGCGGCTTTATCTTTCCAACCATTATAGCTTGTAGTTTTACTCCAACTCTATGGGATTGTACGGGCGAGGTTTCTTCCTAAAATTGATGGGGTTTCCTCCTGCATCATAAGCCGTTCCATCAATGAATTGTCCAGGATTTTCGTGATACACCCACTCCAGCTTTTTGTATTTCTCACGCGTAACCTCAAGCACCTCTTTCCCGCTTCCTTTGGTCATCACAGTATCCAATTTCTCAATTTTAAACATAGTAAAGGCATAATGATTTGCGGTATCTCTAATCTCCAAAATCAGACCCAGCAAACCTTGAAACAAATAAGGTCCGTAAGAAAACGGAATTTCTTGGGTAAACCAAGCCTCATAATTTCTGCCCGAATAGCGAGTGGTTGCTTTTACGGCCAAATAATCGCCTATTTTTTTAGCCGTAGAAGTTATTTTCCACTCTAACTTTGGGATAGAAGCCGTATAAGTATAAGCATGAGACAGCCTATTATTAAGCGTATAGACATTCTCTTTCGGATTGGAGTAAATCGTATAAGGAAACTTTGACCTAAGTGCCAAAAGTTGGTTAAACTCCTTAGTTCTTATAGATTTTAGATACTGAAACTCATTCCTAAGCGAATCTGATTTATAGGTATTAGCATCTGCAAACTTTACGAAATTATCCCCTATCTGCAAAATCGTTACGGCTTCCCTAAAAGACGATGGTTGGTCTGCATTAGGCAAAAATTTCAGTTCATAAAAGACCTGATACCGCACACGGTCAATTTCTTTCTGTACAAACGGTTCCGGCGAAAAATTTAAGTTACCAGAAGCCGTAACTTGACTGTAAGCAATATTAACCATCAACAGCCCAAAAAAAATAACACAAAATTTAATTACACTTCGCATCATCAAAATAATCTACATCGTCCATTAATTCTTCCATATTCTCATAGTGATCCGAACACAAATAATATCGTGCTCCACAAGAAGTGTCCACTGTAATCCAATTCGAACAAGCTCCTGCCGTTATAAAAGAAGGTATATTTACCTTTTCCACTCCTCCTAACTTTTTTATTGGTAGATACTCAATACTTTTTCTCGCATCATCTTTAATGCATTTTCTGTTAGGAGTACCTACTTTTGCACTCATTACACCAGCGACCAACAATGTAGCCACAAAAAATAATTTTTTCATAACATAATAATTTATTGGTTTAACATATCACAAATATAAATGAATTTTTCAAAAACAAAAATTTTTATATGATAAAAATCATATTTAATTTATTTCTTAAATTTCAAATAATACCTTAACAAAATAAAGCCGCCCTCTATTGGCGGCTTTACCATTCTCATCGTTAGCGTTTGTCCTCAATTCCAAACGCTTTCCATTGGGAGCTTTGGACATCTAATTTTACCCTCTTCTTGGCTTCGGAAGCCGTTTTCTGCAGGTTACTCATCAGCTCTTCTACTTTGGCGGTTTGCGTTTTTAAGTCGGCTTTCAATTTCTCTTGGAGATTGTTTGCCTGTACCAAGTTTTTCATCAAATCTTCCATCGTCTTTATGAAAGCGGCATCTAATCCTCTTGACGACAACTCCGACTGATGGGCTTTTAGCCCGCTCAACATAAGCTCTGCAGCGTGTATTACTTCTGCAAGTCCTTTTTTTGGCATAATGAAACGGTTTTAAGTTAATACTCCAAACTTCACTTTTTGAAACTTATCAATAGTTAGGGTCTGCTGATACAAATTTAATATTATTTTCCACCTATCAAAATGAAATTTTCATTAAATAACTCGGGGAAAACCCTCCCCTCTTTGGGGCAACCTTCCCCCAACTTAAAAAACCGTCCCCCTATCTTGGGGAGCTTATTTTCAACAATGGGGAAGCCTTTTCCTATAAAACAAAATCTATTCTTTAGCTAAAAAAAATATTCCCCAAGATGGGGCGGCAGTTCCCCAACCCCAAAATTTTTATTTTTTATCCTAAAAAAAGCCCCCCTTAGATAGGGAGGCTTTAGTCTAAACAAATAAAACTAATCTTTCATAAACTTATGCACCGTGTAGCCTTGTCCGTTTTCCAGTTTCAGCAAGTACACGCCTCGGTTCAAGTCGCCCACCTCTACGGAAGCGTTGGTTTTGCCACTTTTTAGCACTCTCCCCGTAACATCAAGCACTTGGTAAGTGTAGGTTTGAGCCTTATCCGACAGGTACAGCTTATCCTTCGCCACCGTTGGATAGATGGAAACTTGGTCGGGTTTCTTAATTTCGGAAACGCCCATCGTTGCCGCATCGTAAATCACGGGATACCCCTCATTTACACCGCTCTCGAATTTCCATTTTTCAGGTGTTCGGTTATTATTCAGTAAATCTAAGAACGACTGCACTTTCATCGCTTCGGTGGTATGCCCCATAAGGCCCACTCCCGGAGCTGGAGCATCGCCATACCCCGACATCGGAGCCACGGTCTTGTTAAAATGAGCATTTTCAAGAATGCCTCCGCCTCCGATACTTCCCACAAATCCCCCTACCGTTCCCGAAGCGCCATCAACGGTACTCACAGAATACGAATTTTTAATTTTCCCTACCTGCAAACCGCCGTAAAAACCGCCCACGTGTTCAGCCCCCATCACTTCCGCCATCGCATAGCAATCCTCTATTAAAACCTCGGAATTAGGACTGAAGGCAAAGGTACTGAACCCTACTAAACCGCCCACGAAATAAGCACCTATCACTTTTCCTTTGAAATAAGAGTTTTTTATCACGGCTTTGTTCCAAGGCGAGCCTACCAAGCCTCCCACCTGCTGGAAGCCTTTAATCACGCCTTCTGCCGAACAATAATCCACCACGCTGGAAGAAGTTACCGAACCGCACAATAGCCCCACATTAAAGGCACTCGTGGTATAATTAGGGTCGTAAACGCCCAACAGTTTTCCGTTCTTGATATGGCAGTTGCTCATTGTAGCCCCCGAGGTGAAATTCCCTACCAGCACTCCCGCCGTGTCCTTCCCTCTGACCATACCTCCGTCAATCGTCAAGTCTTTTAAATTCCCCGAAGCATAGTAGCCGAACAATCCCAGGAAATCCCCATTATCCCCTCGGTACACTTTTAGATTTTTAATGGTGTGATGCTTCCCGTCAAAATTACCAAAAAACGGCGTTCTGTAAGTGTAGCCAATCGCTGTCCAAAGGTGTTCGCCCAAGTCCAAATCGTTCCCAAGACTAATGGTTTTTCCCGAAAAACTGTTGCCTTCCTTCACCAATTTGGACAGATCAGCGAGTTGCGCCTCGGTGGTTAAGGTAAACTCGTTCACCGCATCTGAATACCAAGACACATCGGCAAAAGTCTGCCATTCCGAAGTCGGAAACACCATATTATCCAACTCGGCATCATCCGCCATCGTAACAGGACTCACACTCTCGGCTAATGGAGCTTTATAGCCCTCTTGTCCATAGAGAGAACCCAAGCCAGCCCCTACCACACAAAATGCAATTGCTGTTTTTAATAGATTTCTTTTCATAGCTTTTTACTTTTTATTGTTATGCTACGAATATAAAACTATTTTTTTATTGACAATCTATTTTACATAAAAAAACGCCTCCCTTAATTATTAAGGGAGGCGTTATAATATCATAGCAAAGTTTATTTATCAAACTTTGATTTCTACATCTACACCGCTAGGAAGCTCTAACTTCATTAAAGCATCTACCGTTTTAGAAGAAGAAGAGTAGATATCCATCAATCTCTTGTGAGCTGAAAGTTGGAACTGCTCTCTCGCCTTCTTATTAACGTGCGGAGATCTAAGAACCGTAAAGATTCTTTTGTGAGTAGGCAATGGTATAGGACCATTCACTACAGCACCAGTAGATTTTACTGTTTTTACGATTTTCTCAGCAGACTTATCTACCAAATTGTAATCGTAAGATTTTAGTTTTATTCTGATTCTTTGTGACATTTTAATTCTAAATTTTAAAAGATTAACCTTTTGCTTTTTCTATTACTTCGTCAGCCACGTTCTGAGGAGCTGGTTCGTACTTTTCAAACTCCATAGAAGATGTTGCTCTACCCGAAGAAAGCGTTCTAAGAGATGTTACATACCCGAACATTTCAGAAAGAGGAACAAATGCCTTGATAACCTTAGCGTTGTTTCTATCGTCCATACCGTTAATAGTACCTCTTCTTCTGTTAAGGTCCCCTACGATATCCCCCATATATTCTTCCGGAGTAACTACTTCAAGCTTCATAATAGGCTCCATAATTACAGCCTTCGCTGCTTTACCAGCCGCTTTGAAACCTAACTTAGCTGCTAATTCGAAAGAAAGTTGGTCAGAGTCTACCGCGTGGAAAGATCCATCTTTAAGGGTAATCTTCATTGCTTCAACTTCGAATCCTGCTAAAGGACCATTCTTCATAGCTTCCTTGAATCCTTTTTCTACAGAAGGGATAAATTCTTTAGGAATATTACCACCTTTAATTTCGTTAATGAATTCAAGACCTGTCTTACCTTCATCAGCTGGACCGATTTCGAATACGATATCCGCAAACTTACCTCTACCACCAGATTGTTTCTTATAAACTTCTCTATGGTTAGCAGTAGCAGTAAGAGCTTCTTTGTACTCTACTTGCGGCTGACCTTGGTTAACTTCTACTTTGAATTCTCTCTTCAAACGGTCTACAATGATATCTAAGTGAAGCTCACCCATACCAGAGATAATAGTTTGTCCAGAAGCTTCGTCAGTTTTCACTTGGAAAGTTGGGTCTTCTTCTGCTAATTTAGCAAGAGCATTACCCAATTTATCTTGGTCTGCTTTAGTTTTAGGTTCTACTGCAATACCGATTACTGGATCTGGGAAAATCATAGATTCTAAAACGATAGGGTTCTTCTCATCAGAAAGTGTATCCCCAGTTTTAATATCTTTGAAACCTACCGCTGCACCAATATCTCCCGCTTCGATATACTCTACAGGATTTTGTTTATTAGCGTGCATTTGGTAAATTCTAGAAATTCTTTCTTTGTTTCCAGATCTTGTATTAAGTACATAAGAACCAGCATCTAGTCTTCCTGAATAAGCTCTAAAGAATGCTAATCTTCCCACGAATGGGTCTGTAGCAATTTTAAATGCTAATGCAGAGAAAGGCTCGTTTACATCTGGTTTTCTGCTGATTTCAGCATCTGTATTAGGATCTGTACCGTTGATATCATCTTTATCTAGTGGCGAAGGTAGGTATCTACAAACCGCATCTAGCATAAACTGCACCCCTTTGTTCTTGAATGATGAACCACAAGTCATTGGGATAATAGATAAATCAATAGTTGCTTTTCTAAGCGCATCGTTGATTTCTTCTTCTGTAATAGAATCTGGATCTTCAAAGAACTTCTCTAATAAAGACTCATCATATTCAGCAACAGCTTCCACCAAGTTTTGTCTGTAAGCTAATACATCATCTTTCATATCATCAGGAATAGGCACTACATCAAAAGTAGCTCCTTGAGTTTCCTCATGCCAAATGATAGCTCTATTCTTAATAAGGTCTACCACTCCTTTGAAGTCTTCTTCTGCACCAATAGGAAGTACGATAGGAACTGCGTTAGAACCTAACATTTCCTTAACTTGGTTCACCACATTAAGGAAGTCAGCACCTTGTCTATCCATTTTGTTTACAAACCCCATTCTAGCTACTTTGTAGTTATCTGCTAGTCTCCAGTTTGTTTCAGACTGAGGCTCTACCCCGTCTACTGCAGAGAATAAGAATACTAAACCATCTAATACTCTAAGAGAACGGTTTACCTCTACGGTAAAGTCCACGTGTCCTGGTGTATCAATGATGTTGAAGTGATAATCTTTAGCGTCTGCTGTAGGCTTTCCTTCATGTCTAGGAAATACCCAATTACAAGTTGTAGCCGCAGAAGTAATTGTAATCCCTCTTTCAGCTTCTTGCTCCATCCAGTCCATAGTAGAAGCACCATCGTGTACCTCACCTATCTTATGGGTTTTACCTGTATAGAATAGAATTCTTTCAGTAGTAGTGGTTTTACCAGCATCAATGTGAGCTGCAATACCAATATTTCTAGTGTATTTAAGATCTCTTCCCATTTCCTATTAGAATCTAAAGTGTGAGAATGCTTTGTTAGCCTCAGCCATTTTGTGAGTATCAGTTTTCTTTTTGAAGGCAGCACCTTCCTCCTTAGCAGCAGCAATAATTTCAGCAGCTAATTTCTGAGCCATAGACTTATCATTTCTCGCTTTAGCGTACTTAATAAGCCACTTCATTGCCATAGAGATTTTTCTATCTGCTCTAATAGGCATTGGGATTTGGAAGTTAGCACCACCAACTCTTCTTGAACGCACTTCTACGTGAGGCATTACATTAGTTAGAGCATCTTTCCAAATTTCTAATGAAGTTTTTTCGTTTTCTCCTTTTTTAGCTTCTACGATGTCTAGTGCATCATAGAAAATTCTGAATGCGATAGACTTCTTACCGTCTAGCATTAGGTTATTCACAAATCTAGTTACCAACTGATCATTAAATTTTGGATCTGGTAACAACGGTCTTTTTTTCGCTTTTGTTTTTCTCATTGTTCTGTTTCTTAAAATTTAATGATTACTTTTTAGCATCTTTAGGACGCTTAGCACCGTACTTAGATCTTCTCTGAAGCCTTCCGTTAACTCCAGCGGTATCTAAAGCACCACGAACAATGTGATAACGAACTCCCGGTAGGTCTTTCACCCTTCCGCCTCTTACCAATACTATCGAGTGCTCTTGGAGATTGTGTCCTTCGCCCGGGATATAAGCGTTTACTTCTTTACCGTTAGAAAGTCTTACCCTTGCTACTTTTCTAAGCGCAGAGTTAGGTTTCTTAGGTGTAGTTGTATATACTCTTGTACATACACCTCTCTTTTGTGGACAAGAATCCAAAGCAGCCGATTTGCTCTTCTTGGCAAGTGTGGCTCTTCCTTTTCTTACTAATTGTTGAATAGTAGGCATTTAATTGCTTTTATTTATTTTTAGTTTCAAGGTGCAAAAGTAATAATTTTATTTTAATCTACAAACTCTTATTTATAGTATTTAAAAATCAGTATTTTATAATAATTCCTTATTAGTCAGAAACAACAACTTGAACACCGTATTCATCAAGTTTCTTTAAAATATCACCATTCAGTTTTTGATCTGTGATAAGAAAATCTATTTCTTTCAAATCACACACTTTACCTAGACCTCTTTTACCAAACTTCGAGTGGTCAGATAATATGTATACTTTTCTGGAACATTCTATCATTTGCTGGTTAAGATAAGCCTCCCCCGTATTTGAGGTAGAAACGCCAAAATCTACATCTAGACCATCTACCCCTATAAATAATTTATTTGCAGAAAGCAACCTAAGTTGATGCTGTGATATAGGACCTACCGTTGATTGTGAAGAGCGTCTTACATCTCCTCCTAGTTGTATTACTGTAATATTTTCATATTTACATAAAAGTGATGACACTATTAGAGAAGATGTGATAACCGTAAGTTTTTTATCCATTGGTAGATTTTCTACCATACTCAGCACCGTTGTCCCTGAGCCTAAAATTATCACATCATTCTCCTCTATAAAGGAAACTGCTTTTTTTGCAATTTTACTTTTTTCCAGTGTATTGATTTGCTGTTTATGACTCAACGGCTTATCAGATACATACGGGTTTTCCCAACTTGCTCCCCCATGATTCCTAAACAGCAAACCTTTGTCTTCTAGCCCTCGTAAATCTTTTCTTATGGTAACTTCCGAAACTGATAGCTCTTTTGAAATATCCGAAACTAAAATATGTCCCTCTTTTTTTATTTTATCTAAAATGTACTGATGCCTTTTAGCTGTGCTCATATCCTAACTTTTCATCTATTTTGCCAAATATAAATATTTTCTCATTACCCTACAATATGGAAAAAATGTAATCCAAGATGATAAACTTCATATTGTTTCGATTAGTTTCGATAATGTATATTTGTGGTCTAAATTTTTAGTTAACCCGTTGTGCATTATGAAATGAAAAAAACAAGAGTTGTTTATTAGACTGAAAATCAGTATATTGTTTTTGCTATAAAACGATATAAATGAACAACTTAGAGCAAATATATGAAAGAATTTTGGAAGTTTTAGGACTTTTTTCAGAAAATCAACTGATTAGTTATCAGAGAAGAACACCTAAAATGAGCGATTTAGAAGTCATAAGTCTTAATATTACTGCTGAATACTTGAGTATTGATAGCGAATTACAGTTATTTAGAAAATTGCCAAACTCTCTGATAAACAAAATTGAAAGAAGTGTTTACAATAAGCGAAAACGAAGACTATCCCTACAAACAGAGCAAATTAGACAGCGTATTTCGATGGAGTTCAATGAGTTTGAAGATATTTTTATCGTTGATAGCATGCCAATGAAAGTTTGTGAAAACGCTCGTTCTACTCGTTCAAAAATTTGTAAAGAGTAATCCTATTCTTCACCAACATATGGTTATTGTGCTTCACAGAAATTATATTTCTATGGCTATAAACTACACGCAGTATGTTCTTTAAATGGTGTGATTAAGAATTTTGATATAAGCCCTGCATCCGTTCACGACATCCACTATTTAAAAGATAGTGGTGAGCAAATGCGAAACTGTACTTTAATTGGAGATAGAGGCTATTTATCAGCAAAAGTTCAAATAGATTTATTTAACTATGCTAATATTAAATTAGATACACCAATGAGAAGTAATCAGAAAGATTATATTCCTCAATTTTCATTGTACAAGAAAAAGCGAAAACGAATTGAGACATTTTTCTCTCAACTTTGCGACCAATTTATGATTAAAAGAAACTATGCTAAAACTTTTGAAGGCTTTAAAACAAGGATAATCAGTAAAATAACCGCCGCAACGGTTATTCAATATATCAATAAATTTATCTTCCAAAGAAAATTAAATCATCTAAAAATCAGTATTATTTAAAATGCACAACGAGTTTTTAGTTACAAAAAACTTTTTGAAATAACACAAAAGTATTTTATACATCAAAAAAACAATAAACACTTTAATACAATATATGAAATCTTTTTTATCTCCTGCTAAACATCTGCCTCTTCTACCAAAAGAGAAGATTGATAGCATTTATAAGAGTAAGCGTTTTCAAGTTTTTATAGGTATATTTATAGGGTATGCTGGCTATTATTTAGTCCGAAAAAATTTCTCTCTGGCAATGCCTTATTTAGAAAATGAAGGTTTTACAAAAGCAAGTCTAGGCTTTGCTCTTTCTGCCAACGCAATAGCTTACGGTTTATCCAAATTTTTCATGGGAGGTGTATCTGATAGAAGTGATGCTAGAAAATTTCTAGCCCTAGGTCTTATTTTATCATCTCTTGTTACTTTAGTCTTAGGGACTAGCCTTGGAGTTTCTTCCATCACCATCATGTTTATTTTACAATTTTTAATTGGTTGGTTTCAAGGTATGGGTTGGCCTCCTTGCGGAAGAGTGATGACCCATTGGTTTTCTCAAAATGAACGAGGCACGAAAATGTCTTTTTGAAATATAGCACATAATGTTGGAGGTGGCCTATTAGCTCCATTAGTAGGATATGCTACTCTATGGTTTGGCTCTTGGCAAGTGGGTACATTTTGGGTTCCTGCTATAGTAGGGATTGCAATAGCCCTCATCTCTCTTTTATTAGTAAGAGATACGCCTCAATCTTGTGGACTTCCTCCTATTGAAGAATACAGAAATGACTACCCTAAAAACTACTCGAAAAACTCAGAGGAAGAACTTTCAACAAAAGATATATTCTTCACTTATGTTTTAAACAATAGAACCCTTTGGTTTATAGCTATAGCTAATGCATTTGTTTATTTGGTAAGATACGGTGTTTTAGACTGGGCTCCTACCTACTTACAAGCCGTAAAACACTATGATATAAAAGAAGTTAGCTGGGCATACTCTGCTTACGAATGGGCTGCTATACCTGGAACCATTTTATGTGGATGGTTAAGTGATAAAATTTTCAAAGGTAAGAGATCTTTAATTACCATAATCTATATGGCTCTAGTTACTGTATTTGTATTTATCTACTGGAAAAATATGGATAACAAAGTTCTTGATGGGATAACCCTTATAGCCATAGGATTTTTAATTTATGGTCCAGTAATGCTGATTGGTGTTCAAGCTCTAGATTTAGCACCCAAAAAAGCTGCTGGTACTGCTGCTGGACTCACTGGTCTCCTAGGTTATCTCTTAGGAACGGCTATCCTAGCTAATATTACCATGGGCTACCTTGTAGAATATTTTGGTTGGGACTCTGGCTTTATCCTACTTATTATAGCATGTTTGCTATCTATCATTTTCATAAGCTTTACTATAAAAGATGAGAAAAATTTAAACCCTTAAAATAAAAGATAATTATGTTAAAAAATGTATTTAGAGCTAGCATGGCTGCGTGTGTTTTCACCATGCTTGCGTGTAATTCAGATCGGGAAGTAAGTAATCCTGATATTGATGTAAGTAAAGTAGAGGTAAAACAACTCTCTCCTGAAATGATAAAAGTGAGAGATTATGTTCCTGAAAATGCTGTTATTGCACACCGTGGTTCTACATTTTGGACACCTGAAGAAAAAGAAGCTGCTTTTAGATGGGGTAGAGAAATTGGAGCAGATTATCTAGAGGCAGATTTGCAGGTATCAAAAGATGGAGTTGTTTTAGCATTACATGATGACAACCTAAAACGAACTACCAACATTGAAATAGTGTATGGAGAACATCTCCCTTCTACTAGAAAGCAATATTATTTAGATTTAGGGTATTCATCTGATGAAGCGGACAAAATGGTGGAAGTAGACAGAAAAAATTTCTACCCTAACCTTCCAAGTTCTTACACATACGAAGAATTGTTAAAATTAGACGCTGGAACATGGTTTAATGAAACCAATCCTGAACAAGCAAGAGCTGGATTTACCACTCAGCGCCAATATATATCTTCTTTAGAGGACATGATTATGTATTCTAGAGGATATAAATTAAAAAGAAATGCAGATGGTACGAGAGCTGAAACAACTAAAAAGCTGACTGACAAAACAATGTCACACCCACTTTCTGGTGTTAAAGAAAAAATCGTAAAATATACTACTCAGTATGTAAAAGACGAACAAGACACAGGGCATAGACCTGGTATTTATGTTGAATTTAAAGAACCTTGGTTAAACCCTTCTGAGTTCGAAAAAATGGTTTACGATGAGTTAGACCTTTACGGTATGAATATCATCACTAAGCCTGAAGCTGAAAATACTCCGTTCTATGTTAATGGCAAAGTTAATGTAGGTAATACTAACGGTAAAGTTATCTTACAAACATTCTCATTACAAAGTTTAAAACGAATTAAAGACTTCTATCAAGGTAAGGTACCTATGTGTTTCCTACTTTGGAAAGGAAATGGAGCTACCGATATGTCTGATGACTCTCCAGAAGGATATGCTTCTTTCATCAATCTAGGTGTAGAGAACTTAGCTCACTTCGCTGGACCATCTATCTCTGGAGCACCTAACAACTACCCTGAGATGTTAAAACCTTGGCAAGCAGATCTTATCAGACGCTCTAACATGAAAATTCACCCATATTCATTTGATACTAAAGACCAAATGAAAAAATACTTCGGTGATTATAATTATGGTAATAGTATAGGTAATCTTTCTGCTCCACCTTATTGTGACGCTATGTTTACCAATAGAGCTGAAGAAACATTACACTACTACATAGAAAAAAATGCTAGAGATAAAAACGCAGCTCAATCTGTAGAAAACTCTTCAGACCTACTTAAAAGGCTAGGGTACTAAACTTTATAAAAACAAACCATAATATATTAAATAATTAAACTCATGAAAAAGAATATTATATTAGCTTCTTTATTCACTCTAGGAGCGTTAGGTAATCTGTACGCTCAGGATAAGGCAGCTATCAAACCATATACTATATATGAAGATAAAGAGAACGATGTTCAAGTAATGTTGGGGGCTAGATTTATTACAGATTTATCATTTAGTTCTAGTGAATACACCCCTGTAAGATCTGGAGCTGATATCTCTGATGCTAGAATCAGAACATCTCTAAATTATAAAAAAACTCGTTGTGCATTTTAAATAATACTGATTTTTAGATGATTTAATTTTCTTTGGAAGATAAATTTATTGATATATTGAATAACCGTTGCGGCGGTTATTTTACTGATTATCCTTGTTTTAAAGCCTTCAAAAGTTTTAGCATTGTTTCTTTTAATCATAAATTGGTCGCAAAGTTGAGAGAAAAATGTCTCAATTCGTTTTCGCTTTTTCTTGTACAATGAAAATTGAGGAATATAATCTTTCTGATTACTTCTCATTGGTGTATCTAATTTAATATTAGCATAGTTAAATAAATCTATTTGAACTTTTGCTGATAAATAGCCTCTATCTCCAATTAAAGTACAGTTTCGCATTTGCTCACCAATATCTTTTAAATAGTGGATGTCGTGAACGGATGCAGGGCTTATATCAAAATTCTTAATCACACCATTTAAAGAACATACTGCGTGTAGTTTATAGCCATAGAAATATAATTTCTGTGAAGCACAATAACCATATGTTGGTGAAGAATAGGATTGCTCTTTACAAATTTTTGAACGAGTAGAACGAGCGTTTTCACAAACTTTCATTGGCATGCTATCAACGATAAAAATATCTTCAAACTCATTGAACTCCATCGAAATACGCTGTCTAATTTGCTCTGTTTGTAGGGATAGTCTTCGTTTTCGCTTATTGTAAACACTTCTTTCAATTTTGTTTATCAGAGAGTTTGGCAATTTTCTAAATAACTGTAATTCGCTATCAATACTCAAGTATTCAGCAGTAATATTAAGACTTATGACTTCTAAATCGCTCATTTTAGGTGTTCTTCTCTGATAACTAATCAGTTGATTTTCTGAAAAAAGTCCTAAAACTTCCAAAATTCTTTCATATATTTGCTCTATGTTGTTCATTTATATCGTTTTATAGCAAAAACAATATACTGATTTTCAGTCTAATAAACAACTCTTGTTTTTTTCATTTCATAATGCACAACGGGTTAAAAAATGGTATTTCTACGGAGACTTCGATTTTGGTGGTGGTAAATTTCATCAAAGAAACTTATTCGTAAGATATTTCTTAAAAAATGACGAACAAAGCTCTAAGAGTATTAAGTTTGGTTACTATGCAGAGCCTTTCTCTATGAACTTAAACACTAGTGAATACGCTATGAAGTTCATGAATCGTCCTTCATCTGTAAATGCATTAGGAAACTTCAGAGCTCTTGGTATTACTTATAAATACTTCAACAATAGATTCTTCTCTGACCAAGGTTTATTTACAGAAGATGTATTAGAACAAAAGAAACCTGCAGGAAACCAAAGCTGGAATCTTACAGGTAGATATGTGTACTTACCTATTAGCAACTCTGATATGACCCTTCACTTGGGAGGTTCTCTTAGATACAGACAAATCAACGGAGGAGAACTTATCAATGAAGGTAAAACTCTAAAAACTAATCTTAGTATTGCTTCTCCACTAGAGCTTGGTATAGACCACAACAATAGTTTTGTAAACGCTGATGTTCCATGGGCTAAAAACCTATACAAAGCAGGATTCGAAGCTTTATTAAAAACACCAAAATTCTTTATTAGAGGTGAATATGTTATCCAAAAAGTGAAAAAACAAAGACCTGATAAAGAGTTATTTGAAGCTCAACTTGGAGGTATTTGGAGTTGGACTACTTTAGAAAGCTGGCAAAAAGCAAATCCTCTAGGAGACTCTCACTTTGATGGAGGATATGTAGAAGTAGGATATCTACTAAATAATAAATCTAAATACAAGTACAATAAAGAGTTTGCCCTTATCAGCGGTAACTATGATGAAGGTACTCTAGAAGCCGTTGCAAGGTATAACTATACCAACTTAAATGATATAGCACCTGGAGATGTATTCTTAAAGGGTAAAGATAAATTCTATCCTAATGGTAATATAACAGACTATCCTAATGAATCTTTAACTATTGCTGGAGGTAGAGTTCACTCTGCTACTGTAGGATTAAACTATACTTTCAACAGACACGCAATTCTTTCTGCGGGATATACTTATAGCCATTTAGACAATCCTTATTTCCCTAATGATAAGAATTTCCACTCTGTACAAGCTAGAATGATGTTCTCATTCTAAAAACAAGTAATATCTTACTTTTTTTAAAGGACTCGTTAATATTAACGAGTCTTTTTTTTATTTAAACTTAAATCTCTATCCTCTCAATAGTTTTTTACTATCATATTATTTATGAAGCAAATAGGAGTAAACCCTACCTTTGTACCAAGTTAATTCAATAATAAAAAATACTATTATGAAAAATTCTAAAATTATAGGGTTAAAAGAATCCGATTGCCAAAACATTACTGAAAAACTAAATATACTTTTAGCCAATTATTCTATTTTTTATCAAAATACAAGAGGTGCTCATTGGAATATCAAAGGGGCTGACTTCTTTACACTTCACCCTAAATTTGAAGAGCTTTACGACTCTTTAGTTCTTAAAATAGATGAAATTGCAGAGAGAATTTTAACACTAGGTGCTACACCTAACCACAATTACTCAGATTATTTAAAGGTTTCTTCCATCAAAGAAAGTAAAGAAGTAACCGACGGAAACAAATGTGTAGAACAAATTCTAGAAGCTTTTAAAATAGTGATTGACCTACAAAGAGAAATCTTAGAAATTGCTGGTGAAGCTGGTGATGAGGGTACTAACTCTCAAATGAGCGATTATATTAAGGAGCAAGAAAAAGAGGTTTGGATGTATAATACTTTCTTAGGTAAATAAAAGTTAAGTTCATTTTTATACTAAAAGCGTTCGTTTTAATTAAAACGAACGCTTTTTAATTTATTTCAAACTATGCTATTTAGTAAATTAAAATATTCACTTTTATTTTTTGATAAATTTCTTAGTAACCTTACCATTGATTGTCATCATATTTATTATATATACACCTGGCGTAAGCCCAGACACATCAACCGATTGTGAGAAATTACTACTTATAGTTTGAATTAATCTTCCTGACATATCATACATATACACAGGAGAAGTAATTAATTGAGGGTTAACAAAAATAATATTAGAAGTTACCACAGCATCTTGTAATGTGACCTCACTGGTCTGAGTACTCAACACAAGATTAGTATATCCAGAAACTATAATGCTATAATCTTGTGATTGCGTTTCAGCTCCTGAATTATTAAGTATTTTACCTTTATGGGAAACTTCCACTCTATATGTCCCTGAAGATGGTGTATCTATTAAAACCTGCTCTACATTATCTACCGTATTGTCTCCCTTAGTTGCAGCAGCCATTGGACTATTGATATTCAGCTTCCAAGGATAATATACCTCTCCCGTTTTTTCATTTATGATTCTTAAATCCAAATCATTTACTAACTTAGAAGTTCTATTATTATGAGCATCTCCATAGGTCTCAGGCAATTTTTTATAAGAAGGGTCTACCCAACTTATAGTTACCTTAAGCGGTTGTTTACCATCAGTGTTTAACGCTATTGACTCCTTACTTCCGCTTGTCAATTTTTTATTTTCAAAAATAACCTCTCCATTACTTTTCTTTACTAAAAGTTCTGCTCCTTTTTGGGCATTAGCAAATCCCCAACCAAACCAAGCATCTGGACCTATATTTCCTGCTTCGTCTGCAGAATGTACTAAAAGTGTTTTCGCCGATGCAGCATCTAAACTAGAACCATTAAACAAATCTTTATAAATCTGTATCCATAGCCCTATAATACCTGTAACTTGAGGAGCTGAATAAGAAGTTCCACTTCCATAAGTCCACCCATTACTACCTGTACTAGATGATGATGCAGAAAAAATATCACTTCCCACACCTGCAATATCAGGTTTTATAGCACCATCATCTCTAGGACCTGCACTACTATAATCAGCTTTTACTACATCGGTAGATTGATTATATCTTTTATTATTTGAGGTTATTTTTTCCGTAGCACCAACTACTATAATATTTTTAGCCAAAGAACCAGGTCCTATACAGTCATATCCCTCAGAACAGTTATTACTAGGTAAAGTATCAGCCTGCGTAAACTGAACATAATTCCCATTATCATCTTCATAATAAGAGTTTAGACTGGTACCTGAAGGACCATCACCAAAGGAATTCCCTGCTGATTTAACTAAAATCATAGAAGGATTTTCATAAACTATATCATCATATTTTTGGTCATTACTAAGATAGGCTCCATTCAAATCGTAAGACAATTTAGTTGCTGTATCATAAGCACCTCCCCAATAAAAGCCTTTTCCCATGTCACCTGCCTCTTCGTAACTCCAACCTGGATTTATACCATACGAATGATTAGAAAGATACGCTTTAGAGAATAATATTTTTTGATATACTGTTTTATCAGCATTTTCGCCCTCTAAAGTAGAATTCATAAAACTATAAGCATCAAAAGTAGCTTTAGGCATAATTCCCTTAGTATTACCCGAGATAGTCCCATCTCCTATAATATGCCCTATCCCCCCTAACATACTAGTAACAGCAGTCGCATGAGCACTATAACTAGAAGAAACTTTCTCTTTATTAACCACTCTAGTACTTACAGCACCTCCAAAATCAGTATGTTTCTCATAGACTTTCCCTCCGTCGAACACAGATACCTTTACATTTTCTCCATTATAACTTTTTGTCAGCCCTAACATTTTACCATTTTGGATAAAATCCACATTAGAGTTCTCTATTTGGTCTAAATCCTCTGTACTCAAGAAATAAGGCTTTCCATCAAAAAAGAAATCAACCTTTTTTCTTTTATCTAGCAAAGCCCTTTCTGCTTTTTTTATACCTTCAAGAGAGGACTTACCTGCCAATACTTTATTAGTAAGTAAATTATTCTTATAAAAATCAAACTGAGAGAGCAAACGATTTTTATCTTCTTCTAATTTTTTTTCAAGAGAAAAAGAATTCTCTTGAGCCAAAACAACACCCCCAAGCCCTATACAAGTTAAAAATATAATTTTCTTCATACTTAGATTTTTCACACTGCAAATGTAGTCATTTATTATTAAGTTCATAATTTTACTAAAAGATTAAAGATACCCTCTTCCCTATAGGGCGTGTCCCTTTGCCAAATCTAACCCAGCACTAGGGTCGGTCTACGGGCAGTCGCTATCTTACAAAGCCCACACCTATCCCTTACACCTTTGTAAGATGAGCTCCAACAATGCCCTTCGCCCTCACGCAACGGCATTCATAATACAAATTTCAATCGCTTAGTTCCAACTCTTTTAAACTTTCAGAAAACACTGCGAGAAGTTATCCTATCTCTCGCACCGTTTTAATTAAAACGGTGCAAGGAGTTTTATAATCCTACGCCGATGTGTTGCTTTACCCTACAACACTCCGTTGTCTTAGGCTACGCCGATGTGGCGTCTGATAAGACAACACACCTCCTTCCTGAACACTCCAAACAAAAAGCCTCTAGCAATACTGCTAGAGGCTTTTCAAAAATAAAAACTGGCGGCGACCTACTCTCCCACTTTCGTAGTACCATCGGCGCTGGTGGGCTTAACTTCTGTGTTCGGAATGGGAACAGGTGAGCCCCACCGCTAAAACCACCCTAAAGTTCTTTATATAAAAATTAGTGTGTCCTAATTCTTTTTATCGGTAATTTTCATCACAAAGACAAAACCTTGCTCGCACTTATAAGGCTTTTTTAACATAACCCATTAGGCTATAAATCTACGGGTAATTAGTACTACTCGGCTATGCTGTTACCAACTTTACACCTGTAGCCTATCAACGTGGTCATCTCCCACGACCCTTAAAAGATGTCTCATCTTGAGGCAGGTTTCGCACTTATATGCCTTCAGTGCTTATCCTTACCAAACTTAGCTACTCTGCGGTGCGCCTGGCGGCACAACAGATACACCAGAGGTTTGTTCAAATCGGTCCTCTCGTACTAGATTCAAGCCCTCTCAAACATCTAACGCCCGCAATAGATAGAGACCGAACTGTCTCACGACGTTCTGAACCCAGCTCGCGTGCCACTTTAATGGGCGAACAGCCCAACCCTTGGGACCTTCTCCAGCCCCAGGATGTGACGAGCCGACATCGAGGTGCCGAACCTCCCCGTCGATGTGAGCTCTTGGGGGAGACTAGCCTGTTATCCCCGGAGTACCTTTTATCCTATGAGCGATGGCCCTTCCATACGGAACCACCGGATCACTATGTCCTGCTTTCGCACCTGATCGACTTGTAGGTCTCACAGTCAAGCACCCTTATGCCATTACACTCTACGCACGGTTACCAAGCGTGCTGAGGGTACCTTTGAAAGCCTCCGTTACTCTTTTGGAGGCGACCACCCCAGTCAAACTACCCACCACGCAATGTCCTCGTTTCCGAGTTAGGCTCTAAGTAAACAAAGGGTGGTATTTCAACAACGGCTCCACCAACACTAGCGTGCCAGATTCACAGCCTCCCACCTATCCTACACATTGTTTACTCAAAGTCAATACGAAGTTATAGTAAAGGTTCACAGGGTCTTTTCGTCCCATTGCGGGTAATCGGCATCTTCACCGATACTACAATTTCACCGAGCTCGTGGCTGAGACAGTGCCCAGATCGTTACACCATTCGTGCAGGTCGGAACTTACCCGACAAGGAATTTCGCTACCTTAGGACCGTTATAGTTACGGCCGCCGTTTACTGGGGCTTCAGTTAATGCCTTCGCTTACGCTAAGCACCTTCCTTAACCTTCCAGCACCGGGCAGGTGTCAGACCCTATACAGCATCTTTCGATTTAGCAGAGTCCTGTGTTTTTGATAAACAGTCGCCTGGGCCTCTTCACTGCGGCCAACATTTCTGTTGGCGTCTCTTCTTCCGAAGTTACGAGACTATTTTGCCTAGTTCCTTAGCCACGACTCACTCGAGCACCTTAGGATTCTCTCCTCGACTACCTGTGTCGGTTTTGGTACGGGTTGCTTCACTTCGGCTTTTCTTGGAACTGCTTTCCCTACAACAACTTCGCCCGTAGGCTAGGTCTCAACTATTCCGTCAGTCTTCAGTAAGTACGGCAATCCGTCCCCTTTTTAGTGTGAGCAAGTATGGGAATATTAACCCATTGTCCATCCACTTCCCCTTTCGGGTACGCGTTAGGTCCCGACTAACCCTCAGCTGATTAGCATGGCTGAGGAAACCTTAGTCTTTCGGTGAGGGGGGTTCTCGCCCCCTTTATCGTTACTTATGCCTACATTTTCTTTTCTATAAGCTCCACAATACCTCGCGATACTGCTTCTGCGCCGATAGAATGCTCTCCTACCGATGTATTAATACATCCCATAGCTTCGGTAATATGCTTATGCCCGATTATTATCCATGCCGGACCGCTCGACTAGTGAGCTGTTACGCACTCTTTAAATGAATGGCTGCTTCCAAGCCAACATCCTAGCTGTCAATGCAGTCCAACCGCGTTATTTCAACTTAGCATATATTTAGGGACCTTAGCTGTTGGTCCGGGTTCTTTCCCTCTCGGACATGGACCTTAGCACCCATGCCCTCACTGCTGATGAACATTTATTAGCATTCGGAGTTTGTCAGGAATTGGTAGGCGGTGAAACCCCCGCATCCAATCAGTAGCTCTACCTCTAATAAACTTAACATCAACGCTGCACCTAAATGCATTTCGGAGAGTACGAGCTATCTCCCAGTTTGATTGGCCTTTCACCCCTACCCACAGGTCATCCGAAGACTTTTCAACGTCAACCGGTTCGGTCCTCCACTTTGTGTTACCAAAGCTTCAACCTGCCCATGGGTAGATCACAAGGTTTCGCGTCTAATCCTACTAACTATTCGCCCTATTCAGACTCGCTTTCGCTTCGGCTCCGTAACTTAATTACTTAACCTCGCTAGTAAAATTAACTCGTAGGCTCATTATGCAAAAGGCACGCCGTCACAGCAATAAGCTGCTCCGACCGCTTGTAGGCGTACGGTTTCAGGTTCTCTTTCACCCTTCTATTCGAAGTGCTTTTCACCTTTCCTTCACAGTACTTGTTCACTATCGGTCTTTCAGGAGTATTTAGCCTTGGAGGATGGTCCCCCCATATTCAGACAGGATTTCACGTGTCCCGCCCTACTCTTGTATCACTTATGTATGCCTTTCATGTACGGGGCTATCACCCTCTATGGCCACTCTTTCCAAAGTGTTCTATTAAACATATAAAAGCTTTTGGGCTAATCCGCTTTCGCTCGCCACTACTTACGGAATCTCTTCGATTTCTTTTCCTCCGGGTACTTAGATGTTTCAGTTCTCCGGGTTTGCTCTGCTTACGCAGTAATACATCTTCAATGTATTGGGTTGCCCCATTCGGATATCTACGGATCTATTCGTGTGTGCCAATCCCCGTAGCTTTTCGCAGCTTACCACGTCCTTCGTCGCCTCTGAAAGCCTAGGCATCCGCCATACGCCCTTAACGATTTCTTTCCTAATATTTTTGGTTACTCAAGCACTTATAAGTGCTCGGTTTTCTCTTTGTGATGTCTTTTACCGTTAATGTCAATGTGCTTTACGCTCGCTAAATATTTAATGAACTGATGTTGTATTTGGCCCCATCCGTCACTTTTAAATTAAATATCTAACCCTTGTGGAGAATAAGGGAGTCGAACCCTTGACCTCCTGCGTGCAAGGCAGGCGCTCTAGCCAGCTGAGCTAATTCCCCCTCTTTTTATAATTAGTAGTCTCGGGCAGGCTCGAACTGCCGACCTCTACATTATCAGTGTAGCGCTCTAACCAGCTGAGCTACGAGACTGTCTTAGATGTCAGAGTTTAGATTGTTAGAATTTAGACTTGCATCCTTTTTCTAACTTCCAACTTCTAGTTTCTAATCTCTTTCTTATCCCTGATACTAATCTTAGGGGTTATTTCTTTATATACCAACCAGTAAAAAAACCAAAGCTACTTTAAGTAAGCTCTCTTATTTTTGTTTATACTCCAAATGAGTCTCTAAAATGAGATGTTCCAGCCGCACCTTCCGGTACGGCTACCTTGTTACGACTTAGCCCTAGTTACTAGTTTTACCCTAGGCAGCTCCTGTTACGGTCACCGACTTCAGGTACCCCCAGCTTCCATGGCTTGACGGGCGGTGTGTACAAGGCCCGGGAACGTATTCACCGCGCCATGGCTGATGCGCGATTACTAGCGATTCCAGCTTCATAGAGTCGAGTTGCAGACTCCAATCCGAACTGAGACCGGCTTTCGAGATTTGCATCACTTCGCAGTGTAGCTGCCCTCTGTACCGGCCATTGTATCACGTGTGTGGCCCAAGGCGTAAGGGCCGTGATGATTTGACGTCATCCCCACCTTCCTCGCTACTTGCGTAGGCAGTCTCACTAGAGTCCCCAACTTAATGATGGCAACTAGTGACAGGGGTTGCGCTCGTTGCAGGACTTAACCTAACACCTCACGGCACGAGCTGACGACAACCATGCAGCACCTTGAAAATTGTCCGAAGAAAACCGTATTTCTACAGCTGTCAATTCCCATTTAAGCCTTGGTAAGGTTCCTCGCGTATCATCGAATTAAACCACATGATCCACCGCTTGTGCGGGCCCCCGTCAATTCCTTTGAGTTTCAACCTTGCGGTCGTACTCCCCAGGTGGCTAACTTATCACTTTCGCTTAGTCTCTGAACCCTAAAGCCCAAAAACGAGTTAGCATCGTTTACGGCGTGGACTACCAGGGTATCTAATCCTGTTCGCTCCCCACGCTTTCGTCCCTCAGCGTCAGTTATAACTTGGTAACCTGCCTTCGCAATCGGTGTTCTGAGTAATATCTATGCATTTCACCGCTACACTACTCATTCCAGCTACCTCAACTATACTCAAGACTAGCAGTATCAACGGCAGTTCTACAGTTAAGCTGTAGGCTTTCACCACTGACTTACTAGCCCGCCTGCGGACCCTTTAAACCCAATAAATCCGGATAACGCTTGCACCCTCCGTATTACCGCGGCTGCTGGCACGGAGTTAGCCGGTGCTTATTCGTACAGTACCTTCAGCTACCCTCACGAGGGTAGGTTTATCCCTGTACAAAAGAAGTTTACAACCCATAGGGCCGTCGTCCTTCACGCGGGATGGCTGGATCAGGCTTGCACCCATTGTCCAATATTCCTCACTGCTGCCTCCCGTAGGAGTCTGGTCCGTGTCTCAGTACCAGTGTGGGGGATCACCCTCTCAGGCCCCCTAAAGATCATTGACTTGGTGAGCCGTTACCTCACCAACTATCTAATCTTGCGCGTGCCCATCTCTATCCGCCGGAGCTTTCAATACTAATTGATGCCAATCAGTATATTATGAGGTATTAATCTCCCTTTCGAAAGGCTATCCCTCAGATAAAGGCAGGTTGCACACGTGTTCCGCACCCGTACGCCGCTCTCAAGTATCCGAAGATACTCTACCGCTCGGCTTGCATGTGTTAGGCCTCCCGCTAGCGTTCATCCTGAGCCAGGATCAAACTCTCCATTGTATGTTTTTCCCGTCTCACTCAAAGTTTTGTTACGCTTTGGTTTTTTCCTTACTTGGTTGTTATAGTATCTTTCAATGTCCTCTATTCTTCTCGCTAAATCTCTCACCGATTTTCTCAGTTCCGATTTGCGAGCGCAAAAGTAAAAAGTTTTTTTTAATTGACCAAATGTTTTTGAAAAAATTTTAAATATTTTTTCTCAACACCGATAAACACCCCCTCGCAATACTCCTCCTTATTCTTAAGGCTTATTACTACTAAGCATTTAAACTAATCAATCCACTCCTACTCTCTCATATCGAGGCTGCAAAAATATAAATTCTTTGTCATTAACTCCAAATGTTTTATAACATTTTTTTATCCATCATATATAATCGACTGATTTGCAAAATGAAAAATTTGAACATAATCTAGGACATATAGTAATATATGGTGTACTGCCTACATTTTTATTAGGTTTATTAAAATAAAGTTAGTGTTTTTGGACTCGCCATTTTGGGTATTTGTAAATTTTTACCTAATGCTTCATTGAGTGTTTGGATAAAATGTGCGGAAAGAAGCGGAGAGGCTTCCTCTAGATTCTGATGTACAAAAAAATAAAGATTTTGTAAACCTTGCTCCTTCCAATATTTAATGAGTTGTACCCAATCTTCTAATCTTGTATAATCGCTATCTGTATTTGCTCCTACATAACGAATAAATGCTGTGGACGTGGTAAGTCTTTGATGCAACATATCTCTCCTTCCCGCCGTATCCACTATAATATTAGTAATATTTCTACTTTCAAAAAGATTACAAGTTTCTTGAAATACTGTTTCATCAGAAAACCATTTTTCGTTTCTTAGTTCTATGGCTAAAGGAATTTCACAAGGCCAATCTAATACAAACCTCTCTAAACGGTCAAAGTTTTTAGGTTGAAAATTATCATGAAGTTGCAAAAATACCATTCCAAGCTTTTCATTAAAGTTTAAAATTGAAGTAGCATATTGCGTTACCACATCATTAACATTGATTAGCCTTCGGTAATGAGATATGGTATTTGTGATTTTTGGAAAAAACTTGAACCCTGCGGGTGTTTTATCTCTCCATACAGCAACCTGCTCAGCGGAAGGTAAACTATAAAAGGTCGCGTTAAGTTCAATTGAGTTAAATTGAGTAGAATAATAAGATAGTTCGTCTTTAGTCCCTTTTGGATAAAAGCCTTTCAACTCTGCTTTATTCCACTTGGCACAACCTACTGAAATATTTAGCTTTTGAACAGGCTTCCCTCCCAATATCCTTAGAGTATCTGGATGTGAACTAGGCAATGTAAAATCTACTACCGATGGGTCTAATACTTTTCCGAATTTCATTTTTAAGTTTTAGTCAATTACTTTTTCTCTATTTATACTTCCTTTTTAAAAGGTCTAACATTTCAAAAACACCTTTTTGTGCCTCCGCGGTTCCGCTATTTACCAATATAATATAACCTAAATGCTTTTTTCTATCAATTTGAGCATAGGAAAAAAATGTGCCATCTGAACCTGAATGGTCTGAAATCTCTTGAATTTTATCTTGATAATTACCCCAGCCTATAGAATAGTCTTTTTTGGAAGTATATAAGTATTGATAAGTTTCAGGAGTCAAAATATTTCTTTCCCCAGAAAGCCCCTGTATATTTAATTGTATAAACTTGGAATAATTGTAAATATTCATACTTAAATCTCCCGCTGGTTCTGCTAAACTCAAATCATAATCGACATTTGGTAAAACTTCAACTTGTTTTCCTCCTTCTAACCAATGCCCTAAAGGTTGATTTTTAGCATTTCTACTAGGCCAACCCAACCGAAAATCTATCTCTAATTTTGTTTTTAACACTTCTTCTATCAGTTGTTCCCAAGACTTTCCAGAAACTTTTTCAAGCATCATTGCCGCAATACTATACCCTGCGTTTGAGTAATTGTAAGTATTTTTGTTTTCTATCGGAGAGAGCCTTAAAACATATTCTCCAAATTTGGTTCTTTTCTGTTGTTTAGTTCCTTTAAATTTAGGAAGTTTACTATACTCCTCTCCACTAGTAAAAGGCTGAACATTAGCTCTATGGCATAATAAATCTTCTAAAGTTATACTGTGATACTTGACATTTGAACTCTTTTTAAACTTTGGAAATAAATCAAAAAACTTGGTTTTCCATTTTATTTTACCTTGTTCTACCAAATATGCAGAAATAAACCCCGTAATAGCTTTAGTATTAGAACCTAGATGAAATAAATCTTCAAAGGAAGCATTGGGTTTTCCTTTCTTTTCAGTAACTCTGTGATGCCCCCTTACTTTTTGCACCAATATAGTATCTTTCGTTACAACAGCGAACGCCATTTCGGGAATATCGTATTTTGTCATAATACTATCCGCCTGTCCTTCTAAATTTTGAGCTAAAAAACTTTCAAAAAATAAAATCAGGGCAATAAATATAATTCTCCACATACTATTGATACTTTGAACAAAGATAGAAAACCTTTAATTAAAAAGAAAAACCATAGCCCTAAGACTACGGTTTTATCTTCCTCAACTTTAATTATTACACTCTATATTTATCTATGCTTCGCAACTAGAACAAGTTACAAAATTTACCATCAATTCTTTGGACACAGACGAACTTCTCTGATAGTAAAGAGTTTTAACACCTTTCTTCCACGCCTCTATCATCAAGAAGTTAACATCTTTTACTGGCATTGTGGAAGGAATTTGCAAATTCAAAGATTGTGCTTGGTCTATATACTGCTGTCTTTGAGCCGCTTGACTGATAATTTCCATAGGAGAAATTTCTTTGAAAGTCTTGAAAACAGCCTTTTCCTCTTCCGTAAGCCCATCTAAATGCTGCACAGAACCATGGTTAAGCATAATGTTTCTCCATGTTTCCTCGTTTTCTAGGCCCTTCGCTTCCAGCAGTTTTTTAAGGTATTTATTTTTTCTCATAAAATTACCTTTAGCCAAACCTGCTTTATAATAATTTGATGCAAAAGGCTCTATACCTGGAGAGGTTTGCCCTAAAATAGCCGAACTAGAAGTGGTAGGTGCGATTGCCATCAGCGTGGTATTTCTCATACCGTAACCTTTAAGCAATTCTGGTTCGCCATAAATATTAGCTAACTCTTTAGAAGCTGCTTCCGCTTGTTCTTTGATGTGTTTGAATGCTCTAGCATTGAATTGAGTCGCTTCAAAACTTTCAAAAGGAATCATATTTTTTTGCAAATACGAATGATACCCTAAAACACCTAGACCTAACGCTCTGTGTTTCATTGCAAAATTTCTAGCTCCTTGTAAATAATAGTTACCTTCCGTTTTTTCGATAAATTCGGACAATACTGCATCTAAGAAATAAATCGCCAATTTAACCGCATTAGTATCCTTCCACTCATCATAAAGTTCCAAATTCATAGAAGAAAGACAACATATAAATGACTCCTCCTGAGTAGATGGCAACATAATTTCTGAACAAAGGTTACTCGCATTAACCAACAACCCTTTATCTTTATAAACTTGAGGTTTATTTCTGTTGACATTATCGGTAAAGAAAATATATGGCAACCCTTTCTGCTGTCTGCTTTCTAAAACTTTAGCCCAAATCTTCCTCTTATCAATGTCCCCATCTATCATATCTTGCATCCAGTAATCTGGCACGCAAACGCCCGTAAATAGGTTTTGAATAGGGCTACCGATGTCTTTTATCGTCAAAAACTCCTCTATATCTCCGTGGTCTATATCTAGATAAGCCGCAAACGCCCCTCTTCTTACTCCTCCTTGAGAAACCACATCCATAGCTGTATCAAACAACTTCATAAAAGAAACTGCCCCAGACGATTTACCGTTATCTGTAACGGCCGTCCCTCTATGACGAAGCTCCCCAAAATAACCAGAAGTACCACCACCTATTTTGGTTTGCATGATAACTTCTCCCATTTTGTGGGTAATCCCCTCAATACTATCTGGAATATGAACATTGAAACAAGAAATCGGAAGACCTCTCTGCGTTCCCATATTCGCCCATACAGGAGACGAAAAGCTAATCCAACCTTTCACAATCATCTCTTCGAAGGCTGGTTGTAACTCTGGTTTATAAAGCCTCTTTGCAGCAGCCGTAGTAATCCTTTTAATCGCTCCATGCACTGTCTCTCCCTTCAGAAGATAGCCTCTATTGAGCATTTGTTCAGACTCCTCATTTAGCCACCATATATCTTGTAGTTCTTCCATTTTGTTTTTCTTGTTTTATTTCTTGCTTTAGATTATCAAAAATTTATCTAAAACAAATCGTTAGCGGTAATACTCTTATCGTGTTTTGTATAATCTACTGGTCTTTTGGCAAAGAAATCGTCTAATGAGTTAGCAAAAACTTCCTCCTCAAACCATACCATCGGCTTGTATTCTTCCTCTGTAATATTAAACATAGAAGCCATACCAATTCTTTTCAAACTATCGTCTATACGATATTTCATAAAGCTGAGAAGTTGTTTTTTTGATAAATGGTCTAAATCTCCCATCTCAAAAATCCAATCTAATATTTCCGCCTCTAGCTCTACCGAGGTTTTAACAATATTATAAATCGCCTCTATATCTTCCTCTTGAAGAAGCTCAGGCTGTTCTTCCTTTATTTTATTGATGATATAAATCCCTGCATTGGCATGAATTTGCTCATCTACAGAAGTCCACGCAATAATGTTAGATACATTTTTCATATAGCCCTTAAACCTCGTAAACGAAAGAATAATGGCAAACTGAGAAAACAATGATACATTTTCTATTAAAATACTGAATAATAACAAAGAAGACACATACTCCTTAGGCGTTGAAGAGTTTGAGTTTTTAAGTACATCGGTTAGAAAATCTATTCTTTTTCTAATAGCAGGATTTTCGATAACATTAAGAAACTCATTGTTATATCCTAAAACTTCAAGTAATCTTGAGTAAGCCTCTGAATGTCTAAACTCACACTCTGCAAAGGTTGCTCCTAATCCGTTAAACTCAGGCTTAGGGAGATGATTATAAAGATTACCCCAAAAGGTCTTTACAGACACCTCAATCTGAGCAATTGCTAACAAAGCATTCTTAACTGCATTTTTCTCATGAGGCTCTAGCTGCGAATGAAAGTCTTGTATATCCGCCGTAAAATCTACCTCTGAATGTACCCAAAAAGACTTATTAATCGCCTCTATATACTGCATTACTTCTGGATACTCAAAAGGTTTGTAGTTTATTCTTTTCTCAAAAATCCCCATAATAATTGTTTATTCAGTTTTTTAACTCTTAGTTATTTCTAACAAAGAATAGAATTATATAACAATCTAAAAATCAATATATTGATTACACAAAGACTTAACAAAATCCTTTCTACAAAAATAGAAAATGAAAGCCTAAAAATGAAACGAAATATGGATAGATTATTTAATCTTTTGGATTCTAATTATATAAGTTTTCCACAATCCTCTATAATCCTATAAATAAGGGCAAAACCACCAATAAACATTTTATAATTAAACAAAAGATATAAACCTCAATACAAAAAGGAAATGTAATTAAACACCTATTTATTCATCTATTGCCAAAACCAAAACACTCACCTGATTCCCATTTCCTTTTAAAAGCTCCCAAACCGCTTTACTCATTGTATTTCCTGTGGTATATACATCGTCTATAAGTAAGATGTGTTTACCTTCTATTTTCTCATCTACAGAAAATATATTTTGCATCTTTTCTCTATCCAATTTTTGCTTTAAGGCTTGAGGCTTAGAATAGAAATTTCTTTTAAGAAGATAATGAGAATAAGGTATCCTCTGCAACTGAGATAATGTTTTTGTAAATAAATGCAACTGATTATACCCTCTCTCTCTTTGTTTTTTAGGATGAAGTGGAATATTAGTTAATATATCTATCCCTTGATGAGATAAATCCATATTTTCAGAAACCCAATGAGCTAACACCTTACCCACACGCTCCATAGAATGGTACTTTAAGGCGTGTATAATATCTTGAGAAAGTTCTTTTTTCTCGTACTTCATCAAACTAAAAGCCTTATTTACTGGAAATTTAAGAACAACTTTTTGATAAAAATCCCCTTTTCCTCCAAAATCATTGTAGGTAAAATTGATATGAGACTTACACGCCCAGCAAACGATTTCATCAGAGGAAATAATGAGATTACACTTTAGGCATCTATTGGGCAGAAAAAAATCTAAAAACATAGTTCCCAAATTAATACCGATAAATATAATACTTACTTAGATACACTCAACAAAAAATCTCATAGCAATACTATGAGATTTCATCTAGAGGTTCCGAGCGGATTCGAACCGCTGTACAAGGTTTTGCAGACCTCTGCCTAGCCGCTCGGCCACGGAACCATTTTTAGGTGTGCAAATATAGACATTTTTTATATAACTAAGAAATTTATCCAAAAATATTTTCTATTTTTTCTTTACCCAAGACACAATATTTATGAACAATATTAAAAAACAGAAAGTAACCCAAACTGCATCTCTTAGCCCTTCTCTCTTATAAAGCCTGATTTGTTTTTCTGCAATATTGGAAAGTTTAGCGCTTTGGTTAAGGTAATTATTAGCTTCGATATAAAGGTCTTCATTTTTATTTCCCACTATATGTTGTGTAAAATAAACCATTTTTTTTCCAGAAAACGCAACCAACCAAAATTCATCTGTATCCTTCATTCCCAAGTGGCACACACGATAATGCTCAGAACGAATATCTTCTAAATGCGCAATATTATACCCCTTATCCAAAACTTCCAAACTATAGAAATCTAGTGTTTGTGGATGTTTATTAACCAACTGAATAGCAATACTTCCTCCAACAGGATTAGGATAAATTTTAGTAAAAATCCAATATCCAAAAAAAAGAACGCCTACAATAGTGATTATTTTTCGGTATAGTTTTAACCTATTTATTCTTACTAGAGAAATCAATAACAGTATAAAAAGAACAAACGACAATGTTTCCATCAACCAAACATTTAATATAAAATATTTAACTGACGCAAATATATGAATTCTTAATTATTCCAATAAATTCCACTCACGATAGAAAGTTTCTAAAAAAATTAACATAAACTGATGCCTTTTTTCCGCAATATTTTTACCCTCAGTAGTTTGCATTAAATCTTTTAGGAGTAATAATTTTTCATAAAAATGATTAATTGTAGTTCCTTCTGATTTTTTATATTTCTCCTTACCAAAGGTTTTTTGAGGTAATATCTCAGGGTTGTACATTGGATTATTTTTATACCCACCAAAGTTGAACGCTCTTGCTACACCTATCGCTCCGATAGCATCTAGTCTATCTGCATCTTGTACAATTTTAAACTCTATCGGCAATTCTTTCGGTTGACTCTCTTTATTTTTAAAGGAAAGATGTTTGATGATAAATAAAACTTTATCTATGGTTTCTTCAGAAACTTTTTCCTTCATTAAAAAATCTTTTGATACTTGGAGCGCTAAAGTCTCGTCTCCATTATGGAATTTAGGGTCAGCTATATCGTGTAATAAAGCCGCAAGATTTACCACTTCCTCATTAGCTGCCTTTTCGGTACTTAAAATTTTTTGGGAAAGTTTCCAAACTCTTTCTATATGAAACCAATCGTGTCCAGCCTCTGCTCCTTCTAATTTATTTTTTACAAATTCCTTTGTATTATCAATAAGTGTACTCATTATATTAACTCGTTGTGCATTTTAAATAATACTGATTTTTAGATGATTTAATTTTCTTTGGAAGATAAATTTATTGATATATTGAATAACCGTTGCGGCGGTTATTTTACTGATTATCCTTGTTTTAAAGCCTTCAAAAGTTTTAGCATTGTTTCTTTTAATCATAAATTGGTCGCAAAGTTGAGAGAAAAATGTCTCAATTCGTTTTCGCTTTTTCTTGTACAATGAAAATTGAGGAATATAATCTTTCTGATTACTTCTCATTGGTGTATCTAATTTAATATTAGCATAGTTAAATAAATCTATTTGAACTTTTGCTGATAAATAGCCTCTATCTCCAATTAAAGTACAGTTTCGCATTTGCTCACCAATATCTTTTAAATAGTGGATGTCGTGAACGGATGCAGGGCTTATATCAAAATTCTTAATCACACCATTTAAAGAACATACTGCGTGTAGTTTATAGCCATAGAAATATAATTTCTGTGAAGCACAATAACCATATGTTGGTGAAGAATAGGATTGCTCTTTACAAATTTTTGAACGAGTAGAACGAGCGTTTTCACAAACTTTCATTGGCATGCTATCAACGATAAAAATATCTTCAAACTCATTGAACTCCATCGAAATACGCTGTCTAATTTGCTCTGTTTGTAGGGATAGTCTTCGTTTTCGCTTATTGTAAACACTTCTTTCAATTTTGTTTATCAGAGAGTTTGGCAATTTTCTAAATAACTGTAATTCGCTATCAATACTCAAGTATTCAGCAGTAATATTAAGACTTATGACTTCTAAATCGCTCATTTTAGGTGTTCTTCTCTGATAACTAATCAGTTGATTTTCTGAAAAAAGTCCTAAAACTTCCAAAATTCTTTCATATATTTGCTCTATGTTGTTCATTTATATCGTTTTATAGCAAAAACAATATACTGATTTTCAGTCTAATAAACAACTCTTGTTTTTTTCATTTCATAATGCACAACGGGTTATATTATTATAAATTTATTCGTAGTTGATTTACTCATAAAGAAAACAAAAAGTTCCTCATTTTAAATAGAGGAACTTCTTTCTTTCATTTTACTTTTTACTCGTATTACCCCACGAGAAGGTTTATCATATTAAACAACACCTTGTGCTAACATAGCCTCTGCTACCTTAACAAACCCAGCGATGTTTGCTCCTTTCACATAGTTTACATAACCATTCTCCTCTTTTCCATAATCTCTACATACTTTATGTATGCCTATCATGATTTCTTTTAATCTAGCATCTACTTCCTCAGAAGTCCAGTTAAGACGGATAGAGTTTTGAGTCATCTCTAATCCAGAAGTAGCTACACCACCAGCGTTAGACGCTTTACCTGGAGAGAAAAGAACTTTGTTATCTATAAAGTGATTAATTGCATCTAGTGTAGAAGGCATATTAGCCGCCTCAGTAACACAAATACAACCATTTTCTACTAGTTTTTTAGCATCTTCTAAATCTAACTCGTTTTGAGTTGCAGAAGGGATAGCCACATCACACTTCACCTCCCACGGACGCTTACCTGCGTGGAACTCAGCTTCTGGATATTTTTTAACATAATCCTCAGCACGGTTGTTTCCGCTCGCTCTAAGCTCTAATAAGAAATCTATTTTTTCACCAGTGATACCGTCTTTATCATAAACATATCCATCTGGACCAGAAATAGTAACCGCCTTACCTCCTAGTTGGTCAATTTTCTTAATTACTCCCCAAGCCACATTTCCAAATCCTGAAACCGTAAATGTTTTACCTTTAACTTCCTCACCTACCGTTCTTAGCATTTGCTCTGCGAAGTAAACCACTCCATACCCTGTAGCTTCTGGACGAATTAAAGAACCACCATAAGCCAATCCTTTACCAGTAAGTACTCCTGTAAATTCGTTTCTTATCTTCTTATATTGACCAAAAAGGTAACCTATCTCACGAGCTCCCACACCTATATCTCCAGCAGGAACATCGGTTTGAGGTCCAATATGCTTACAAAGTTCCGTCATAAATGCTTGGCAGAATCTCATAATTTCCATATCTGATTTCCCTTGTGGGTCAAAATCAGAACCCCCTTTACCACCACCCATAGGAAGCGTAGTTAAAGAGTTTTTGAACACTTGTTCAAACGCTAAAAATTTAAGTACTGAAAGATTTACAGTAGGATGGAATCTAATCCCTCCTTTATAAGGTCCGATAGCCGAATTCATCTGAATTCTAAACCCTCTATTTACTTGTATTTCTCCTTTGTCATCTACCCAAGGAACTCTAAAAATAATTGTTCTCTCCGGCTCTACCATTCTTTCTAGAAGTTTTTTACCTCTGTATTCTTCTTTGGTAGCAATGAACGGAATTACAGTAACAGCCACCTCTTTTACAGCTTGTAAAAATTCTGGCTCATTAGGATTTTTAGCCTCTACATTTGCTATAAATTCTTGAATTTTTTGTTCTACATTATATTGTTCCATAGCGTTTAATTGATGCCAACAAAGATAACCTTTTTTTGATATTACACAAATCTGATTTTAATTTTTATTAAAACCCACACAAATCAAATATATTAACATCAAAATTTTAATTAAAGTCAATTTTAATTAAAAAAAAGACACTATTATGCCCAAAATATCAATTTTAAAAAAGTGATTTTTTAGCTAAACAATAGAATATCTCCTCCCAGAATTTGCCCTTATCAATCCCAATAATTCTAATTCTAACAAAACTGGAAGCACTTTAGAAATAGGTTGATTTAACTTTTCTGACAAGTCGTCCAAAGAAATATCATTAACCTCTTTAATAATATCATAAATAGGCTTCTGAATAGGAGTTAAAGAAACCTCAACCGAAGGAAAAAGCTCCAAAACTTTAGAAGTATTATCCAAATCTAGGTCTTTTAGCAAACCTTTAATAGAAGATATGATTTTAGCTTTATTTTGAAAAATAAGATGATTGCAACCTTGGCTATACTTATCCGTAAGACGCCCTGCCAAAGCGTACACCTCTCTATTATACTGATTAGCAAAACTCGCCGTACTAATAGAACCTCCTGCATAAGCAGACTCTACCACAATCGTATTAGCCGAAAGCCCTGCCACAATACGATTTCTTTGCAAAAAATGTTCTCTATCTGGCTTTTCATCAGAGCAGAATTCAGAAAACAAAGCTCCACCATTATTTAATATTTCTTCAGCGAGAATTTTATGTTTGGACGGATAAACAATGTGTAAACCGTGTGCTAAAACCGCTGAAGTTTTTATATTGTTTTTTAAAGCCTCTTGATGAGCTATTCCGTCTGTACCTAAAGCTAAACCACTAATGACTTGAATATTTTTATTTTTAAACTGAACAATTAAATCCTCCAAAAACGACTTACCATAAGCAGTGGCATTTCTCGTCCCAACAATGCTAATATTATTAGCGGTATCGTCATAATCTCCTTTTTGAAAAAGAATAGCTGGAGCATCATAACATTCACCTAAAAGACGAGGAAGCTGATTAAGATGTCTCAGATTGATTTTTATCTCGTTTTTAATGCAGAACTCAACTTCCCTTTCGGCAAATTTCAAAAGGCTTTCATCACCAATACCTGAGGCAATTTGTTTACCTATGCCTGATATTTTTCTTAACTCCGATTGAGACAAACTCCAAACCTCCTTAGCAGAACCAACTTCGCCCACTAAATTTGCAAATGTAACATCTCCTACCAAAGAGCTTCGCCGTAAAGCAATAGAGTATAAAATTTCTTCTGCATTTACCATAACTATCGCCTTGCCATTTCCATCTTGTAAGCCATTAAATTGGCAATATTAGCCGCTTTGTATTTTGCTGTTTCTGCCATAGAACCTTCGTAGAGCTCATCAATAGTTTCTGTCCAAAGTTTTAGCCAATGTTCGAAGTGATGTTTTTCCATAGGCACTAAATCATTGATAGGAAAGTGGGCTCCCATCGGATTTCCTTTATAGGATACCTTACTAAACAATAGCGTTTCCCAAAAGGCATACATTTTTGGTAAATGTTCGTCCCAATTTACTTTTGCAACTTCGTTAAAGAAAAAGCCTATGGTAGCGTCTTTCCCTACCTTATCATAAAAACGATTAACTAACGCCTCTATATCCTGACGATTTTCTAGTGCTTTCATAAAAGATGATTTATTTAACCCTATCAGGGTTTTGTTTTATAAAACTCTCCCACCCTGAATAATTTTTACCCGTTGCTAATTTACCCGAATTAAAATGATGACAAACCGCCACCGCCAATCCGTCAGACGCATCTAAGTATTTGGTGGGAAATTCCTTAAGTTTAAGTAAATTTTGCAACATTCCTGCCACCTGCTCTTTACTTGCATTACCATTACCTGTAATCGCCATTTTTATTTTTTTGGGAGAATACTCAGTAATAGGAATATCTCTATATAGACTTGCCGCCATAGCCACCCCTTGTGCCCGCCCCAACTTCAGCATACTCTGCACATTTTTCCCGTAGAAAGGTGCTTCCAAAGCAACCTCATCTGGATGAAATTCATCTATAAGCGATAGAGTTCTCTCAAAAATATACTTCAATTTAGTTTCGTGGTTGGGGTATTTTTTTAAAATCAATTCGTTAACGGAAACCAATTCCATCTTCTGATTTAAAACAGAAATAATCCCGAACCCCATTACGGTAGTACCTGGGTCTATACCCAATATAATTTTCTCTACTTTCACAGGGTAAAAATACAGATTAAAATCTATGGTTCAAAATCCAATGGTAAAAGCTCCGAAAGATTACTTCTTGCCCACCCTTCCTCAAATACAAGTTCACTAGGATTGGAATAATTGCCATCTGAATAAACTTCAAAGCTAAGCCCTCTACAATCTAATATGTTATTTTTGGATACAGGCATTTCTGTTTTTTGTATTTGTTTTTTGTGCACTGTATAGAAATACTTTTTATAATTAACCCCAAGTAAATCCTTAAACTCCAAAAAAACTCTATTTTCACTATTTTTCCTAAATTTATCTGATAATATATTTCTTTCTATTATGGCAGAGTAGAACATAGGCTCTTCTTCCTTCCTTCTTGCAATATCTTCTATATGAGGAGGGTATTTATTAAATACAATGACTGAATCTTTGGAAATCTTTTTCCTAAAATCATCAATATAAGTGCGATAAACTTTCAGTTCTTCCGACGACGGATATTTTTCATTACGCTTCCTTACAATCCAATCCACAGAAAAACCCTCTTCAGATAATCTGTCTTGATAAAGAGCTCTGAAAAAATGTAAGGAACTACCACAATAAGCATTAAGCCTTTCTGTTTGCCACTTTAATTGCTTATGAGAAGAGCCTTTCATAGGACTAAAAAAAGAAGTTCCAAGATACTTCAAACTATTATCGGAAAGGTTCAGTTCAAATTCCAACAAGTTATAATTTACAACATATCCCAATTTTTCGTTACTAATAATAAGAGGTGCTTTTGCACGAGCCTTAAGAACATGCTCCTCTCTATCGTATGCCAATTGTATATCCTTCGGGTTTTTAACATAAACCATCTCCCTATCATAACCCAAGAGAGTATTAAGAAACTTTTCGATATAACGCTTATACACCTTATCTGTGTATGCCAATAGTTTGACCTCTGGAATTTCCGTTTCTTTTTCTAATTTAATTTCTAATGTTTGGCTATACAATTCTTTAATGGGTATTATTTTTGAGGAAAACCCTTTTTTTTCAACGATAAGGTTTCCTGTCTTCGCCTTCACACCTGACAAGTAAAATTCCCCATCTTGATTAGATTGTGTTTTATATTGAGTTCCATCTATATAAATCACAGCCCCTGACAATGGAGTTTCTCGAAAATCCTTAATGTAACCTTTAATACTTTGAGCGTTTATTAAAGTAATTCTCAATAAAACTAACAGAAAAATCACTCTCATAGAAATAAACTTTAGATTGTGGTTAATGTTATAACATTCATCACTCGGTTATCATTCTTAATGTATTTGAAAATAAAGCTACTCTTAACACTATCTATAATATCTAATTTTGATATTTTTCTTAGGATAAACTCTTCATAATGGTGCAAATCTCTTAGCAAAAGTTTCATAATAACATCATAATCCCCAGAAGTAAATGCCGCCTCCGTGACTTCCTCAAAAGACAATATTTCTTCTTTAAACTTATTAAAAATCTCTTCCTGATGCTTAATCAATTTAATTTGCATATAGGTAGTAAAGCCATACCCTAACTTTTCAGCATCTACAATAGCTGTATAGCCTTTAATATAACCATTAGCCTCTAATTTCTTTATCCTATCATGCACAGGTGTTACCGACAAACTTACTTTAGCCGCTATTTCTTTCACACTTTGGCTACTATCTTCGACCAATTCTCTAAGAATACTAAAATCAACTTGATCTAACTTCATTATTTTTTTCGGTTTTATCCAGCAAATATACAAACAAAAAGAAAAATAAACTAAAAAACACAACAAAAATAAATTTAATATCTTTTATTAAATAATAATTAGGTTTTTTATTTCGACATAATATAACTTTGCAGTGTAAATAATCAGTTATAATAATGTTATACAACACTCACCAACTTCTTTTCATTATGATTATGATGAAGAGAAGACAAACGGCATTATTTGTGTGAGAAGTTTTTAGTTGATATAATATTTCAGTTCCAACGGAAGGCTTTAAACACAATGTTTAAAGCCTTTTATTTTTGAGTTAAAAAAAATAAAAAATTATACAACTTATGAAAAAGAAACTACTAAATGCAGGAGCATTAGGTCTGTTTTTAGTGCTTGGAAATAATATACAAGCACAGGTAAAAGATAGCACAAAAACGAGAGCTATCGAAGAAGTAGTAATAGTAGCCTATGGTAAACAAAAATCCAAAGCTATAGTGGGCTCGGTATCCAGCGTAGGAAAAGAGGTCCTCTCTACACAACAAACAACTAATGTAGCTACTGCCATACAAGGTAGCGTACCTGGTGTTAATATCATTGGTTCGGCTGACCCTAGCGTATCACCAACTATAAGAGTGAGAGGGATTGGCTCTATAAATGCAAGTTCAGACCCACTTATCATTGTAGATGGAGCTCAATATACGGGTAGCTTATCTAATATTTCACAAGAAGAAATAGAAAGCATCAGTGTTCTTAAAGACGGTTCTGCCACCTCTCTATATGGTTCTAGAGGTGCGAATGGTGTAGTTCTAATAACTACCAAAAAGGGACGAAAAGGAAGACCAAGAGTAACTTTACAAACTTCTCTAGGATTTGCCTCTCCTGTAAACGAGTTTCATCCTCTTGTAGATAATACAAAATACTTACAATACACTTGGGAGTCTCTAAGAAACACCTATGTATTTAAAGACAAACTATCTTACGCAGACGCAGGAGCTAAGGCCGCTTCTTTGATAATCCCTACATTGCAGTACAATCCATACAATGTTAAAAATCCTATAGATGCTAACGGAAACTTGGTAAGTGGAGCTCAATTACTATGGAATACCGATTGGGCAAGCCACTTAATAAACCGAAGTGCCGAAAGACAAGAAAGCACAGCTACTGTATCAGGAGGAACTGAACAAAGCACCTACTTCTTAAGTCTAAACTACTTAAAACAAGAGAATTCTGTAAAGAATAGTAACTTCGAAAGAATTGCCACTAGATTGAATTTAGAATCTAAGGTACAACCTTGGCTTAGCGTAGGGCTTAATACTTCCTTTGTGTCTAATAGCAGAAATACACCTCCATTAGATGGTCCTCGCTATGGTTCTCCTATATCTAGTATATACACCATATCTTCTATCTATCCTCTTTATCAAAGAGACGAAAATGGTAATCTAATATACGATGAAAACGGTAATCTTTCTTATGATTATGGAGCTGGTAGCCCTAGTACCATTAACTCTCAAAGACCTTTTACTAGAAACGCCAATCCTGTAGGTTCGTTGGTTTACAATAATTACCGATATGTTACCAATACACTTACCTTAAATGGGTTCGCAAAAATTGATTTCACCAAAGACCTTTCATTCCGCTCTAATTATTCATTTGAACAAAACCAAAGGAATAATAAATCATTTGACAATGGGTTATATGGCGAATATGCTCCTCAAAGTGGTCTTATAGGATACAATAGAGATAATTTTTCTACTAGAAACTTTATTAACTCCCTAAACTACAACACTAGATTAGGAGAAGGGCACAACTTATCCGCAGACGCTATCGCAGAACTATTTGAAACAACTTATGATTTTATGTATGCTTCTGGTACAGGGCTATTCCCTGGCATCCAAGTTCTTGGTGGAGCCAATACTCCTAACAGTAGTAGCGGAAATATTCTAAAACAAAGACTAGTAGGCTTATTAGGAAGGGTAAACTACAACTATAAAGAAAAGTACTTTATAGAAGGTTCATTCCGTAGAGATGGTTCTAGTGTATTTAGTAGAGATACCAGATGGGGGAATTTCTTTTCCGTTGGAGGAGCTTACATTGTGAGCGAAGAAAACTTTTTAAAAGGAAACAAAACTCTAAGTTTCCTAAAACTGAAGTCTTCCTACGGAGAACTGGGGAACAATAACTTCAATGTAGCAAAGTACTCTAACGTAATAGAGTACGATTTCTTCCCTTACCTAGCTTCGTACAGTACAGGATATTCTGTGGGAGATAAGATAGGGATACTACTTTCATCTCCAAAAGATGCCAATATAAAGTGGGAAAAAACTGCATCTTTTAATGCAGGGATAGAGTTAGGCTTATTCCAAAACCGAGTGAACATCAATGTAGATTATTACGACAAGCACTCCGTAGATTTAATAGGTCCTCTTGTAACAGCAGGTTCCACAGGAGCTACTTCTATAACTTCCAATATCGGAAAGCTAAAAAATTACGGTTGGGAATTTGCCATCAATACTAAAAACATCAGAACCGAAAACTTCAGATGGGACACTGGACTCAATTTCTCGTTTGATAGAAATAAAATCTTAGCTTTAAGTAATGATGACAAACCTCAGCTTAAAGATACTAAAAGATGGGAAGTCGGGAAATCTCTTTTTGAGTTTTATATGAGAGAATACGCAGGTGTAAACCCTGATAATGGAAATCCTCTGTGGTACAAAGATGTTACTGATGCTAATGGCAACATAACCAAAGTAACTACAGAAAAATATTCAGATGCTAGTCTCTATTATCTGAATAAGAGTTCAATCCCTTGGGTAGTAGGTGGTTTTAATAACTATTTTAAATACAAAAACTTTGACCTCAACGCTCTAATAAACTTTAGCTTCGGAAGCTACCTATACGACGACTCTTACGCAAGACTAATGAGCGGAAACTTTAACGGAAATTCCAAAAGCGTTGATTTAGAAAGAAGATGGCAAAAACCTGGTGATATTACAGATGTTCCTAGGCTAAGTTCCACTTCATTAGAAGAGAGCAGTTTGTCATCTCGTTTCTTATTCAAGAATGATTATGTAAGGCTAAAAGCTCTTAATATAGGTTATAATTTTGATAAACAAGATATTGAAAAAATAGGATTGAAAAATTTAAGACTATTCTTACAAGCAGACAACCTGTTTACTTGGCAAACGAGCAAAAACATAGACCCAGAACAAGCCTTAAGTGGTCTGACATACGACAGAGCTTTTAGTCTTAAAACAATTTCTTTCGGTCTTAAATTAGAACTTTAAAAAAATAAAAAAATGAATCTATACAAAATAAAAACTATAGCTGTTGCAACTTTATTATTAGCCGCAACCTCTTGTCAAAGATATTTAGACGAACCTCAGCCCACAGACGAAATTAGTCTAAATTTAGCATTCTCTAGCTTAGACAATGCAGAAGCCAGCCTTACGGGTATCACAAGATTATTAAGAAGTGATACTGATGTACTAGGGCAAAGCACAACCAACTTAGGAAGTGTCTATTTCGCTAGAACTGTAAGAGGAGAAGATTTTATCGTTCCCAACAGCTGGTACTCTACAGATTATCAAAACACATACAGACTATCCACATCGCGCAGAACCGCTTTTACATGGAATTATTTTTATAAAATTATCCGCCAGTGTAATGAGTTTATAACAGGGGTTAATCAAAGTGGTAACATTAGTGCGACACAAAAAAACTCTCTTATAGCTAGAGCTAAGGTGCTACGTGCATTAGCTTATTTTGAAGTTGTACAAGATTTTCAGCTAGGTTACAAAGTTGCTAAAAACCAACCTGCAGTACCTATCTACGACAAATATACCAAAGATGCCAATCCTCTTAGTACAACAGAAGAGGTGTATAAATTTATTACTAACGACCTAGAAACTGCCATACCAGAGCTTTCTTATAGCAGAGCTTCAAAAGCTTTTGTTAATAAGCAAGTAGCCTACGCCATAGCTGCTAGAGTTTACCAAGTAAAAGAAGATTGGCAGAAAGCGGCAGAATATGCTAAACTAGCTTACGGAGGAGATGTTAATACCTCTCTTAACTCTGCAGAATATGCCGAAGGGTTTAAAAAACTAGACTCCCACGAATGGATATTGGGCTACGGACAACAAGTTGGACAGTCCATCTACTGGACTCAAGCCCCACACTCCTTCACGGATTTATCGCCAATCAATGATGGTTACAGCAATGTCTATGTAAGTAAATCTTTGTACGATTTGTTCTCTGATACTGATGTTAGAAAATTATTTGACGTAAACCCATCATCAAACAATTATACTAAATACAGTACCTATAAATTTACATTCAACAAAGATACTTCAGCGTGTCCTTACATCAGAACTTCGGAAATGATTTTGATAGAAGCCGAAGCTAAATACAGACTAGGGCAAGAAAGCCAAGCTAAGGATTTACTATTCCAATTACAGCAAAACAGAGACCCTAAAGCCGTAAAATCTGCTAATACAGGAGAAGCTCTCTTTAATGAAATTCTTACGGAAAGAAGAAAGGAACTATACGGTGAAATAGGTGTAGAAGTCTATGATGCTAGAAGATTGTCTCTGCCTTTAAAAAGGTCTTCGTGGCACCCTGTATCGCTATCTTTTGAGGCAAATGATAAGAAAATTATCTACCAGTATCCACAACAAGAGATAGACGCTAACCCTCATCTATCAACTAACATAAATAGTGATTGAGAAAACTAAAAAAGAATAAGTTTTTCATTTTTCTTCATATTAACCCGAAATCGGAGAGTTCTTAACAGGCTCTCTGATTTTTTTTATATCTAATTTTAATTTATACTCACAAAGTAGATTTTGCTCTTTTTGACAACAAAAACAAAGGTTTAATCCTAAAAAAACTTTAATTTAGCCACTTCAAATACTAGCAATATATGATTTATTCTCTCAGAGGTATCGTTCAGGAACTTAGTCCAACCCA
Organism: Riemerella anatipestifer; assembly: GCF_035666175.1. Taxonomy (NCBI): domain Bacteria; kingdom Pseudomonadati; phylum Bacteroidota; class Flavobacteriia; order Flavobacteriales; family Weeksellaceae; genus Riemerella; species Riemerella anatipestifer. The sequence continues at coordinate 1,135,153 of NZ_CP142016.1, forward strand.
TTTAATTATAGAAGTTGGTGGTGTGGGTTATTATATAAACATAAGCATCAACAGTTCCAAATGTTTCTCTATCGGGAAAGAAGCCTTAATCTATACACAGCAAATTATCAGGGAAGATGCCCATTTACTATACGGCTTTTCGGAACTCAAAGAGAAAGAAATGTTCAACCTACTTATTTCCGTAAATGGTGTAGGACCTACCTCCGCTATGATTATGCTTTCCTCATTAGAACTGAAGGATATAGCACAAGCCATACTCTCTAGCAATAGTGTTGTATTACAAAAAGTAAAAGGCATCGGAACTAAAACTGCACAACGAATTATCATTGATTTAAAAGATAAAGTATTGCATTTTGGAGCAGACGAATCTGATATTTCTACCTTCGTTAATAATAAAGTAAAGGAAGAATCGTTATCTGCGTTAGAAGTTTTAGGAATTCCTAAAAAAATGTCAGAAAAGTTAGCCGACAAAATTTTGAAACAAAATCCAGAAATTCAAACGGAAGATTTAGTAAAACAAATTTTGAAAAATATTTAAAATAAGTGAAGCCACATCATCATAATTACACCATACATAAATTATTATGGGTTTTAGGGTTTGTATTTTTTAGTAACCTTACCTACTCCCAAACAGAAAAAGACACTCCAAATTCTCAACCTCAACTTAGTCTTCCAAATCCTGTTCGATATGAGGCTTTTTACGATGTAAAAGAAGGCGTTTATTTCCTTTATCCTAAGATAGGAAACGTGGTTACAGGCACACCTATCGTAATGACTCCTTCGGAATATGGTGCTTATGTAAAATCTATTGGACTAAGAAATTACTACCAAGAAAAATCACTCCAATACGATTTGGCTAATAATCTAAAAGAGCCAAAAGATGCAGAGAAAAAAAGACTTCTTCCTAGCATCAACATAAAGAACAAATTATTTGAAACTATTTTTGGAGGTAATAAAATAGAGCTTATCCCACAGGGGTTTGCTTCTTTTGATTTAGGTGGACTTTACCAAAGAATTGACAACCCGCTTATTTTACCACAAAACAGAAAGAATTTTGCATTTAATATTCAGCAGAGAATCCAGTTAGGCATACTCGGTAAGGTGGGCGAAAACTTACAACTAAAAGCCAACTACGACACCCAAAGTGGTTTCGCTTTTGAAAATAGACTTAATCTAGCATGGCGTGCAAAGGGTACTTGGAAAGACCTGCAATCCAAAACATTAGGAGAAAGCAAAAGAACAGGTGAGGATAAAATCATCAAGAATGTAGAATTTGGTAATGTTAATATGCCTCTATCTACCAGTCTTATGCGAGGCTCACAATCGTTATTTGGTTTAAAAACTGAATTTCAGTTGGGTAAAACTTATGGTACATTAGTTCTTTCTCAACAACAAGGTGAAGCAAGAACTGTAGTGGCACAAGGTGGAGGTGTACTCAATACCTTTAAAATAAATGCCATAGACTACGAAGACAATCAGCATTATTATTTAGGGCAATATTTCTTCCAAAACTACGACAATGCCTTAGCGAATTATCCTCAAATCAATTCCAAAATCAATATTACGCGTATAGAAGTTTGGGTTCTTGACCAAACAGCGAGTAACCTACAAAATCAAAAAAGTATAGTAGCTGTAAGAGATTTAGGGGAAGGTTCTGCACAATATCCAAATAACACACAAAACAATCTCTACCAAAGCATTAGTGCTTTAGTTGGTATCAGAGATGCTAATACAGCTTATTCTACTATCAATCAGCAATCGTTTCCGAACGCTTCAGGTACTCCTGAAACTTATACCGATGGAGAGCAATTTATCTTTAACCGAAGAGCAAGAAGACTTAATCAAAACGAGTTCACATTTCACCCACAGCTAGGATATATATCATTAAACCAAAGACTTACCGACAATCAACTCTTAGCAGTATCTTACTCTTACACCGTTAATGGTTCTAACCAAGTTTACAAAGTGGGAGAATTTTCAGAGGAAAGTTCGGTTCTTGTAACCAAATTACTAAAGCCTAATGTTTTAGTAAAAACCACTTCTCCTATGTGGAACTTGATGATGAAAAACATCTATAGCCTTAATGCTAATGGGGTAACTTCGGACAAGTTCTTCCTCAATGTGTATTATAGAGACCCTAAAAATGGTAAAGTTAACTATCTACCTAATACACCCGTACAAGATATCAACCTTTTAAAACTCCTAAACTGGGATAGACTTAATCTCAATAATGATTTACAATCTAACGGAAGTACTTTAGGAGACGGTTTATTTGACTTTGTCAATGGGATTACCATAGACCCAGCCAATGGAAAACTTATCTTTACCAAAGCTCAGCCTTTTGGTAATTTTATGGCAAGTACCTTAGGTAGTAACGACCCTCAATTTGTATTCTCGGAGCTTTACCAACAACAAAAGCAAGTAGCTACACAAAGTCCTCTAGCACAAAGATATACCATAGAAGGACGCTACCAAGGCGGACAAGGACAAGGCATTTCTCTAGGTGCAATAAATGTACCTAAAGGCTCCGTGCGAGTAACTGCCAACGGAGCTCAACTTACAGAGGGAGTGGACTATACCGTAGATTATATGCTAGGGCAAGTAACTATCATCAACGAAGCTCTTAAACAATCTGGACAAGCCATCAATATCTCTTTAGAAAACCAAATGACCTTTAATACCCAAAGACGAAGATTTTGGGGATTGAATTTGGAAAGAAAAATCAGTGATAAATTTATCATTGGAGCTACTGCGATGAATTATGCCGAAAGACCTCTTACCCAAAAAGTTCAGATGGGGCAAGAAGCAGTTAATAACACAATGTTGGGTATGAATGTTATGTATAATAACGAGTTACCTTTCCTTACAAGGCTTACCGATAAGATTCCGCTCATCAATACCGAAGCACCATCTCACCTTAATTTTAAAGCAGAAGCAGCGTATCTTATCCCAGGACAAAATAAGGACATTAACGACCAAGCCTATGTAGATGATTTTGACCAAACCACCTCAAAAATATCACTGAAAGAACCTGCTCTTTGGGCTTTAGCATCTAAACCAGAGAAAAACCCTAATGATATTATATTCAAAAACTCAGCATTAGACAATGATGTTAAAAATGGATACGGTAGAGGGCTATTATCTTGGTATTACATAGACCCTAGATTCTACGGTGTAGGAGGTAAAGCCCCTAATGGCATCACTGCTGATGCGTTGTCTAACCACGCCTCACGCCGTGTGAGAATGAACGAACTTTACAACAGCAGAGATTTTGTTGCTGGTGACCAAACCTATACCAATACCTTAGATATTACCTACTACCCTACCGAAAGAGGGCCATACAATCTAAACTCAGCCAACGAGTCTACTGCGGAAAGATGGGCTGGTATGATGAGACCTATCTCTGTGTCTAACTTTACCAATGCCAATATTGAATACGTTGAATTTTGGCTAATGGATCCTTACGCTGATGGAAAAATGCTGGGTACTAATCCTAAATTATTACTACACTTAGGAAATGTTTCCGAAGATATACTGAAAGACGGTAAACTGCAATACGAAAACGGATTGCCTACTCCAGAAACCCCTGCAAGAACCTCCGAAAGCAGCTGGGGGACTCAGCCAGAACAACAGCCTGTTCTATATGCCTTCTCATCAGAAGGGGCTAATAGAACGGCACAAGATGTAGGTTATGATGGTTTAGATAATGTTCAGGAAGCCACCAAATTTGGCACAACTTTTATCAATCCTGTGACTAATCTTACCGACCCTGCCGCAGACGACTTCGTGTTTTACCTTTCTACACAATTCCAAGGTGCTTTAGCCTCTTCGGTAGTAGAGCGTTATAGATATTTCCGAAACCCAGACGGAAACTCCAAAGCCAACTCAATGGAGGTAGCCTCTCAAATACCCGATGCAGAAGACCTCAATGGCGATTTTAATCTAGATCAAAGCGAAAGTTATAACCAATACACCATCAATTTAGATAAAGCTAATTTAGTTTTAGGAAAAAACTTTATCGTAGATGAAAAGGAAACCGAAGCCAAGTTCCAAAATGGACAAACTAGTAGAAGTAAATGGTTTTTATTCCGTATTCCTGTTAAACAGTTTGATGCTGATGCTGGGGAAGCTAGTGATGCTATCCTAAATAATGTAAGGTTTGCGAGAATGATTTTTAAAGGGTTTGACGAAACCTCAACACTAAGATTTGGTACTTTTGATTTAGTAAGATCAGACTGGAGAAAATTCACTAAAAACATTGCAGTTATCAACGAATCTGAGGAAGGCAACTACAACATAGATAACTCTAACTTTGATGTAGGAAGTGTTAATTTAGAAGAAAACTCAAAAGGTACTCCACCTTATGTTATTCCTCCTGGCATAAACAGGCAGGTACTAAGTGGAACTACTGGAGCACAAAGACAAAATGAGGCTTCTCTTTACTTAAAGGCAACCAATCTTTCTAAAACATCACACGCTTCTAGAGGAGTGTTTAAGAATGTAGCGTTGGATATGCGTCGTTACGAAAAATTAGAACTTTTTGTACACGCCGAAGACCTTAAAGATGTTACCTCTAACAGGCTAGACCGGAACGCCAAGTTCTTTATCCGTCTAGGAAGTGATGCCATAGACAACTATTACGAATACGAGTCTTCACTAAAATACACCGCTAAAAACGCAACCTCTCCACTAGACATTTGGCCAACTGAGAACACGATTAACTTTAATCTAAAAGAATTCATCAATGCCAAACTAAGAAGAGAAACCGCAGGGATAAGTCTAGACCAAAGATATAAAGACCAAGAGTATGGTGATAGCCACAGAGCTATATTTACCAAAGGGCGCCCTAGTTTGGGTAACATTTCTACCATCGTGATTGGGGTAAGAAATACAGGTTCTGATTCTAAAGATTTAGTACTTTGGGTAAACGAAATTCGTCTTTCTGGAATAGAAAACAAAGGAGGCTATGCAGCCAATGCTAACCTCAATTTTAACTTAGGAGATTTTGCTAATGTAAATGCCAACGCTGCTATCTCTACCATAGGATTTGGTTCTATAGACCAAAAACCTACCGAAAGACAGCAAACACAAAACACCGCATTTTCCATCAACACGACAGTAAATGTGGATAAATTCCTTCCTGAAAAAGCAGGAATGAAAATCCCTGTTAACTACTCTTACACCCAAACTATTGAGGATCCTAAGTACAACCCACTTAATGACGATGTCCTCTTTAATGAAGATCCTAAAAAAGACCAACTTAAACAAGTGGTGAGAACTTACACTCAGCAAAGAAGTTTTGGCGTGGTGAATATGAGAAAAGAAAGGGTAAACTCCGAGAAGAAGCCTAAGTTCTACGATGTAGAGAACTTAGCTCTTACCGCTGTTTATCACGACGACTATTACAGAGACATCTACACCAAGAAAAACTACCGACAAAACTTAAAGGCTTATATAGACTACAACTATAACTTTAAACCTTGGGTAATAAAACCGTTCAACAAAGTTATAAGTGATACTGCCAAGATAGTTCCTTATGTAAAATGGATTAAAGAGTTCAATATCAACCCTATCCCAACTCGTTTTTCTTTCAGAACAGAACTAGATAGAAATTATAGCGAACTAGAGTTTAGAAATATTGAAGCCCTACTTAATGGGAATAGTTCTCAAAACTTTGATGTTCTTAAAAACAGAAATTTCTTCTTTGGTTGGCAGTATAACCTAGGATTTAATTTCACTAAGTCTTTCAAAGCCGAAATATTCTCTGCCACTAGAACTCTTAACGATGACTGGGCAGTAAATACTATGGACACCAGATCTATCTTCCAAAATCCGTTTAAAGTGGGACGACCTGTACTCTATAACCACAGAATACAGTTTAATTACCGTTTGTCTTTTGAGCACTTCCCTTACCTAGATTTTGTGAATGCGGAGCTGGGCTATGGGTTGCAATACAACTGGAATGCAAGGTCTACCGTCCTCCTCAATAGTGCGAGTGGAAACTTAGGAAATGTAGCTCAAAACACCAATAATAAGGTAGCCACTGCTTCGTTGGATATTCCTCTGTTATTAGGAAAATTTAAATACTTTAGAAAGTTAGACTCTATCCGACAAGGAAGAAACAGAGAAATAGACTCGCTTAATCAGGTTTATGAAAAGGCTTTTGCTAATGAAAATAGCCGTAAGAGATTTAAGTTTAAGTCTTATAGATTTAAAAATCAATTATCTTTAACTCAGAAAGTAATGTCGGCTTTAACTTCCATTAAGCAAGCTAACCTTAATTTTAATGAAAATAACGGAACCGTACTTCCTGGGATACTTTCAGAACCGAACTTTTTCGGTATAGGACGAAGAGGATTTGGAGGTCCTACCAGTGGTTTCCTACTAGGCTCTCAGGCTGACATTAGAAGACTTGCCGTAGAAAATAACTGGGTTACTCAGTCAGAGTATCTTAACGACCCTTATACCCAAATGAGCAATAGAAATGTTACGGCTAATATCGTTATAGAGCCTATAAAGAATTTGAGGGTAGATGTTAACTTCCTTCAAACTTATAATAAAATGCTCACTCACGGCGGATTTAATATAGACTTAGATGGCAATCGTGCCAATGGTATACAATTCTCTTTTGCTAACGAGATGATAAGCTACTCTAACACAGAGTTCCTAATAGGTACTACTCTAAAAAATAGCACAGACATCTTTAACGATATTAAAGCTAGAGCTAGAGAGTTTTCTAGACTTAATAGTGGTAACTTGACAACTGACGGTTTCGTGGAAGGCTACAGTATTGCCAACACTTATGTTTTGGTTCCTGCATTCCGCTCTGCGTTATCAGGGAAATCAGTTTCTATGAAAAACCCTACTCGCCCTAACTTCCCGTTACCTAACTGGCGACTTACTTACTCTGGGCTTAGAAACATTCCTTTTATCAACAGTCAGTTTGAGAAGTTTGATATACAGCATGCCTATACTTCTACCTATACAGCCACAGGAATACAGTCTAATATAGATTATTATAACAACCCTAATGCTCTAGATGTAAGAGGTAATAAACTGAATCCTTATGTATTTTCTCAAGCTATGTTTGTAGAAGAGTTTGCTCCTTTTGTAGGTGCTGATGTTACCATGAGAAACCACATGCAGTTTAGAGCTCACTACAACAGAAACAGAATGTTTTTACTAGGCTTAGTAAACCAAACCTTAACCGAAGATTCTGGCTCTGAGTATGTGCTTGGTTTTGGATACATCTTAAAAGATTTAAAACTAAAACTAAGATATAAAGGTAAATCAAAAGATATTAAGAGCGACCTTAATGTTCGTGCCGATTTCTCGTTGAGAGATAACAAGACATCTATCATCAATATCTTAAAAGATGATGCCCAAGTAACGGGAGGACAGCGTTTGCTAGGCATTAAAGTATCTGCGGATTACAATATGTCTCAAAACTTTAACATTCGTTTCTTCTACGACCAACTGATGACGAAGTACAAAATCTCCACAGCATTCCCACTATCTACTGTTAGAGCAGGGTTATCAGCCACATTTACCTTTGGAGGAAACGGAATGTAATACTTTTATGTCAACAATCACTAAAGCTCCAAAAGGTATAAACCTTATTGGAGCTTTTTTATTAGCAATAAAACCACATCACCGATTATTTAGTATCTTTGCCACATGATTAGAATTACTAAGATTTTTTCATTTGAAACCGCTCATGTCCTTTACAACTACGATGGCAAGTGCAAGAATATGCACGGGCATTCGTACAAACTATTTGTTACCGTAAAGGGGGTCCCTATCAATGATTTAGACCACCCTAAAAACGGAATGGTAGTAGATTTTGGGGATATTAAAAAGATTGTGAAAGAAGAAATTGTAGATGTGTGGGACCACGCCGTCTTGCTCAATGCCAACTCACCACATATCAGCTTAGGGAAAGAGTTAGAAGAAAAAGGACACAAAGTAATATTCTGCAACTACCAGCCGACTTGCGAAAATATGCTTTACGACATTGCCGCTAAAATCAAAAACAGGCTCCCCGAGTCTGTGCAACTAGCCTATCTAAAACTCCACGAAACAGAAAACTCCTACGGAGAATGGTTGGCAGAGGAGAATTAGTCTTTTAAAACAGATGTTACCAACGCTATGACGATTACATTAGAAGACAGAAAAAAAATCTACTTCGCCTCTGACCAGCACTTCGGAGCCCCCACTCTAGAAGCCAGTAAACTTAGAGAACAAAAGTTTGTGCAATGGCTAGAAGACATTCGGAAAGATGCCCAAGTGCTGTTCCTTATGGGAGACTTGTTTGATTTTTGGCACGAGTGGCAGTTTGTAGTTCCTAGAGGCTTCGTGAGGGTGCTTGGTAAATTAGCCGAACTTAAAGACCAAGGCATAGACATCTACTTTTTTGTAGGTAACCACGACCTATGGATGAAAGACTACTTTGAGAAAGAACTCGGAATACCCGTTTTTTTTGAAAAAAGATACGCCACCATCAATGGCAAAAGGTTTCTCCTCGCCCACGGCGATGGTTTAGGTCCTGGCGATAAGGGCTACAAAAGAATGAAAAAGGTATTTACCAACCCTCTAGCTCAGTGGTTGTTCAAGTGGATTCACCCCGATATTTCAATGAAGCTTGCCCTGTACCTTTCTCAGAAAAACAAAATGATAAGTGGCGAAGAAGACAAAGAATTTTTGGGTGAAGACCGAGAGTTTTTAGTACGCTATTCCAAAGAAAAACTAAAGGCGGAGCATATAGACTATTTCGTATTTGGGCATAGACACCTCCCGATGATTTTGGAGGTGGGAGCAGGAGCCTCTTATGTTAATCTAGGCGATTGGATTTCTTACTATTCTTATGGTGTTTTTGATGGGACTCAATTTCAGCTTAAATACCTAAGCAACTTATGAGTGAATTCACCCTTACCACTTCCGATGGCTACCCTCTTGCGGTAAGCCTCTTTAAACCAGAAGCAGAGAATACGAATGGTAAATTATTACTCATCAATTCAGCAACAGGAGTAAAACAATATGTCTATTACAGTTTTGCCAAATACCTAATGTCAAAAGGCTACACGGTAATCACTTATGATTATAGAGGCATCGCATCTTCTAAGCCCACTAAAATGAAAGGCTTTAAAGCCAGTATGAGGCTATGGGGAACCGAAGACTATAAAACATTAACCAACTACATCAAAACACATTTTCCTCATTACGAGAAATATATTATGGGACATTCCGTAGGAGCTTTGATTACAGGAATGAACCCAGACACTAATCTTTTTAAAAAGATAATATTTATAGGAGCTCAAGACGCTTATGTAAAACACTTAGATTCTAAAACTAGATGGGCTGCTTACCTAGGTTTTGGTATATTGCAACCTCTACTTACCGAAATGTTAGGGTATTTCCCTGCCTCTATTCTTGGCCTAGGAGAATCTCTTCCAAAGGGTGTAGCTTACGATTGGAGAAGGCTTATTCTTAACAAAAAATCTACTCTTAAACTCCTAGAGATGTCTTATGACTATACAGAGCACCTTCATCAGGATACTTTGGTTCTCTATGCCGATGATGACAACTGGCTCACAGAAAAAGGCGTTAAAAGTTTAATGAACACTTATCATAATCTGAAAGCAAAATATCATATCATAAAATCTGAACTTTCTCCTAAAAACGATATTGGACACATCAACTTTTTTAGAAGTTACAACGCTCCACTATGGCACATTGTGGAAGATTACTTGAAATAAAAATCCAACACAATTATCGTGTTGGATTTTTATTTTGAAGGCGTTGTATTACATCTTACTTTTTAAGATTTCTAATGCCCATTTCATAAAGAGCAAAGCTCATTAAGTCGGCATTTTCGCCTATCACTTGGTCGGTAGAACGCCCCGCTCCGTGTCCTGCATTCATTTCTATTCTAACAAGTGCTGGGTTAGAACAGGTCTGTTTTTCTTGCAATTCCGCTCCAAACTTAAACGAGTGTGCAGGGACTACTCTATCGTCGTGGTCGCTAGTAATAATCATAGTAGAAGGGTAGCAAACGCCTTTCTTAACATTGTGTACAGGAGAGTAAGATTTTAGATATTCAAACATCGCTTTGCTATCTTGTGCCGTACCGTAATCATACGCCCACCCTGCTCCTGCAGTAAAGGTGTGATACCTCAACATATCCAAAACGCCCACACCAGGGAAAGCCACTTTAGCAAGGTCAGGACGCATCGTCATTGTAGCACCCACAAGCAGACCTCCGTTAGAACGCCCAGAAAGTGCCATAAATTCAGGAGAGGTATAACCTTTAGATTGTAAGTATTCTCCAGCTGCTATAAAATCATTAAATACATTTTTCTTTTTCATTTTAGTTCCTGCGTTGTGCCATTTTTTACCATACTCACCACCACCTCTAATGTTAGGCACTGCGTAGATGCCTCCGTTTTCCATCCATACCGCATTTGCTACAGAAAAGGCAGGTTTTAGACTCACATTAAAACCTCCATAAGAATAAAGAATGGTAGGGTTTTTACCATCTAGCTTAATACCTTTCTTATAGTTGATAGTCATTGGAACTTTAGTGCCATCTTTAGAAGTGTAGAACACTTGCTCCGAAACAAAATCATCTGGATTAAATTTAACCTTTGGCTTTTGATACACCGAAGAAGCTCCCGTTTCTACATTGAATTTATAAATCGTATTAGGTGTAATGTAGCTTGTGAAAGCATAGTACAATTCTTTTTCGGAATCTTTACCAGAGAAGCCTCCTGCAGTACCTTTACCTGGAAGAGTAATATCTCTTACCTTTTTTCCATCATAATCCATTTGTTGTACTAGAGTTACGGCATCTTTCATATAATTAGCAAAGATATAGCCTCCTCCCGTAGATACACTTAGTACATTTTCTGCTTCAGGAATGATATCCGTCCAAACGCTAGGTTTTTTAATATCAAATTTTACCAACCTCATATTTGGAGCACCTTTATCCGTAAGAGCATAGATAAAATCTCCTTTAGTATCTAACACATTAGTGTTATAGTCGTATCCTTGTTGAATAGGAACAAAATCTGTATTGTTCTTTAAATCTTTAATGTAAAGCTCGTTACCACTGGTTGCGTTAGCCGCAGAAAGGATAAGGTAACGCTGGTCTTCGGAAACTTCAGCACCGATATATCTTCTCTTAAAGTTTTCGCCACCTATGATAAGTTGGTCTTGAGACTGCTTAGTTCCTAACTTATGGAAATACACCTTGTGCATATCAGTCTTAGCAGAAAGTACACTTCCGTCTGGCTTATCATAGCTAGAATAGAAAAAACCTTCGTCTCCTAACCAAGAAATCCCACTAAATTTAACATCTACTAAAGTTTCGTCTATTTGTTTTTTAGTAATCGCATCTAAGATGATGATTTTGTTCCAATCGCTACCACCTTCCGAAATTTTATAAGCTACTAAATTACCTTTCTTATTAAACGAAATACCCGCTAGAGAAGTTGTCCCATCTTTAGAAAACTGATTAGGGTCTAAGAATACCTCTGTATTGTCATTCTTATCTTTTCTATACAATACTGATTGAGCTTGTAGCCCGTCATTTTTGTAAAAATAGGTATAATCACCCTCTTTAAAAGGAGCTGAAATTTTTTCGTAGTTCCACATATCTTTCAGTTGAGCTTTAATCTCATCACGGAAAGAGATTTGGTCTAGATAGTTCTGTGTAAAAGCCACTTGTCTCTTTACCCAATCTTTGGTATCCTCTGCACGGTCGTCCTCCAACCAACGGTAAGGGTCTTGTACTTGTGTACCAAAGTAAGTATCGGTATGATTCACTTTTTTAGTTTCAGGATAATTCATTTTAGCGGTTTTTTGTTGAGTGCTACAAGACACCAAAACCACAGCAGCCACTCCTAAATACAAATGTTTAAACTTCATAACTAATAATAAATTTAAGATTCTAATATTTGAGCCGAATGCTCCTTTGTTTTTACTTTATCTATAATCCTCGTACACACGCCATTTTCATCAAAAATAAAGGTGGTACGAACAATACCCATAAACTCTTTCCCCATAAACTTTTTAAGTTGCCATACCCCAAAAGCCTCTATGACTTGTCTTTCTTCATCGGCTAGAAGGTCGTAAGGGAAGTTAAATTTATCGTGAAATTTCTTTTGTTTTTCCACAGAATCGGCACTTACACCCAAAAGAGTATAGCCTTGTTTTTGTAGAGTCTCGTAGTTCTCGCTTAAGTTACACGCCTCTGCGGTACACCCCGGCGTATTGGCTTTAGGATAAAAGAAAACCACCAATTTTTTACCCTTAAAGTCTGATGCACTTACCCCTTTTCCGTCTTGATTTTTCACCGTAAAAGCAGGAAGGCTATCACCTATGTTTATCATAATGTTTATTTTTGTCCCAAATTTAGTTTAAAATGACCAAAAAACAAAGAGCCGAAATCATCATACAAGAGTTAGAACGCCTATATCCTGAGACGCCTATCCCTCTAGACCACAAAGACCCATACACCTTGCTAGTTGCCGTGGCTCTTTCGGCACAAACTACCGACAAGAAAGTAAATGAAGTAACCCCCCAACTATTTGCCGTAGCAGACACTCCTTTCAAAATGAAAGAGTTGGAAGTTGATGAAATTAAAAATCTAATTAAAGAAATAGGTCTTTCAAACACTAAAGCTAAAAACCTTAAAGCGATGGCAGAGCTATTGGTAGAACGACACCAAGGCATAGTTCCCCAATCTTTTGAAGAGTTGGAAGCCTTACCTGGTGTGGGACACAAGACGGCTTCGGTAGTGATGAGCCAAGCCTTTGGCGTTCCTGCTTTTCCTGTGGATACCCATATCCATAGACTGATGACTCAATGGAAACTCACTTCTGGAAAAAATGTAACCGAAACCGAAAAAGATGCTAAAAAGATTTTCCCAAAAGACAAATGGAATAGCTTACATCTGCAAATTATTTTTTATGGTAGAGAATATTCTCCCGCTAGAGGTAAAGGCGATAAAGATTTTATTACCAAAATGCTTTTTGAAAAGTAAAAGAATTACTTTATCAAAAATTTGGTTGCTTACCCTTAATTAAAATTTAACAATATTATCTATTTAGTTCAAGAATAGGGTCTATATATTCCCTATCGTTACTTAAACGAGGAACTTTGTTTTGTCCGCCTAGTTTCCCTCTACTTTCCAACCAATCATAAAATAAGTTAGCTCTAGCGATATGAATCACAGGTTTTTTTAGTGTCATATCATTATAACGCTTGGCTTCGTAGTCGGAATTGATGGATTTTAAAGTTTCATCAAACACTTTTTCAAAAGTTGTCATATCATTAGGAACTTGGCTGAACTCTATAACCCACTCGTGAGCTCCACTTTCACTTCCCTTCATAAAGATAGGAGCAGCGGTATAATCGGTAATCTTAGCGGCGGTTGCTTCACACGCTTTTTGTAAAGCCATTTCGGCATTATCAATCATCAATTCTTCTCCAAAAGCGTTGATGTAATGCTTGGTTCTGCCTGATATTTTGATGCGATAAGGATCGGTGCTGGTAAATCTCACGGTGTCGCCTATTAAGTAACGCCAAAGCCCACCATTAGTGGTAATTACTACGGCATAGTTTTTACCTACTTCCACCTCTTCCAGCGGAATTGCTTTAAGATTGGTCTCGGAAAAATGTTCCATAGGAATAAATTCGTAGAAAATCCCATAATCTAGCATTAGTAACATTTCATCACTATCAGACCTATCCTGAATACCGAAAAATCCTTCGGAAGCATTGTAAATTTCGTAATAATTAATGTCTTTACCAATGAGCTCCTTGTATTGTTCTCTATAAGGCTTAAAGCTAATTCCTCCGTGGAAAAACACTTCTAAATTAGGCCAAAGTTCAGAGATGGAACCTTTGCCTGTTTTTTTCAAGATGCGTTGCAATAGCACCATCATCCAGCTAGGTACTCCTGTAAGGCTTCCCACATCTTCTTGCCTTACTTCGGATACGATGGCTTTCAGTTTAGTTTCCCACTCAGACATCAGTGAGGTTTTTTTGCTAGGCGTGGTGGTAATTTCTACCCAAAAAGGCAAATTTTCTATTAAAATCGCCGATAAATCTCCAAACTTAGTATTAAAATCCTCATATAGCTCCGAGCTTCCTCCCAGTCTTAAATTTTTATATTGAAATAAAGTATTCTCTGGGTGGTTGTTAGCGTAGATAGACACTAAGTCTTTCCCTGCTTTGAAGTGGCAATCCTCTAGACTTTCATCAGAAATAGGGATAAATTTACTTTTGGCATTAGTGGTTCCAGAAGACTTTGCGAATTTTCTAATGTAGCCATTCCATATCACATTTTTTTCGCCTTTTCTTGCCCTTTCTATATAAGGCTCAAAATCTTCATAGGTTACAATTGGAACTTGATTACAAAAGTCCTGATAGCTAGAAATATTTTTAAACCCATATTCTTTTCCATACACTGTTTCTTCAGCTCTGAAGAGTTGCGAAAAAAGAATACCCTTTTGCGTTTCTATAGGATGCTTAATAAAATTTTGTATCTGATCCATTCTTTGGCGAATGAACCAGTTTACCACTGTATTGAAGAGAACCTTTGTTGCCATACCGAGCAAAGATAATACTTTTTCTGTTTTGTTTGGGTATCATAAGAACCCACAAATATCAGTTTCATAAATTCTTTTTGTTCCAAAAAACTTCAATAATATTAGAAACTTGAGTTTACATTCTGTAAATTTGCTGTTTCAAAAAAGAATTATCAAAATATGGAAAAAGTACGCGTTCGTTTTGCACCAAGTCCTACAGGAGCTTTACATTTGGGAGGTGTAAGAACGGCATTATACGACTATTTGTTTGCAAAACATCATGGAGGCGATTTTGTCCTTAGAATAGAAGATACCGACTCTGCTAGATATGTAGAAGGTGCTGAAGAATACATTATGGAGGCATTAGAATGGTGTGGTATCGTCCCTGATGAAAGCCCTAAACATGGTGGACCTTATGCTCCATACAGACAGTCGGAACGAAGAGCTATCTATGACCAATATACTGACCAAATATTAAAAACAGATTATGCTTACATCGCTTTTGACACTCCAGAAGAGTTAGATGCTATCCGAAAAGAGTTTGAAAGCAGAGGCGAAGTTTTTGCGTACAATTACAGAACTCGTGGCAGATTGAGAAATAGCATCAGCCTTCCTAAAGAAGAGGTAGAGCAACTACTTGCGGAAAAAACACCTTATGTGGCAAGGTTTAAAATGCCTGTGGACAGAATTGTAAGTCTTAAAGATATTATCAGAGGGGATTTCAGCGTAAATACCAACGACTTAGACGACAAAGTTTTAGTTAAAAATGATGGAATGCCAACCTATCATTTCGCTAATATTATTGATGACCACGAAATGAAAATTACCCATGTGATTAGAGGGGAAGAATGGTTACCGTCTATGGCGTTACATGTACTCTTATATGAAGCTATGGGTTGGGACGCTCCCGAATTCGCTCATTTATCATTGATATTAAAACCAGAAGGTAAAGGTAAACTAAGCAAAAGAGATGGAGCTAAGTTTGGTTTCCCTGTTTTCCCATTAGATTTCCAAGACCCTGAAAGTGGAGAAATATGGAAAGGTTACAGAGAATCTGGCTATTTCCCAGAGGCATTTGTAAATATGGTGGCTCTTCTCGGTTGGACTCCAGCAGACGACAAAGAAATTTTATCTATGGAAGAGATGGTTCAAGAGTTTGACCTTTACAAAGTACACAAGGCGGGTGCTAGATTTAGTTTAGACAAAGCCAAGTGGTTTAACCATCAGTATCTACAACAAAAGTCTAACAACCAGCTTTTGGAAGAATTAAAACAAATAGAAAATGTTAATTCTAAACAAATTTCTGACGAGGTACTGCTGAAAATAGTTTCTCTAATGAAAGAAAGAGCCACTTTTGTAAAGGATATCTACGAGGAAGGAAAGTTCTTTTTTGAAGCTCCTCAATCTTTTGATGAGAAAGCCGTTAAAAAAGCTTGGAAGGAAGATACTCACGGAGTAATGGCTACTCTAACAACTGTACTAGAAGCTATTTCTTTTGATGCAGAAACCATCAAAAATGCCATTCACGATTTTGCAACAGAACATTCTTTAGGTATGGGTAAAGTAATGATGCCTTTGCGTTTGGCACTCGTTGGTGAATTAAAAGGTCCTGATGTGCCTGATTTAATGGAAATCATTGGCAAAGAAGAAAGCCTTAACAGATTAAAAAAGGCGTTGGAGGTTTTAAAGTAAAATCTCTTTTATTAAAAAATTATTAAATTTGAACGGTAAATTATCTCATCAATATGGAATATTTAGATTTTGAAACCCCTATAAAAGAACTCATGGAGCAGTACGAAAAGTGCTCTCTAGTAGGCGAAGAAAGTGGCGTGGATATGAAAACGGCGTGTAGCCAAATAGAAGATAAAATCAACAAGAAAAAGAAGGAGATATACGGTAATCTTACGCCTTGGCAAAGGGTACAGTTGTCTCGTCACCCTAACCGACCTTATACTTTAGATTATATTAAAGGAATTGCAGATGAAGGTAGCTTTGTGGAAATGCACGGTGATAGAAACTTCGCAGATGATACAGCTATGGTGGGTGGTTTAGCCAAAATTGAAGGGCAATCTGTAATGTTTATAGGAACTCAAAAAGGGCGAACTACCAAAGAAAGACAACACAGAAGATTCGGAATGAGTAACCCTGAAGGTTACCGAAAAGCTCTTAGACTAATGAAATTAGCAGAGAAATTTAATATTCCTGTGGTTACTTTTATAGATACACCAGGGGCCTATCCTGGACTAGAAGCTGAAGAAAGAGGTCAAGGCGAGGCTATTGCAAGAAACATCTACGAAATGTGCCAACTTAAAACCCCTATTTTCTGCTATGTAATTGGCGAAGGTGCTAGTGGTGGTGCTTTAGGTATAGGTGTTGGCAACAAGGTTTATATGATGGAGAACTCTTGGTACTCCGTAATTTCTCCTGAAAACTGTTCTGCTATATTATGGAGAAATTGGGAGCATAAAGAAGAGGCCGCCTCTACTATGAAACTAACAGCACAAGACTCTCTCAAAGAAAAAATTATAGACGGTATTATAGAAGAACCTCTAGGAGGAGCTCACTACGACCCAAGTGTAGCTTACCAAAATGTAAAAAACTCTATCTTAAATAACATCAAAGCCTTTAAGAAATTCTCGGCTAAAGAGTTAGAATCTCAAAGACAAGATAAATTTATTTCAATGGGTAGATTTAAAGGGTAACAAAAAAAGAGGTTGTTTTTATCAACCTCTTTTTTATTTATATTTAGTTCCCTAGAACCATTTCCATATCGTCAGTTACCTTTTTAGAAGTGCTGAACTGAGCATTGCATATTGTAGAAGAAAACTGGTAAGTCCCTTTTTGCAACAAAGTCGCATTTCTACCTGAAGCTGGAATATTTAGTTCCAATGTCTTTTTACCATCACTAATTTTAAGAATAATTGGACATTTGGACTTATTTCTTACAGAAAAATAAGCCTCATTTTCGTTAGGTGTATCGCCTAAAAGATGGTTAATCATATCAGCAGCTTTCTCATTTTCTGTCTTAGAAGAATTATTTTTAATACTACTAGTTGTCTTAGATGATGATTTTTTTTCTACCACTACTGGAGTAGATGCTGTTTTCTTTTTAGAATCATTTGAGGTATTACCATTAAGGATATTATAAAGTTTAGCCTTAAATTTAGGCGTATCAGGATGGTCTGGATTATACTTTATAAAATTAGCAATTACCTTAATATCATCAGAAGCCTCCACCTGTTGCGGCGTATATTTTGATTGTGCATTTACCCATAAAACCGTACTAAAAAGTAGTCCATACACCATTAGGATTTTAAATTTCATTCTCATCTCTCTTATAATTTAAACTCTTTACTCGTTATCTAAAACAACGCAAAAACTCTATTTTTAGTTTATGCTAAAATTATTATCTTTGCACGGGTTTATTTAGAGACCCAAATATAGAGATAAAAAATAACTAAAAATATTATTATTATGTATTCACCAGCTGCAGCAGATGTTGCAAAACTAAGAAACACTACAGGGGCAGGAATAATGGACTGCAAAAAAGCTTTAGTAGAAGCTGAAGGAGATTTTGATAAAGCAATAGAAATCCTTAGAAAAAAAGGACAAAAAGTAGCTGCTAATAGAGCTGACAGAGAGTCTGCAGAAGGAGCTGTTATTGCTAAAGTAAATGCAGACAACACTGCAGGTGCTATTATCGCTCTTAATTGTGAGACTGACTTCGTAGCTAAAAACGAAGATTTCGTAGCACTAGCTCACAAATTAGCTGAACAAGCAATTAACTACTCTAGCAAAGAAGAGTTTTTAGCTTCTGACTTCGGAGGAATGACCGTAGCTGATAAACTTATCGAACAAACTGGGGTTATCGGAGAGAAAATTGAAATCGGTGCGTTTGAAACTATCAAAGGAGCTTATCTAGGAGCTTATATCCACGTAGGAAATAAAATCGCTGCTATTACAGCTCTTTCTAAAAACTTCGACCAAGCGGCAGATTTAGCTAAAGATGTATCTATGCAGGTAGCTTCTATGGGAGCTGAAACGCTTTCTTACAAAGATTTTGATCCAGCTTACATCGCTAGCGAAACTGAAGCTCGTATTGCTGTAATACAAAAAGAAAACGAAGAGTTAATTCGTTTAGGTAAGCCGTTAAAGAATGTACCTAAATACATCTCTTATGCACAACTTACTGAAGAAGTTCTAAAACAAGCTGAAGAAGATGCTAAAGCAGAACTAAAAGCAGAAGGCAAGCCTGAGCAAATTTGGGATAAAATTATTCCTGGTAAAATCCAAAAATTCATCAGTGATAACACAACTCTAGACCAAGAGAAAGCATTATTAGACCAAAACTTCATTAAAGATGATAGCAAAAAAGTAGCTGAATATGTGAAGTCTTTCGGTGATGATGTAGAAATCGTAGGATTTAGAAGAGTTAGCCTATAATTATAAAATTCAAATAAAAAAAGAAGAACCCAATTGGTTCTTCTTTTTTTATTTATATCACTTTGTAGATAATTATTTTACTTTTCCCAAACTAGAGAACTAGCGCCTAATATCGCTGCATCTGCTTCGTCTAGTTCACTAAAAACTAATTTTACTTTTCCTCTAAATATAGGTAACAAGTTTCTCTCCATATGCAGCCTTGTTGGTTTTAGAATGAAATCTCCCGCCTTTATAACGCCACCAAATAATAAAATAGCCTCTGGAGAAGAGAACATAACAAAATTAGCCAATGCTTCCCCTAATTTTTGACCAGTATATCTAAAGACCTCTACTGCCGTAGGGTCTCCTTCCAAAGCACACTCGTGTACTGTTTTAGCGTTAATCTGTTCCTCTGGATAGTTATTAAGCATAGATTCTGGAAACTCTGCCCTCATCTTTTTAGCTGTTATCGCAATGCCTGTTGCAGAAGCATAAGCCTCTAAACTCCCTTCCGAGCCTGTACTCCAGTGCTTTCTTCCTCCAGGTTTCACTATGGTATGCCCTAGCTCCCCCGCAAAACCGTCGTGACCATACACCAACTGACCATTAGCAATAACTCCACTCCCAACACCTGTACCTAGAGTTATCATTATAAAATCTTTCATTCCTCTTGCGGCCCCAAACATCATTTCTCCATAAGCCGCTGCATTGGCATCATTAGTTACCTTACACGGTACCCCAAATTTCGCAGTAATTTTCTCTGCTAGAGGCACTATTCCTTTCCATTTGAGGTTAGGTGCATTTTCTATAGTACCTTTATAATAGTTACCGTTAGGAGCTCCTATGCCTATACCTTCTAATTGGCTTTTAGCATCGTGTTGTTCTAATATAGGTTCTATTTCTTTATAGAGTGTGTTTATAAAATCATCTATATCATCATAGTCTGTCTTTATCCTGCCTTTTCCTAAAATTTCCCCTCTGTGGTTCACCAAACCAAACTTAGTGTTGGTACCTCCTATATCTATTCCTAAAGCCATACGGCTAGACAAATCCGAAACTGTCATACTTTATATTTTTAGGAGGATAAAAGTACAATTTTATTTTTTTACTGACAATGAAATACAACTTCTATTTGTATATTAAAAAAAAAGATGATATGTTTGCCCCAGTTTATGCAGTACACTATCAACCACATACAAGAAAATGTAAAAAAGTTACAAAATTATTTGGCTGTTCCAAATAATTTTGTAAACACACACACACACACACACACACACAGTTGCGTGCGTACGCGTATTATACCACTTTTTATCTAAATTTTTATCGTTAATTATAAATGTTCCGCCAATTTTTGTTGGGGGCTTTTTTCGTTTATCCTATTCTAATTTTAGTTTTCATCAATATTTGCTAAAAGCACCATTGTTTTGTCTTACAACTTGGTCGTTCTTGTTGGGTGCTTTTAGCGTTCAGAAAGGTAGCCTTTGCTGTCTTTCTGTCTTAGCCTTTCCTCTCGTTTTGTGTGTGTTGAGAGGGGAAAGGCATTTTTTAGGACTAGAAGTTAGATGTGAGATATTAGAACTTAGTATTACCTCAACTCTTAAGTCTAATATCCAATACCTAACACTCAACATTCAGAATCTAACATCTGAAATCCAATATCTAAAATCTAAACCTTAAATACTAGATTATGTCAATTAAGTACAAAACCATTCAGAAAGCCCAGCCAGGTGTGGCGGGCGGAGGCGACAAAAAATTCTATGCATCGCCTGTGTATCAAGGAGAGAAAACTCTAGAAGGTCTTACCAAAGACATCGAGAAAATTTCCACCGTAAGTGGGGCAGACATCAGAGCGGTGCTTTATGCACTCGTAGATGTGATGCAAAATTCACTTTCAGACGGACAGATTGTAAGGCTAGGCGAACTCGGCAGTATGAGAGTGAGCCTTAGCAGTGAGGGCAAAGCCAAAGAGGAGGAAGTAACTTCGGCAGCAGTAAAGTCAGCAAAGGTGCTGTTTACCCCAGGTTCTGACCTTAAAAAGATGCTGCAAACGCTGAAGTTTGAAAAAGCCTAGCTACCCACAAAAAATTTCCTAGCTAGGGAATAGTAATTCTCAAGCTAGGAAATTCTAAACGCCACGCTAGGGAATTTTAACCCAAAGAATAACAAAGAAAAAATTAAACGAAATCATTAACAACTTTAAAATAAATTTTATGAAAACAAAGACTACAAAATTAAGTATATTCGCCTTTTTAGGTTTAGGGTTAGCAGCTTATGGGCAAAGTGGTAAGGTAGGTATTAACACTGGTAAACCTGCAGCTACACTAGAGGTACAACCTACTTCTACTAACTTAGCTGGAACTACTAACGAGGGGTTCATCGCTCCAAAACTTTCTAAAACGCGTATTGCTGCTATTGCTAGCCCTGTAGAAGGAACTTTGGTGTATGCCACAGACGAAGCCGACAGTAAAATTTCGGATTATACAGGTACAGATACCAAAGTAGCCAAAATCACAGAAAAAGGCTACTACTATTATAATGGCACAGAGTGGGTAAAGAGTGCCGCAGGAACTTATAGCGAGATTTGGAAGGAGAATAAGTTTATGGACGGAAGTATTCTTAGAAGCGAGGTTATACTCCCATTCTTAGATTCGGAGGGGGAGAAAAGAAATGGGATAACCGCTTCTTTCCAATCTCCAGATAAACTGAATGAGCTTGGTTTTTCACTATCGGCTTATGGGATAGGAATGAAAAGGTATCATAATGGGGTTACCCCTACAGCACTCGTTTTAGAAAAGTCAAGAGGCACAATAGATAACCCTACCGCTATACAAAGTAATGATGGAATAGGTCAAATACACTTTAGAGTAGGAGACCCTACGAGTTCTTTTTCGGGAAATAGAGATGCTTCATTTTTCAGAACAACGGTATTAGAGTATAATGATTTGAATTCGTTTTCATCTGAATTAGCTTGGGGAGTTAGACGAACAACAGACTCTAAACCCTATTTTGCGATGTTCCTCTCTCCTGATGCAGGGCTTGGAGTAGGTAATAAAGCTACTGATGAACGCCTTTTGGTAAGAGGAACTCCTGTTCATCAAAACATTGTTAAATTTAAGTCTGCCACCAATAATGATGCTTTTTGGATTACTAACCAGTCACATACTTACACCCGTGCATTTACAGCATTAGGAGAAGGGGCAGTAGGCTCTGTAATCAATATTCAAAACGATTCTAAAACAGGTACTACACAAGCCAACAGATGGATGTGGTTTAACGCCTACGACACTACCCCAGCCGACCCTGTATCTGGATACAGAGAGGGGTTGCAGTTATGGTCTTACAATACGGATAATTCTGCTCCAAGTTCAGGACCTAAACTCATTATTAAGGACAACGGAAATGTAGGGATAGGAGGTGCTTACGCTTATAAAACAAATCCTGATATTGATGAGAAACTAGTAGTAGGTGGCTCTATTAAATCTACCGCATTAGCAGGTAATGGGCTTAAAAGTGTGATGGCAGATGAAAATGGTAAACTGGTAGTAGGGACTTCTGCAACGGCTCTAGGCTTATGGGCTAACGATGCTAATAATAATTTAGCTAGATTGGCTACTACTTCTGATGGCACTACTGCTAGGACTAATGATAACCGCGTTACCATAGCAGACGACGGAGCGGTTACAGCTAAAAGTTTTATGGGATATAGCGGAGCTACCATCTTCCCAGACTATGTGTTCCAAAAGTATTATACAGGTACTTCTAGCCTCAAAGCAGATTATAGCTTTAAAACGCTTAGCCAAGTAGAAAACTTTGTAAAGACCAATGGGCATTTGCCAGGATATTTGTCAGCTTCTAAAATCAAAGAGCAAGGTTATATAGACCTTATGGCTACCCAGCTTACCAATGTAGAAAAGATAGAAGAACTCTACTTACACTTATTAGAAAAAGACAAAGAGGTAAAGGCACTAAAAGCTAAAAATGAGGAACTAGAAACTCGTTTGCAAAAATTAGAAACTTTACTAAACCAGTAGCCTCGCTACTCTACCACAACCAAACACTCGTTCGCTATAAGAACGAGTGTTTTTTATCTTAATCATTGTATTTTCACAACCTAAATAACAAACAACAAAATGTACCTCATCGTATTTTTAGGACTAGGTCTATCTGTCTATGCCCAAAGCGGTAAAATCTACGGACACACTGACAGCGGTGGTCCTAGCCACTTGTACAAAGTAGAACCCACCACTGGGAATATTACCAAAACTATCATAATTATAAGACGCCACCAATGTTGATTGAGAAGATATTACCCCAAGATGATACCCACTTCTTTGTGGCAGATGTCGGTAACAATACTAATATACCACTGATAAAAAAGTAAACCGTACCTATACCCTCCCAAATGTATAAAAATTGTATCTTTGCGGGCAGGAATGTTAAAGAAGTATCCGTTTATCTACTTAATACTAATTTTTACACTCTCCACAAAAATTCTAATTTTCGGTGGAGAGTGGTCTTTGGATACCTATACTCATAACATTAGCAATCATCAAGAAAGAAATCAAGAAGACAACGAGTGCTTAAAAGGTATCATCTGCAATCATCACACTCATTTTAGTGCGCAGAAACATTACAAATCTTTTTTCTCTGCCTCTTACTTTGTTTTGCCTAAGCTGGTAAATATTCCCTCACTTCTGAAACATAAAAGGGAGAAAAAAATAGCAGATTATAGAAAGTGGCAGATAGTAAAATATACTTTCACTCATTCTAATAGAGGACCTCCTCATCTAAAACTATCTTAGTTATTACAATATGCTACCCTTTCTACAAAGGTAGCATCTATCGGTTTTAATCAAATTTTGTAAAACTTTGAATATAAACTACCATTATTTTGTGGTGGTTTGTATCATGGTAAATCACTACAAATGAATTTAGAAAAAATGAGAGGAATACTCCTTTTATGCTTCTTTTCGTGGGTAGTAGGCATTGCCCAAACCCCAAAAGAAAAAACAATAGATACGGTTAGTATCAGCGAAAATAGAAAACAAATAGTTCTAAACCCAATACAGAAAATAAAGGAGTATACAGGAAGTCATCTAGCCGAAATGTTAAAAAACACTCCTGGCGTTAGCATCGTACAAACTGGAGCTAATGTTTCTAAACCAATTATAGAAGGGCTATCTAGTAATCGTGTCTTGATACTACACAATGGTGTAAAATTATTAAATCAGGACTGGTCAGATCATCATGCACCAGAGGTAGATATTACAGCTTACCAAGATGTAAAAATTATAAAAGGGGCAAGGAGCGTTCGCTATGGTAGTGGAGCTTTAGGCGGCGTTATTCTATTATCCCCTAAACCTTTATCTTTTCATAATGGCTTGAATGGCTCCGTAAGTATTTCTGGAAACTCTAATGACGGGAAGTCTATTATCAATACCATTGTTAGGAGTTCTATAAAAAATACTTGGGCATGGCAAATACAACAGAGCTACCACTATTCTGGCGACTATAAAACAGCTAATTATTATGTGAACAATACAGGCTACCGACAACTTAATACTTTGGGAATGATAGGCTACAAAAAGGGCATCTTTTCTGGAACATTAAGTTTCAACCGATTTTATACCGAAATGGGTGTCTTTTATGGTTCATTAACAGGAAATATAGAAGAGTTTAGTCAAAAAATTAACGATAGCGCCCCCGAAAAAACCAGTGCTTTTGCTTACGATATCAATGCCCCTAAACAAAATACAACTCACCTTACACTAAAGTTTAATTCAAAATTAAATTTTGATACAGAAAATTTTGTAACTATTGATTACAGCTATCAAAACAACTACCGAAAAGAATTTGATGTTAGGCGACTAGACAGAACAAGTATTCCTACTCAACATCTTAATTTAGATTCACACTTAATTGAAAGTATATGGAATAAAACTTATTTCAAAAACCTAAAAGGAAGCATTGGACTACAATATCATTATCAAGAAAACACCAATATTCCAGGAACGGGCGTCCCTCCAACTATTCCTAATTATCTTCTTCATAATTATGCAGCTTTCTTTACTTCAGAATATTTTAAAAACTCTTGGAGAGCAGAATTGGGACTAAGATATGACTACCGCAAAACAAATGCACTAGGCTATAATTTTTTAGGAAACTTATACGGTAGTAAAAGAACTTTTTCTAACCTTTCATACAATCTATTGGTAGAAAAAAAGCTGGCTGAAAGATGGAACTATTCTTTAGATTTTGGTTTAGCGTGGAGAAGTCCAGAACCTTATGAAATGTATGTAAATGGCAAGCAACACGGTATCCCTATTTTTTATATTGGCAAAGAAGATTTAGAATCTGAAAAAGGATTTAAAATATCTCAAAAAATAGGCTACCTCCACAAAAATCTCAAAATTGATGTATCTACTTTTTTACAACCAATAAATGGATATATTTACAGTATCCCTAGTGGTAACTATAAATATCTTTTTTCTGGCCCCTCTATTATCTTCCAAATGGTTCAGAGTAATGCTTTTTTTAGAGGTGGGGACATTTCCCTAGACTGGAAAATATCATCTCATTTGCGTTATAAAACAAATGTATCTGTAGTCTATGCTAATGATGCCAAGACTAAAGACTATTTGCCAATGATTCCTCCTCTTACTCTTTACCAACAGTGGAAATGGCAAATACCCTCTAACCTACTCAATTATCTATACATTACTGCTGAACATCAATACGCCGCACAACAGAAAAGATACAATCCCAAACAAGATCTAATGCCACCTCCTAGTGCTTATCATACATTTGGATTTAATATTGCAACCGAATTCTACTACACCAAACAGAACACCTGTTTTGTAGCACTAGGCATTAGCAATCTTACCAACCAACAATATAAAAATTATACTGACCATTTTAGATATTTTGTTCATGCTAAAGGAATAGATTTCCAATTAAAAACCATTATTAATTTTTAACCATTTAATTTTTATTTTTTATGAAAAAGAAATTTTCATTCAACCATTTAGTTATGGTATTGATTTTTATCGTTAGTGTGATAAGTGTACAATCCTGTAATAGGGACGACTCTCCACTTGCACCAACCGACGAAACTACTGATAAAGGGCACGAAGAGTGGGCTAAAGTCACTTTTAAATTCACTAAAGGACATCTTCATGGTACAAATTTTCACGGAGACCCTATAAATCCTAAAACCAAATATTTCAAATCAGTACAAGAGATTTCTTATGAAATTAATGAAAAGGGGGATGTAGTCCCTAGTACCCAAGAACCCATTCGTTTTATACAAGGAAGCGAATATGGACTTGAGATAACTTATTATAATAAAAAAGGGGAAGTCGTTAATCAAGAATTTGTTTCTGAAAAAATGGCACCAATTCATCAACACTTTTTTATGATTAAAGATACAAAATCATTAGAAGGTAAACCTCTTAGTTTACAAACTCTAGATGTACTTAATTACACCTATAGAGACACTGTACCTTGGGATAAAATGATACGCTATGGAGGAGAATTAAGAGATACTAAAGATCCTATAGGATTAAAAGGCTATTTTTCTGTCAAGGAAAAATATATCAATTTTGCTCTAAACGTTGTCTTAGTTCATGTTATTAAAGGAAACAAACTAGATGACAATGGTAATCCTTATCCATTCCATAATCCTAGCAAAAGAATTTTAGGAGTACAAGACCTCAATTTGAATATACCCGTAAGAGTATACGCTGCACATCCTGAAGGTGATTATGAAATTGATGACCTTATCAACGATATTGCAAAAGAATTTAACATTAGTTACGAAGAAGCTGAAAAAGATTGGGATGAATCATTTGATGCACCTCATGACAGCAGCAAATATTGGCTATAAATCTTTTCTTCTTCAATAAAGCATGAACAAAACAAAATGGGACTACATATAATATGTAGTCCCATTTAAATAATACTAAATGCTCTATGCTGGTATCTCTCCCTTATAAAGGAAAGAAATAATTTCCTTATTGATTTTATCTACCATCTCACTAAACAAGTGGAAAGACTCTTGCTTATAAATCACCAATGGGTCTTTCTGCTCGTAAACTGCTCCTTGAGAAGAACGGCGTAAGTCGTCCATTTCTCTTAGATGAAGTTTCCAATTCTCATCAATAATAGATAAGCAAATGTTTTTCTCAAAATCGTTGATAAGGCTATCACACTGCGTTTCGTATGCTTCTTTAAGATCAGCGAGAATAGTCATTGTCTTAGTACCATCACTAAAAGGCACTTGTATCATCTTAAACATATTACCTTGGTTTTGGTACACATTTTCAATAATAGGGAACGACTTTTCTTTAAGCAAATTAAGTTTCATCTCATAATCTTCTTGAGCCTTTTTGAAAACAATATCGGTAAGTTCCTTAACTGTTTTATTTTTAAAATCCGCTTCGGATACAGGAGCTTCCATAGTAAAGTATTTAATAACTTCAAACTCAAAATCTTTGTAATCTCCGTGCATCTTGGTTTGATTAACAATAGAATGAGACACATCAAATATCATATTAGCAATATCATACTTTAAGTGGTCTCCAAAGAGTGCATTCTTTCTTCTCTTATAAATCACATCTCTCTGCTTATTCATTACATCATCGTACTCCAACAATCTTTTACGAATACCAAAGTTGTTTTCCTCCACTTTCTTCTGTGCCCTTTCAATAGACTTAGTAATCATGGAGTGCTGTATTACCTCGCCCTCTTTATGCCCTAGTCTATCCATCATTTTTGCAATTCTTTCTGAACCGAAAAGACGCATCAAATTGTCCTCTAACGATACATAGAACTGTGAACTACCTGGGTCTCCTTGTCTTCCTGCACGACCTCTCAACTGTCTGTCCACACGGCGAGAATCATGTCTTTCTGTACCAATAATAGCCAAACCTCCAGCATCTTTCACTTCTTTACTCAGCTTAATATCGGTACCACGACCCGCCATATTAGTTGCTATGGTTACAACACCAGCCCTTCCTGCTTCGGCAACAATCTCTGCCTCCTTTTTGTGAAGTTTAGCATTAAGCACTTGGTGCGGAATTTTTCTTAATTGTAATGCTTTAGAAAGTAGTTGCGAAATTTCTACCGAAGTCGTACCCACTAAAACAGGTCTTCCTGCCGAAGTTAATTTCTCCACTTCTTCTATTACAGCATTATATTTTTCACGATTGGTTTTATATACTAAATCGTGTTTATCATTTCTTTGTATCGGACGGTTGGTCGGAATCACCACCACATCTAATTTATAGATTTCCCAGAACTCGCCTGCCTCTGTTTCGGCAGTACCCGTCATACCCGCTAGCTTGTTGTACATACGGAAATAGTTCTGAAGAGTAATTGTAGCAAAAGTCTGAGTAGCCGCTTCTATCTTTACATTTTCTTTAGCTTCTATAGCTTGATGCAAACCGTCTGAATAACGGCGTCCTTCCATAATACGACCCGTTTGCTCATCTACAATCTTTACCTCACCATCCATCACCACATATTGGTCGTCTTTTTCAAAAAGGGTGTATGCCTTTAGAAGCTGGTTAAGCGTGTGTATCCTCTCTGATTTTACAGCAAAGTCTCTAAACAAGTCCTCTTTCTTAGCAAACTCTTCTTCTTTAGGTAAATTCTGTGCTTCTAATTCCGCCAATTCAGTTCCTATATCTTGTAGAACGAAGAAATTAGGGTCAGAGTTTCCTTGAGACATATACTCAACCCCTTTGTCTGTAAGGTCTATCTGATTATTTTTTTCATCAATCACGAAATAAAGGTCTTTATCTACCTTTGGCATTTCACGATTGTTATCTTGCATATATTGTGCTTCTACTTTCTGTAAAAGCGTTTTGTTACCTGTTTCTGAAAGGAACTTTATCAGTTGTCTATTTTTAGGTAAACCTCTGTACGCTTGTAAAAGTTTAAAGCCACCTTCTTTAGTATTTCCTTGAGTAATTAGTTTTTTTGCTTCGTGGAATATTGTAGAAACCGTTTTCTTCTGAACATCTACAATTCTATCTACAGAAGGCTTAAGAACATCAAACTCTTGTCTGTCTCCCTGAGGCACTGGACCTGATATAATCAAAGGCGTTCTAGCATCATCTATCAATACAGAGTCCACCTCATCTA
Source organism: Riemerella anatipestifer (assembly GCF_035666175.1). NCBI lineage: Bacteria > Pseudomonadati > Bacteroidota > Flavobacteriia > Flavobacteriales > Weeksellaceae > Riemerella > Riemerella anatipestifer. The sequence goes on from NZ_CP142016.1 coordinate 1,164,312, forward strand.
CGATAGCATAGTTAAGTTCACCCTGTACCATTTCGTTAGGTGAATTTACCATATTATCTCTTAGGTAATCAAAACCAAACTCATTATTAGTTCCGTAAGTAATGTTACATTGATAAGCCTTTCTTCTAGCATCAGAGTTAGGCTGATGATTATCAATACAATCTATACTAAGCCCGTGAAATTCGTACAATGGCCCCATCCAAGCGGAGTCTCTTCTCGCAAGGTAGTCATTCACCGTTACCACATGCACTCCTCTTCCTGGTAAGGCATTAAGGTAAATAGGTAGTGTACCTACTAAAGTTTTACCTTCCCCAGTAGCCATCTCTGCTATCTTACCGCCGTGTAAGACCACACCTCCTATAAACTGAACATCGTAATGAACCATGTCCCACTGCACCTTAGTCCCTGCGGCATCCCAATGATTTAGCCAAACCGCCTCATCACCTTCTAGCACAACGAAATCTTTAGTTGCAGCTAAAGCTCTATCTCTATCGTTAGCCTTTACTCTAATTTCTCCATTTTGAGCCCATCTTCGTGCCGTTTCTTTTAGTACAGCAAAGGCTTCAGGAAGAATATCTGTAAGTACTTTCTCTTCTATCTGATAGGCTTCTTTTTTAAGCTCTTCTATTTTGTTGAATAAAGCTTCTTTTTCATCAACATCTTTAGAGGTTTTAATTTTCTCCTTAAGTTCTTCTACTTGAGAGGTTATTTTAGAGGTTGCTTCTTTAATTTTATTCTGAAACTCTTCTGTTTTTTGTCTCAAACCATCGTCCGAAAGTTTTCCTACTTCTGGTTCAACAGCTTTTATTTTAGCAACTACTTTCTTTACCTCTTTAAGGTCTTTTTCATTTTTATTTCCGAGGAAACTTTTAAGGATTGTGTTTAAAAAACTCATAATCTAATTGTTCATTTTTTCAGCTATAATGCTGGTGCTTTTTGATAGTAACTAAAAAGGAAACTTACAGCCGTAATGCTGCAAGTTTCACAATTGTGTCTAATTTTAATATTCGTCTTCGTTCCAAAGGAAGTCTTCGTCCGTAGGATAATCGCTCCATACTTCCTCTATGCTCTCGTAGATTTCGCCTTCGTCTTCTATCGCCTGAAGGTTTTCTACTACTTCCATTGGAGCACCTGTTCTAATAGCGTAGTCTATAAGCTCCGCTTTTGTCATTGGCCAAGGGGCATCACTTAAATAAGATGCCAATTCTAATGTCCAGTACATAATATTCTATATTTTTTGCAAAAATAAAAAATAAAGTGAATTATTCTTTATCTTTAAAGTTATAATTAAAGGTTAATTTATAAATACTTGCGACTACTTTCTCAAAAACCATTCCACAAACTTTTTTATGCCATTTTGGAAGTTTGTAGTTGGTGCATAGCCTATTTTCTGTTGTGCCTTTCTAATATCTGCATTAGTTTTTTGTACATCTCCTGCCTGCATTGGTAATTTATTAAGAGTAGCCTTAACCCCTAGCTCTTCCTCTATAGTTGACAGCATTTTATGCAAAGAAACCACCTCACTTTCACCTAAGTTGAAAATTTCATAAACCCCTGTATTATCCTCTACATATTTTATGGATTTTATTATACCATCAATGATATCATCGATAAAAGTGTAGTCTCTAGCCGTATTGCCATCACCATAAAATGGTACTAACTCATTCTCTTTAATTATTTTGGCAAATTTATGTATTGCTAAATCAGGACGTTGCCTAGGACCATAGACCGTAAAAAACCTCAACTGAACCATATCCATACCATACAAATGGTGGTAAGTATGCCCCAAAATTTCCACACATTTTTTAGTAGCTGCATAAGGGGAAATTGGTCTATCCACATTGTCTTCTTCCGAAAATGGAATTTTCTCATTATTACCGTAAACACTAGAAGAAGAAGCTATTACAAACTTACAAACATCTAAATCTTTAGCCACTTCCCAAAGATTCATAGTACCTTTAATATTTACTTCTTGATACTCCAAAGGGCTTTCTATGGAAGGGCGAACACCTGCCAAAGCCGCCAAGTGAACCACCACGTCGGGACGATGATTTTTAAAGATTTTTTCCAGTCCTTCTTTATCTCTAATATCCTGATAATAAAATCTATAATTACCTTTATTAACCAAAGAAGCTAACTTTATTATATCCAAATTTTTATTTTCAAAGTCAAAATTTATTGTTACTCCTACGGATTCTAAAGTATTCTTTATTTTTATTTTATAGTCGTAGAAATCATCAAAATTATCAACATTGATGACAAAATGTCCGTTTTTCAATAAAGTTTCTACAAGATGAGAACCAATAAAACCGCTTCCTCCTGTAACAAGGTAAGTTTTCTTCTCCATTTATTCAATTTTAATTAAGTACAAAGGTACATAATTGCTGTATTTTATTGTCTAAAAAACTCTACAAATAGTCATTTTTATTGCCTTATGTTAAATTTTCATAAAAAGGAAAGATTTAGTAAAAAAGTTTTATTTTTGCAAACTATATAATTAAACAATGAAAAAATACATTCTCATACTCTCATTAGTCCTATTTTCTGTATCTTGTAACAGACAATACGACCTAGCAATGAAAAGTGCTGATAAAGATCTGATTCTGAAAACGGCTAATGAAATGTACACCAAAAAGAAATGGAAAGAAGCTCTAAGTTTATACGAAAGAGTTCAGAATCTAATTTCTGGTACAGATGAAGCTTCCGATATTTTATTCAAATCTGCCTACGCTAACTATTACGACAAGCAATACAGAATTGCAGGACATCAATTTAAAAAGTTTTCGGTAAATAGTGCTTTGGCTACCGACCCTAGAAAGGAAGAAGCCGCTTATATGTCTGCTATTTGCTACTACCAAGGCTCTATGGATTACAACCTAGACCAAAAAGATACAGAACTAGCAATAAACGAATTACAAAGCTTCTTAAATAACTACCCTAATTCCGAAAGAGCTAAGAACATCAACGAGCTTATTGATGAACTTTCTTACAAGCTAGAATTTAAGGCTTATGAAAATGCTCGTCAATACTACAAAATGCTAGAACTAAAATCAGCTATTATTAGTTTTGAAAATGTATTGGATGATTTCCCATCTACAAAACTTCGTCCAAAAATAGAAACTATGCTTATGGACGCAAAAGCTAAACTAGCCATAGATTCTAGGTTTAAACTTAAGAGAGAAAGATTAGAGCATGCCATAGCTTATACTTATCTCATGGAAAAAAATTATCCAAACACAGATATTTCTAAAACAGCTCTAGACCTTAGAAAAAAACTAAATACTGAATTAGATAACTTTTCTAAGTTAGAGAAACTTGTAGAACAAAAGAAAGAGGAACTAAAGGCTAAAGAAAAGGAGAGAGAAGAAAAAGAAAAAGCTACTAAATAAGGCTTACTCAAAAAACATTTTTTTTGTTATATATAATTATTTATCTTTGCAGACCTAAACAATAAAATACCCACCGAAAATGAGTGTAAAAGATTCTAAAGCAGAAGTAAACACTATTACTTATAATCGTGATAAAATAGAAGAAAAAGTAGGCTCTATCTATGAAGCTATAGTAATTATGGGTAAAAGAGCTGAGCAAATAAACGCAGAAATTCGCACAGAGCTTCACAATAAGTTAGATGAGTTTGCTGTACACAATGCTACTTTAGAAGAAGTTTTTGAAAACAGAGAACAAATAGAAATTTCTAAACTTTACGAAAAACTACCTAAACCTACCTCTATTGCTGTAAGAGAGTGGTTAGACGGTGAAGTTTATTTCAGAAAAAGAGAAGAAAAAGCTTAAAACCGTTTGCAATATACTAACGCTTCCCACAAAAGGAAGCGTTTTTTTATTTGCTTTTTTCTATATTGAAATAAAAAAACTATATTAGTCGCCCTATAAGTGAAAAGACACTATGATTTTGAACAATAAAAAAATCCTAATAGCCATTACAGGCGGAATAGCTGCCTACAAAATCAATTTATTAGTCAGAGATTTTGTTAAGGCTGGAGCTGATGTAAAGGTTATATTAACTCCCTCTGCTGAAAAGTTTGTTTCTAAATTGACTTTAGCCACTTTATCCAAGAATGAAGTTTTATCTGAACTTATTTCAGAAGACGAAGAATGGAACAACCATGTAGAACTAGGACTTTGGGCTGACGCTATGATTATTGCCCCATGTACAGCAAACACTTTAGCCAAGATGGTTCACGGAATTTGTGATAACCTTGTAATCGCTACTTACCTATCGGCTAAATGCCCTGTATTTATTGCTCCTGCAATGGATTTGGATATGTATCAACACCCTTCTACTAAAAGAAATTTAGATTTAGCAACTACATTTGGCAACCATATCATTCCTGCAGAAGAAGGCGAACTTGCAAGTGGTTTGGTTGGTATCGGTAGATTAGCTGAACCTTGCACTATTTTCAATCATATCCATGAGTATTTTAAGAGTCAAAACTCTACTTCAAAACTCAATCAAAAAAAAATACTCATCACGGCTGGACCAACCTACGAAGCTATAGACCCAGTGAGATTTATAGGCAATCATTCCTCTGGAAAAATGGGCTACGCTTTAGCCGAAACTGCCGCACAAAGAGGTGCAAAGGTTATTCTTATCTCTGGACCTTCCAACGAAATCGCACATCACCCTGATATAGAACTACACTCGGTAACTTCCGCAAAAGAAATGTACCAAGAAGTTTTTAAATACTATAATGATGTAGATATTGCCATTGCAAGTGCTGCCGTTGCCGATTATACTCCCAAAGTTGTGGCTTCCGAAAAAATAAAAAAACAAGAAGAGCAGTTTACCATAGAATTGGTTAAAAACCCTGATATTCTCAAAGCAATGGGGGAACAAAAAAAGCATCAAATTTTGGTAGGTTTTGCTTTAGAGACACAAAACGAAGAGGAAAATGCCAAGGGTAAACTAGAGAAAAAAAACTTAGATATGATTGTTCTCAACTCCCTTAAAGATAGCGGAGCAGGATTCAAAAAAAACACCAATAAAGTCAGCATTATTACTTCTAAATCAACCAACACATTTGATTTAAAATCAAAAAAAGAAGTAGCCAAAGACATTCTAGACTTTATAGAAAACCAGCTAATATAACCTTATATGAAAGCACTGATTTTTGCAGCAGGCAAAGGCACAAGGCTAAAACCCTTTACAGACCAACACCCTAAAGCTCTCGCTAAAGTGAATAATATTCCACTTTTGGAGCGAAATATTAAATATTTGCAATCATTTGGCATCAATGATTTTGTGATTAACATACATCATTTCGGAAATCAAATTTTAGATTTTCTCAAAGAAAACAATTATTTCGGTGCCAACATAGAAATTTCTGATGAAACCAATGAACTATTAGAAACAGGCGGTGGTATGATGTTTGCAAGACCTTTCTTAGAGAAAGAATCTCACTTCTTGGTGATGAATGCAGATATTCTAACCAATCTTGACATTGCAAAGTTTGTAGAGTTTCATTTATCATCAAACCAAATGGTAACTCTTGCCGTATCGGATAGAAAAAGTTCTAGAAAACTCCTTTTTGACCAAAATAAATTTTTATGTGGCTGGACTAACAAAAATACAGGAGAACTAAAACTATCCAAAACCAACGATACACTCAAAGAGTTGGCATTTAGTGGAATACATTGTATTTCCTCGGAGATTTTCTCAAGAATTAAACGAAAAGGCAAATTCTCTATTATTGATGAGTATTTAGACCTAATGAATGAAAAAGTAATTATAGGCTATGAGCATAATGCTCTACTAATAGACGTAGGCAAGCCTGAAGCCATAACAGAAGCAGAAAAATATTTTTTATGATAGACAATAATAGTAATAATAACGACTCTACCGACAACCGTATAAGTGATAGTTTCCGCCCGAAAACTTGGGACGAAAGCATCACCAAAGACAGTTGGATGGTATTTAAAGTAATGGCCGAACTCGTAAACGGCTACGAAAGTATGGTAAAATTAGGACCTTGTGTTTCTATATTTGGCTCTGCCAGACTAAAAGAAGACGACCCTTATTACCAAATGACCGTAGATATTGCGAAGAAAATAACAGAACTAGGGTTTGGAGTTATCACGGGTGGCGGACCTGGGATTATGGAAGCGGGGAATAGAGGTGCCTTTGAAGCAAAGGGTAAGTCTATTGGGCTAAACATTGAACTTCCTTTTGAGCAACACTTTAATCCTTACATCAGCAAAGATTACAACATGACTTTTGATTATTTCTTTGTAAGAAAGGTGATGTTTGTAAAATACTCACAAGGGTTCATCGTAATGCCTGGAGGTTTTGGAACACTAGACGAACTATCCGAAGCTCTTACCTTAATACAAACTCGAAAAATAGGAAGATTTCCTATCGTTTTAGTAGGTTCTAAATTTTGGAGCGGATTATTAGACTGGTTTAAAGATACACTACTTGAAAACAAGCTAATTTCTCCAGAAGATCTCAACCTGTTCCGTGTGGTAGATACTGCCGAAGAAGCTGTAGCACACATTAAAGCCTTTTATGAGAAATATGCCATTAGTGTCAATTTCTAGTATTGGCATAATTATTGAGATTATAGTACACAACAAAAAACAATTATAATGAAAAAGTTTTTAAACATATTAGGTATTTTCGCTTTAGTGAGTTTTGTAATGAGTTTCTTCCCTAGTGAATTTTACTCTACAATGACTAAAGTGGACTACATAGATGGTAGCAACACACTAAAGTTTACAACAAAACTAAACACTTCTCACATTAGTGATGTGATTAAAGTAGATGCAAGAACAGCTGCTTTTGAAGCTGAATTGAAAAAGTATATTAACTCTAAGGTTGCTGTTTCTATCAATGGTAAACCTCAAGCCATAACCTTTACAGGTAGCCAAGTAAGCGGCGAGAGCGTTTGGATTTACTATGAGGTAAATAATGTAGCTTCCATCAGTACAATTAAAATAAAGAATGCCATACTATTGGAAGCCTACCCTAAGCAACTTAACCTTGTTAATATATCCTACAAGGGTAATCAAAAGAACATGAATTTCTCTAGAGGAAACGATACTAGTGAAGTTTCTTTCTAAACCAAATTTCAAAATATTGTACAGTAAAAATCCCTATCTTGTTTAAGATAGGGATTTTTTTATTCTTCATAACCTAAAATTGCGTAAATCATCGTCTTAAGATGATGTTCCATTTTTTTCTCCAAAGCTGGCAAATAAGCCTCTCCTTTAGGTAAATAGCTTTTATAAAAAAACTGATTTCTAATCGCAAATAAGACTGTCCCAATAAGACTGGCTAATATCTCTTCTGACTTAGCTATCTTTTTGAATACTCCTATAGCAATACCTTTTTGTATTGCCTCCTCTAGCCTATGGGTACATAACTCATAAAAATCTTGTAAAAAAACGGCTAAATTAGAATTAAAACCAATCTCTTGAGTCGCAAATCCGTGAAAGTAATTGAATTTCAGCATCTGCTTTACAATAAAAGAGACCATTTCTGAAATCTGAACTTCTGGGCTTGCCTTAGCTATAGTTTGGGTAAAAAGGCTAAACATCTCTCGCGTCTTCTCTACCCTGTACTGATAAAGAGAGACCATCATTTTCTCCTTTGAACCAAAATAATAAGAAATCATTGCTATATTTACTCCTGCTTTCTTTGCTATTTCCCTAACGGACGCTCCATCAAAGCCCTTTGCTGCAATTAAATCCTCTGCAGCATTTAAGATATTGATTTGTTTTTGAGTAAAGTTTTGATTCATATATAAGTTAGTTTAACACAAAGTTAGAAAAAATATTAGATATACATACCCTTATTTTATTATCTTCGCTAGTATGTTTTTCAATTTTCATCACCATAACCCGACCGAATTTGGTATTTACAATCTTCCTAAAGAGAATTATTCACATCAAGATTATTTTTCTATAGGAATTCACCCAATGGATATTACATCTGATTATGAAAAAATATTGCAAAATATAAAAATAATCGCACAAAGTAAAAATTGTATCGCCATAGGAGAATGCGGATTAGATGCATTAGTTCCCATTAATGAACATTTACAAACCGAAGTTTTTAAACTTCATATAGAACTAGCAAAAACTCTAAAGAAGCCTCTAATTATCCATTGTGTAAAACGCCATAATGAAGTTGCTAGACTTTGTAAAAACCTTGATATTCCTGTCATTTTCCACGGGTTTAATAAGAATAAAAATATTGCAAATATGCTTTTAGAAAAAGGTTTTTATCTTTCTTTTGCCACAGCTCTTTTTAAAAATTTATCTTTGCAAAATGTTTTTATAGAAACTCCTTTAGAAAGGATATTTTTAGAAACCGACGACTCCTCTAATAATATAGAGCAAGTTTATATAAAAGCTGCAGAGCTTAAACAGCTTTCTGTACAAGAACTTAAAAGTAGGATTGAAAACAACATTCTAAATGTTTTAAAATTAAATTTATGACAAATAACTGGCTGGAAAGAACAGAACTTTTAATAAAACAAGACGGACTAAATAAACTACAAAACGCCAATATTTTGGTAATAGGATTGGGTGGCGTAGGCTCTTTTGCTGCAGAATTTTTGGCAAGAGCTGGCGTAGGAAAAATGACGATAATAGATGGCGATACGGTAGACATTACCAATATCAATAGACAACTTCCAGCATTACACTCTACTGTGAATCAATCCAAGGTAGAATTGGTTTATACGAGATTAAAAGACATCAATCCTAACTTAGACCTTACAGCCATCAATGAGTTTCTTACGCCTGAACGAATGGAGTCCATTCTTACCAAAGAAAAGTTTGACTATGTTTTGGACTGCATTGATAGCGTTTCCCCAAAACTATCTCTTATCTTAGCTGCTAAAAGAAATAAAATAAAAATAGTGAGTGCTATGGGAGCTGGTGGCAAAACCGACCCTTCCAAAGTAATGGTGAGAGATATTAGTAAAACCAACAACTGTTTTTTAGCCAAGCAAATACGAAAAAGACTTCGCAAAGAGAAAATCAATAAGGGTGTCAAATGTGTATTCTCCACCGAATTACAAAAAGAAGACAGCCTTAAAATGACCGATGGGTCTAATTTCAAAAAATCTTTTTACGGCACCATTAGTTTTATGCCTGCATTATTTGGTCTCCACGCAGCAGCTGAAGTTATCAATTATCTTACTAAAAAAGACGTATGAGCTATACCTACCCTAAATCTGAAAGATTAAAGTCTAAAAAAGATATTACCTCTCTTTTTGAGAAAGGAAAATGGCTGACTTGTGGCAACATTAGACTCATCTTTGCTGATGCAGAGGCAAGTAAAATCGGGGTTTCTGTATCCAAACGCTATTTCAAAAAAGCTACCGACAGAAACAGAGTGAAAAGACTCCTGAGAGAATGCTATCGCCTAAACAAAGAGTTATTTCATCAAAAATTTGGAGCTACACCTCACGCTATGATATTTTGGGTATCTGCAGAAATGCCTAAAAAATATCAGTTGGTAGAAGAAGATTTTATAAAACTTTGCAAAAAGTAATACTTAGAGAAATCTAAGCTCTTCCGCCCATTCTCATTTGTTTAATTTCTTCTATTTTTTCTGCATAAATATCAACCTTTTCTGGATATTTATTTTGTAAAATACCATAAGCCTCAATAGCCTTAGTATAAAGATGTTGTTCTACATAAAGCTGAGCTAAGGTTTCCGTCATTAGATGAGAAATATCATCACCTTTTTCTTTGATTACAAACTCTTTTTCTTCTTTAATAGGTGTGTGTTTATCTACCTTAGCAATGCTAGGATTAGTCTCTATAAACTTGTCTATAATTTGAGATTTTTTATCAACTTCAGGAACTACCGTCCTATCTATTTTGAGCCAGTTTTGCCAAGTATTGATGAAACTTGGGACATTACTTTCCTCAACCTCTGGTTGAGTTTCAGTAGCAACAACAGCATCTATCGGAGCTGGAGTATCACCAAAAAAAGAAACATTTAAGGCTTGTCTTTCTTCCGATTCTTCCCCTAAATCTTCTAGAGTTCCCTCCCTTACTAGAGTTTCTGTATTATTGTTTTCCACTAAGATAGGTTCTTCTTTCACCTCCTCCTTAAGTTCTAGAGATGGCTTGGGTTTACCTATCAAAGCATCAGGCAAATGCGTTTCAATAGACATAGGCTTCCATTCTGAAGCTAAATTTTCTTCTAGTTGAAGACTATCATTTAACCTATCCTCCATAGATTCTACTAAAACTTCCGTAGGAACTTCTTCCGTTACAACAGGTTTTTGTTCTTCTACTATGTTTCCTTTAACCACTTCGCTTTTTATGTTGCTTTCAACCTTTAATTCGGTATCGGGTGTTTTAAATTTAATGTTTGGTAAAAATGCTTCCATTTCTTGAAAACTTAAACTTGTAGCCTCTTCCTCTTTGCTATCAGCCTCAAAAACTTCCTCTCTATCTACCTCTATTTTTTGAGTATTGACTTCTTCTACAATCCCTATTTTTTCATCATTCTGAACCTCATCAGTGATTGATGATTGCGACTCCATAGCTTCATCAAAATCTACCACTTCTAACTCTTCCTCCTCTAAAACAATACCCATAGCCACAGGTACTTCCTCTGCGTTTTCAGATAAGACATTGGTCTCGCTTGGAGTTACCGCTTCTTCTATCTTCTCAACAGATTCTTCTTCAGAAACCAAAGATTGAACCTCCTCTACTTTTTTCGGTTTACCAAAAATCAACTGATATAATATCTTTTTATCTGTGGTAAAAGCAGCTGTTTCTGACAAAACAGAATTATAATTCTCAGGAAAAAACTTATGAGTCCCCATCAACTTCAAAGCCCTTAGCGACTGTAGATAAGGTTGATTTTTAAGCTCTTTATCTAGCAAAGCCACATCGTCTTTCTGAATAAGTTGAGGCTGTTTTATAAGTTCTAAAATTCTAGCATTCATAATTTTACCAGTTGGCTACTATGTCGTTAAATATCTTATTGATGATTCTCTCATTCACGATTTGAACCTGAGAACTTTCTATCTGAGTAATATCTAAATCACTATTGTAAACCGCTTCATCGGTATAGGTTCTATCAAAACTAAGCTGAGGGTCTATTTTATTTTCATACCTTACCTTAACACTAATTACTAGTTTGTTTTGAGCTGCTTGCATCACTCCACCTTGTGTGGACACTCCTGTAGATATCGTGGTTGGCTCGTTAAGGCGATAATCTACAATCTCTCCTTCTATCATCAAATCAGGGTTTTGAGTGGCTCCTTTAAGGGTTGTTCTCTGCAAAAACCTGTTTTGTAAAGCTATGGTAAACTGCTGACTTAACTCTGGATTTACCAAAGCTGCATTGTTAGGAAATGTTTTTATCTGTATTGTTTTCATCTCCGGTGTCAAAGAATTCCCCGTAAAGCTATAACAACTTGTTAGGAACAAGAAACTCAAAAATGAAAATAATATTTTACTCAATCTCATTTGATGATAGATGATATTCATAATTTAGTCTTCTAAATCATATTGTTTAATCTTACGATAAAGCGTTCGTTGAGAAATACCTAATGCTTCCGCCGCTTTATTTCGTCTTCCGTTATGCATTTCTAGTGCTTTTACAATAAGCTCTCGCTCATTGTTCTGCAAAGATAAAGATTCTGGCTTAGCTTCTTCTACCTCTATATCTTCAATTTCCACATCATCTTGCACAGGTGCTACCATACCAGACTCCATACCACTATTTTGATTTTCAAAATAAAGTAAAGACCCTGTATTAACCGCCGCCGTATCTGGTGTGTAAATTCTATTGATAAGACTTTTCTCGTGATGGCTAAAATCAGAATTCCCTCTATTTTTTATCAGCTCCGAAGTGAGTGATTTTAAATCATTGATATCGTTCCTCATATCAAAGAGTATTTTATACATAATCTCTCTCTCGGAACTAAAATCAGAACCCGAGCTACCCATTGTATTCTTCTGAACTAAAGCAGGCAATTTATTTTCTGTAGGAATATACTCCGCTAATCTTACAGCATCTATCTCTCTTTTTTGCTCTACCACCGTCATCTGCTCTACCAAATTCCTCAACTGTCTCACATTCCCAGGGAAAGGATATTGTTCTAAATAATTTACCGCATCATCAGTAAGTTTAAGTTCAGGCATACGGTATTTTTCTGCAAAATCTATTGCGAATTTTCTAAAAAGCAAATGGATATCTCCCTTACGTTCTCTAAGTGGTGGCATATCTATCTGCACCGTATTCAGACGGTAAAATAAATCCTCACGGAAACGCCCGTCTTGGATTGCACTCAGCATATTAACATTGGTTGCTGCCACAATACGCACATTGGTTTTCTGTATTTGGGAAGACCCCACCTTCATAAACTCCCCGCTTTCTAACACACGCAACAGACGAACCTGTGTTTGTAAAGGCAACTCTCCTACCTCATCTAAAAAGATAGTTCCACCATCTGCCACTTCAAAATAGCCCTTTCGTGTGGAAGTTGCCCCTGTAAAAGCCCCTTTTTCGTGTCCAAAAAGTTCGGAGTCTATAGTACCTTCTGGGATAGCCCCACAGTTTACCACGATATAAGGTTGATGCTTTCGGCGTGATTCGGAGTGAATGATTTTAGGAATAAACTCTTTACCAACCCCACTCTCTCCAATCACCAAAACCGAAATATCCGTAGGTGCTACCTGTATGGCCTTTTCTAAAGCTCTATTGAGTACGGGATAGTTGCCTATAATCCCAAATCTATTCTTTATATTTTGTAGCTCTGACATCTTTGATAAAATTAAAGGTTAAAAAACTTAGTCCACTCTCCCCAAAAGTGTGCCTTGCGTATTATCATAGACAAAAACAGAAACTATGTCTCCTATCTTCTGCCCTTCTTTCTTATCAAACACACAAACCGCATTTTGGGAGTTTCTTCCTTTCCATTGATTTTTATCCTTTTTACTTTCTCCTTCTATCAGAATTTCATGATGACGCCCTACATAGCCTTTCATTCTCTTTCTAGAAAGCTCTCCCTGCAAATCTATAACTTCCTGCAAACGGCGTTTTTTAACCTCCGCCGGGACATTGTCTTCCATTTTTTTATGAGCAGGCGTCCCTGGTCTTTCTGAATAAGCGAACATATAACCGTAATCATACTCCACCTCTTTCATAAGAGACAGGGTATCTTGATGGTCTTCTTCCGTTTCATTACAGAAGCCTACTATCATATCTTGAGAAAAAGCTACATCAGGCACTATTTTTCTTGCCTCTCTAATAAGCTCTAGATATTCTTCTCTAGTATGCTGTCTGTTCATTAGTTCTAGCATTTTGTTGCTTCCCGTCTGAACAGGCAAATGCACATACTTACAAATATTAGGATACTGAGCCATTTTCCTAAACACCTCTAAACTCATATCTTGAGGGTTAGAAGTAGAAAATCTGATACGCATCTCTGGTACTGTCTTTGCGACCATCTCTAAGAGTTGAGAGAAGTCTACCGCTGTAGCTTTTTGCATCTCTGTGGCTTTATCAAAGTCTTTTTTAGGACCGCCACCGTACCAAAGGTAAGAATCTACATTCTGCCCCAGTAAAGTAATTTCCTTATAGCCGTTTTCCCATAATTCTTGGCATTCTTTGATAATAGAATGTGGGTCTCTACTCCTTTCTCTTCCCCTAGTGAAAGGCACCACACAGAAAGTACACATATTATCGCAACCTCTAGTAATGGTTACAAAAGCTGTAACCCCATTACCCCCCAACCTCACAGGGTTGATGTCTGCATAGGTTTCTTCCTTAGAGAGAATCACATTGATGGCATCTCTACCGTCTTCGGTTTCTTTAAGTAGGTTAGGTAAATCTCTGTATGCATCAGGACCAACTACCAAATCCACCAGCTGTTCCTCTTCTAAAAATTTGGTTTTAAGCCTTTCTGCCATACAGCCCAAAACCCCCACCGTAAGACTTGGTTTTTCTTTTTTCAAATTCTTGAACTGAGACAAACGCATTCTTACTGTTTGCTCTGCCTTCTCTCTAATAGAGCAAGTGTTAAGCAAAATTAAATCTGCTTCTTCTACCTTTAGAGTAGTATTGTAGCCTTCATCATTTAAAATAGAAGCCACGATTTCGCTATCAGAAAAATTCATTTGGCAACCATAACTTTCTAAAAAAAGTTTCTTAGAGTTGCCTTCCTTTTCTGCTATGGCGTAAGCCTCTCCCTGACGACTTTCGTCTATATATTTCTCTTGCATAGTCTATTGTATTAACCATTAAATATTACCCACAGGATAATCTAAACCGCAAATATACTAATTATTATGACAAAATGGCAGATAAAAACTATCGTATCATGAGAAATATAACTCGGTTACTTTCAACTGAAGACGACACTTTATTTCCGAAACCTTTTTTAAGCTAATCTTTTATTTCAAGTTCCACCACATAGCCCTCGTGGGAACGGACATTCATTACGCCACCATCTTCAAACGCCAAGTACTGCCCTTTAACTCCTTTTAAAATACCTTGATATTCTTTTGTTTTGCTTAAATTTATAGAAGTAATTTTTTCTAAAGGTGTATAAGGATATTTTAAATTATAAAGTTCAGACTCTACCACAAACTTTTGACTTTCTTTTGGGAATAAACCAACAACCTCCTCTCTTAATGCAAACAAATCCACTTCGCTAGCTCCATCATCGGAGAGCATTTTTCTCCAATTGGTTTTATCGGATAAATGGTTTTTAAGAGCGACTTCTATAACTCCTGCTTCGTAGCGGTTTTCCGTCTTTGCTATGGGCAAAGCCTTTGTTGCTCCTTGGTCTATCCATCTAGTAGGCACTTGTGTTTGTCTGGTAACCCCAACTTTAACCTCCCCCGTATAAGCCAAATAAACCAAATGAGGTTGTAGCTGTATTTTCCGTTCCACCTCTATATCTCTTTCTTCTATATCTAGGTGGGCTTTAGAAAGTTCGGGCTTTAGGATAGTTTCACTAGCGTAAGGGCTTTCAAAAAAGCATTTTTTACAAAACCCCATCTGGTACACAGGCTCATCGCTCCCACATTCCACACACTGAAATCCTATATGCTTTATACTCAACCTACGGTTAAACAAAGCGTTGATGTGCAGTAAATCATTAGATAGATTAAGGTAATATTGGATAGGTTCTGCCAACTGTGCAGACATCTTGAGTACTTGCCCTGTAAATAACATCTTTTGTGAATTTTCATCAAAAATACAGATTAAATTCGTCAGTAACAAACCAATGAATTATCAGACTTTGCTACTAAAAACAAAAACAATACATTTGTTATCTAATTTAATCTAATTATGAAACTACTTAATAACGCTCTCAAAAATTTAAAGAAAGTAGTTGCCAGCTACCCAATGGTACTACTTTCGGCGCTCATTTCTTATATCGCCATCGTTACAACTACTATATGGGATACAAAGTCCGATTTTGTTTATAATATGACGGTTATTGCCTTTGTTTCTGCCACGGGGATGGGCTTATTCTTTTCTATAAAAAAACTAAGTGATGTTATCGGTAAAAAGTGGATTCTTAATATCTTGGGCGTAGTGCTATTAGTGGGATATTACGCTATTTTCCCCAATGGTGAAAACAAATTCAGCTCTCAGTTTGAAACCTTTAAATTTATAGTTATTATTGTGGCCGCAATTATCCATTTATTTATTTCGGTAGCTCCTTTTTTACCAAAGGTTAAAAATGAATACTCCTTCTGGAACTATAACAAAAATTTGTTTGTTAACTTCGTACTGTCCTCTATTTTTAGTGGTGTTCTAGCGGCTGGAATTCTTTCAGCCATCAATATTTTTAATAGTTTATTTGGCATCAATGATAATTATAAAATATATCCTATCTTATTTTCTGGCATATCCATTTTAGGGAATACCATCATTTTCCTCCTTTTTGAAGAAAGAAGCAGAGAAGAAGAACGCACCAGTACTGTAACAGAGTTCCCTATCGCACTCAAATTCTTTACCCAATACATACTTATTCCACTTCTGTTCATCTATTTAGTGATGATGTACCTGTATGCTGCCAAGATTATTTTCTTATGGGAACTCCCTAAAGGCTTGGTATCTATCACTGTGATTAGCTATTCTTTGGTAGGGATATTCGCATTGCTTTTGGTACACCCACTAAAAAATGAAGACAGTAAATCTTGGGTTAAATGGTTCTCCAAAATATTTTATTTCTCACTTGTGCCAATGCTAGTATTACTATTTGTGGCGATTTTCACTCGTTTGTTTGATTATGGAGTTACAGAGTCTAGATATTTTGTCCTTTTAATGGCGATATGGATTACCTTGTGCACCTTTTATTTCATTTTTAGAAAGAAGACTTCCATATCGTTTATCCCTAAAAGTTTGATGGCATTTTTAATCTTTGCGTTAATTTTCCCTTACTTCAATGTATTTTCAGCATCTAAGAGAAGCCAGCTAAACCGTTTACATCAGGTATTGTCTGAAAACGGACTGCTCGTGAATGGCAAAATCAATTTTAATAAAGTGATAAAGCGTTCTGTTTTTTATGAAATTAGTGATTCAGGAAGGTACTTAATTAACCGAAATGCAAAAGATGAACTCGCCCAATACCTTGATGAAAAACACATTAAAAACCTAAACAAAGAGTACCCTTCTTTTGTAGAATATGACGATTTTACCACTATAAATGATGAAACAGGAAGCATTACTGAAAGAGGTAATGAATATAAATACTTCAACTTAAAAGACAGAACACAAGCGATACCTTTTGACGGCAAAGGCTGGATTCTAAGTACTGAATATGATAACAATGCCGAACTAACAATAGAAAACAAATCGTTGAAGATAAATAGTAGCCTACTCATAAGCCTAGATAACAAAGAAGTAAATTTTGCACCAGATATTACTGAGTTTGCTAAAAACACTCCTTCGGGCGAAGTAGAAGAAATGGCATTCACAAAAAACCTTGAGGGCTACCGTATAACGATATACATTAACCGTATTGATTATAATGTTGAAAAAGAAGAAGTAACCTATGCGAATATAGAGCTTATTACAATTCAAAAACTTTAAAGTAAATATAACATAGTAGCTGTACCTTTAAATACTTTATTATACGAGGTATTACTAAAGACTATTTTACTTTAAATTTTCTTACCTTTGACCTTAAAAAATTAAAAATGTCAGTATTCTACCATAAATTTGAAGTGCGTTGGAGCGATATAGACGCCAACAGACACCTTGCCAACTCAGCCTATGTGCAATATTGTGCCCAAACAAGAATGGCTTTTATGAACCAACACAAAATGGGATTAGCACAGCTTAATCGTTGGGGAATTGGTCCCGTACTTCTTCACGAAAAGTATTCGTTTTTTAAAGAAATTTATGCAGACCAAACGGTTTATGTTTCGTTGGAGGTTTCGGGCGTGTCAGAAGATGCCAGCATCTATGCTTTTACTCACAAGTTTTATCTGCCTGACGGCACCCATTGTGCAACTTCGGAAGTAGTGGGCGTATGGATAGATACTATGTTACGAAAAACCACTACGCCACCTGATGATATTTTGGTAAGTTTAGCACCTTATAAAACAGAAAACACCAAAAATCTAAGTAGAGAAGACATCAAAAATCTTCCTTTCAGACCAGAAAATATAGACCCTTCTGTTTTTCAATCTTAATTTTTAAACTTCATTATGTTAGAAGAAAAGAAAATGGCACTTACTCCAGTTTCTCAATTAGGAGAGTTTGGACTGATAAAACACTTAACCGATAAATTCAGTTTAAAAAACACCTCTTCGGAACTAGGCATAGGAGATGATGCTACCATCATCAATCCAGAAAACAAAAAAGTAGTTGTTTCTACCGATGTTTTAGCAGAAGGCGTACATTTTAATTTAGGTTATGTTCCACTAAAGCACCTAGGGTATAAGGCTGTTGTAGTCAATCTCAGTGATATTGCAGCTATGAATGCCACACCTACACAAATATTAGTTTCTGTGGCGGCTTCCAACCGTTTTCCTGTAGAGGCTTTTGACGAAATTTATGCAGGTATCGCTTTAGCTTGCGAACGCTACAATGTAGACCTTGTAGGTGGTGATACTACCAGCTCTCAAGCAGGACTTATATTGAACATTACAGCCATAGGACTCGCACACGAAAATGAATTAGCCAAACGAAGCGGTGCTAAACCTAACGACCTATTAGTAGTTACAGGAGATTTAGGCGGTGCATATATGGGGCTGCAAATTCTAGAACGAGAACATTCGGTGTACTTAACCAATCCTAATATGCAACCCGAAATGGAAGGCTACGACTATATCCTAGAACGCCAACTAAAGCCCGAAGCGAGAACAGACATTAAAAAGACTTTAACCGAATTGGACATCACTCCAACCTCAATGATAGATATTTCTGATGGATTGGCTTCGGAGATACTGCACTTGTCAGATCAAAGCCAAGTAGGTTTTAGGCTGTACGAAGAGAAAATACCTATGGATACTCTTACCATAACTACGGCAGATGAGTTTAATCTAAACCCTGCAATGGCAGCCCTTAACGGTGGCGAAGACTATGAACTCTTATTCACCATTTCGCCAAACGATTATGAAAAGATAAGAAACCACCCAGATTTTACCATTATTGGTCATGCTACAGAGCTAGAACAAGGCAATTATTTGGTACTGAGAGGAAGCGAACAGCTCACACCACTTACCGCACAAGGCTGGGACGCATTACTTTCAAAGTAAATATTTTTCATAAAGAAAAAGGCTTATACTTTTTTCCGTATAAGCCTTTTTTTGAACAATCAATGTTCTGTTTTTTCTATCAGATTTTCATTTTCAAAATTATGAAGTTTTCGTTTTTGTCTTTCCAATAAATTTCTCACATTTTCCGCAGAAGTATCAATCCCCATACTGACAGCCTCTGCCACAAGCCTTTCTATGTTGCTTTTCTTCATTTTTCGTATTTCTGAAAAGGTGGCTGGGGTAGCCTTTTTGTATCGCGAATCTTGTAAAGAAAGTGCTTTGCCGTTGAGGTTATCTTTGAATGTAGATTTTACCAATTCAAAACTAAACTCGCCATCTTCACTTTCTATTTTCACCACCAAACCTGGCAAGCCTGTAAATTTATAAGGTCCGTAAGGCAACGGAATCTCTGGGGCATACCAAGCCACCCAATCTCTACCCTTGTAATGTAACGTTGCTTTTTTGCAACTAAAAGTATTGATGGTTTCGCTTTCATTTATCAATTTCCAATCTTTGATGACTGGCTCTTTATAAGTATATGAACTACTTCCATTTCCCTCAAAATACTGATTTTCTTGGCTGGTTTGTAAAACACTATAATCATATTTGCTTTTCAATCTATCAGACATTGTAACCCGAATAGGTTGTCCTTTTGGTGTGGCGGCAAGAACTCTGTAAATATCACTTTGTCTTGCAGAGTCATTTTTCGCCATATTTTCACTAAAAAAGAAAGCCTTGTCCTTTAAAACCTGCAAAAGAAAAACTTCCTCATCTACGAAAGAATTAGTTTTATCCAATTTCGCCTTTGAAAGATAGGCAAATTCTACTTCCAGCGTATTTTCATCCTTCT
Organism: Riemerella anatipestifer; assembly: GCF_035666175.1. Lineage (NCBI taxonomy): Bacteria > Pseudomonadati > Bacteroidota > Flavobacteriia > Flavobacteriales > Weeksellaceae > Riemerella > Riemerella anatipestifer. The sequence continues at coordinate 1,183,882 of NZ_CP142016.1, forward strand.
TTTGAGCTAATAATAATGTGGAGAAAATTAAGCCTAAAAATATTACTATATTCTCTATTTGTTTCATTATAATCTTCAACAAAAATGAGACTGTCTCAAAAGTCTCACCTCTCCTCCGTTTAGGAGATTTTCAAAGTGTCATTCTACTTTTGAGACAGTTTTAATTTAATACAATTTATTCACAATAATTTTTTTCTAGTTTTCCTACCCATTCTTCCAATTTTTCAAAAGAAAAATCAGAGATACAAGTGGTAGCATCTATACATCCGTGGTAGATCACCCTAACACAATCCTCCTCCGAGGCTTTGTCTTCTTTCTTCGCTTTTTTAGGTTTTGCCTCTACGACCTCAGAGGTTTTACTTGCTGGTGATACCTTATCACCAGTACTTGCACTCAATACACCTGCAAAAGATAACGCAGCAATAAAAATGATTTTTTTCATAACTTTATTATTTATTTTTTTGCCAAGGTAAAACTTTTTTATAAAATATCCAAAAGTTTTTTATAAAATATATCTAATTAAATAAAAAACACTTTGTAATTCTCGTTTTTCATCTTTCGTTAAAGAAAAAATAAGTAAATTTACAACCTCTAATTTGAACAAAAATCTATAACAAAATAAAAATGATTAAACAAAACTGGACCACTCAGGAAATATTAGACATATACAATCTTCCTTTTTTGGAACTTATCTATAAAGCGGCTACTATTCATCGCCAATACCACGACCCTAATAAAATACAAGTATCCTCACTCATTTCTGTAAAAACAGGAGGTTGCCCAGAAGATTGTGGTTATTGCCCTCAAGCAGCAAGATACCACACAGAGGTTAAAATCCACGAGATGTTACCTGTAAACCAAGTGAAAGCTCAAGCCTTAAGAGCCAAGCAAAATGGTATTTCTAGAGTGTGTCTAGGGGCAGCGTGGAGAAACGTAAAAGACGGTCCTGACTTTGACCATGTATTAGATATGGTAAGAGAGGTAACTAAACTAGATATGGAAGTATGTTGCACCCTAGGAATGCTTACCGAAAATCAAGCTAAAAGACTAGAAGAAGCTGGGCTATACGCCTATAACCATAATATAGACAGTTCCGAAGAATATTATAAAGAAGTGATTTCTACCCGTGCTTTTGAAGACCGATTAGAAACCATCAATAATGTAAGAAAAACCTCTATCACCCTTTGTTCTGGAGGGATTATTGGTATGGGAGAAAGTGTGGAAGATCGCTGTGGAATGCTAAAAGTTTTAGCCAATATGATGCCGCAGCCCGAAAGTGTTCCAATCAATGCTTTGGTTGCCGTAGAAGGAACACCTATGGAAGACCAAGAACCTGTAAACATTTTTGAGTTTGTAAGAATGGTAGCTACTGCTAGAATTGTTTTGCCTAAAACTCAAGTAAGACTTTCCGCAGGAAGAACCGAGTTCTCTAAGGAAGGACAAACCCTTTGTTTCTTTGCAGGTGCCAATTCTATTTTTGCAGGAGATAAACTATTAACCACCCCTAACCCTGATATTAACGAAGACAAAACCTTATTTAACCTATTAGGAATAAAACCTCAACAGCCTTTTGAAAAACACCCCAAAAGAGAGGTAGTGGATAAAGAAAATAGCCGATACACTGCTCTAGGAGAAAACCCTAAATGGACGAGGCCTAATCATAAAATCCCAAGAAACGAAGAGAAAAGAAAATCTAGTAACTTTCTAAAAGATAATGAATAAAAATATAAACGATTACCTTGGGCTCTTCCTTCGTTCTTTTTTGCAAGGATTAGTTATTATTGGTCCCGTTGCAGCAACGGTATGGATTATTTGGTATATTGTTTCTAGCATAGACAACATTATACCTTCCATTGCGGAAAAGTTTCCAGGGCTTATCTTTATATTGGTAATCAGCAGTACGGCACTTATAGGCTGGCTTGGTAATAAATTTTTATTAGGAAGAATCTTAGTAGATAGTATGGATTATCTACTTGAGCATACGCCAGGTATCAAATTTATTTACACTTCTTTAAAAGATGTAATGTCTTCTTTTGTTGGAGACAAAAAGAAATTTAACATACCTGTACTCATCAAAACTAATGATTCTCCAGAAGTTTGGAGAGTAGGCTTTCTTACTCAAAAAGATGTTTCTATCATGGGACTTCAGGGGCATGTATCCGTCTATCTTCCACACTCCTATGCTGTTTCTGGCTGGGTTGTTCTAGTAGAAAGCAAAAATGTAAAATTATTAGAAAATATCAACGCTGCTGATGCCATGAAATTTGCTGTAAGTGGTGGAGTTGCTGGATTTCCTAATGATACAACTTCGAGAAAAAAGGAAAATACAGTATCGTAATTATATTTCATAAACTCTACATTTATAATAAGGATTGAAATGAAATACTACATTATAGCAGGAGAAGCCTCTGGTGATTTGCACGGAAGCAACCTTATGAAAGCTCTAAAACGAAAAGACCCTAACGCTACTTTTAGATTTTGGGGTGGTGATTTAATGGAGCAACAAAGTGGCACTTTGGTAAAGCACTACAGAGATTTAGCATTTATGGGGTTTGTGGAGGTTATTCAAAACTTAGGTACTATACTCAAAAATATTAAATTCTGTAAAGAGGACATCCGTAATTTTTGCCCTGATGTTTTAATCCTTATAGATTACCCCGGCTTTAACCTTAGAATTGCCAAATTTGCAAAAAAGCTAGGTATTAAAGTCGTTTATTACATTTCCCCTCAACTTTGGGCATGGAAGGAAAGTAGAGTAAACATCATAAAAAAATATGTAGATGAGATGCTTGTTATCCTACCATTTGAAAAGGATTTTTATAAAAAACATCAGATAGAAGCTCATTTTGTTGGGCACCCACTTTTAGATGCTTTATCTGATTTACCACCAATTGACATTCAAGCTTTTAAAAAAGAACATCAATTAAGTGATAAAAAAATCATTGCTCTTCTACCTGGTTCTAGAGAACAAGAAGTAAAAAAAATGCTTTCAATAATGCTTTCTGTGAGGAGTGAATTTAAAGACTATCAGTTTGTAATCGCTGGAGCTCCTAGTTTACCTAAATCCTTCTACGAAAGTTATGTAGATAAGGAAGTGAATTTTATCTCTAACAAAACCTACGATCTCCTCCGATGCTCCGATGCAGCACTCGTAACCTCTGGCACAGCTACTTTGGAAACCGCCTTATTAGAAGTCCCAGAAGTGGTTTGTTATCGTGGAAGTAAAATCTCCTACGAAATCGCTAAACGCCTCATTAAACATATTAAATACATTTCGCTTGTGAATTTAATTATGGATAAGGAAGTGGTTAAAGAACTCATTCAAGATGAACTCAATACACCTAATCTTGTTAAAGAACTCAAACTGATTCTCAATGAAAATAGAGCTAGTCTTCTTTCTGACTATAAAATTCTAAAAGAAAAACTAGGAGGAAAAGGAGCCAGTGAGAAAGCAGCAGAAATCATTACTAAAATTTAGTTGCTTTTCTCTAAATCTTCAACGACATCTTTTATATTAGGATACTTAAATTTATACCCTGCTTGTTCTATTTTCTGTGAGGAGACTTTAGCACTAGAAATTAGCATATCCGATAGTTCGCCTAGCATCATTCTAAGAAAAAATTTAGAAACTTTTACAGGCAGACTATATTTCTTTTTATATTTTTGAGTTTGATTTAAAAATTCATTTTGTGTTACTGGATTAGGTGCCACCGAATTAAAAATACCTTCCACTTCGTTCTCTAATAAGTGATGGTAAATAGCACAATGGTCTTTGATATGAATCCAACTCATCATTTGTTTACCATTTCCAAGTAGAGGTTTAATACCAAAATTTAAAGGTTGAGTCATTTTAGGATAAGCCCCACCATTTGCTCCTAAAACAATACCTGTTCGTAGAATACATAATCTTTTCCCTAAATCCTTAACTGGCTTTATAGAGTCTTCCCATTTTTGGCATAATTGTGCTAAAAAATCTACTGTCGCAGGCATATCTTCCATACAAAGCATATCACTAGGAATTTCTAACCCATACCAACCTATCGCAGAAGTACTAATAACCATCTTAATATGATTATCCACTTCTTGTAAAGCCTTTACTATGGTCTCATTAGCATTGATTCTACTATTCATAAGTATTTCTTTCCTTTGAGTAGTCCAGCGTTCATCTGCAATACCTGCTCCTGCGAGGTTGATGATAGCATCTGCCATTTCAAAAGGTTTTTTATCAAAAGTTTTTAACTGAGGATTCCATTCAAAATAGCGTAAGTTGCTCTGCGGATTATGAGTTGGCAAATTTCTAGTTAATACCAAAACCTCATATCCTTTTGAAAGAAGATACTCTGTGAGTTGTTTCCCCACAAAGCCTGTCCCTCCTGAAATAATGACTTTCATCTTTGCTTCCACTTTTTTAATCAAAAAGCCCTAAGATATTTAATCCTAGAGCCTTTAGATTTAGTTTTTATTATTTTTCAAATGAGCATCAAAATAGTCTGTAACCTTTTGCATTAGATGCACCCTATCTTTACCTAGCACATTATGTGCATGACCTGGATAGACGAAGTAATCCAACTGTACTCCTTTGTCAACTGCTGCTTTCAAGAAATCAATCGTATGTTGCATACCACCACATCATCTTGAGCTCCGTGTATTAGGAGTAAATTCCCTTTAAGATTTTGAACCTTATCTAGTAGATTAGCTTGTGCATAACCCTCTGGATTTTGCTGAGGTGTATCCATATAACGCTCTGTGTACATAATTTCATACATCTTCCAATCTATCACAGGACCTCCTGCCACACCTACCTTAAAGACATCTGGGTGACGAAGCATTAAACTCGTCGTCATAAATCCTCCGAAACTCCAACCATGAACGCCCATTCTTTCAGCATCTACAAAAGGTAATGATTTTAAATAATCTACCCCTTTTAGTTGGTCGTTCATTTCCACAGTTCCTAGCTGACGAAATGGTGCCGACTCAAACTTTAGACCTCTATTAGACGAACCTCTACCGTCCATAGTAAAGACCACATAATCCCTCTGGGCTAAATATTCGTACCAAAGATTACCACTTGCAGGGAAAGAATTAGTAACCAATTGAAGGTGTGGACCATTATATAAATAAACAATAACAGGATACTTTTTGTTTGGATTAAATGAAGTCGGCAAAATCAGCTTTCCATAAAGAGGCGTACCATCATCTGCTTTTAAAGTTACATTTTTAACCTCTGGACGAAGGTATCCCTCCAAAGTATTATCCGCAGACAACAAAGTACTAGACACCATTGTATTGGTATTGATGACCTCTATTTTTCTTGGCGTAGTTGCGTTAGAATAGCTATCTAACAAAGCGGTTCCAGATTGATTAAGCAATCCCCTATGAACACCCGCCGACTTGGAAAGACGCACCATTTTCTTATTGTGCCAATTAACCTTATACAAGTGTTTTTCTAAAGGGGTTTCTTTAGTTGCTTCTATATAAATTTCATTTTTCTTAGCATTAAACCCTAGAATATCACTCACTAACCAATCGCCTTCTGTAATTTGACCAACCAAACCTTTAGTCAAATGATAGTGAAACAAATGATTATATCCCGTTCTTTGGCTCTGCCAAAGAAAATCTGTATTAGAATTAGGGAAGAATACCAACGAGTGCTGTGGCTCCACATATTTATCACTTTTTTCTTCAAAAAGAGTTTTGATAAACGCTCCTGTTTTAGCGTCATATTGGTTCATTTTGAGGTGATTTTGGTCTCTATTGAGAACACCTACAAAAATATATTTAGCATCTGGGCTCCACGAAACTGCCGTTAAATATTGCTCTTTATCTCCTTCTATATTTAGAAAATGAGTGCTTTTAGATTTTATATCATAAACACCTAAACTCACTTGGTGAGAAGTACCGCCAGCCATAGGATATTTAATATTATGATTTTTTGCAGGCGTAACCGACCAATCTATCACAGGATAATCATTCACCATCGTTTGGTCCATTCTGTAAAATGCAATCATAGAATTATCAGGAGCAGAGAAAATACCTCCATCTATCCCAAACTCGTTACGGTGAACCGATTGTCCACTAATGATATTTTCGTTCTTTTCATCGGTGATTGCAAATGCTTGTCCATTTTTTTGCCAATAAAGGTTATTTTTAACCGTATAAACAAAAGTGGAATTATCCGATAACAGTGTGATATTATCCGCTTCCTCTGGCAAACGCTCCCATTCTTTAATATTCCAACCATTACTTTTTTTCTCCAACAAATAATGGGTGTTGTCCTGAGAAAAATAAGCTGTATTATTATTGATGAAATTGAGATTAGGAAAACCAAATAATTTTCTACCTCCTGTTAAATTTTGGTTGATTTGGTAAAGAGAAATTAAAGTATCCGATTTCATTGAAGGGTACTCTGTAACCATATAGGCATTCTTAACCGAATGAATATACGCTGAACCATCTTTTGCCCACTGTAATTGAGGTAAATTCTTAATTGCCAAATTAGAACGAAGCCCATTAACAGCTTCACTCATTGTAAACTTTTGTTTTTGAGCAGGTAACAACCCCACTACTAATAGGGCTAACCAATAGTTTTTATTAAATTTCATAACGATAATTTGTTCTAACTTCAAAGATACTAAAAAATGTTACACTGAAAACAAAACACCTCTAGTCTCCTTTGAATTTAAAATAAACTCCGTTATGAAAATCCTATTATAGTTGAGATTACCAACCACCACTGGCTCCTCCACCGCCAAAGCTACCACCGCCGCCAAAACCGCCGAAACCTCCTCCACTACTAGAGCCTCCTCCAAAACCTCCCCCTGGAAAAGGAAAGAATCCTCCAGAATAAGAGCGTCTTCCTCGTCTTGTAATAATTACATCTTCATCATCGTAACCACCTCTCCCATTAGAATCATGTCCTGAAAACATCAGTAAAATAAATACTATTATAATAAAAATAATGATACCTGCCGCTAATCCGCTATTTCCTTCAGGCTTCGGAATAGGTTTAAATTTACCTTGTACAGCTTCTATAATCGCAGTTGTTCCGTAATCTATACCTTCATACCAAGCACCTCTTTTAAAACGAGGTACTACAAGATAATCTATAATTTGTCCCGCTGTGGAAGCTGTAAGATATTGCTCCACTGCACGCCCCTGCTGTATAGACACTTTCTTATCTTCCGTAGCTATAAGAAAAACTACCCCATTATCTACCTTTTTTTGACCTATTTCCCACTGTTGCCCAAACATTGTAGCCACATAGTTAATATCTTCGCCCTTAGTTGTTGGGATAATAATGACCATTATCTCGGTAGAAGTAGAATCCGCAAAGGCTATCAGTTTTTGGTTAAGCTGTTGCTTCTCTTGTACAGAAAGTAAGCCTACCTCATCGTAAACTGGATAAAGTACACTTGGCTTTTTAGGAATTTGATACTGAGCTACAAGATTTCCAAACCAAATAAAAGATAGAAGTAAAAATATTTTAAGAGAATGTAATCTCATTCGGTAATTCGTTATGATTTTGTTCTTCTATAGGAAAATATTTTTTGAGTTCTTGACCTGCCTTTAAAATAGCTTCCTTCAACCCTGAATAATATAACCCTTGAGCAAATGAGGCGGTAATTTCATCGTGCAATCTGTCCCAAAACTCTTGTTTAACCTTTTTATGAATCCCCTCATCACCTATAATCGTAAGGTATTTATTATCAAAGTTAATGTGAAATAAAACCGCATTTCTGTGTTTAGTATCTTGCATACCCAACGACTGAAATACCTCAAAAGCTCTCTTAGCGTGATGATGTTCTGACTGAGTATCTATATGAACTCTAATTTCTCCTGTAGAAAAACTTTCAGCTACTTTAATGGCTTCCACAAGGGAAGCCTGTTGTTCTTCTGTAAGATAATCTTTAACCATTATTTGAAAACTTCTGGAGCTTTTTCTGCCCCTACTTCGGAGCGGAAATAAGGTTTATCTCTAAAGTTAGTAAAATTAGCCAGAATGTTATTAGGAAATTTCTTAATAGTATTATTGTAATCTTTTACTGCATCATTAAAATAAACCGTTTCTGCTCTAATACTGTTCTCTATTGCTATATATTCTCTTTGAAAATTAATATATTGTTGGTCTGCCTTCAAATTAGGATACTGCTCTACCACAGCCATTAGACGACTCAACGCTCCGCTCAATTCCCCTTGTGCCGACTGAAATCTTGCTAAATCAGCTTCCGTCATATTAGTAGGGTCTATAGTTACCGAAGTAGCTTTAGAACGAGCCTCAATTACTCCTGTTAGAGTTTCTTTTTCAAACTGAGCGTAAGATTTTACTGTTCTTTCCAAGTTAGGGATTAAATTAGCTCTTTTCTGGTAAACCGTTTCTACATTAGACCATTTAGAATTTACTTCTTGGTCTTTCTCTACGAAAGTATTATAACCTGACTTTCCCCAAAAGAAAAGCCCTACCAAAATAACTCCCAGTGCTATAAAAATAGTACTAGCACTCATACATCCTTTATTATTCATAGTTTCATTTTTTTAAATTAAAATTAAATCTGCACCGAATATACAAATTATATGCTAAATTTGTCAAAAAATAGTATAAAAATGACCACCATCATTGTAGCAATGGGTAAAAATAACGAAATAGGGGTTAATAATCAGCTTCTTTGGCATTTACCTAAAGATTTGAAACACTTTAAAAATTTAACCTCAGGGCACCCTATAATTATGGGGCGAAAAACCTATGAAAGCATCGGAAAACCTCTACCCAACAGAACCAATATTGTGGTTAGTCAAAAAAATGATTGGTTTGAGGAAGGTATTCTAATTGTTGGTACTTTAAAGGAAGCCATTAAATTTGCCAAGAAAATAGACGAAAATATTTTCATCATTGGTGGCGGTAGCATTTATGAGCAGACCATAGACCAAGCTGACCGACTGGAAGTAACTTTAGTAGATACTACCCTAGAAGCAGATACCTTTTTCCCAAAAATCAACTCAAAAGAATGGCTAAAAACTGATGAAATTTGCCACGAAAAAGATGAACAAAACCCTTATAATTTTTGCTTTCAAACTTATGAAAGAGTACAGAAATAATCAAATACGATTAAACCAACTCTCCGTATAAGTCATATTCCTCTGCGGAAGTGATACGAACATTAGCAAACTCGCCGATAGAGATATAGGTATTTTCTGCCGACACCAATACAGTATTATCTACATCGGGAGAGTCAAACTCGGTTCTCCCTACAAAGTAATTACCTTCTTTTCTATCAAAAATACAACGGAATACCTGCCCTACTTTCTCTTGATTTTTCTCCCAAGAAATTTGAGATTGTAACGCCATTATTTCTTCCTCTCTAGCTTCTTTAACCTCCTGAGGCACATCATCTTCTAACTGATACGCCGTAGTATTTTCTTCGTGAGAATAAGTAAAACAACCTAACCTATCAAATCTTTGCTCTTTTACCCAGTTTTTCAATTCTTGGAAACGCTCTTCCGTCTCTCCTGGGTAGCCTACAATAAGAGTGGTACGCACCGCCATATTTGGCACTTTCTCTCTAAACTTATTTAAAAGAGCATTGGTTTTTTCATGCGTTGTCCCTCTTTTCATAGACTTTAGCAAATCAGTATTGATATGCTGCAACGGAATATCAATATAATTACATACTTTAGACTCTTCTCTGATAATATCCAATACCTCCTCTGGAAATCCCGTAGGGAAAGCATAATGTAGTCTTATCCACTCAATACCATCTACTTTTACCAACTCTTTTAAAAGGTCTCCTAGAGCTCTTTTCTTATAAATATCTAAACCATAATAAGTTAAATCTTGTGCAATCAAAATGAGCTCTTTAGTTCCTTTTTTAGCTAATTTTTTCGCTTCTTCTACCAATTTTTCTATCGGTGTAGAAACATGTCCTCCTCTCATCAACGGAATAGCACAGAACGAACACGGTCTATCACAGCCCTCTGATATTTTAAGGTAAGCATAATGCTTAGGAGTCGTCGTCAATCTTTCTCCTACTAATTCGTGCTTATAATCTGCTCCTAAATGTTTGAGTAAAATAGGTAAATCCCTCGTCCCAAAATATTGGTCTACATCAGGAATTTCCTTCAATAAATCTGGCTTATATCGCTCCGAAAGACAACCTGTTACAAAAACTTGCTCTACTTCGCCTCTGTTCTTCGCCTCTACATAATCTAATATTGTATTGATAGATTCTTCTTTCGCATTATCTATAAATCCACAAGTGTTAATTACCACAATATCTCCACGCTCTTGCTCATGCACCACTTCTTTTCCGTTGGCTTTAAGTTGCCCCATAAGCACCTCCGAGTCGTACAAATTTTTTGAACACCCTAGCGTTACTACATTGATTTTTTTCTTTCCTGTGGATTTAGTTCTCATAACATTAATGGATTAAAAGCCTGCAAATTTAGGGATTTTTACACAAATAAAAAGGTACACCTCATAAAGATGTACCCTATTGATATTTATTTGTCTAAGAAATTGTTACAAAATTCTTCTTAAATATTCTCCATAACCACTTTTACCGTATTTATCCGCTGATTTTAGAAGTTGCTCTTTATTGATGAAGCCTTTTTTATAGGCAATTTCTTCAATACAAGAAATTTTGAAACCTTGACGCTTTTCTAAAACTTTCACAAACTCCGAAGCCTCATGTAAAGAATCAAATGTTCCTGTATCTAACCATGCTGTTCCTCGGCTCATTACTCCAACTTCTAACTCGCCTCTTTCTAAGTAAATTTTATTGATGTCCGTAATTTCTAATTCGCCTCTTGGTGAAGGCTTTAAATTTTTAGCAAATTCTACCACCTGATTATCGTAGAAGTACAGTCCTGGAACCGCATAATTCGATTTTGGATTCTCAGGTTTCTCCTCAATGGAAATCGCTTTGTTATCAGAATCAAACTCCACCACCCCATATCTTTCTGGATCAGAAACTTGATAAGCAAACACACAACCTCCTTTGATTTCAGTCTTACTATTTAGCAACTGCGGCAAACCCGTACCATAGAAAATATTATCGCCCAATACCAACGCCACCGAATCATCACCGATGAATTCCTCTCCTAAAATAAAGGCTTGTGCCAATCCGTCTGGGCTGGGCTGTACTTTATATTCTATTCTACAACCAATTTGTGAGCCATCACCCAAGAGTTTTTTAAAGCCCTCTTGGTCGTGAGGTGTCGTAATGATAAGGATTTCTCTAATCCCCGCCAACAACAAAGTAGAAAGCGGATAGTAAATCATTGGTTTATCATAAACAGGCATTAGCTGTTTGCTCACCGCAATGGTTAATGGGTAAAGTCTTGTACCTGACCCCCCTGCAAGTATAATTCCTTTCATAGTTTTAATTTTTATACTGCGCTTTGTAATATTCTTGATAAGCTCCGCTGGTTACATTTTCCAACCAATCTTGATTATTCAAAAACCATTCGATAGTCTCAGCCAAACCTTCTTCAAAAGTAACGCTTGGTTTCCAACCTAAATCTTTATTAAGCTTCGTAGCATCTATCGCATAGCGTTTATCATGTCCAGGACGGTCTTTCACAAAAGTAATCAGTTTTTCGGAATATCCCTCTGGACGACCTAACTTGGCATCCATCTGTTTGATAAGCTCTTTAATTAAATCAATATTTTGCCATTCGTTCCAACCGCCAATATTGTAAGTTTCGCCTGTTTTAGCCTCGTGGAAAATTTGGAAAATCGCTCTCGCATGATCCACCACGAACAACCAATCTCTTGTATATTTACCGTCGCCATAAATAGGTAGCGGTTTCTCGTTGATAATGTTAGAAATACAAAGCGGAATTAATTTCTCAGGAAAATGATTCGGGCCATAATTGTTAGAACAATTAGACACGATAAAAGGCATTCCGTAAGTGTTCCCATACGCTCTTACCAAGTGGTCGGAAGCCGCTTTACTCGCCGAATAAGGTGATTTTGGATCGTAAGGCGTTTCTTCGGTGAAGAATCCCGTCTCGCCTAAAGCCCCATAAACTTCATCAGTAGAAACATGATAAAATAAGTTTTGCCTAGGCTCATCTGGGAAATTCCCGTGCGTATGCTCTGGATTAAGCGTCCAAAATTCACGGCAAAGATTTAATAAATTAGCCGTCCCCATCACATTGGTATTGATGAAAGCGTTAGGGTCGGTAATACTTCTATCCACATGACTCTCCGCCGCCAAATGCACCACCGCATCAGGCTGATGTTTTTCAAATACCTTTCTTAACTCTTCTACTTTGGTAATATCTGCCCTTTCAAAAGTATAGTTGGGTTCGTTTTCAATATCTTTTAAATTCTCTAAATTCCCCGCATAAGTCAGAGCATCTAAATTGATTATTTTGGTATTAGGCAAGTTTTTCACAAACGCTCTTACCACATGAGAGCCAATAAAACCTGCTCCGCCTGTTATTATAATTGATTTCATCATTTATTTTTTAAAAATTCTTTTTAGAAAATGGCAACTGTACTTTATCTTTTTCGGAAAGAATAACATCTGTCTCATCCAACTTCCAATCTATAGCTAAATCCGCATCGTTCCAAAGGATTCCGCCTTCAGACTCCTTATTGTAAAAATTATCACATTTATAGGCAAAAACTGCCATTTCACTCAACACCGCAAAGCCGTGAGCAAAGCCTCTCGGCACATAAAACTGTAACTTATTTTCTGCCGTTAATTCCACTCCATACCATTTCCCAAACGAAGGCGAATCTTCTCTTAAATCCACCGCCACATCCCAAACCTTCCCCTCTAAGCAAGATACGAGTTTCGCTTGGGCATGCTCTCCTTTCTGTAGGTGCAACCCTCTAAGAACCCCATAAGACGATTTAGAAATATTATCTTGAACAAAATGCCCATTCATTCCCGTAAGGTCCTCAAATTTTTTCTCGTTAAACTTCTCGTAAAAGTAACCTCTTTCGTCTTCAAAAATAGTAGGCTCTATGATGTAACAATCCTTTAGTGGCGTTTCTTTAATCTTCATAATTTGAATATGCTGTACAAAAGTAAAGTTTTTTATCTATTGAAAAAAATATTACAGGCTTTTAGCAACAGTCTTAGGTCTTCTTTAAAGGATAATTTCTCTAGATATTCTAAATTTAGTTTGACTTTATGTGGAAAAATAACTTCATCATTATATTTCAATGAGTCTTCCTTTTGATTCAGGAGGTACTCTTCGTTTCTGTATTCTAAACTCGCTTCTGATAAAAGTCCTGGTTTTAAAATCAATACTTTTCTATCTTCTCCCTTGAGACCGTCATAATAGCCCGACACATCTGGACGAGGTCCGATGAAACTCATTTCACCCTTTAAAATATTGAACAATTGAGGTAATTCGTCTAATTTAGTTTTTCGCAAAAAAGCTCCTACATTTGATATTTCACGAGAAACCGTACGAATGGTTTTGAACTTATATATTCTAAATATCTTACCATACTGCCCCACCCTATCTTGTACAAAAATTCCGCAGGAAAATGTATCTACAGATACCAATATTAACAAAAACAAAAGTAAAGGAAATATAACAACAATAATAACACCCGCTAAGATTCTAGCGAGTGTATATTTTATTTTCAGATAGGCGTGTTGTTCTCCTTTCATAATACTCATTTTTCTTTAAACATCGTATCCGCGTAAGGGATAGAGTGAATCCCCCGAAGGGAAGACGTCGCGGAGCGGCAATGACCGAGGCGTATGAACGATAGCCCGACCCTAGCGGCTGGCAATAGCATTGGAGAGGGATACGCCCTAACTTTTCAGTTTATAAACTACTTCTGATATTCTCTGTCTATCCGCATCGGTTAAATTAGACCCCGAAGGCAAACATAATCCGTTTTCAAACAACTGCTGTGCTACTTGCCCCCCATAATATGGAGTATCAGCAAAAACAGGCTGCAAATGCATTGGCTTCCATAATGGACGAGATTCGATATTATCCTCCAAAAATTTCAAACGCAAATCTTCCCTTGAAAATCCTGCTTTCTGAGGGTCTATCACAATAGCTGATAACCAATGGTTGGAAAAATAATCCTCCGATGGCTCGGTAAACACCTCTACACCCTCTATATTTTTGAACAAATCAATATAAAACTGATGATTGGCTCTACGCTGAGAAATCCTTTCATCTAAAACCTCCATTTGTCCACAGCCTATCCCTGCACAAATGTTGCTCATTCTATAATTATACCCAATTTCAGAATGCTGGTAATGTGGTGCGTTATCCCTTGCCTGAGTAGATAAAAACACCGCTTTTTCTTTCTGTGCAGAGGTCTGACAGAGCAAGGCTCCACCTCCTGAAGTCGTAATAATTTTATTACCATTGAAACTCAAAATACTCATTTCCCCGAAAGTACCGCATTTCTGTCCTTTATAGCTGCTTCCTAAAGCCTCTGCCGCATCTTCAATGATGGGAATTTCATATTTAGAAGCAACTGCCATCAGTTCATCCATTTTTGCTGGCATTCCGTAAAGGTGGACAACGATAATGGCTTTCGGCTTTTTACCTTTGGACAATCTCTCCTTAATAGCATCTTCTAAAGCTAATGGACACATATTCCAAGTCTCTTTTTCGCTATCAATAAACACAGGTGTAGCTCCTTGATAAGCAATAGGATTTGCCGATGCCGAAAAAGTCATACTCTGACAAATGACCTCATCTCCCATTTTAACCCCTAAAATAATCAAAGCTAAATGTAATGCAGCGGTGCCCGCACTGAGGGCTGCCACATCTACACTTTGTCCCAAATAGGTTTTAATACTTTCTTCAAATTGATTAACATTAGGACCTAATGGGGCTACCCAATTCTCAGCAAATGCCTCATTGATATATTTTTGTTCATTTCCTCCCATGTGTGGAGAGGATAACCATATTTTTGTGTTCATGGTATCAAATCTATTTTTTTTGCTTCGCAAAGTTTCACTTTATTGTGCACTATATCCACCATCTACGGGGATATCTACTCCAGTTATCCACTTAGAATCCTCTGAAAGTAAAAATTTAATGGTATTGGCAACATCTTCTGGCTGTCCCAATCCCAAAGGATGCATACTTTCTATCTTTTGTATATTTTCTTGGCTGATACTTTCTAGTATTTTTATAGACATATCGGTTTTTACCATTCCGGGAAGCACACAGTTTACTCGTATGTTCTTAGGAGCCAACTCTAGGGATAACGCCTTTGAAATCCCTGAAAGAGCATGTTTGGACATACAATAGGCTGTTTTTGCCGTTTGTCCCAAATGTCCCATTACCGAACTAACCAACACAAAACTTGCCCCCTGGGAAGAAAGGTAATTTTTCTTCAGCAAACATTTAGAAATTAACACTGCTGGTATGCTATTTACGGACAATACTCTTTCTAAGTATTCCTTTTTAATCAGCTTAGAGGGAATCGTGGCTTCCATGCCCGCAGAATACACAAAACCATCGTATGGAATACCATCTTGAAGACTTTCTGCTATAGCGTTATACAAGGCTTCTTCATCTGTAACATCTACTGAAAATACTTGATGCCCGTCTCCACTACATTGTTGGGATACCTCTGTTAATTTTTCAACATTACGAGACATCAAAACAAGTTGAAAACCTTGACTAGCTAACGTGATGGCAGTTGCCTTCCCGATACCTGAAGAGGCACCAACAATTAAAATCTTTTTTAGTTTCATCAATTATTTATTGTTTTCCCTGTTTTTGAAGCATTTCCAAAATCTTGTCCATAGTAATCATTTCGGAAATTTCTTCTGGCTCAAAAGATACATCAAAAGACTCTTCTATCTCTACAATAAGGTTAAGATGACGGAGCGAATCCCAATTTTCTACCGTTTCTTGTGAAATTTCTTGTGGAAAGCTATTCTCATCCATCTCAAAAACTTCTGCCATTATTTTAATTATTTTCTCTTTCATAAGGCTTTCTATTTAAATGTTATTTTGTAATAATCTTTCATTTGTAATTTTTCAGAATGCTCTAAGCGATACTTTTTAACACCGTCAGTCGTCGTTTCTATTAGAGTAAATCCTACTTTTTCTAAAAAATTAGTTGCCATTGCATTTTTTTTAGTTGGGATAAACTCTGCCGTAATATTGCTAAGCTGTTTTTCTTTTTTAATTTTATCAATCAATGCCAAAAGTACCGTTTTTTCTATCTCTCGACCTAATATTCTACAACTCAAAAGATACGAATCTAGATGTAAACACTGCTCTTTTTCTGTAATAATCGCAGCAATGGTAATACCATTATCTCCAAATTTATCCTTTACATGGGCACAATAGATAGATGCTCCCTGCGATAACATATATTGTAACTGCTCTTGTGTGTATCTTCTGGTTGTAAGATTGAACTGATTGGTTTTTTGTGTCATTTGAGCAATTCTGGAAATATTACTTTCATTGGCTTGAATAATGTCTATCTCCATGCCCAAACTCGACAAATAGTCGTCCATATCATCAAAGGCTTTCTTACTTTCGTTGCGGAAGAAATTTTGTTTATACTGTTCTGTTTTCTTCATATCCTCCGCAGAAAACTCATATGCCATAAAATAATCGTGGTATACCTGCCAAAAAAAGTTAACCAACTCATAAGGTTTATCCGGAAAATCAGGCACCGCCACCTCTGGCAAAAACTCCTTTACCAATCCTCTTTCTACAGGATTATCGTCTATAAAAACAAAACTATCCGTGCCAATATTCAACTCTTCGGCTATGGATTTAATATTCGATGCCTTATCCTGCCAATTAATTCGATACGCCGAAAGCACATTACTATTAATCAAATGATTAGGATTTTTGTCCCAAACCTCTTGTACATCTTTTAAGTTATTTTTGCTACAAACAGCCAATATCACTCCTTTCTCCGAAAGCTTTAAAAGCAGTTTCTGAAAGCTTTGAAAACAAATTCCTGGATAATCCATACCCAATTTAATACCAAAAGGACCTTCTTCGCCCACAACCCCTCCCCACAAGGTATTATCACAATCCAAAACAATACATTTTTTTCTCTTCAAATCCAACGCATGAGTTTGTTTATAAAACCAATCCTTAAATGCCTTGGAAAATTTGGGATTGTAAGGCATTTGAGAGGTAAAAAAGAAACGCCATTCTATAATAGGCAGTTTTTGTTCTTGTAAAAAGCGATTGATATCCAATATCTTCACATGACCATATTGAGCCGATTTTTCTTGCAAAAACTGTATATTAAAAGAATCTATTGCATTCAAAAGTTCGGGTGTTTTGATATTCCAATCTCGATTGGTATCTCGATACAGAGTAAAGATTATGACCCTACCTGTGAGTCCCGAATGTAGAATAAAATTAATTTTAGACTTTATATCCTCTATTTCGTTAATTTGCTCCTCTGGAGACAGTGAAGGATTTATCTGATAAAAGATTATATAATCGCTATGCCCTTGTGTAGGTTTACTAACATCTCCATACCCACTAAAAACATCTTGAGCATCAAATAGATACTCTATCGTATAGTTTCTATATATATATTTTGACATTATTATTTTTCTAAAAATTCTATTAAACCTAAATGTGTATTGTACATAAAACTAATTCTTCTATTGTTAAATGCTACTGCAGGCGTTGGGGCTAACACTAACAAAAATTTCTTTTTTTTGAAATCCTCTATTGTAACATCTAAATCCTCTACCTCATAACAAATGTGATAGAGGGAAGCTCCATTTTTTTGTAATATTTTCGTTACTGGGCTTATCGTTTTTGTCCAATGCAATGGAGATACCAGCTCTATTAAATGACTCGTATCATTACCGATGAACAAAAGCTCTACCCCTTGTATGGGATCTATAATTTTTTCACTAGTCGCTGTGTAGCCTATTTTTTCAAATTCTTTTAGGCTTTTATCTATAGACTTGGTTGCAAAACCGTAATGATGTAGTTTCATTGTTCAGTGTTTTTTTAGATTTCTTGTAAATCCGAAATATGTGTCCCATCTAAGTTTAAAATAGCAGCTCCCCAAGATAATCCAGCACCAAATCCACTAATTAACACTCTTTTTCTCTCGCTTTGCCAATTTTTTAGTTCACTAACAATGGTAAGCGGTATGGTAGCAGAGCTTGTATTTCCAAATTTATCTAAACTATATGGAACATTATCTGAACGATACTTCAATTTCTTAGTAAAGAAATCCGTCATAAATTTATTGGCTTGATGAAATATGATTTTATCAATATCCTCCAATGCTATTTCGCATTTTTCCGTGATTTCTTTAATGCTTTTAGGAACTACTTTCATAGTAAAATTGAATACATCGATTCCATTCATATATATCTGAGTATCATCACCCAAACTACCGTCCTCTCTTTCATATTCTTGAAAAGACTGATGCGTGGTAGGCACTCTACATCCTCCCGCTTTTATCATAACAGCATCCCAACCTGATCCGTCGGTTTTTAGTAAACTAGAAAAATGTTCTCCCTCTTTCTTTTCTAACAAAGTAGCCGTACCTGCATCTCCGTAAAGCAACGCATTGGTTTTATCTTTAGGATTTACTATTTTAGAAAATGTTTCGCCATCTAAAAGCAACACTCTACGCACATTAGGTAGATTAAGGTAAGTAAAAGCCGTTGTTAAAGCGTATACATAGCCACTACAAGCCAAAGTAACATCAAAACAAGCACAATCTTTACTAAGTCCTAATTTTTGTTGCAATATCGGTGCTGTGGCAGGAATTTTATAATCGCTGGTTTGAGACATAAATATCAACACATCTATACTTTCTCTATCTATTTCCAAATCGGCAAATAGTTTTTCAGCAGCCTTCATGCACAAATCAGATGCCGTTATACTAGCATCAGCGATTCTTCGTTCTTTAATACCAACGGAGTTAATAATTTTCTCTAACTCTTCCTGAGGAAAAATATTTGTAAGGCTTTCATTTTTTACGACTTTTTTAGGCACACAAGCTGCGATACCCTTGATATGTACATTAGGAATTTGTAAAAATGCCATTATTATTCGGTTTTATCTTTTACTATTTCATAAATATCGCGTACCAGAGTAGCCCCTTTGATATCGTTATGTGTAAGAGTTACCTCATATTCTTCTTCCATTACAGCAAGTAATCCCAAAGCAGTAAGGGAACTCCACTCTTCAAAATTTTTGAATTCGGTATCCATGGTTATTTCTTCCAATTCAACTTCATCGAATATAGAAGCAAAATGCTCTAAAAAAGTTTGTTCATTCATTGTATTTTATTTTAAAAATTAACTCTTATAGCAGGGTTTCCAATATAAGTGGAATCGCTTTTAATACTTCTAAGTAATATGCTCCCTGCACCTAATATGTTATTGTTTCCTATCTTTTTTTGTTGAATAACCCCACAATTAAAACCTAAATAATTGAGATTACCTATTTCCACCCCTCCTGATATTTGCGCATTGGGACTCAATACATTAAAGTCTCCTACCTTGCTATCATGCCCTATGGTAACCCTAGTATTAAAAATATTAAAATTACCTATGGTTACATTACAACTTAGCATAGTATTGGGAGCAAAAATATTTCCTTTTCCCAAAACTAAATTTTCTTTGTCATAAAATACCGCTGTGGGATGTATGATATTAGGGAAAGAAATATTATTGTTATTTAATAATGTACTTATCGTACTTAGGTGTATGGGTTTCCCAACGGCAATAGCGACTTCTATGGAATAATCAATATTGTTCAAGCCCTCCACTTTTCCTAATACCTTACCATAGGCATTGCTTTTAACCAGTGTATCATCATCAAAAAAACCTATAAATTCAAAAGTTTGCTGCTGTGTAATCAACAAATCTTTCCAGATGCAAAATACCTCTTGCCCAAAACCTCCTGCTCCAATAATTGCTATTTTTTTCATAACTATTCATTCCCTTTAAATGGCTCTATAGTTGCCTGTCCTTCTTGGGAAATCCCCTCGGAGACAAAGACTTTCTTTACCGTTAATAATAAAATTTTGATATCCAAAGATAGTGAGATATTTTCTACATACCAAACATCGTATTCAAATTTTTGCTGCCACGAGATAGCGTTTCTGCCGTTGACTTGAGCCCAACCTGTAATGCCAGGACGCACATTATGTCTTTTTTTCTGTTCCTCATTATATAATGGCAAATACTGTGGTAGTAGAGGTCTTGGACCAACTAAGCTCATATCTCCCTTAATTACATTTAATAGTTGCGGAATTTCATCTAACGATGTTTTTCTAACGAATTTACCTATTGCTGTTAAGCGTTCTGCATCAGACAATAAATTACCATTAGCATCTTTTTTATCATTCATTGTTTTGAACTTAATGATACTAAAAATACGTTCATTTTTCCCAGGTCTTTTCTGAAAAAAGAAAGGCTTCCCTTGGTTTGCAAAAAACAAACCTATTGTAACTAAAATAAAAACAGGACTTAATAGCAAGAAACCAACAAGAGCCAAAGTGAAATCCATAATAGGTTTAAAAAAATCTCTATACATTCTCTCTAATTAGCTTATTATACTCTTTTAATAATTCTTCCCATACAAACTCACGCTGATAACAGCTTACAATCATTTCTCTACTATTTTCTTTTAACCGTAAATACAAATTATCATCATCTATAATGATTTGCATAGCCTTTCGAAGACTTTCTACATCTTTCGATGGAACAATTAACCCATTTTTGTTATTCTCTATAATTTCATTGCATCCATTAATGTTTGACACAATGCTTGGAAGTCCCATAGCTCCTGCCTGCATAACTACATTAGGAAAGCCTTCCCGATAACTTGGAAACACAAGAGCATCAGCAATAGCAAAGTAAGGCCTTACATCTTTTTGAAATCCAACAGCTATAATATTCTTATTCCTTTCAATTTCTTGAATAGTCTCAGTTTTTAAAGGATCTAAGTCTCTTTCTTCTGCTCCTACTAAAAGTAATTTAATATTTTGTTTCTGTATTTGTTTAAAAGCTTTTATTAACTCATTAATCCCTTTATCACCAACTAATCTACCTACAAAAATGTAAACAAAATCAGTATCTTTAATATCCAGTTCTTTCCTTAATTGCTTTTTCAATTCCTCACTTATTTGTTTGGGAGAAAAATGAGTGGTATTGATACCGTTTGAAGAACCATTCGCTATAATACTCAATTTATCTATTGAAGTATATTTTTGCTCCACAATAAAATCATACAACCCCTTAGAATTCGGATACACTTTGGTAGCACAAGCATAAGTCAATTTTTCTACAAAATCCAATAATTTACGCTTACCTCCTTTGGTTTCCATCAGAGGTAGACCCGCCACTGTATGTAAACGAATAGGAACTCCTGCTAATTTAGATGCCAACATCCCAATCAACCCTGCTTTTGGTGTATGTGTATGAACGATACAAGGCTTCTCTCTCCTAAACAAGAGCCACATTTTCCAAAGTGATTTTAAATCTTGAAAAGGCGTTATTTTTCTTGACATCTCAACTGCGGAAACACATACTTCCTCTTCCTCCTCTACCAACTGAAGTTCTTTTCCGAAAGATGAAATACCCCAAACATCAAAATGGTCAGACATATACCTCAGTTGTCCTCTCAGCAAAGCATAAAGAGAAATAGGAACTGTGGTTACTCTAAATAATTTTCTTTTCTGCATACTTAATTTACTCTAAATGCATATTAAAATACCACTTCTGAAAGCAGTAAAGCGTCCAAACACGGAATGTATTATCTTCTATTTCATTTAAATGATTGTAAACCAATTTTTGGATTTCTAGAACATTAAAAAGACCTTGTTTCTCCAATTTTTCTGTTACTACGTAAGACATTAATTCCTCTTTAAGTGTAGATTTTAACCAATCCCCAACAGGTACTCCAAAACCTTTCTTTGATTTCTCTAAAAAACCTTCTGGAAATTTATCCTCAAAAGCCTTCTTTAGTATATACTTTTTATTATTCCCATTAAGCAAATAATGCTCTGGAAGAGTGTGAGAATAATCCCAAAGTTTTTTATTTAAAAAGGGCGCCCTACATTCCAACGAAGTCAACATACTTGTCCGATCCACTTTTACAATCATATCTCCTTCCAAACTTATCATTCTATCCACATTACGAAAATCGTTAAGTGTTTTAGGATTAGGTATTCTCTCTTTGTAAAGACTCAAAGCATCTTTTACTAACCATTCTTTCCTAAGAAAACGTGATAGTTCAGGCTCTTGAAAACCTAACTTAACCATATTATAGTAAAACTCTCCCCCGTAGTCAATGGCATTAACTGCTTTTCGCACTTTAAATTTCAATCCCCGCTGATCCTCTTTTTGTTTAGTTAAAAAGTCTGACACTTTTTTTATCGTACAATGCAAAGCCTTTGGCACTATTTGCGTATATCTTTCATTTATTTTTCCTATAAGATATTTGTTATATCCTCCAAAGACTTCATCTCCTCCATCTCCTGTCAGAGCTACTTTTACATATTCACTAGTTTTTTTTGCCACAAAAAAACTAGGCAATGCAGAAGAGTCAGCAAACGGCTCGTCAAAATTCTGTAGTACAGAAGTTATTTCGTCTTCTAAATCTTGTTCTTTAAGTATAAATTGATGATGTGTAGAGCCTATCTGCTTAGCTACAATTTTTGATTTATCCGACTCGTCAAACGATTTTTTATCATAGCCAATAGAAAAAGTATTAATCTTTTGCCCCATTTCTTCAGCTAAACAAACCGTTACAATAGAAGAATCTACTCCACCAGACAAAAAAGTACCTATGGGAACATCAGAAATACTTCTAGAAAGAACACTTTCCTTTACCAAATCCCTCAATTCCTTCTTAGCATCATCAAATGAAATCTCTCTCTTATCAAATTTACCTTCAATATGTATTTTTTCTAATCTAAATTCATTCGCAACCAAATCATACTCTATAAAGTGATTGGGTTCTAACTTATAGACTCCCTCATAAATTGTAAAAGGTGCGGGTATATAAGTCAACTGAAAGTAAAGATTTAATCCTTCTTTAGAAATAACTCGTTCTTCTTCTGAAACCGACATTAAAGATTTTAACTCCGAACACCAAATAAGTCCTCCCTTTGAATTCTGATAATATAGGGGTTTCTCCCCAAAGAAGTCCCTTGCTATAAATACTTTATTAATAGACTTATCATAAATAGAGAAAGCAAACATTCCGTCTAACATTTTGAATGCCTCTTTCCCATAAACTTCATATAACCTTAGTATAACTTCGGTGTCAGAATTGGTTTTAAAGGTTTTTCCTACGGATAAAAGCTGCTTTCTTAAACTTTGATAATTATAAATTTCACCATTAAAAACGATAACCTTAGTTCCATCCTCTGAAAAAATAGGTTGCTTACCACTAGACAAGTCAATAATAGAAAGCCTACGCATAGCAAACCCTATAACATTTTGCTCTTTTTGCTCTACAAAGAACCCATCTTCATCTGGTCCACGATGAAAAATTCTTTGATTCATTATTTCCAGCTTCTTTATCGCTGAATCAGAATTTATATCTTTTAAAATAAGTCCATTAATACCGCACATCAATATTTTTTTTCAAAATTACAACTATTATCTTAATAATTAAAAAATTATATAATACTACTGCACTGGTTTGGAAGATTTAGAATACAAGATTACCCCAATGAAAATAAATGGTAAAATCATTACTTTCATTCTATTAGCTAATCCCAAATTATATATGTATACTGATATAATAATCCAAATAGCTACTCCAAGCGTTATGAATAAATTATTTTTCCGTTTTGCTCTAATAATATAAAAACCTAATATAAAAACAGTGTAAATGAGAAGTATTAGATTTTCCATGGACGCTAAATTCTGTGTGTAGCCTTTTGCATCAAAAAATAATGGACGATACATTAGCATTAAAAAACGTTCGTAAAAATAGGTTTCACCTAATCTGATAGGACTATGCCCCAAGCCATTACGCAGAAAGTTAAATTGTCCAAAACTGGTTACAAATTCCAATAAATTTTGAAGTGGAGATATCTTGAAGTGAAAAAAAATCAAAGCACAAAATATCAACATGAACACAAATATTAGAAGTGAAATTTTTTGTTTTGTACTAAGATAATAATAATACCCACGGTGATAAAACAGAGTTACAATTAGAATAACTATTGCTATATGTGGGCGAATAAACATGAGGGCTAGAAATAAAAACTGTAACCTAAATTTTTCTTTTTTTATTGAAAAAACTAAACCACAAATGAGAAAGAAGAAAACAGAATCTTTACTAATAAAACAAGTCCAATAATGTATAGATGGCAATAAAAATAAAAGTAATACGCTCAAGTATGATAAAGAATTATTACAAGTTTCCTCTTTGACTACGAGATATAAAAAATAATATCCTGCCAGAGAAATAAATGAGAAAAAAAGGGTCAAAACTTCGTAAGTTATGCCAAATTTCACAGGGATTGAGAGAGCAGCTGCTAAAATTGTAATCCCCCAGTCTCCTCCTTTTTGAAATTCAGCTCCTGCTAACTTAAAAATTCTATGTGAATCTAAATGTCCAAAATTATCAGGACTATTTAAAACTAAGCCTAAAATTATTAAATGGAATAAAATACAACATCCAAAAACAATCTTATAAAAACTTTCTCCCTTTACTTCTGTTTGCATCTAAAGTTTACTTTTTATCATATCTGCATATCTCTCCCCCCATATTTGATATGAATAGTATTCCTCAACACGCAATCTACCCTTAACTCCCATTTCCTCAGCGATTAATGGATTTTCAAGCAAGAATCTAAGGTACTTTTTCCATTCAAACAAATCATTAGCTATAAAACCGCAATCTTGAGTTATAATTTCCTCATTTGCTGGCAATTTAGAGGCTACTACAGGAATACCACTAGCCAAATATTGTATTAATTTAAACCCACATTTCCCTTTCTCCCATTCGGTTTCTTCTAAAGGCATAATCCCAATTGTACTCTCTGCTAAAAGTCGATTTTCGGACTCTGCACTCCAAGAAATATATTCAACATTTATACGAGAATCTAGCTTAATTTCCCCTCCTATAATTCTTAAAACAAAATCTATATCGCTTGACAACTCAACAAAAATAGGCTCAAGCAATTTTAAATATTTCACAGTAGATGGTGAACCTATCCAAACTATTGTCTTCGTTTTTGAAATTATATTATGAATCGGATATTTATCTAAATCAATCACCGTAGGCAAATAAATTAAATTCCCCTCCTTAAACTTAGTAAAGTACCACCTATTTCCAACAGTAGTAAATTTAGAGTGTTTAACCAACTCAGATATTTTGTTTCCTAAAATTTTATTTTTAAGTCTAGAAGATTGATAAGATGCTGCGACATGATCATCAAAATCTAATGCATAAGGTTTATGATTTAGAAAAAGCTTTTCTAGCCATAAAGGCAAAAAAGGAAACATATCCTTTTCAATAATAAAAGCATCATACCGTCTATAATTTTTTAAAAGAAATATTATACGTTTTAAGACAGCTAATAATTGTAAAAAAAATAAATAAAAACTTCTATTATTATATATTTTTTTGATATAATCGTCGTCAAAAAGTGGCTTAAACTCTATATCTAAACCTACCTTTTGAAAATATGGATAATAATTATAAAAACGGTATCTAGAGCTTGGACCCGCTACACCATATTTGGACAAGAGAAGTATCTTTTTTTTCATTCAACGCAGTATTAATTATTCAACCATAGTAATACTTTTTCTTTCATTCTAAGTGGAATATTATTAGAATACATTAACTTCCATTTAGACCACCTAGATTTTTCATTATTCACCATATCAAAATACAGTTTAAATCTACTTTTTTTATCTGGATATAGATTGACAAGAATCTCTATCAATTTCTTATCTGGTTCCAAATAAAATTTTTGTTTTAGATTAAGTCGTTTCAACTTATCTATGAATGTATTACTTCCAATAAGATTTGCACCATGCTGCCTATACCACATTGTAGGTTGTGGTATATAAACTCTTTCTCCAAATAATTCTGCCATAAAATGAATATACCTATCATGGATATAAATATTATTTGGGAATGGTAAAATCTTATTTTTTAAAGACTTATTAATCATGGACGAAGCTCCCTGTACAAAGTAGTGAAAATAAGAGTTTTCTATTCTTTTATTAGAGGCAGGATTATCATCTAAAAACAACCCTCTTTCATTTAAATCGCCATCGGTTACCATACAGTTTGAGTGTAATAAGGTAGGTGTATCTGTAGGTTTATAATAGCTGAGAAATGTTTTAATTTTATCCTCATACCAAACATCATCTTGATCTGCAAGAAAAATTAAATCCCCACTACATTTTGTTAATAGATACTCTACATTTTTGACGAGCCCAAGGTTATTATTTAAATCTTGATATAGAATAACATTCGGATATTTATTAGAAAAACTCTTGATAATATTTACCGTATCATCCTTACTCCCATCATCTCTGAGATGTATAGTAATATTTTCATAAGGCTGTTGTAATATACTTTCAATTTGCTGAGCTATATGTTCAGACCCATTGTAAGTAGGAATAATAACATCTATTTTCATTTTACATCAATCTTAAGATTTTCACCCAAATTTTTCATTTGAGACTGAAGCATAAAAACATCCTTTTTCGTAGATTTAAAATTAACTTTAATATTTGTGTTTTTATTTTCATCATAGGAGAGAAATTCAGCTCTAGAAAGCCCCCTAAATTGGAAATCTTCAATATTAATTTTCCCTTTTGGTTGCTGTATGTTACTATTATCACTAGCAAATCTTAAGCTTATCCCAAGATAACCTGTATCTACCTTTATGTTTTTGATATTTATCTGTCCAATATCATAGGTTTTACCTGATAAATTTTCTAAAACAGCTAAAAAACCATGTGTTTCGTTGTTAAATAAAACAAGATTTTTAAAATTTAAATTATAAATAACATCTGTATTCTTGTCTGGCTCTATATCAATACCTGCGTGAGGTGGTGTTCCAGATGTATTAGCTGCACAAAATTTATCAACTAACAAGTTCTGTGCTGTAATAATAGACATCCCATTTCTACGATTATTATTAACATGAGATTTAACTACTTTAATACTATCATTTAATACGCTACCGGTTACAGGAGAAATTCCTAAGTATATGCCATCTCCCCAACAATCATTAACCCTAGCTCCATAGACAAGGATATTTTTGGCTCCCCTTATAGATATTCCCATACCCCATTCTCCTCCATTTCCTAAATGAGTTTTTCGATCTCCTATAATGTTTGGAAAGTAAATTGAAACATTTTCTGCATCATGAATTCTTAAAATTTCATACTGCCCCTTATCACTAGCCTTTAAAATTAATTTAGAATTAGGATTAAAATAGATTTTCCTATTAGAAGGTATAGACAATCCTCTATCATTTATCAAAATTGGAAAATTTGGAAAAATAACATGACTATACTTATCAATAGCATTTTGTATTTGTTCTGTATAATCTACATCTCCTCTTGTTGAATAATTTTTAGGGAGTGCTCTAACCAAATTATACGGATTTAATATAGTTTTTCTTACACTGTCTCTTTCTGCTCTAGATATAAATACCATTTCCTCATAATTTTTGGGAAGATACTTATATGTGAATTTCTGACAGCTACTGAGAGAAACAGTGCAAAATATTACCAAAATTGTATACAGATTAGATTTTAACATAAGTAGTTTAAATTTGAGGTAAAAAATGTTATCTAAATATTAAATTGCTATTAAATGTTTTCTCAATTACATCAAAGTACTCTCCTTCATTCAATGATAAAAATATTAAATAAAAACTAACTCCTCCCCATAAATACAACATAAATTTCATTAAGAACACTCTTAATTTATCTTGCTTTGTTTCCCGTCTATAAAAAAATATTACGGACAAGTAGATATAGGATAGTAAGCTTAAATTCATAGTTATCCTAGAAAAATCTCTTATAAAATATTGTGCTAAGATAAGGTAGTTTGCGTATTGTACCAATTGAATAAATATTGGGAGGTATTTCTTATAAGACTCATTCACTCTACTTTCCCATAGATAAAACTTATTATAATAATGCCATAGTATAAAATTATTGATAATAAAAAAAGGTATAAAAAGAGCAATAGTCCCTAAATAAGTAGAAGTAGCCTCCAAATAATCACTATATTTAGGATTAATAGCTGTAACCAATGGCTCCGCTATAGATTTGGGAACAGCCAGTAGTATCAACATCCCAATAATTATGGCAATATTACTTTTTGAAAGCTTGTTAAAAAAGGAAAATTTTCTTACTAAAAAAAATGGTAATAAAATTAACATAGAAAAATGGCATAATACAGATAAAATATAAAATGCCCAAAAAATTATTTTCCTTTTTTCGTAGTATAAAACAGCAACTAAGAATACTGATATAGCTAAAAAGTTTCTTATTTGAATTATATTTAAAAAATAAGGAACAATAAAAAAAATGGATAATACGAAAGCTGGCGACGGGGTCGTTTTTTTTAGAAAAAACAAAAATAATATTAGAGTTAAAGCTGCATATACTCCTAAAAAATATTGAAAATCTTCATTTATGTAATGGACAAACTCAATCAGTTTGATATGTACCGGTTCTACCGCTAACCTAACATAATCTAAATCTATATTATAAAAATGAATTTCATAATTAAATAAGTCTGGAGTCCAAGTTATAAATGCCTGTATAATAAAAAAAATACTACCACTCATAATCAAGAAAATATTCTTGATTTTCATCCCTCTACAAAAAAACTCCAACACTCCTAAAAAAAATAACAATAATAAATAGTAATAGAACATACCTCTAACTTTAACATTTACTATAGATCAATCTATACAAATTTAGAACTTAATCCTCCAATCATAATATTTTTAACAAAAATCACTTATTTTTTCCTCTTAAAAAGTTCATAGCCCAATCTTACAATTCTCACAGGAATCAAGCATAGTATAAATAAAATCAATATATTAGCATTAGAAAAAGACTTTATATCTCTCTTTCGTTTCTCAAGTTGCTCCATATTAAGCATAGACTTAGCTCGCATAACTATCAGACTTTTATAGCTAAATATTCCCGTATTTAAAGAATGTTGTCTTACAACCTTATCAACATCTTCTTGTCTAAATTTATTAGGGAGATTTATAAGCATATTTTTATAATCATCTATAAAAACACTAAACTGATTGCCAGACCAATAACTTTCTTTTTTCCTATTGCCGTATATTATTTTTTTATTAATCCAATATAATTGAATTTTCTTTTTATAGGCAGCCCAAAATATTAAAGCCAATTGAGGAAAATTTTTAACTAATTGAATATTTATACATTCTGTGAATAAAGCTCTTCTATTGTAAATTATCGCTCCTGACATAGTTAAATGCCATCCTAAATCTAACAGTATGCATTTGGGATCAGTATATATATTATTATTTGGTAGAGGCTCACTACGACTCTCTGCATTAAAACATATAAAATCATAGTCCTCATTTTCTATAATTTCAAATATCATAGAAAATGCTTCCTCTCTTATTATCATAGAGTCCCCTATATACCAAATATAGTCTTCTTTTGGTAGAGACATAGTAAACAAGCAGTTATGATCATGCCCCAAAGAAGGAGTATTTTTATAATAATAGATATTATCATAGTACTCCTTTTTCAAATAATCAACTATCTCTTTTGTATCATTATTTGTGCTATCATCAGATATATAAACTGGTATATTATATCTACTTAGTTCATTTATAATCTTTAAAAGATTCTCCTTCAAAATCTCAGGACGATTGTATGTAGGAATAGCAAGAGCTAACGTTGGTTTGTGCCTATCTATATTTTGATTTTGTGCCATTCTGCCTTTTTGTTTTAAAAACATTATAAACCCATGGGAAACCTATCACTACAACAAAAAAAGTATAGCTTATAACAACCCCATCTACACCATACTTGTTACCAAAAAATAAAGTCCCTCCTCCTGTTAATATACCTAAAACAATAGAATATATTAACAATGGTTCTTTTTTGTGACATCTTAGGTATAATGCTAAAGAGGATACAACTTGATTAAAGAATGTAGCTATAGACAATAGAACAAAAAGTTCCATCGATAAAAAGCGGTTAGCGTATGAAATTTTAAAATATCTAAGAAAAGCAACAGCTATAACTACAATGAGTAATCCCACTAAAGTAGCCACTAAAGTTTGTATTAAATTTTTTTTAAAAGCTATATCTAACATTTTATATTCTCTTTTAGCAATAAAACTAGAAAACATAGGAACCTTAGTATTCATCCAACTCATAAAAATTGTTGAAACACCACCTAAGACAGCTATTGTTACTCCCATCTGCCCTGCAACAACAGCTCCACTTGTAGCAAAAACAACAGGATTGAATAATTGATATACAAAATAACCGCTAATCCAACTCAATGCTATTTTCCATTGAAGAGGGAAGATTTCTCTTTTGTAACTCACACTCCATTCACCTCTTTCTTTCCACAGAGCTAAAAAGATATTCTTATTCTTTGATAAGAAAAATAAGAATGGAAAAATTAAAGATGAAATCATCAAAGATATCGCAACAGAATAAAGTTTACACCCCATCATCAATAATGCAAAAAGTATAAAAAGCTGAACACTCTTCTGTATTAATCTAATCTGAGCCACATACTTAATCAAATTAATTCCTTCCATAAAAGAGAGAAGGGGGGAAAAAAACAAATTAATAGATGTTGCTAATGCAAGTAACATCCATGGAAAAGACCACTGTACCGTACTCTCTCCTCTGTATTTAGAAAAGAATACATTTCCTATAATGAGTAAAAGACAAAAGAGCAATAGGGAAATAATAACATACCACTTTACACAAAACCTAAATAACGACGACAACCTAGACTTATATTGTAAATCTCCTTCTATTTTAAAATCTTTTCCTATTCTAAGATATGCAAATTCATGTGCCACATACTGAGTTACTATACCAGTAAAACCTAATTCAAAAAAAACTTGTATTGCAACTAGACTGGAGAAGGTATAAAAATACCCTTGCTCTATCTTTGATAAATAGTTTGTTATAAAAAATATGGATATTAACCCTCCCCCTCCTTGAATTACCCTACCTAAAACAGTATAAAAAACAGCACCATCTAGACCTATTCGTTCTAATATATTTCTAATTTTTTGCATTCAGGGCTGTTCTTATGTTATAATCTATCATCATAGTACGAAAGAATTCCTTTCACATCGTACACCACTACATTGTCTTTTTTAAGCAGAGATAAATCCAATGTCTTAAATTCTCTATGAGCCACCCCTAAAACTACGGCATCAAACTTTTGAGATGGTAAATTCTTAGTGCTTTCAATACCATACTCATGTTTAACCTCTTCAGGACAAGCCCATGGATCATAGGTTGTTACTTTCACTCCAAAATCTTCTAAAGCTGCAATCACATCTACAATCTTAGTATTACGGACATCAGGACAATTTTCCTTAAAAGTCACCCCCAGCATCAAGACCTCCGCATTATTTACAGGAATATCTTTTTTTATCATCGCTTTTACCACTTGTTCCGCTACATATTTCCCCATAGAATCATTTAAACGACGACCAGCCAAAATAATCTCTGGATGGTAACCATATTCTTGAGCTTTTTGAGCTAAATAGTAAGGATCAACACCAATACAATGCCCTCCTACTAAGCCTGGTTTAAATGGCAAAAAATTCCATTTTGTTCCTGCTGCTTCCAAAACTGCATGAGTGTCAATACCCATGAGACTAAATATTTTTGCCAACTCATTTACAAAAGCTATGTTGATATCTCTTTGGGAATTTTCAATCACTTTAGCCGCCTCTGCAACTTTGATTGTCGGAGCCAAGTGAGTCCCTGCAGTAATAACAGATTTATACAACTCATCTACTATTCTACCTATTTCAGAAGTAGAGCCAGATGTAACCTTTAATATTTTTTCTACAGTATGCTCTTTATCACCTGGGTTAATTCGTTCGGGAGAATAGCCTGCATAAAAATCTTCATTAAACTTCAAACCAGATACTCTTTCCAATACAGGAATACAATCTTCCTCGGTTACTCCAGGATAAACTGTAGATTCATAAATCACAATATCTCCTTTTTTTAATACTTTCCCTACAGTTTCACTAGCTCTTATTAGAGGAGTCAAAACAGGACGATTATTTTTATCCACGGGTGTTGGTACGGTAATGATGTAAACATTAGCATCTTGAATATCATTCAAATCAGCAGAACAGTATAGCCCTATTTTTCCGGTTGGAAATGGATTTTCTTGAACCAATGCCGCTTGTAAAATATCATCTGCTACTTCTAAAGTGTCATCGTGCCCTTGATTGAGTTTTGCAACACGCTCCTTATTTATATCAAACCCTACCACAGAATATTTAGTAGCAAACAATCTTGCTAAAGGCAAACCTACATAGCCCAAACCGATAATAGCGATTTTATTTTTCATTTTACTTTTTATTAATTTATTTCAACCTCTTCCAATACCAATCCACTGCTTCTTCTAATCCTTGCTCAAAAATATGTGTTGGAGCATAGCCTAAATTTTCTTTTGCTTTATCAATAGATGCCAAGGAGTGAGGAATATCTCCCAATCTATTAGGACCATGCAAAATCTCCACCGCCGCTATCTTTTCATCATATTTTGACAAATATTTTTTCAGCAATTCTGCCATTTGTTTAATAGTAGTCCTATCTCCTACCGCCGTGTTATAAACGGTATTTACAGCTTCCGGATTATCGGTTAACATTGCTAACTCATTCATCTGAATCACATTATCAATATAAGTGAAATCTCTTGAGTAACTACCATCACCATTGATGGTTGGCGACTGATAATTCATCAACTGAATCACAAATTTTGGAATAACCGCTGCATAGGCTCCTTTAGGGTCTTGTCTTCTACCAAAAACATTAAAATATCTCAAGCCTATGCACTCCATACCATAAGTACGACTAAACACATCAGCATAGAGTTCATTAACATATTTAGTAATCGCATAAGGTGACAGTGGCTTTCCAATAACCTCTTCTACTTTTGGTAACGATTGGGAATCTCCATAAGTAGAAGAACTTGCTGCATACACAAAGCGTTTAACTTTAGCATCTCTAGCTGCTACCAACATATTCAAAAATCCCGAAACATTAACTTCATTACTTGTAATTGGATTTTCAATAGAGCGAGGAACAGAACCTAAAGCGGCCTGATGTAAGACATAGTCTACTCCTTCACATGCCTCATTACAAATCTCTAAGTTCCTAATATCCCCTTCAATTAATTCAAATTTTTCATTCTTAAAAAAAGGTTCTATATTGTATTTATGACCTGTGGAAAAGTTATCTAAAACTCTTACTTGATAATTTTTACTCAAAAAGTGTTCTGTAAGGTTCGAGCCAATAAAACCTGCCCCTCCAGTAATTAATATTTTCCTGTTATTCATTTCTCAGGTTTTTAAAATTTATCCTTCAATTTTTGAAACCATGTCTTTTCATCAGCATTATATCCATAGCCATATTTGTTTCCATAACCAAAATTACTTTTACTTACATCATTCAATACAAAACCTACATTCTTAATTCTATTAGCATTGATATTTTTATTAGCAAAATCTATCAATTCTTTATCTGTATACTTAGAGCGTGTTACATAAACTGTTGCATCTGCTAAATCAGCAATAAGGAATGTGTCTGTTACTAACATTAATGGTGCTGTATCTATAATGACATAATCATAATTAGGTTTAAGCTGTTCCAAAAGCTCCTCATATCTACCGTTGGTTAAGAGTTCCGTTGGGTTAGGTGGAATACTACCTGAATAAATCACATCTAAATATGGGTTAAACGAACTTTGATGAATAATAGTTTCCAACTTAGTTGTACTATCATACAAGAATTCTGTAAGTCCTGCTAATCCTCTTCTAGACTCATTATATCTCTGCAACTGAGGATTTCTGATATCTGAACCTATAATAATTACCTTTTTACTAGGAGTAGCCAATGTTAACGCTAAGTTAACAGAGGTAAAAGTTTTCCCCTCACCTTTAATAGTAGAGGTTACCTGAACCACTTTACCCTTAGCTTTCTTAGGAAGCATAAAATTCATATTAGTAATCAAGATACGAAACGCCTCTGCCATTGGTGTTAAGTCATTCAACTGCACAATATCAGATTGACCTTTTTCTATGCTAGGAAGCTCTGCTATGACAGGAGTGTTAGAAATTTGTTCTATATCATGCTTAGTTTTAATCTTATTATCAAGAAGTTCTTTTAAATAAATAAGTAGAAACGGAATAAGCAATCCTACTACTAATGCAACCAAAAGAACTATTATTTTTTTGGGAGCTACAGGCTTATCAGAAGCATACACATTATCCATCACTCTAGCTTTATTACCTGTAATAGCAAGAGAAATAGCTGTTTCCTCTCTTTTTTGCAGTAATAAAAGATATAATTGTTCTTTTATTTGTTGCTGTCTCTCAATCCCTCTAAACATTTTTTCTATAGCAGGAATCTTTGAAATTTTCCCTGATATTTTATTCTGTTCACCTTGCAACTCATTGCTTCTTATTTGTAAGCCTGAGCGTGTTTTTTGTAAACTTTGTAAAATAGAACCTCTAAGGTTATTAAGCTGTTTAGATAGATTTATTACAGCTGGATGTTCAGGAGTAGCAGATTCTAACAATCTATTTCTCTCCAAAACCAATTCGTTATAGGAAGCTATACCAGAAGATGCCGTAGGATTATCTAAACCTATTGCTGAAGGTAAAACTTGGTAAGATGCCTGTTTACTTAAATACGAAATAAGCCCATCTGTAAGTTGTAGTTGTGCATCTATATCAAGTTGCCTAGCTCTAGCTTCTGCAGTACTCTTTAAATCAAGTTCTGCTTC
Organism: Riemerella anatipestifer; assembly: GCF_035666175.1. Lineage (NCBI taxonomy): Bacteria > Pseudomonadati > Bacteroidota > Flavobacteriia > Flavobacteriales > Weeksellaceae > Riemerella > Riemerella anatipestifer. Next base: position 1,218,844 of record NZ_CP142016.1, read on the forward strand.
TGCCTGAATATCTGTAATTTTATTTTGAACTTTAAATTGTTCTTTTTGCGTTTCTACATCTCCTAACTCGTTAGAAATAATCTTAATTCTACTTTCTATAAACTTCATAGTCTCCTCAGACTGTGAGTTTTTATCTCCTATTGCATCAGCATTATAAGCTGTTACCAAACAATTGATAATATCTTTAGCTTTATCTATATTCGCTGATTTCATAGATAACCCTATAACTGTAACATCTTTATTAACAAGAGCCACATTAAGCTCTTTTTGTAGCTGTGTTACTCTACTATCCCTATCAAGTATAGATATCTCCAGCTCATCTATATTACCCGCTTTTTTAGAATCAAAATTTGGGTTTTTACGAATAATAATATTAGCGAATGGTAAACTAATAGTTTTTCCAAATGTAGCACTCACTTCTGACGAGAGTTCATCCGATAGCAATGTAACCTTATTATTTTCAATAGACAATTTTATTGGTTCTTCGAAAAAAGGCTCATCTTTTTTTTCTGAAACAATATTTACTATAATTGGTGAGGTTTCCCCGTAAAGTTCTTTTCTTCTAAAACCATCCTTGGCAGTAATAGAGGTTTGTAAGTTTTTTGCCTCTACTACAGTAGTCATCAGTTTTTTAGACTTAAATATTTCTATCTCATTATCTATACTGTTAGTACTCATTCCGCCTAAGCCAGATAAATCCTTCAACATATCTGCCTCCATATTTCCACTACTACTTCCTTTAGTACCTTTGATAAGAACAGATGATTCGACTTTATATACAGGAGTAGCAAATTTTAAATAAAAAAATGCTAAGACTAATGCCAAAGCAATTGAAACAACAAACCAAACCCAATTTCTCAAATAAGGCTTAAGAATCTCTCTAATGTTAATTTCATCTCCTTCTCCTATAGACAGATTAGATAGTTTTTTATCCATTGTTATTGTTTTAATTCTTATGATATAACTTATTAATTTTTCCTAATAACTAAAGCCAAAATAGTAACAACAACTGATGCTATTGATATATAAATTCCTGTTTGAGGACCAAACATTGCTGCTGATTGTCTCGTTTTATTTGGCGCTACCATTACCACATCATTTTGTTTTAAATGATAATATGGAGAATTGATAAAGTCGGATTTTGTTAAATCTATATAAGCTTTAGTTCTAACACCATCTTGCTCACGGACGACAAGCACCCTATCCCTTTTACCATAAATAGTTAAATCACCAGCCAAACCTAACGCATCCACTATTCTAGTTTTTCCATCAGGAATAATATACTGTCCAGGTCTGTTTACCTCTCCCAAAACAGTAACTTTATAGTTAGCATACTTCACGCTTACTGTAGGGTTTACAATATACCTTTTTAATTTATTGGATAGCTCTTGTTTTAAATCCTCTAAAGTTTTTCCATTAGTGTCTATTTTTCCTAACACAGGGAAATCTATGTATCCTGTATCATAAACCGTATAGGTAAATCCACTAATTGGTGCCTGATTTCCCATGGGACTATTCCCTTCTGCAAGGGAATAAGCTCCAAGTTTATTAGAAGGTGTAACTCCCTGGTTAAATGGTGCAACAACAGACATATCCTTTGCCGTTACCAATATAGATATCTCATCACCACGCTGTATAGTTGTCTGAGAAGCTCTTGTATAAGCATCTTCCGCTTGTTTTTCTATATCTTGCATATACTCTATATCATTTTTCGTTTTACACGAAAAAATAAAAAGTGACACAAACAACAACGTCAAGTAATTTCTAGCTTTCATAAATTTCATCTAATTTTGCAAATATACAACTTTTAAAGTACTATTTATCCAAACATTCAAATACCGAGTCATTACTTCTAAACTCTCTAACTATCTCCTTCAAAATTCTAACCACCTCTACTTTATCTCTATCTTTAGCTTTCTCATATATTCTAGATGTTAATTCATCTATTTCTTCATACAACATAACTGAGTCCTTAGAAATCATGATTTTCTCGTGATACGTAGGAAGGGTTTTTGTATCATCACTCAAAAGTTCTTCATACAGTTTCTCCCCTGGTCTTAGACCTGTATAAATAATTTTTATATCTACATCTGGCTCTAGACCAGACAATTTAATCATTCTTCGCGCAAGATTGAGTATCTTCACAGGTTCCCCCATATCAAATACAAATATTTCTCCCCCTTTTCCCATAGTTCCTGCTTGTAAAACAAGTTCACACGCTTCAGGAATGGTCATAAAATATCTCGTAATTTCAGGGTGCGTAATAGTAACAGGACCTCCTTTTTCTATTTGTTTTCTAAAATGAGGAATTACCGAACCGTTGGATCCTAAAACATTGCCAAATCTAGTGGTAATAAATTTAGTCTGATTATCTTGTTCATTTTGAAGAGCTTGTACAAAAAGCTCTGCAGCTCTTTTAGAGGCTCCCATTACATTAGTAGGATTAACCGCCTTATCCGTAGAGACCATTACAAACCTATTAACTTTAAAACGACTAGACAAAAGTGCCAAGTTCTTACTCCCTTGAATATTAACTAGAGCAGCTTCATGCGGATTGTTTTCTATCAAAGGAACATGCTTATAGGCAGCCGCATGGTATACCATAAAGAAATTATATTCTTTAAATACCGACTCTAATCGTTCTTTGTTAGTTATATCTGCCAGTACAAATTCAAACCTAATATTAGGGTAGTTTTCCTCCACCTCCAGCTGTATTTCATGCAAAGGAGTTTCTGCTTGGTCTAGAACAACTATTAACGAAGGTTCAAACTGTGCTACTTGCCTTACTATTTCACTACCTATAGATCCCGCACCTCCAGTAACTAAAACCGTTTTTTGGTAGTGTCTTTTCTTAACTTCTTCATTCTCTATAACAATAGGCTTTCTATTAAGTAAATCTTCTATTTGGAGATTTTTAATATTCCCCCCATCGTTTCTCAACTTTTGAACGGTTGGAGATTTGAACACCTTTAAATCTTTTTCTAAAAATAAATTAACCCATTCTGTAAGCTCTTCCCTAGAAGCTATATTACTCCCTATCAACACTCCATCTATCCCTAAATATTCCTTAGTATTTTTTTCTAAAAAATCTCTGGTATAAATTCTCTTCCCCAAGAGTTTGGCTTTCCTTGAATCCTTTCGATCAGTAATAAACCCGACGACCTCGTATGGTAAAAAAGGATTACCCATCACCGCTTTTGCAATAGCAACCGACTCTTCTCCTATTCCCAATAGTAATATTTTTTTTCTTAAGTAGCTTCTCCTGTATTTTTTTGCCCATTGAAAAATTTCCTTCACTACCAACCTAAAAACAAAGAGAACCGTAAAAGAAATACAGAAATATATCAGAAGGATGGGAAACAGTAGTAATTTCTGTTTAAAAAAGAAAAAATATATGTAAGTAACTGTACCTAAAGTAAAAACTGTGCAAAAACTAGCTAATAAAATTTTAGATAAATCTACAAAGGTGGAATGTCTAATAATCCCCGAGTAAGTACGAAACAAGAACATAAAAAAGATATTTACACCTACGACAACCGCATACTTCTGGTAAATACTAAGTACATAGGGATAACTTACAGAAGACAGTTTACCCACCACCCCATAGGACAACATAAGCGAAACTATCAAAAACAAAACATCTATGAGAAGTACCATCCATCTAGGCAAATACCTAATATTAGAAAGACTAATCATATTATCCCCTACGTAGATCTTATTTTTCAGTTCACTAAAGTTCATTTTTCAACCATACTAATTTGTCGCACAAAAGTAGTAAATTTAAGTATTCCCATAGATATTAAAAATCAGTTTTCATTTATTTATTTTCATTATAAAGAACTACCCCCCCATTAAAATATTGATTTACAGATACTTGAACAACATCTGATTCATACCCTTTTCCTAGCAAGTATCTAACAGCTCGTTGCTTTTTTTCAAAATCAGTGCCACTTTTTAAACTATTGATATATTTTTCAGTTAATTTATTCAGTACGTCAAGATACTCTTCCTCGTCAATTTCCATCATCGCCATATTTATCAGCTTTTCGGACACTCCTTTAAATTTAAGATGATTGGCAATTTTTTTTCGCCCCCAGCTTTTATGATAAAACTTCCCTCTCACATAACTTCTTGCGAAGCGTTCCTCATTGAGAAAGTTTTCTCTCATAAGATAAAGCAAAATTTCATCTTTAGCTTCGGGAATAAGCATAAATTCTCGCATTTTTTGTTCCACCTCTTGATGACAACGGTCTTGATAGGTACAATAATTTACCATCTTTAGTTTAATTTCGTCAAAAGTGAACAATTTTTTCTCCATAAACATCAAAGCAAAAAATTTCGAAGGTAAATCATTACCTCCGAAATATTATATTACACTTATTAAAAATAATTAGTACTGAAATAACGGTCTACTAGACATCAGATCATTCACTTGCTTTTTAACCTCTTCTAAAACAGAATCATTATTAAGATTAGAAACCACTTTAGAAATTAGTTCAGCTACGGAATCCATATCGTTTTCTTTAAGTCCTCTAGTGGTAATTGCAGGAGTTCCCAATCTGATGCCCGAAGTAATGAACGCTGATTTATCATCAAACGGCACCATATTCTTATTACAAGTAATATCTGCTTTTACTAAGGCTTTTTCTGTCTCCTTACCGTTAACACCTTTATTACGAAGGTCTACCAACATAAGATGATTATCTGTTCCTCCACCTACGATTTCAAACCCTCTATCTATTAAAGCATTAGCCAAAGCCCTTGCATTAGCCACTACTTGTTTAGCGTAGGTTTCAAATTTACCATCTATCGCCTCTCCAAAAGCTACTGCTTTAGCCGCTATTACATGCTCTAGCGGACCGCCTTGTATCCCTGGAAATACCGCACTATCTAGTACTGCACTCATCATTTTGGTTTCTCCTTTAGGTGTTTTATGACCATAAGGATTTTCAAAATTTTTACCTAACATTATCAAACCTCCTCTAGGTCCTCTTAAAGTTTTGTGTGTAGTAGTAGTTACCACATCGCAGTAAGGAAACGGAGAACTTAATAAACCTTTAGCAACCAATCCTGCAGGGTGTGCAATATCTGCCCAAAGTGTAGCTCCTACCTCATCTGCTACCTCACGAAATTTAGCATAATCTAAATCACGAGAATACGCCGAATATCCTGCTATAATAAGTTTTGGCTTTACTTCTAAGGCTTTCTGACGCATAGCTTCGTAATCTATCAGCCCTGTTTCTCTTTCTACACCATAGAACTGTGCATTGTATTGTATTCCTGAAAAGTTGACAAACGAACCGTGCGTTAAATGCCCTCCCATTGATAAATCTAATCCCAATATTGTATCTCCAGGTTTAAGACACGCTAAATAGATAGCTGCATTAGCTTGCGAACCAGAATGTGGCTGAACGTTAGCATATTCTACTCCAAATAGTTGTTTTGCTCTATCTATCGCTAATTTCTCTACTTCATCAACAACCTCACAACCACCATAGTAGCGTCTTCCTGGATAGCCTTCAGCATATTTATTAGTAAGAACACTTCCCATAGCTTTCATCACTTCATCAGAAACAAAGTTTTCAGAAGCAATTAGCTCTATACCATGTGTTTGGCGTGCTCTTTCTTGCTCTATCAAATCAAAAATTACATCTCTCATATTTTATCTTTTTAGTATCTAAATTTATAAAGTTCCAAATTTAATAAAATCCCAACATTCTCATAGTGTACTTTCAAAATATTTTTTACAATACTATTTTTAAAGACTAAGCAACCTTTAGAAAAAAGCGATAAATCAATCTATATTTTCTTAAATTTGCAAGAATTAAAATGACATAATATGCTACCTAAAATAAATCCCACACATACAACAGCTTGGCAAAAATTAACTTCTCATTTTGATCGAAACGATTTTGACCTTAGAGAATTATTTAATACTCCTAATAGATTTAATGAGTTTTCTATCAAAAAGGAGAATTTCCTATTTGATTACTCCAAAAATCTCATTAACGAAGAAACCAAGCAATTACTCATCAATCTAGCTAAGGAAGTCAAACTCAAGGAGGCGATAGATAGTATGTTTTCTGGAGAAAAAATCAACGAAACTGAACAAAGAGCGGTTCTACATACTGCTTTGAGAGATTTTTCAGACAGAGAAATAATAGTGGACGGAGAAAACATCAAACCAAAAATACAGAAAGTATTGCAGCAGATGAAACACTTTTCAGAAGCTGTAATTTCAGGTAAACACAAAGGTTTTTCGGATAAAGAAATCACCGATATAGTAAATATTGGCATTGGAGGTTCAGACCTTGGACCTGTAATGGTTTGCTCTGCTCTAAAGCATTTTAAGACAAGGCTTAATGTTCACTTCGTTTCTAATGTGGACGGAAATCATTTGGCTGAAACTTTAAAAAACCTCAATCCCGAAACCACTCTTTTCATCATTGCTTCTAAAACTTTCACTACACAAGAGACGATGACCAACGCACTTTCTGCGAAGGAATGGTTCTTAAAAGCAGGAAAAGAAGAAGAGGTGGCTAAACATTTCGTGGCATTATCTACCAATATTGAAGCGGTTAAAAGTTTTGGTATTTCGGAAGAAAATATTTTTGAGTTTTGGGACTGGGTTGGTGGTAGATACTCTTTATGGAGTGCTATTGGTCTTAGCATTACGCTATCCATTGGTTATGATAATTTTGAAGCTTTATTAAAAGGAGCCTACGACACCGACACTCACTTTAAAAACACTGAATTTGAACACAATATCCCTGTGATTATGGGATTGCTTGGCGTTTGGTACCGTAATTTCTATGCTTCTACTAGCTACGCTGTGTTGCCTTATTCGCAATATCTAGACCGTTTTCCTGCTTACCTACAACAAGGCGATATGGAAAGTAACGGAAAGTCTGTGGACAGAAATGGAGATTTTGTGGAGTATCAAACTGGTCCTATTATATGGGGAGAACCGGGTACTAATGGACAACACGCCTTTTACCAGCTCATCCATCAAGGTACAGAACTTATTCCGTCGGATTTTATTGCTTACACTCAATCTTGCAATAAAGTAGCCGACCATCAAGAAAAACTCTTAGCTAACTTTTTTGCCCAGACCGAAGCCCTTGCTTTCGGTAAAACCGAGGAAGAAGCTAAAGCCGAGCTAGAACAACAAGGGAAAAGCAAAGAAGAAATTAAAGCACTCCTTAACCATAAAATATTCTTAGGAAATATTCCTACCAATTCTTTCTTATTTAAAGAACTTACACCGTTCTCTTTAGGACAACTAATTGCTTTGTACGAGCATAAGATTTTCGTTCAGGGTGTTATTTGGAACATCTTTAGTTTTGACCAATTCGGTGTGGAACTCGGTAAAGTTTTGGCAGGAAATATTTTAACGGAACTGAAATCATCAGAAATTACCCAGTCTCACGACAGTTCCACCAATGGTTTAATCAATTATTTTAAAGACAACCGATAATCTTCAATACAACTCGTTGTGCATTTTAAATAATACTGATTTTTAGATGATTTAATTTTCTTTGGAAGATAAATTTATTGATATATTGAATAACCGTTGCGGCGGTTATTTTACTGATTATCCTTGTTTTAAAGCCTTCAAAAGTTTTAGCATAGTTTCTTTTAATCATAAATTGGTCGCAAAGTTGAGAGAAAAATGTCTCAATTCGTTTTCGCTTTTTCTTGTACAATGAAAATTGAGGAATATAATCTTTCTGATTACTTCTCATTGGTGTATCTAATTTAATATTAGCATAGTTAAATAAATCTATTTGAACTTTTGCTGATAAATAGCCTCTATCTCCAATTAAAGTACAGTTTCGCATTTGCTCACCACTATCTTTTAAATAGTGGATGTCGTGAACGGATGCAGGGCTTATATCAAAATTCTTAATCACACCATTTAAAGAACATACTGCGTGTAGTTTATAGCCATAGAAATATAATTTCTGTGAAGCACAATAACCATATGTTGGTGAAGAATAGGATTGCTCTTTACAAATTTTTGAACGAGTAGAACGAGCGTTTTCACAAACTTTCATTGGCATGCTATCAACGATAAAAATATCTTCAAACTCATTGAACTCCATCGAAATACGTTGTCTAATTTGCTCTGTTTGTAGGGATAGTCTTCGTTTTCGCTTATTGTAAACACTTCTTTCAATTTTGTTTATCAGAGAGTTTGGCAATTTTCTAAAGAACTGTAATTCGCTATCAATACTCAAGTATTCAGCAGTAATATTAAGACTTATGACTTCTAAATCGCTCATTTTAGGTGTTCTTCTCTGATAACTAATCAGTTGATTTTCTGAAAAAAGTCCTAAAACTTCCAAAATTCTTTCATATATTTGCTCTATGTTGTTCATTTATATCGTTTTATAGCAAAAACAATATACTGATTTTCAGTCTAATAAACAACTCTTGTTTTTTTCATTTCATAATGCACAACGGGTTCAATACATAATAAATCTAATAAAAATATATACCAATGGCTCAAATTTTAGACGGATTAAAAATATCCAAAGAAATCAAAGCAGAAATTAAAGCAGATGTAGAGAAAATCAAAGCATCTGGAAAGCGTTTACCTCATCTTTCCGCTATATTGGTGGGAAATAATGGGGCAAGTAAGGCTTATGTTAATTCTAAAATTAAAGACTGTGCAGAAGTTGGCTTTCAGTCGTCTTTGCACAAATTTCCTAGTACGGCATCAGAAGCTGAAGTTTTGGAAAAAATAAAAGAACTCAACGAAAATCCAGATGTAGATGGTTTTATTGTTCAGCTACCACTTCCGAAACAGATGGATCAGGAGAAAATCATTATGGCGATAGACCCAAGAAAAGATGTAGATGGTTTTCACCCAGAAAACTTTGGAAGAATGGCTCTAGAAATGGATACCTTCTTACCAGCAACACCTTTCGGAATTCTTACCCTTTTGGAACGCTACCAAATAGAAACCAAAGGAAAACATTGTGTTATCATCGGTAGAAGTCGTATTGTAGGACGCCCTATGAGTATTCTAATGGGAAGAAAAGATTTTCCTGGAAACTCTACCGTAACACTTACTCACTCTTACACTCCTCATATAGAAGAGTTTACTAAAAATGCAGACATTGTAATTACCGCTTTGGGTGACCCTTATTTCTTAAAAGGAGATATGATAAAGAAAGGAGCTATCGTGATAGATGTGGGCATTACGAGAGTAGATGACGATAGTGAAAAAGGCTATAAATTAGCAGGCGATGTAGATTTTGATAGCTGTGCTGAAAAAGCCTCATGGATTACTCCTGTACCAGGAGGTGTAGGACCTATGACCAGAGCTATGTTAATGAAAAACACACTATTAGCTTACAAGCACACCATATACAAAGACTAACCATTTGGAAAAGGAACACTTCTTAAATCATATCAGAGAAATCATCTCTCTTTCGGGGGAAGAGTTTGATGAAATTTGGGAATATTTTAGTGTTAAAAATATCCGAAGAAAACAATTCCTAGTACAAGAATACCAAACTTCTAATGAAATCTATTGGGTGGCGTCAGGTATTTTCAAATCCAGTTTCTTTGATACAGATGGTAAAGAACATATTCTCCAGTTTGCCTCTAGTGGGTGGTGGACTGGAGATTTTTCCGCATTTTACAAACAACAAAAAACACAAATTTCCATAGAATGTTTAGAAAACGGTAGCGTACTTACCATTACTCAGCAAAATATGGACATTCTTTGCCAAAAGTTTCCTCTATTGGAAAGATTTTTCAGAATCAAAACTAATTTCGGATACATTGCATTACAAGAACGCATCATTTCCCTTATGACCCAATCTGCCAAACAACGCTACCAAAATTTCTTAAAACAATATCCTCATTTAGTACAAAAACTACCTAAACAAACCATCGCTAGTTATCTAGGCGTTTCTAGAGAGACTCTTAGTAGACTTTCTTTAGAGGATTAATAAGACTTAACTTACTATAAAATTACTCTTGTGATTTACCTCACACTTTTTTTGTGATTTATATCCTTAGACCTCTAAGCGCATCCATCTATCTTTGCACAAGAAATTAATGTTAAACACTAAAAATTAAAAAAATGTCACAAGAATTAAGTAATCAACCTGTATTTGATGGTGTAGGTTATGAGCCTTCTCCACTATCATTATCTATGTTTGTTGCTCCAAAAACCGACTATGATTTTGCCCAATATCCTAATGCCAACACCGATAAAAATAAAAAGGTACTAGTAGTGTGTACCGAAGAAAAATATATGACCATGCAAAATGGCAAGAAATTTTCCACAGGTAACCACCCAGTAGAAACCTTAGTACCAATGTTACATTTAGATGCAGCAGGCTTTGAGGCAGAAATATTTACTCCTACAGGTGCACCAGCCGTTTTAGAAATGTGGGCTATGCCTTCCGAAGACGAAGCAGTAAAGGGTATTTTTGAAAAGTATAAAACTCAATTTGAAGCACCTAAAAGTTTAAAAGAATTTGTAGCAGCAGATATGGCTTCCGAAACTGAATATGTAGCTGTATTTTTACCTGGTGGACACGGTGCTATGCTAGGACTACCAACAAATGATGATTTAAAAAAAGACAATCCATTGGGCATATCAACATGAGAAATTTGTGCTTGCTATTTGCCATGGTCCTGCAGCATTATTAGCAGCAGCACATAATGAACCTGCGGAAAACTTCCCATATAAAGGTTACAAAATGAAATCTTTCCCTGACATTATAGACACACAAACGCCTGCTATTGGCTATGTACCAGGAGAAATGCCTTGGTTCTACGGGGAAAAACTAAAGGCTCTAGGCATAGAAATTCTTAATGAGGATATTTCTGGAGCATGCTACACTGACAGAAAATTAGTAACAGGCGATAGCCCACTAGCAGCCAACAATTTCGGCAAAATGAGCGCTGAAGCTCTACTAGGATAACTTTTTTCTATTTTCATGTCTTTCATACAAAACCATTTCTTGAGAAATGGTTTTTTGCTTTAAACACCATTATAATTAAATGATAACTTCATCATTCTCACAAAAAACCCTATTTTTGTTGCATATAAACCAAAAGTATTATGCCAGAAGTGCGTCTAAAGTCTATCATAGACAACGATTTCTATAAAATAACCATGCAAAACGCCGTAGTGAAATTATTTCCTACCGCTAGAGTAAAATACGAATTTATCAACCGTGGGAAACATTTTTTCCCTGAAGGCTTTGCTAACGAGCTTAGAAAAGCGGTAGATTCTATGGCAGAGCTAAAACTCACCAAAAAGGAGAAACTGTACTTACAAGAAACCTGTCCTTACTTAGATTTACCTTACCTAGATTTTTTAGAAGGTTATCATTATGACCCTTCCGAAGTTAAAATTGTACAAGAAGGTAATGATATTAGAGTAAGTGTAGAGGGGCTTTGGTATCGCACCATATTATGGGAAGTTCCGCTTTTGGCACTCATTTCTGAACTCCATTACCGAATGAACAAAATGGAGCGAGATTCCAACGAAACTGTTGTTCATAATACAGTAGAGAAATCTAGAAAGCTTAATGAGCTAGGGGTTACCTTTGCTGAATTTGGGACAAGAAGACGCCACTCTTACAAAGTCCACCAATTAGTAATGGAGGCTCTTATGGAAGAAAAAGGTCAGTTTATCGGAACTTCTAATGTTCATTTTGCTATGAAATACGGCGTAAAACCTATCGGCACCCACGCCCACGAATGGTTTATGTTCCACGCCGCAGAATATGGTTTCAAAATGGCAAATCAACTTGCGCTAGAGCATTGGGTAGATGTTTATCGTGGTGATTTAGGAGTTGCTCTTTCAGACACTTATACTACGGAAGTTTTCTTCCGTCAATTTGATAAGAAGTTCGCTAAACTTTTTGACGGCGTTCGCCACGACAGTGGAGACCCAATAGAATTTGCGAAAAAAACCATAGAACATTACGAGAGTTTTGGCATCAATCCTAACTTTAAATACATCATTTTCTCCGATGGTTTAAACCTTGAAAAAGTAGAAGAAATAACCAATGCTACGCGTGGTACCATAGGCATCTCTTTTGGTATAGGTACTAACCTTACCAATGATGTTGGCCTAAAACCAATGAACATCGTGATGAAACTTATAGGCGTACAAGCTCCTAATGGTGACTGGATTCCTACAGTAAAACTTTCCGATGAAAGAGGCAAATATACTGGAGAACCTAAAATGATAGAACTTGCAAAAGAAGTGCTTAGAATATAACTTTCAGAAAAGACCGTTTGTAGTACAAATTATATAAAATTTAGATTAATTAGATGACTTTATACTTTCTCATCATTTTTATTTTTGGAGGAGTGATAGGTGGGCTTATGGTTTACTTTTTTGGTAAATCAAATACCATTTCTAGAGCTACCTATGACGAGCTCAATCATAATTTTATAGCCAATGAAACCGACCTTAAAAACTGGATTTCAAAGACTAAGGATTTAGAACAAAGTCTGAATTTGGAAAAAGAACACTATAAAGCAAAAACCATAGAAAACGAAAATCTTAAAAATTCTTTATCCAAAACTTCGGCTACGCTAGAAACAGCTCATAGCCAAATAGAAGAACTAAAAAATCAACTGCAAACTCAAACACTCAACCTCTCTCAACTACAGGAGAAAAATCAACATTATTATGCTAAAATAAGTGAACTTTCTGCCAAAAACGAAGCCCTAGAACAATCATTAGTCAATCAAAAAAAGGAAATACAAGAGCTACAAGAAGCTACAAAACTTCAGTTTGAAAACATTGCTAATAAAATTTTAGAGGAGAAAACCGAAAAATTCACTTCCCTTAACAAAGAAAATTTAGGACATATATTAAAACCTTTCCAAGAGAAAATTACAGAGCTTAAAAACACCGTACACGAAACCTATGATAAAGAGGCTAAAGAACGCTTTTCTCTAGGAGCTAAGGTAAAAGAGTTGGCAGAGCTCAACCAACAAATTTCCGAAGATGCCAAAAAACTAACCCGAGCTTTAAAGGGCGAAGCTAAAACACAAGGCAGATGGGGCGAAATGATACTAGAAAGTATCTTAGAGAAATCTGGTTTGGTAAAAAACAGAGAATACTTCCTAGAACACGAGCTTAAAAATGAGGATAACAAAGCCCTTTATTCCGAATTTTCAGGTAAAAAAATGCGTCCCGATGCCGTGGTAAAATATCCCGACCAGCGTACCGTCATTATAGATTCTAAAGTATCACTTACCGCCTTTACAGATTTAATAGACGAAACCGATGCCGACCTCTACGACATCAACCTCAACAAACACCTTAGTTCGGTTAAAAATCATATTGTAGAATTATCCCATAAAGCCTATGATGATTATGGTAAATCGCTAGATTTCGTAATGATGTTTATCCCTAGCGAACCCGCCTATATTGCCGCCATGCAAGCCAACCCTAACCTTTGGAGCTTTGCTTACGATAGGCGAATATTACTCCTCAACCCAAGTAACCTTATCACTTCACTAAAACTGATTGCCGACCTTTGGAAGCGAGAATATCAAAATCAAAACGCAATGGCTATCGCCGAAAGAGGGGCTAAACTTTACGATAAGTTTGTAGGATTTGTAGAAAATCTAGAGAAGGTTGGCAAAAATATAGACAACGCTAAATCTGCCTATAACGATGCCTTTGGACAGCTTACTTCGGGCAGAGATAACCTTGTGAAACAAACCGAAAAACTAAAAGAGTTGGGTGTAAAAACCAAAAAGACCCTTGCACAAGGTCTGATAGACGACAGCGAAAAAGACTAGCCAAAAATGAAAACAATTATAGAAAGTTTACAGAACGATAAAATAAAATACCTCAACCGATTAGCCACCGACAATAGATTTAGAAAAAAACAGGGCGTTTTCATTGTAGAAGGCGTGCAGGAAAACCAGAGAGCCTTAACTTTTAGCAACGAAGCCCTAGAGTTTTACATTTGCGAGAGTATTTTCTCTGCAGAGCTACCCACCAATGCAAAAACCTATTACATTACAGATAAGATATACCAAAAAATCGCTTATAGAGGCACTACCGAAGGTATTATCGGAGTTTACAAAACACCACAAAATCACTTAGACCATTTTATTCCGTCCGAAAATGCTTCGGTCATCATTGTAGAAAGCATAGAAAAACCGGGCAACCTTGGGGCTATACTTAGAAGCTGCGAAGCGTTCGGCATAGAGGCTCTTATTGTTACCGACCCTAAAGTAGATTTTTACAACCCAAATGTCATTAGGTCTAGCGTAGGTTGTTTATTTGGTATGAATATTTTTCAAGCAGATAACCAGAGTACTTTAGCATTTTTAAAGAAACACCATTTTAAGGTTTACACCACTTTTATGAGCGAAGACGCCCAGCTAATCCACCAAAAAGATTTTAAAACCAAAACCGCTTTAATTTTCGGGACAGAACATTCTGGGATTAGTGATTTTTGGAAAGGCAAAGCAGAAAATATTCTTGTGCCTATGACAGGGACAATAGACTCCCTCAACCTAAGCAATGCCGTAGCAGTGAGTTGTTACGAAATTTTAAGACAGCGGTTGTAGCTTTTATAATTTTAGTTTCATCATAATATCCGTTTGAAGGTCATCTCCCAATACAAACAGATGCTTATCAAACGCCACGAAACCATTTTTCTCATAAAAACGAATGGCTTTGTGGTTCTGTTCCCATACCCCTAACCAAATATAATCTACCCCTCTATCTCTAGCCACTTGGAGAGCATATTCGTAGAGGGCTTGCCCTACCCTTTTGCCTTGAAAAGCTTTCAGTACATAGATACGCTCTATCTCAATAGCTTTGGAGTCTTTCAACTCCGTTTGCGAAGCACCAAAATTAAGTTTAAGATACCCCGCTAATTCCCCATTAACTCTAGCAAAATAAAACTCCGAAAACTCATCTAACAACTCTTCTCTAAGGCATTTTACAGAAAAAGACTCATCTAAATACTTTTGCATATTCTCTGGAGTATTATCCGCAGCAAAAGTCTCATAGAAAGTAGTTTTACTTACCTCTTGCAGAAGCTCAACCTCATTAGTTTTTACTTTTTTTATTGCAATTCCCAACATCGTTTCTCTATTTTATCCCACAAGAATACAAAATAAACCCCTCATCAAAAAAGATTTTTATTCAAAAAAAATCTCAAAAACTTGCACACTTCTACAAAAGGTTATAAGTTTGTTCCAGTTTTATGACACGCAATACCAATAACATACAACTAAGTGTAAAAAAGTTACAAGATTATTTGGCTATCTCAAATAATTTCGTAAACACACAATAGTTTCGTGGGTATGCGTCGTATTATCTAGAAAATTCTTTAGACTTTTATTGTTGATAAATAGACTCCCCCAACACAGGTTGGGGGTATTTTGCGTTTAGCATACGCTAAGTTTTGTTTTCATAAATACCTGCTAGAAGCCTCCTTAGTTCATAAGTTTAATTTGTTGTTTTGATTAGGGGTTTCTAGCGTACAGAAGGGATATTTTGCCCATTCTGTCTTAGTCTTAGTCTTCCTCCTCGTTTTTTGTGTGTGTTGAGAGGAGGGAGGTATTTTTTTAAGGCTAGAAGCGAGATATAAGAGTTTAGAACTTAGTATAGCCTCACCAATCCTTAAACCGAACCTCCAACCTCTAATACCCAATATCTAACCTCTAATATCTAATATCTATAACCCTTTAAATATTAAACCTTATGAAAAAGATTTTATTATGTGTGGTGTTTCTGCCTTTAGTGCTGAACGCCCAAGATTACAGCGGCAGAGTGGGCATCAATACCAAAGAGCCACAAGCCACTTTAGATATTTCCAAGAAAGAATTAAATACACTCCCAAGTGGTCATACGCAGGGCGTATTATTTCCAGAGTTTAGCACTACCGAGCGTTCTACCTTTACCAACCCTAAAAAAGGTACGGTAATTTACAACGCAGACAAAAAATGCTTAGAAATGTACTTGGGCTTAGATTCAGACGTCCACCAATGGGCATGTTTGCCCGATGTAGGGAGTAGCAAAGCCCAAAGCGTAGCGGTAACCCCTCAAGGGTTTGAGGGCTCTTATGTGGGTGGTATTCCGCTTATCGCTACCAATAAAGTCAAATTTAAGTTAGAAAACAATTCGTTTAGTAGCGTTAATTCTTCATTTGCCGATGCGGTAAATATTCAGAATGGCAACGCTAGCATTAGTATTACCAGTTGTAGTTGGACGCTACTGCCTTCGGGTACTGGGGGTAATTGTTTTGGAAGTAATACCGTTAATTTAGCTTCGGGTCAGGCAGCATTATTAACTTACACCATGAGTGGCACGCCCGAAACAGGCACTTTGACGGCTAATTTTAGCAAACTCGGCGCCCAAGCCGACCAACAGACCCAAGTCGGTCAAGTAGGTCTAGGTTCTGCCACCATTACCTCACCGAAGACGGAGTATGTGGTTTCGCTTACTTATAATGGGACGACTCCAAAAACAGAGGTTCAAGGTAAAATCAACAATACCACAGATAAACTCATTGTAAAAATTCCTTATACCAATGGTAGTGGTTCTTATAATGCAGTAACTTCTCAAACCATAACCACCGCATTGGGTGAGGGTAATGATACCAATACCCTAACGCTCACGATTCCTGCAGGGAACTTTGGCGTTAATGGGAATTTAGAGGCGACCATTACTGTTGGTGGAGGCGATGGGGAGTATCTCGTAAAAATGTTACCACCAGGGCAAGAGTACGAAATAGCAACCATACCTTACACACTAAACGGACAGCAGTATAGTGTAGTACTTAAAGGCACTGGCGGTATTCCTGACCGTTGTTTTGGTAAAACCACTTTTGACTGTGTGGGTTATGGTTCAACTACAGAAAAAGAACACCAGTTTATCTATCTTCCTATCCAAGGACCAGATGGAAAAACTTGGCTTAACAACAACCTTGGGGCGGAGTATGCTCGCGTAGGTTCTCAATGGTTTAACCCAACGCGTCAAGCAGGGGCTTTAGATTATACAAAAACCACCACCGCAGAACCGCTTTCTACCCCTACTGCGGAGCAGATTAAAAAAGACTGGCGGGCGTACGGTTCATTGTTCCAATGGCAGCGTAACCCTGATGGGCACGAACTCATCACTTGGACAAATGCCACAAGTGGCACACCTAAATACTCAGGTTCTGGTTCTGTATCCTCATCTTGGACTAATGCAGGGACGAATAAGTTTATTCCTTATAGTGGTTCACCTTATTCGTGGGTAAATAGTAGTTTAAACACTTCAGGACCTCATAATTTATGGCAGGTGAATGGTTCTAACAATCCTTGTCCTTCGGGTTATCACGTTCCTACTCACGCGGAGCAGAAGGCTTTGCATAATGCGATTTTAGGTTATGATGCAGGTACTTCATCTACAGGTTCTAATAAGATGTGGAACGAGCAAGTGCTCCGCCTGCCGGCCAGTAGTTTCCGCAACATCAATGCCACGCTCAGCCTTCAGAGCAGCAACGGTTGGCTGTGGAGCAGCGAGCAGTACGATAGCAACTACACGTGGCACCTATGGTTCAATAGTGGCGATAGCAACGCGGGCAGCTACAACCCTAGTGCGAACGGCTTTAGCGTCCGCTGCCTCAAGGATTAACCGTGCGTTCTCGGCGGTTTGCCGCCAGCCCGCCGAAGGCAAGCTGGCGGGAGTTTGTAAAGAAATGTAAAAAACCACCAGTGGTTTTTGGTTTCGCGGGCGGGCAAGCCCGCCCGCGAAACTCACCGAAATAAAAATACAACCCAAGAGCCGCTCTTAGGAAAGTAAAAGCGGCTTAGCGAAGAGAAAAAATAGCCGGGGAGCACCGCCCACTTACTTAGAAATGGGGCAACCCGTTTTTAGGGGGCACTTCGGCGTTTTTCTCCAAGCGGAGTTCTTTGACACATCAGATAATTAAGAAAAAGAAGCCGGTAGCCATTGGAGTCAGGAGGGCTCTTCCATCCGGGTATGAAAAACAAAACTAATGCAGGTGCGGAGGCTTTCCCTATCCTGCACCAAGGCATTAGTGGCGGCTGAACCTCTTGAGCTTGGCTATTAAGAGTGTGCCTTTTTAGGCGGCACTTTGGCTGGTAGTTAATCCAGACCTGCCCCTGTGGCAGCCTACGCCATAGGGATAAGAGTGAGGAGTGGGCATTCGCTGCTTTCCAAAGGCTTGGGAAGCAGTCGCCAGCAGGTCTTTTTTTGCGTCGGGCTTGGCGGGCTTGGCGGGCTTTGCCGTCTGGCGTCGCCGCACGGCTTAGCCCTTCGGGAGGAGGGCTAAGCCTGCCGGCCGGTGGTTACCGCAACGCCTACAGTGCCACGCTCCTCCTTCAGAGCAGCAACGGTTGGCTGTGGAGCAGCGAGCAGAACAATAGCAACAACTCGTGGAACCTATGGTTCAATAGCGGCAATAGCAACGCGGGCAACAACAACAATCGTGCAAACGGCTTTAGCGTCCGCTGCCTCAAGGACTAATACCGCCAAAAGGAGAACCGCAAGGGTTTGGTGCTTTTTCTACAGAGGCTTGCCTCTGTGTTATCTGGTGTGCAAGAACTTTTTTTTATCCTATACATAATCCCTAAAATAAACTCGTTGTGCATTTTAAATAATACTGATTTTTAGATGATTTAATTTTCTTTGGAAGATAAATTTATTGATATATTGAATAACCGTTGCGGCGGTTATTTTACTGATTATCCTTGTTTTAAAGCCTTCAAAAGTTTTAGCATTGTTTCTTTTAATCATAAATTGGTCGCAAAGTTGAGAGAAAAATGTCTCAATTCGTTTTCGCTTTTTCTTGTACAATGAAAATTGAGGAATATAATCTTTCTGATTACTTCTCATTGGTGTATCTAATTTAATATTAGCATAGTTAAATAAATCTATTTGAACTTTTGCTGATAAATAGCCTCTATCTCCAATTAAAGTACAGTTTCGCATTTGCTCACCAATATCTTTTAAATAGTGGATGTCGTGAACGGATGCAGGGCTTATATCAAAATTCTTAATCACACCATTTAAAGAACATACTGCGTGTAGTTTATAGCCATAGAAATATAATTTCTGTGAAGCACAATAACCATATGTTGGTGAAGAATAGGATTGCTCTTTACAAATTTTTGAACGAGTAGAACGAGCGTTTTCACAAACTTTCATTGGCATGCTATCAACGATAAAAATATCTTCAAACTCATTGAACTCCATCGAAATACGCTGTCTAATTTGCTCTGTTTGTAGGGATAGTCTTCGTTTTCGCTTATTGTAAACACTTCTTTCAATTTTGTTTATCAGAGAGTTTGGCAATTTTCTAAATAACTGTAATTCGCTATCAATACTCAAGTATTCAGCAGTAATATTAAGACTTATGACTTCTAAATCGCTCATTTTAGGTGTTCTTCTCTGATAACTAATCAGTTGATTTTCTGAAAAAAGTCCTAAAACTTCCAAAATTCTTTCATATATTTGCTCTATGTTGTTCATTTATACCGTTTTATAGCAAAAACAATATACTGATTTTCAGTCTAATAAACAACTCTTGTTTTTTTCATTTCATAATGCACAACGGGTGATGAAAATATTATAATGGTTGAAAAAATAAATTCATTTGTAAGTGAGGT
Organism: Riemerella anatipestifer; assembly: GCF_035666175.1. NCBI lineage: Bacteria > Pseudomonadati > Bacteroidota > Flavobacteriia > Flavobacteriales > Weeksellaceae > Riemerella > Riemerella anatipestifer. Next base: position 1,238,482 of record NZ_CP142016.1, read on the forward strand.
ATCTTGCAACCCATATTATAAAGGTTATGCTATTTTTACAGGAACAAATACTGGGTACGGTTTTTATGGACATGGGGTAGCTACCCGTAAATTTTTCGTTGTAGAAGTGTATGATAGTGAAGGCTTTTTAATTGATAAAACTTCAACTTTTGACTTTAAAAATAAATCAAACTTGCAAAGATTTGATGTTCTATCTTCTAAAATAGCTAACTCAATAGCTGAGATAAAAAAGGAAGAAAGTAATGTCATTTCTAACGGGTCTGAGATGGAATTCATTAATTTTAAAAGTGATTATGTAAAAAAAATTTTTAAATATATTGGATTATATCAGGCTAGAAAACATCAAAATTGTAAATATTATGTAGTTAAACTTTGCACATTAGTTCCTTTGGATGTGTGGGAAAATGAGAATTATCATCTTACGAAAAATGTAGCTGTTTATGAAAAAATTAGGTTTGAATTATAAGTTTAATTATTATCAAATAGCATCTATCTTTAGGATATCTGTTGTACTTATTGCATTAATAGATTTTCTTGCTCTAATTTATGATTTTAGGTTGTTTTTTTTCTTCTAATGCTATTGTTCCAATTCAATTGGGTCTGGCAAATAGTCAATATTTTTCTATTTTATCTCCCCTATATGAATTAATTGAACAAAATAATATTCAATTAGATTTATTCATATATATATTGTGTGGAATATACCTATTTATATTGATGTGTTGCCTTTTAGGTTTTTACACTAGAATATCATTTCTATTTGCAATTTTACTACAATTGATAATTTTCAGATCGATTACAAATTACAATTATGGGTATGATTATTTTATAACAATGTCTTTTTACTATTGTTTAATATTTCCAGTGGGGAAAGTGTACTCTATTGATTATGGGAATAAAGACTATATTTCCAAAGTTCCAAGTTTTTTCTTTTCTCTAATAACATTTTTAAAGGTGCATTTGTGTATTGTTTATTTCACATCAGGATTGGCAAAGTGCACTGATCCTAATTGGTGGGATGGAAATGCTATTTGGAGAGCTATGGCAGATTTTGGTACAGATTTCTATATAGCCCTTATATATTGATGATTCTATCAATAGGAACTCTAATTTTAGAGTTATCTTACCCAATTTTTGCTTTTATCAAGTTTAAATTTCTTAGGAGAATACTTGTTATTGGTATAATATTTATGCACTTAGGCATTGGTATCTTTCTTGAACTTTCATCATTTGCAGCAGTAATGATTGTTTGGAATGCCATAGCGTTCTGTAAAGATTTCTCTCATGAATAAAATATTTATTTTTATATTACTTGTTTCTGCCTTTTTAAAGGGCTATAGTCAACAGTCTATAAATGGAATTGTAACTGATATATATAATCGTCCAATATCAGATGTGTCTATATTATTATATCAGCAAAATGATACTTTATCTATTAAATCACATACTACAACTAATTCCAAAGGAGAGTTTAATCTACTGATACCAGACAATAAGAGTTATCTATTTGAGGTGTCGTTACTTGGCTATAAGACTATTAAAAAAAAAATCACTCCCAATAAATCAAATTACAAAGTTCAACTTGAGGAAAAATTTACCGAATTACAAGAGTTGGTAATAACTGCTACAGTTTTGAGAGATGTTATTGATTTAAAGAGGGATACTCTGAAGTTTAAAGATAATGCCACTCTAAAAGATATTTTAAAAGACAATGAAGGAATAGAAATTACTGATGGAGATGGAATAAAATATATGGGGGTTCCAATAAACAAAATATTAATTAACAAAAAAGAAGTTTTTGTTAATCAAAATTCATTAGCTATCAATAATTTAACAAATGAAATGATTGACAATATACAAGTTGTCAATAATCATAAAGATAAGTTTAATATAGATTTCGATAATTTTGAGGAAACAGTTATAAATGTAGATGTTAAAAAGAAATTTAGAGGAGCAATAAAAACAGAATTAGAAATATTGGGCGGCTATAAATATGCTTTTGATGTAAATGGGAAAAGTATGTTTTTTTCTGATAAATTTAATGCTTTTCTTATTCAAAATACAAATAATGTAAATGAAAGAAAAGCCAATCTATCAGAAATAAGTAAACGATATTCTAAACCAATAAGCTTTTATGAAAAAAATCTGAATCAAATTATTTTGGGAGGAAAAGATGTTAAAAAAGATTTATCAAATAACACTTACTTTTTGCTGAAGCGAGAGGGAGAAAAATTAAAAGGTAATTTAAATTTTGGATATTTAATAGGTAGACAAAGTATAGTAAATCAAACTGAAATTACTCAAAATTCCCATCTTCTCTCTAAAGAGAATTCTTCAATGGAGCAGAAAGGAAACTTGTTTTACGGGGATTTAAACGGAATATATATTTTGACAGGGGATTTTTCGTTATCTTTGAATTCAAAAGTAGACTTTTTGCACAATGATATAAATTGGCAAACTGATAAGAAAATCTTCCCTAGTGGTTATTTTTTTAATAATCTTAACGATAATAAAAATTATAGTTTTTTAATAGAAAATACAGTAGGTTCAAAGAAACTTTTTAATAAAAAATGGTTATTAAATACTGAACTAACACATTACTTAGAAAACAGTAACTATCAATACATTAATACTAACTCTAATCATCAAAAATTAGAATTAAAGAGTAATAACTTAAATATTTCTTCAAACTTATCTTATCAATACTCAAAAATGTTTAATCTTGAGACGGAGTTACAGTATAAAATAAACAATGAAACAGCCAGTGATATTGTTCAAAATAGTAATAGTTTGAATCGTAATTATCAATATGGTGATTTCATTTTAACTTCAAGAGGAAGAAACAATAAAATATATTATTTCACCAAAATAGGAGCGGGTATTTATTCATTTAAAGAAAAATCAAAGTGGATATTTCCAATATCTATGTCATTCAATTATCGCATTTCTAGCAATAAATCCATTAATTTATCTTATGAGAATAATTGGAGCGTTGCTCCTGTAGAAAATAGTTTAAATTCTTTATATTCAGAAAATAATATATTGATATTTAGTTCTGATTTTAGAAATAATTTATCAAGAAATCAAACTTCAGTTATAGAATACAATATATCGAGCATCGCTAAATCTAAGGGTATTTCTTTTATGCTAATTGGTAATAAGCAAAATGATTTTACACAATTAGCTATAAAAGATCTTTCAAATAATTTGATTACTTATGAAAGGCTGCTATTTGATGAGAGGAATTCTGTCTATTTTAAGCATAAGTACAATAAAGGTTATTACTTTACTCCCAAATATCACCAAATAAGATGGGGGTATGATGTTGGATTTAACCTCTCTAAAGGAGATGTTTTTCATAATAATAATTATGAAAAACTAATAACTAAAAGTTATAATTTTGGGCTATCTATAGGCTTTGTTTTTCAGGATTTATTTCTAACAAATCTTTCATTAAAAAATAGCTTTAATATTACTAACTCTATTATTAGCAATTCTGCGATAAATAAGATTTCCTCTAATATCACTACATTATATATAGATAAAATTTTAGATAAATATGATTTCTCATTGGAGGCTTACAGACGACTGTTTTCCACTAACAGTAAAAATGCAGAGCGTTATGATTTGAATTTAAGTGCTCAATATAAACTAAGCAAAAATACCTCTATAAAAATACTTGGAAAATCACTATTTAGCTTGTTTAAAATAATAGATAATAACGCAAATGTTTCCACTAATTCTAGTACAGGGTATAATGTTACAATTATTAATGATAATATATTGGGATATGCTAGTATTGGAGTGAATTATAAATTTTAAGACAAATGAAATCACTTGTAGTTGTATATGATAACTGGTGTCCAAAATATAATCGTTTTGCTAAATTTGTAAAAAAGTGGGACTGGTTTGATTTAGTGAAATTTTATAAATTAAGAAATTATTATAATGATTTTTTTTTCAAGGATTTAAATAAAGAAAAATCTGAGGAACAGATGGCATCTTATGTAAACGAATGGAGATATGGTTTTGAATCTTTATATTTAATCTCTGTAAGAGTTCCATTATTTTGGCTGCTGACTCCTTTGATGTTGATCTTGAAATTAACAGGAATCGGTCAAAAAATTTATTTAGAGGTAGCTGTGAGAAGGAAAATCCACTTCCTGCACTGTGATAAAGATTGTAGGGTAGATAACAATAATAATTAAAAATCTATAAGCCTTCTATTCCAGCAGCATTTCTGCGATAAAATCTTCTGTGGTTAATCCAATAGCGAAGAAGTAATTCCTGCTAACAAAATTGTTAAAAGTCCGAGAATATCTGTACTAATTTCTAAAATCATAACTTACAAAAATTGATTACTTAATGTGAGTTTGATTTAAGGATATACATCATAAAACAAATAAACAACTGTAAATCAATTATTTTTATATATTCTGTCTATAATATAATCGCAAAAAACAGCCAACTTCTAAGTCATTAAGGTTTAGATACAAGTAAAAAGCAATTTGAAAACAATATAGATGTCCTGAAAAATCCTACCTTAAGAACAAAACATTCTAATAAACAATGTATTATACCTTTTTCTTATATCGAACTCACGTTACTTAACAAATTACTCTATATAGAGTTCCATCAGATTTCAGTTTTTGCAGTTTGATTTTCTAATAAATGAAGTACATCGCTACGCTTGTAGTAGTTTTTTCGATTGATGTACGAATAAGGCAGTAAATTTCGGTCTTTGTAATTTTGAAGTGTCCGTTTGCTAATGCCCAACAACTGACAGACCTCTTGTGTGTCCAACCATTTTTTGTCCTGACAAATGGCTTGATGTGTTTCTACTACGGACTTTGTTTGTTTGAGTAAGTCCCCTAATTTTTGATTGATTTGTTCAAATATTTTTTTTTCAATAACTATCACCTCCATAATTTGGTATCTTTTTTAGCGAAGATACTTTGAATGCAATTCGGTGAAATAAAGGCGGTCGCTTTTGGAAGTGAGTGGCTGTTTTTGGAAAGGTTTACTATTACTTATAGGTGTGTTGGCTCAATTCTTCGGTGGTGATACAAATATCATAGCCTTTTAATTTCAAGCCTTTTATAAGCTCTCTGTCTCCTGTCCATATTTTATGGTGTGTATGCAGATGTAGTGCAACAAAGAAGACATCATCTATATCAATGTCCTTAACAATATCTACGGCTTTTAGAATGTCCTTTTGAGGAATTTCTTTTGTTTCTATAATGGACACATTTTCCAGTAAATTTTGGAAAATTGCCAAGACCTCTTTTTTGCTTATTTTTAGATAATCTGCAATATCCTGTGCGTGTTCTTTAATTTCTTCAATTAAGTAAGAGGGAGCGGTAAATTGAATAGTTCTTTTTTCTCTTAAAATACTGGCAATTTTACCCTTTGGAGCAATAATAGCACTATAAAAAATATTACTATCGGTAATAACAATCATAGTACAATATTATGCTCTGCGAGTAACCTTTGGGTTAATTTTCTATTGGTTTCTTGCGAGATTTTTTTTATGAAAGAAGCCTTGCTTTCTGTCGTTTTTATAGAAATTTCTTGGTCAATATTAACCACCTTAACTCCTGATTGATTTCTAAACAAATCAACCATCTCCAAAAAGGCTTTTCCTTTTTTGGTATTTGGATTCACTTCTATGGTTAGTATTCTAGGCATAACAGATAAATCTTTTAACAAAGATAAAAAAGATTTTCCATAAAAAATAAAAAATTGAAAAAATATTAGTTTATAATCATTTATTGTTCTTTTGTTCAATTCTCTCAGGTTCTTTTTTATCTGTTTCTTTATTTATACTTCTATAAGATGCAATACTCATTAGTAAACCAAGTAAAATAAATGCCCAAGCAATCAACTTACCAAATTTTTCTAAAATCCTTACGATAACTGCCTTTTCGTAACTTGAAAAGCCTTCTATTCCAGCGGCATTTCTGCGATAAAATCTTCTGCGGTTAATCCAATAGCGTAAAGCAATTCCTGCTAATAAAATTACTATACCAAAATAAAGCCCGAAAGAATCTGTATTAATTGCTAAAATCATAACTTACAAAAATTGATTACTTAACAAAAATAATACATTACCTATAAAAAAACAAAACCCTTGATAAATTCAAGGGTTTGTAGCTATACTAAATTTTATCTGTCATTTTATTCCGTTTTCTCCTCTTTCTTAGCATTAAATTCAAAGCGTAGCTTTTGTTCTTTGCCTTTACTGTCGGCAATCCAAACCTCAAAACTTTGCGTATTGTTAGACAGAGAAGTGTAATACAATCTAAAAGTTCGGTTAGGAATTACATACATATCATTCGGTAAAAAAGGCTCTTGGTTAGCCAACTTTAGCCTACCATTACCCTCAAACTGAAAGTATCTTAATGTATAAATTTCATCTTTGTACTTTTGTTCTGATACGATTTGACAGCGAATTTCTACCGTCTGTTTTTTTAGAATACTCTTAGGAACAGGCATTGTTTTGACTTCAAACGGAAAGTTGGTTTGTATATTCAGTCTATCTTCACAAGCCGTAAGCCCCAATAAAATTATTATTGCTATACTAATTTTTACAAAATGTTTCATCTCTTAATTTTTTTAAAGTTTATAAAGTCATTCTAAATCCTAAACCTATATGCGGACGCAGCTGTTCTCTCTGTGTTCCCCATAGCATTTGTGTTTACCCTTGTAGGAAGACAAGTACATCTCCTACCAGATAACGCTCTAATCGTAGCCTTGCTAATCCTCCATAAATCATAGCATCTTTATTATTGATGACCGCACCATCGAATAGCGTGTGATTTCCTTGATTGATGAGTTCGTAGCCTACTACACCGCTCAATCCAACATTTAGGGATATATTTCGGCTACTATTCCCAACAAGGTTTAACGAGTAACCACCTTCGGAAGTAAAGGTTTCAATGGGTAAATCCTGTTCTCGATAGGTATAAACATTACGAGTGTAAGCCACTGCAAACTGCCAATAATCCCTCTCACGGGTATAGTGAATGTAGCCCAATCGAATATCATAGGCTTTAGTATTGAGTGTTAAGGAAGTTGGAAGCAAGTTTATACTTGCCTCCAATCCTTGTTGCCCAGGGAATAGTTGTTGAGCGTTCAACAGACTTATTCCTCCAAGCCAACCACACATCACTAACAATAATCTTTTCATCATATTATAATTTTAGGTTGAATTGTTGTATTTCTCTTGCGTAAATTAAGTCCTCATTACCAATGGTAAAAGATTGGTAGCGACTGCCGTTTTTCTCGAAGATTTCTACCTTGAGTAATTTATCATCGTCTAAGGTTAATTGTTTTAACATATACACGGCATTGGCTTTACTTCTTGCCTCTACTCTTTGTAGTTCTTGATAAGTGCGTAAAGGCTGAATGGGAATTTCTTGAGCGACTTCCTTTTTTCCTGTGGATTTATCGACGATTTTAAAAGTGATAAAATCCACTTGATAAGGCAGACTACTTTGATTTTTTATACGCATATCAAAGTATAATTTTCCCTGATAAACATAGATTCCTCTAAGTAGAAACTGAATACCTGCATTTTTAGAACCGATATGCTTGATAAAGTTTCGTTTTTGCTGATAAATAGATTCCATAATGAGTTGAGCCACCGCAGGGGATTGGTTTCCGATATCCGTAAACAAAATATCCGTTTTGGCACTAAAATCTTCGGTATTATACTCATTCATAATGCGTTTAAAATCCATTGTGGTCGTTTCGGGAGTCGTGTTATAGAAAATATCAAAATGGTAAAAACGACCGTCTTGGGTAATTACGGATAAATTGGTTGCGGGATGAAAGTCGGGGGTTGTGGCTTTCACACGCAGAACATTTTCCGAATTTTGGGCTTTGTCGGCAATGATATGCTCACTTCCTAAATCTACATAAGTGATGGGCGAAGGAAATATCAAATGTGTGGTTTTGTCATAAGCTACTTCTAAAAAATAAGGTTCAATTTTGCCGGGCGTTTTAGATGTAGATACTTTTGTTTCTGGTATTGTATCATTTGCGTAGTAAATACTGTCCGTTTCAGAAGTTGGCGTTTCTGTTTGTGCATAGACATTCCCGATTGTAAGGAATAAGGTTGCGATTAAAAATGGGTGTAAAGATTTCATTTGTATATATTTAAAAGTTAAAAAAAATTAAGGTTTTGATACTAATAAGACTTGATACCCAGCTTTGACCTTGATTTTAGGGTGGGCTATCTTTTTGGAGATGTAGGAACTGGTACCTTGAAGCAGACCTTTCCCTGCCTCGGATAATATTTGGTCTTTGGCAGAGGAACTAAAAGTGTAATTGGTTCCTGAAGATTGACTCAATCCTGCGGCGATTTCACGAAAAGCATTAGCTCCAGGTGTATAAGGAATATAAAGCCCTCTTTGACCGTCTAAATCGTAGGCAGTTACCGATACGGGAACGATACGCCCTTGATATTCTAATGAACTAATATCTAACAATAGCCGTCCCTCATCTATCTTTGCCATAGCGGTCAAAAGCGTACCTTTAGGCAGTACCATTCCTGCCACTCGGATAGGCTCTAAAAGTCGCAAAGGAATACGGTTGTTTTTATCAATGCGTTGCTCGGTGTGAATACAGGCTTTAATACTGTTTTTGAGTATCGGTTGTTCTTCCTTTTGGCTTTCCATAGAATGAAAACCTCTTTGGTTTTGTTGTACCCAATTTTCCAATGATTTCTCATCGGATAAGGCTCTTGGAAGTTGGCTGACGACCTTATTAGAAACGCTATATACGGGCGTAATATGAGCTTCTTTATCACTCCCTATATAGGCATTGTCGTTGGCTTTTGTTTCAGAGGTTTCATCAGAAATTTCTGGTTTATCTTGTTGTAAACTGTATTTGTTCGCCAGTTGATAGGAACGCTCCATAAGTTTCATTTGGGTTTCCAAAGGGTCTTGGGGCTTGGGAGCCGTCAGTTGTTTTTTAAGCTGGTCGATTTCTTCTTGCATTTGTTTTTTTTCCTCATCAGAATCCTCCCTGTAAAAATCATCTAAGTTTCTATGAACTTTTTGGTAAGAGGTCATAGACGCATTTATGGGATCATCTTCTGGAGGTACACTTTGCGAAAAATCTCCTAAAGACTGCATTGCCATTTGCTTTTCTTTACGCTTTTGCTCTAAAAGGTCTTGTTCGTAGGCTTGTCCTTTATCTTCGGGGAGTGAAATTTCAGCCGGTTCTGGTATGAGGTCTTGCTCTACTTTTAGTTTATCATCAGAGGCATTTCCCATAAAAAATAACAGATACATACACCCCAAGAAAACTAAGCCCATCAAAGCGAAAATGAGCCATTTTTTGAGTTGTTTTCGGGTTTCTTCTCTTTGAGCTTCGCTTTGTTCTTCTTGTGCCTGTTGCTTCTCATCGGTGAGCAATACATTGTATTTTTCTGGCTCTTCTTGATTGGTTTTATTCTCTTCCATACGATTTTATTTTTAATGTAGATTAGCGTTCAACGGTTTGTATATCTTCGTTTTGTATTACTCGGAACTGCTCTATAATAAACCCTTGAGGATTGTTGTCTGAACGAACCGAATTAACTAATTGACAAGCGGTTACCAATTGCCTCTCGGTCCTATTGCTTGATCGGGTAATATATTGCTTGGCGTAGGTTTGTACTTGATAGGGATATGTGTTAAAATCGCATACAATACTATCCACTTGTATTCTTTGACGAATATTCCCCGAGATGATTCGGTTGTAATAGCCTTTTTCCGCTAAGTCATTGTAATAATTAAAGGCAGTTTTATCTGCTAAGAAAAAGGCTCTTTTCATATTGCTTTCAATAGCAGCCTTGTCAGGTGCGATATTGAAAAAGAACTCGTGAAACCGTCTGATATGCTCACGAGCTTCCACAGGACGGTTTTGTTCGGCATCTTGGGAAAGAGCTAAAATGAGGGATTTTCCATTGTCTAATACATAGATTTTTTCTCGTTGTTGTTCTGCGAAATAATACGCATAACCAATTGAAAAAAGTGTGATGACAAGGCACAGACTAGCGAAAATAATCGCATACATTCGGATTTGTTTAAATCCTGTTTCAATATTTCTTAAAATTTTAAATTCCATAATTTGATTCCATTTGAGTTTATAATATTTTAGATAGAGTAATTATGTTTCTAAATTACCCTCTGTGCTTTTATCACTATCATTATTTTCCTCTCTACTAAAAAGTTTTCCTGCAATATATCCCGCAGCTGCCCCTGCTCCTGCGGAAGCAATGTTTCCAGCTTTTTGTGCAGTTTGGTTAATATTTCTACCAAAGTTGCCCATACCTCCTGCCTGAACTACCCAGCCTGCCACTGATGGAATCGTAAAGTATCCCACGATACCAATAATCATAAAAATGATATAAACGGTATTGGAAGTGTCAGGAATAAAATCGGGGTTGGATAATTGTTCAATATCATTGGCAAGGATTAGGGTTTGCATTTTGGCAAGTAATGCACTGAATAAATCTGAAATAGGCAACCATAGATATACGCTAATATACCGAGTAAACCACTGGCTCATAGTAGATTGAAAACCGTCCCAGACGGAAAAAGCAAAGGCAATCGGTCCGAGAATAGAGAGAACGACTAAGAAAAAGGTTCGTATTGTATCAATCACCAAAGCAGCAGATTGAAAAAGAATTTCTAAGAACTCTCGGAACATATTTTTTATTTGCTGACCTATTTTATACATACTTCGTTCGGCATACATCGCTCCCGTAGTTGCTAAATCTTTGGGCGACCAACCCAATTCCTCTAACTTTTTATCAAATTCTTTATCATCGACTAAATATGAGGTTTCAGGATTTCGGAGCATCGCTTCTTTTTCTAATAGGTCTTTTTGCTCTTGTAGCTGATGTAAATTCAAAGTTTGTCCTTCTAAAATACTATGGGTTCCCGTTACGATGGGATTAAGCACAGCATTGAGCGTTCCAAGAACAATGATTGGAAAAAACATAATCGCCAGCCCAATGGCAAAAGGGCGAAGCATTGGATAAACATCAATAGGTTCTGCTCGTGCTAAGGATTGCCAGACACGCATAGCAATATAAAATAAAGCACCTAATCCGGCAATCCCACGAGCCACAGAACTCATCTGAGATGCCAAAGGCATCATCTCATCATAGAGATTGCGAAGCATCTCGTGTAGGTTGGTAAAATCAACGGCTAATATCATTGGTATAGAATTATGTTGTGAATAAATGGGAAATGATTACCAATACCTTGATTCGGTTCCATATAAATCCAATACGCGTTTGGTATCGTTTTTCTTTTTCGCTCTTAGGTAACTTACCGATATGTTCTTCTTCGTATAGTAGCGAATAAGACTATGGTATTCTTTCACTTCTTTATAGACTTGGTCAATAATATCCATTCGCTCTTTATCATTCATAGAAAGCGAAGTGGCATTGATGATTTTTTTTAAATCACCGAGTAAGCCTGAACTTTCTTCCAACAGTTTGGAATAACCAAAAGCAATGGCTTCTAATTCTTCGGGGCTAAAATTGGGGTCTTGGGTCATCTTCTTGAAGTTGGTTACATAGATTTCGGAAATATCCCCCACCATTAAGACGGTTTCTCTAACCTTTCGTGCGTCTTTCACAATGGCTTTTACTTGCTTTAAGGCATCGTAGTATTTTTTTCCCTGTTTGTAGATTTTCTCCACTTCTCTAAAGTTATTGAGTGTATTGGCAGCAGTGGAAGAAGTTTGTACGATTTCTTGAGCTGTGTTCACAATACTTTGAGCTAAGTTCCCAGGGTCGCTTACTACCCATTGGGCATTTACCGATACACTGGTGCCGATTCCTAAAACGGCTAATGTGCTAATAATAAATCGTTTCATTTATTTTTAAATTTAAAAGTTATTAAATGGGTAAAGTATTAGAATCCTAAAGACTTTCTCTTCTCTCCTGTGCTTTTTGGCGAATGGCTAATTCCAAGTTGCCATCGAGTTTTTTAGCCAATTGCATTACTTCGTATTTCTCAGATTCTTCGGTGGTATAAGCTAAATATTCTTCGGTGCTTACCTCAGTAGCATAGACTGCCGAATGGGCACCGCCTAAGCCTATCCACACCTCTTTGTACAATCGGTTAGGAGCATTGTTTTGATTGATAGAAAGAATTTGAGATTTTTCTTTTTCGGTAAGTCCAAGCATTCTTTGAATATCCTCAAACTTGTTCATATATTTCCTTTGGTCGAGCAATATTTTACAATCGGAGTTATTGATAATGGACTCTTTTACTATTGGAGAGTGAATAATATCGTCCACCTCTTGGGTTACAATTACGGCTTCACCAAAGTATTTACGAACGGTTTTAAATAGATACTTAATATACTCTGCCATTCCCTCTTTGGCGATGGCTTTCCAAGCCTCTTCAATCAATATCATTTTGCGAATCCCTTGGAGTCTTCGCATCTTATTGATAAAGACTTCCATAATGATAATGGTAACGACAGGAAACAATATCGGGTGGTCTTTAATGGCATCAATTTCAAAAACGATAAACCGCTTGTTGAGCAAATCCATTTCTTTGTCCGAATTTAAAAGATAGTCGTACTCGCCACCTTTGTAATACGGTTCTAAAACATTCAAAAAGTTCATCAAGTCAAAATCCTTTTCCCGAACATTCTTTTTTTCTAAGACCCAGTCGATAATCTTTTTTTACAAACTCATAAAAACCATTGAAGCAAGGTTGATGCTCTGGGTCATCTTTGATGTATTGGATATAGAGATTAACCGCATTAGATAGTGCTACTTCTTCTGAACGCCTTGCGGGTTCGTCTTCGCGTTTCCAAAGGGTCATAATGAGGGTTTTGATACTTTCCCTTTTTTCTATATCGAATACATTATCGTCCGTATAAAAAGGATTAAAAGCAATCGGGTTGTCTTCGGTATATGTAAAATACACGCCGTCTGTACCTTTGGTTTTAGCGTTAATCAGTTCACAAATACCTTGATAAGAATTTCCTGTATCTACCATCAATACGTGTGTGCCTTGCTCGTAATACTGGCGTACCATATGATTGGTAAAAAATGACTTCCCACTTCCTGACGGACCGAGAACGAATTTGTTTCGGTTGGTGATAATGCCCTTTTTCATCGGTAAATCCGAGATGTCCAGATGAATAGGTTTGCCTGTCAGTCTATCCGACATTTTTATTCCGAAAGGACTGGGCGAACTATGATAATTGGTTTCTTGCGTGAAGAAACATAAGGCAGGTTCTATAAAAGTGTAAAAACTTTCTTCACTCGGAAAATCCGCAGCATTTCCAGGAATACCCGCCCAATACAAAGTGGCAACATCAACTGTATTATGATGGGGTTTACATTCCATAGAAGCTAAAGCACTTCCGCAGTCATTTTTTATATTACGGAGTTCTTGCGGATTATCTGACCACGCCATAACATTAAAATGAGCCCGAATAGAAGCCTGCTTAAAAGAATGGGCTTGATTGAGATAACGGTCAATCCATTGTTTGTTAATTTGGTTTGCACGGCTGTACCGAGCGAGTGAGTGCATATTACGAGCAGACTTTTCAAATTGTTTCAAATTCTTTTCAGAGTTATCAATAAAAAGGTATTGATTATAAATATGGTTGCAACTCAATAATAAACCCACTGGACTTGCAAAGGATAGTCGGCAGTCGCTTCTATCAGTCGATAAGCCTTCGTAGCGACTATCGGGGGATACTTTGGCAGGTAAATCTTCTGTATTAGACAAGGTGTGTAAACATAGGCGTTGGTTGCCAATACGCATTTCTTCTGGCGATAGACAAATGTCTTGTAAACTTTGATGGGTGTCTGGAGTCAAACTAAAATAGCGTTCCCATAAGCCTTTGGAATTTTTATCGCCGATATAGTCTTTTTCGGTCAATCGAGTGAGTTTTAGAAATCCACTATCATTCAAGATGCGTTCAAATTGTGCAACGGCTTCTAAAAAGCGAGTGAAATGTTCCTTTTGAGTTACTTGTTTTGGAAGAAAATGCCCTTTGCAAAGAGAGGAAAAGTTACTTTGGGTTTGCATTCTCTTTTCAGTAGTTTGTGTTATGAACAGATAGCAACGATGATTTAGAAAAGGGCGTTCATTAAAATGTCTTTCGTATGAACGCGTTAAAAAACTTAGATTTTCTTTTTGAATATTAGGTTCGTAGTTTTCCTTAGTGAACCAATCTTGTTTATGTACAATACAAAAGTCGGGTAAGACTTTGACGGCTTTGTGCCACATCGAATGTAGATGATCGTAATCATTAGAAGATAAAGTAAATAATTCGGGGAGAGCAATCTCAAAACCGATACTAACATCGGCTTCTTTGGATAGCACACAAGCATCTTCAATGGCTAACAAAGGAAATTTATGCTCCAATGTTGCCGTTTTGGATATATTTCTCATATACTTTTGGATTTATGTTGTGAATTGTGTAGAAATTGCTGAATCGTTTTACGGTGGATAAGGTATTTCGGATGTCTTCTATTAGCAGCGATTTTCATCAAGCCGTGTTCGCCATATTTTCGGTTCAGCGAAAAAGTCTGCCAGATGACTAACCCCGCCAATAGGACACCGAGACCAATGGTGATGTAAGGACTTACGCCCACGATATAGAGTATCATCGTAAGTAGCAGGACACCCAATAAACCACCTGCGAAAATAAACAGGTATTGAGCTTTGAGTCCTTTGAACTCTACCGTTCTGCCGATGCCTTTATTGATGGCAAAACTCTTTTTCTTTCTTTCCATAGGACTATCGTTTATAAAAAGAAAGACCTTAGAATGGTAGCCGCTACAATCAAGAAGATACAAGCCCCAAACCACGAAGCGGCGGTTTTACTTGTATCAGGATCTCCATTGGAAAATTTATTGTACACTTTTACGCCGCCTATCAATCCTACGACTGCACCAATGGCGTAAATGAGTTTAGTAGCGGGGTCAAAGTAAGAGGTAATCATTTGTGTGGCTTCGTTGATACCACCCACGCCGTTACCTTGGGCAAATAGGACAGTTGATGCGAGGGTACAGCTCCCTAATAAGACTGTTTTAAATACATTTTGTTTTGCCATTTTTTATTGTTTTATGAATTTTTGGCAAATGTATAAGCCCTCTCTCAACGGGTTATATTCTTGGCTTGTTTTGGAATTTGGTGGCGGGGAATGGCAGTATTTAATGAATTTTTGTCACTATGAAAGGAAAAATATGATTAATTAATGTAAAGCTGGATGTCAATGTGGCGTAAATTAATACTAGGCACTATCATTGAGTACTTTAAATCAATATAATATTAACTAAATAAAATGATGAATAAAGAAGAATATCTGCAAAAAGTACTAAAAACACATAAAATGTCTCATGTAAATGAGCTATTGAAAAAATACATGAAAAAAAGACAGGAGATAAAGGAATGTCTTGAGCAAGAATATGGTAAAAGTATATATAACCCTATGAACTCAGGTTCTTATGCCAAACATACAGCTATAAATATTAAGTTTGATTTGGATATAGTTATTCCGTTCAAAAGAAATTCGTTTGCGACATTAGAGGAAATGTTTGAAAATATATATAATTTCCTTAGTGAAACATACTCTGATGTAGCTACTGTTAGAAAACAAAAGGTTTCTATAGGGATTATATTTGATGAAGACAAAGATGGTGATGTTATAAATATAGATGTTGTTCCGGGTAGAGAGTTTAATGATAATCAATATATTGAAGACAAAAAACTCAATTTATATGTAAATTCAGAATATGGACAGATACAAAAGAGTAAATATATTCAAACCAATATTCAAGCTCAAATTGACCATATAAAGGGAAAAAATAATGAAAGGAGTATCATACGCTTATTAAAAATTTGGAAAAATAGTAATAATGAGCCGTACAAATCGTTTTTCCTAGAGTTAATAACAATCAGAGCTTTTAACAAAAAAAATATTACGGGGAATTTATGGGAAAAATTGAGGTCTGTGATAGAATACATCAGAGATAATGTGGCTAATGATGGCTTTACCCTAAAAGACCCAGGGAATAGTAGTAATAATGTTGCTGATACCTTAAAATCTTGGGAAAAAGAAGCTTTAAAAAACAAAATGGAGTTAATGATATCTAATATTGAAAATAACACGGAAGCTATAAAGGTATATTTTCCTATAAATGAAAATTTTGAGGAAGAAGATAAGTATGGTTTAAAAGACTTTAAAATAGCGCCCTCAATACCCAGTAAAAGTCAACAGTTCGGATAAATAATGGGTTTTCATAATATAGAGGATATAAATCGTGTTATTACTAAAATTCATTTTGTGAAAATAATAGATGAGTTTAGTAAAGATGGGGATATTATAAGAGGAAAAGTTTTACTACAACATATAGAAGGTTTAAATAACAATTTAGAGTTTGAAGTCGTAATATATCCTCAATATCCCTTTAAACATAATGAGTCAGAAACAATAAAATTTGTTAATAAAGATTTGGTTCATTATAATCATGTAATGAAAAATGGCGAAATATGTATTCATACATTACATAGCTCTAAATTAAAACAAAAATTGATTGCTGACTTTGAATCGTTACGGGCATGGGTGGAGAAATATTATATAAACAAAGAAAATGATAGTCATTATGAACATATTGTAATAGAGGAACAACCTTTTGAAGGAGTCTATTATTCATATCAGTTTACTGATGTAGAATATTTTTTCACTAAAGGAGAATTCGGGGTGATTAACTTAATCCCTTTTAGCACAGGAATTTATAAAGGGAAAGGCATTTTAAATTCTTTAGTAAAATCTTTTCTACCCTATACAAAAGGAATAAGTATAGATAGTAAGTGGAATAATTTCTATATGAATTTAGAAGCCAAACATTATGGGCTTTTTTTATTCTTAGGAGATGTCCCCGCTCTATATAACCGATTTGCTTTTTCTAATTGGTTAGAGTTTAAAAATTGTATTCCGAAGGAGTTTCTTGATCTTCTAAATAAGCACAGATTAAAAAGTAAGAAGAATAAATCAACTCTTTTACCTATATTCTTTGGATATAATATCCCTAACGGTAAAATTCACTGGATTTCAGCAATAGTTAAACTTAATGATATGCCTATAAAAGCTGTTCCTGTAAAAAATGATAAAGGTATAAAGATTAAGGGAAAATGGGAAGGTCAACTACTTAATAAAAAAATAACTTGGGCAATAACAATTATAGGGGTTGGAGCGATAGGTAGCATTGTAGCTAAGACACTTGTAAAGTGTGGTGCTAAAAATATAGATTTGGTAGACTATGATTTGAAAGAACCTGAAAATATATGTAGATCAGAATATGAATTTATAAATGGGTTCTGTGATAAAACAGATGAATTAGTTAAAATCCTAAATGAAACCTCACCTTTTGTGAAAGTTAAATATGCCAATGAGGAATATTTCTCATATATCAAAGCGTTATATAAACTAAGAAAAGTAAAAAGCAATTATGAAAACTTCCTAAATAATTATGATATTGTATTTAACTGTTCTGCTGATAGTGATTTAATGTATGTTCTGGATGATTTAGAACTTAATACTGATTTAATAAACCTCTCTATAACAAACCATGCGAAAGATTTAGTATGTGCATTTTATCCTAATATTTATAGATTTGTTCAAACTCAATTTATATCTATTTTGGATAATGATGTAGATGATTTATATAATCCAACAGGTTGTTGGAGTCCTACCTTTAAGGCTTCTTATAATGACATTAATTTACTTGTTCAATATGCTTTGAAACAAATAAATTTTATTTATCAAGAGAACAAACCTAAGAATAATTTCACCCTTTCAACGACATTTGAAAATAATTTAGAAATAAAACTAACACGGTATTGATACTTATCAATAAACATAAGAATTTATATATAGAATTTTCAGAAGAATTATTATTGAAAATTCAGAATCATGTTGTAAAACATTATCCAAAAGAATTTGGTGGGCTTTTGATTGGTAAATACTCAGATGATTTAAAATCACTTATCTTAACCGATATACTCATCCCTGAAGAATATACAAATCATCGAACGCTATTTACAAGAGGTACAAAAGGAATTCAGCAGAAGTTGATTAAGATGTTTAAACTTACAGAAAAGCTATATTATGTGGGAGAATGGCATTCTCATCCAAATGTATCTTCTCAATATAGTAGAACTGATTTAAATGCAATGAAGGAAATAGCAAAAAGTGAGTCTATCCGCATAAACAATCCTGTGTTGCTCATAGTAAGTATAGATAATGAAAAAATCTTAGATTATACTTTTTACTTATATGATAATGAAAAACTTATAGAATATGAATAAAATTAATTTAAAAGAATTGTTCGAGAATATGCAGCACCAAATGTCTACACAACTCAATACCAATAGAAATAATATAACTCATCCAGGCTCTAAAGGGGACTCTTTAGAAAATGCTTGGATTGAATGGTTAAGAAAATATTTGCCTAGCAGATATAGTGTGGATAAAGCTATTATTATAGATTATGAAGGTAATACAAGTCAACAGATTGACATTGTAATCTATGATAATTGGTTCACACCATTTATATTTACTCAAAATGGATTCCATTATATCCCAGCAGAAGGTGTATATGCGGTATTTGAGGTTAAACCCGATTTAGAAGGAAATGTAGGGCAGAAAACTTATATTGAATATGCTGGTGAAAAAATAGAAAGTGTGAGAAAATTAAAACGAACTTCGGTGGACATGATAAACTCAGGTAAGACTATGGACGCAAGACCCCTTACAAAAATTGTAGGGGGCATACTAGCGAGTGAATGTTCTATAAAAAGATTTTCTACAATTGAAAAGCATATGAAGAAAAATATAGGACTAAAGAGTATTGATTTTGGTTGTGCTGTAAACTATGGTAGTTTTTATATTGATTATGAAGGAACAGAGAACACAGAAATAGAAAACTTTGAAAAAAGAATAAATGAATACTATTTAAAAAGAGAATTTAGAGAAATGGAGTTTAGCAGAAAAGAGAATTCTCTAGTATTTTTTTTCATGCAACTAACTAGATATTTACAACAAGCAATTGGAACTGTCCCCGCAATTGATATGAATAAGTATCTAAGTAATATTAATGAAAAAATAGATGAGGAAATTTAAAAAGAAAAATATATAAAATTCAAAAAACATGATAGATAAAGATATCATTAATGTAATTTCAGCTATTATTATACCACTATTAGTAGCTATTATAAGTAGCCCTATAATTTCTAATTTCTTTGCAAGAAAAAGTAAAATTCAAATTAAAGATGTAGATGTAATGAGTAAATATGCGTCTAAAGATTTTAGAGAAAAAATCATCGCTCAAATTGCTGAAGAATCTACATTTGAACACCTTACAGGTATATCTACTAATCAACAATCAATTAGTAGCTATTACGAATTAAAAAATAAATTAGGAAACAATTTTACATGGAAACAAATTAAAAATGCTAAACCCTATTTAAGATTTGATAATGATAATAATATTTTTGTTAATCTACCTAAGGCATTAATTCTATTAAAAAATATATCCCTTGGTATAGCTTTTATAATTCTATTTGCTTCTATTATAATGCTTTTATATGTCTCAAATTTAGAAATAAAATTAAGTGATAAGTTAATTATTTCATTTATTGTCTATTACATCTATTTTATGCTTTGTATATACTTTATTCTTCATTCATTAGTTCCCGTAATTGACGCACATATGATAAAAAAAAGAATGAATAATTTAGACAAATAGATATGATACTCACACAAAATCCCCAATATCAAAGTCCTCTTTACCTTTTGTAGGAGGACTTTTTAAATCCCTATCTAATAGCTCAGAAACTCGTTGTCTAGCTTGTGGTAATACTTTTTCAATTTCGTTTAGTAATTCGGTATCACTGAGTTTTTTGGCAATTGAGGTAGCTTGTTGTTCTTCCTCTTTATCCAATTCTTTCTTTGTGAACAAAGGCTCTACCTGTGCTAATTCCTCAAAAGATAGTCCCATAGCAAAATCATCGTCCTCTTCGGGAGTACGCATCGCTCGGAGGTCCTCTTCCTCGTCTTCATTGAGTTCTTTACTGAATATCGCTTCTAAATCCTCATCAGGAATTTGTGCAGGAATAGAGGTTTTTTTGAGCTCTGGTTGTGCCTTTATTGGTTTTTGGTTTGAGGGTAATGCCTCCTTAGTTTCTCGTACTGATTCATCAACTTTGGGAGCAACAAATTTACTCTTACCTATTACTGTATAAGGTTCTTTTTCTTTGGACTTTAGGGGATTGCTACTTTGGGGAGTAGAATTTTTACTTTTGGGTTTTAAAAAATTTCTTTCCCATAATAGAAAGAATATGATGATAAACAACAGGATAATAATCATCTTTTCCATAACTTAAAATATTGGTTTGTATTTATCTTTAAACGCTTTTTTAATTTCTTTTTCATAGCGATTAAAACGGTCTTCTAACAGGTTATCGAGATAGTTATAAATGGATATTTTGTCCTCTCCAATTATCTGTACAATTTGTACAATCCTACGATGAAATTCAGGACGGATATATACTGACTTTCCATTTCTTGCTGAAGTTTCTCCAGAACTGAAAAATAAACTTTCATAGGTTTCTATATCAGTCTTCTTAACCTTTGTTGATTTTTGTTCGGGTTCGGGTATATTTTCAGGTTCAGATTCTTGGGGAGCTTTATCTAAAACAATATCTTCAGTGATTGGCTCCGATGTTCTAACCGAATCTTTAACAACTGACGCCTCCTCTTTTTTTCCTGCCATTAGTTCCATTAACTCGCTTTCGTTGATGGGGTTTCTTTTCTTTCTCATACTTCTATTATTTTTACAAATTCCTTAATAAAGTCGTCCAAATGACAACCACTCATTAGTCGTTCGTCTGCGGGCATCAAAGTAGAACGAAATACATACTTTTGATTACCGCTTCCATCTTTGCGGAAGCGTTTACTATCTGATATATAGCTCTCCATCATCGTCAGTTGGAGTTCTGCGATGACATTTTCGTAAATTCTATACAATGGCGATTTTTCTCGCCCATCGACTTGGTTCCAAAACAGATGGACTGACTTTATTTCGCTATCCATATTTTTAGCAATGATGTTGGAAAGCACCTCTGTAAAACTGAGGGTGCTTTCAATGACCACCCTATCGGCAGTGATGGGTGCGAAAATATGGTTGATATGGGATAGAACGGTCAAAATCCCTGCGGTATTAACCGTTCCTGGCATATCAAATAGCACTACATCAATATCATAAGGCGTTTCTTTGATAAATTCTTCTGCCTTTTGAATCGCCTCATTGGATTTACAAGTGATAATCGGATAGGCTTTTTTGTTAATCTTACTGAATTGCTCGTGGGCTTTCTGTTTGAAATGTTCATTCTGCATCACGATTTTCAAATCCTGTTCCCGTAGATTACTGATACTATACTGTGGATAATCACAATCGAATACTACCACATTATAGCCCATTCGGTAATGAAGCAAACTGGCGACTAAAATCGTAAAACTAGTTTTTCCTACACCGCCTTTTTGGGTGGCAAAGCTGACAAATTTGGGTTCTTTTTTCATACTCATTTTTAATGGATATTTAATTTATGTACTTACTTATCTATATATTTATATGCAGACATATCTATCTATACATATACATATTTACTTACTCATATACATCTGTATTTAGGTACATTCGTACTTATGTAATTGAATACATAAGTACTTATACATTTACCTACATCTATGCATCCATATCTACATAGTTGAATACATACCGATTTATAGATATACATACTCACTTATGTACTTATTTACGCATATACTTACCTGCGTAAGTAGGTAGCTATGTAGGTATGCACATACATTTGTACGCACAAAGGAACATCAAATAGGAATATGGCTGAAATAGGCGGTATTTATTGGCATTTTGTGGCTCTTTATGGCACTTAAAAAATCATTGTCAGTCTATTGTTTATCCGTTGTTTTGTTATGAAAACAGAATAATGAGTAGCCTCAAAAAAAGACAGGAGTTTTTTATCAAAAATAAAAGCTATTCACAACACGAACGGTAGTGAGTGTTTTCTGTTCACCCGAACAGAGCAAGTTGTGTTTTGAGATGCTCAAAACCTTCTGAGCATCTCAAAACCAACTTGTCCTTGCAGGAGGCTAAAATCTCTCCGAAGTCGGGATTTTTTGATATTATAAATGGATTGTATATGGATAAAAAACATAAAGGAGGGCGTAAACCCAAAATAGATAAAGCTATTCATAGATACACTATTAGCTTTAATTCAGAAGAACACGAGAAATTTCTATCTCTATTTGAACAATCAGGTATGGCATACAAAGCTCGTTTTATCATTTCTGTCCTATTCAATAAAGAAATTAAAACGGTAAAAATTGATAAAACAGCCATTGATTTTTATATCAAACTCACCGAATTAAACGCTCAATTTAGAAAAATAGCCGTCAATTATAATCAAATAGTCAAAATACTTTACCGTCATTTTTCAGAAAAAAGGCAGGGGCATACCTTTTTAAACTCGAAGAACAGACCAAAAAGTTAGTGGCTTTAAGTGAAGAAATCAAACAGGTTACACAAAATTTTGAGCAAAAACACTTAAAAAACTAAGTGATATGGTGGCGAAAATTGGACGAGGGAGTAATCTCTTAGGAGTGCTTTTGTACAATTATGAAAAAGTGGAAGATGATAATGGCAATATTCTACACACACATCGTATGATACATCCTTTGGATGGACAATGGGATACTTCTGTTTTGGCTCGTTCGTTTGAACCGTATTTGATAGTCAACCAAAGAACCGAAAAACCAATCCTGCATATTTCTATCAATCCCGACCCCAAAGATGAAGTTTCAGACAATGATTTCAAAGAAATCGCTACCGAATATATGCAAGAAATGGGATATGGCAATCAGCCTTTTGTGGTATTTAAACATACAGATATTGAAAGAACGCATATTCATATTGTTTCTGTTTGCGTAGATGAACAG
Organism: Riemerella anatipestifer; assembly: GCF_035666175.1. NCBI lineage: Bacteria > Pseudomonadati > Bacteroidota > Flavobacteriia > Flavobacteriales > Weeksellaceae > Riemerella > Riemerella anatipestifer. The sequence continues at coordinate 1,261,540 of NZ_CP142016.1, forward strand.
GGCAAAAAAATCAATGATGCTTTTGAAAAACGAAAATCAATGCGAGTGTGTCGTGCATTAGAAGAAAAGTTTGGGTTGCAATCCGCCTTAGATAAAAAGGAAGGAGAAGACAAAGTCTTATTTCAACCTGTGGATTATCGCAAGGCAGACCTCAAAAGTCAGTTGGCTTCTATTGTTCGTTATATCCCTCAGTATTATCAATTTCAAAGTCTGGGAGAATATACCGCCTTACTTAAACTGTTGAATATTGGTACCGAAAAAGTAGAAGGCGAATTACACGGAGAACATCGGAGAGGATTGGTGTATTTTGCTTTGGATGAAAACGGAGAAAAGGCGAGCAATCCCTTTAAATCCTCATTATTTGGCAAAAAGGCGGGACTTCCATCACTGGAAAAGCAAATGGAACAACATAAGCCTCAATTAAACAAACAGGATAAATCAACGCTTAAACAACATATTAAAAATGCTTTAAAAACCACCCAAAGCAAGGCAGAATTTATGAAGACTTTGGTATCGCATAAAATATCGGTGGTTTTCCGTGAGAACGACCAAGGTAGATTATATGGTGTAACCTTTATCGACCACAATACCCGTTTTGTTTGGAATGGTTCACGATTGGGCAAGGACTTTTCCGCTAATTTCTTTCATAAACATTTTACCCAAGAACAAGAACAGACCACACCAGAAAACTATTCGCAACAATTCAATCCAAAGGGCACAGATACAGAGGTAAATTCAAATGATAACGATTATCAAGAAACCACCTATTACGAGTATGAATACGATTACCCAACGATTAAGGCCTTATTTAGTCTTTTGCCCGAAGATCAAGGCGTTGATTACGAAGAAGAAGCCTTTATCAATCGAATGAGGCGTAAGAAAAAGAAAATTAAAAAACGAAAGAAATAGTAGTAAGAATTAACCATCAAAAATATTAGTTATGCAAAACGAAGACGATTTAAGAGGACTGGCAAAGATAATGCAGTTTATGCGTGCCGTTAGTGTGATTGTAGTGCTGATGCACCTCTATTGGTATTGTTATGGCTTTTTTGAACAACAGGGCTGGACATTGGGTATTGTTGATAAAATATTGCAAAACTTTCAAAAACATCCAGGCTTATTTAATCATCAACTGTATACGAAAATATTTTCGGTTGTATTATTAGCATTGAGTTGTTTGGGTACCAAAGGTGTAAAAGATGAAAAAATCACTTGGCGACAAATTCATACCGCTTTGGCGTGTGGTATTTTGCTATTCTTTGGTAATTTTTGGATTTTGAATTTGCACCTGTCTTTTGGCGTTCGAGCCATACTCTATATATTGACTACTTCCGCCGGATTTATATCGCTACTTATGGCTGGAGCTTGGATGAGCCGATTATTGAAAAGTAATCTTATGGAAGATGTTTTCAATATCGAAAACGAATCTTTTATGCAAGAAACACAACTTATGGAAAATGAGTTTTCTGTTAATTTACCTACTTTGTTTTATTACAACCAACAATGGAACGAGGGTTGGATCAATGTAATCAACCCTTTTCGTGCAACTATTGTTTTGGGTACGCCTGGTTCGGGTAAATCGTATGCCATTGTAAACAATTATATCAAGCAACAAATTGAAAAAGGTTTTTCAATGTATATCTACGATTTTAAATTTGATGACCTTTCTACCATTGCCTATAACCATTTGTTAAAACACTTAGATAAATACGAAATTAAGCCTCAATTTTATGTCATAAACTTCGATGACCCACGTAAGAGCCACCGTTGTAACCCAATCAATCCTCAATTTATGACGGATATATCCGATGCGTACGAGAGTGCTTATACAATTATGCTCAACCTAAACCGAACTTGGATACAGAAGCAAGGGGATTTCTTTGTGGAATCGCCCATCATTTTGTTAGCCGCTATCATTTGGTTTTTGAAAATCTATGAGAATGGTAAGTATTGTACTTTCCCACACGCCATTGAATTACTAAATAAGCCCTATGCGGACATCTTTACGATTTTAACTTCCTATACCGAATTAGAAAACTATTTATCGCCCTTTATGGACGCTTGGCAAGGCGGAGCCCAAGACCAATTACAAGGACAGATAGCGAGTGCAAAAATCCCTTTATCAAGAATGATTTCACCACAGTTGTATTGGGTGATGACGGGCGATGACTTTTCTTTGGATATTAACAACCCCAAAGAGCCTAAAATTCTTTGTGTAGGGAATAATCCCGATAGGCAAAATATTTATTCGGCAGCCTTGGGGCTTTATAACTCTCGTATTGTAAAACTCATCAACAAAAAAGGACAGTTAAAGTCGTCTGTGATTATTGATGAGCTCCCAACGATTTATTTTCGTGGACTGGATAATTTGATTGCCACAGCAAGGAGTAACAAAGTGGCGGTGTGTTTAGGTTTTCAAGATTTTTCACAACTAACAAGGGATTATGGCGATAAAGAAAGTAAGGTAATTCAAAATACAGTGGGCAATATTTTCAGTGGGCAGGTTGTGGGTGAAACAGCGAAAACCTTGTCCGAGCGTTTCGGTAAAGTCTTACAAAAACGCCAAAGTATGACCATTAACCGAAGTGATAAATCGACTTCGATTAGTACACAAATGGATAGTTTGATACCACCGAGTAAAATATCGAACCTTACACAAGGAATGTTTGTGGGTTCAGTATCGGATAACTTCGACCAGCGTATCGACCAAAAGATATTCCACGCTCAAATTGTGGTAGATAATGAAAAGGTCGCCAAAGAAACTAAAGCCTACAAAAAAATACCTAACATTTTATCCTTTAGTGATGAAGAAATGAAACGACAAGTAGAGGCGAATTACAAGCAAATCAAAGCCGATATTGTAACCCTTGTAGAAAGTGAAATGGAGAGAATTGCTAATGACCCGGATTTACAACATTTGGTTGAGAATGAGCAATAAACAAATGAATTTTTGTATGATTTAATATTATCTTACTACTATTTTTATTTAAACCATTTTTAAATTTATGCCTTACCTAAATTTTCTTTAAAAAAATCATAAAAAATATTTTTTCATTCAAATTTATTTTATTTCCTTTGTTGGAGAATAAATGTGAAAAAGAAGATGTACAAATTGGGTTATTTGTTATTTATTATGATTTTAGGAGGTGTTAATGTTTACGCCCAGCAATATCAAATTAAAGGAAAGGTAATTGGAAACTCATCAAATAAACCGATTGAGTTTGTAAATGCAGTATTGATGAAGAAAGATAGTGTTTATAGTGGCGCTGTAACGGATAGTTTAGGGGTATTTATAATAACAGCTCCAAAAGGAGACTACACGCTAAAATTGGAGCAATTTAGTCAAGTTTTCTTAAGTAAAGACATATCACTTTATAAAGATTTAGATTTAGGAATATTACCGATAGAGCAATTTATAACTTTGTCGGAAATTGTGATTGAGGCGTCATCAAAAAAGCAGTATTCAGATAGGGCAATTTATTCTTTTGATAAAGAAACCTTAGAAAAAGCCCGTTATGCAAAAGATTTATTGGTTTCATTGCCTGAATTACAGTTAGATCCCATATCTCAAGCAGTAAATAGCACTAGAGGGGGGGGGGGGAGTTTTATTTCTTGTTAATGGAATAGAAGCAACAGATAATCAAATTAAAAGTATCGCTCCTACTCATGTGAAAAGAGTAATATATTACGACATCCCTCCTACACGATGGGCAAATAGAGCAAATATAGTGGTTAATATTATCACACAAAATCCCGAGGTAGGATATTCCTATGGAGCAGAGGTGTTCTCAGCCTTTACCACAGGTTTTGTAAATGGTTTTGCTTATGCAGATTATACCAAAGGGAATAATAGTTTTGGTTTGGAATATAAGATAAATGTAAGAAACTATAATAATCGTCAGAATGAAAACACTTATACCTACCAATTAAATAATAAAAAATATCATATTCTTAATCACCAAAAGGATCACTTTGGCTATACTAATCAAGATATAGCACTTCGTTATACACGAACGATTCCTGATGATTATACTTTTCAAATAAAATTTACAATTACGCCTTTTAGTAATTTTTTAGATGGGGAAGGTAAGAGCCTTTTTCAAGAGGGTAATACTAAAACAAATCATCAATCTATACAAGAAGGAAACTCTAAATATACTAATCCAACCTTAGATATCTATTATTCTAAGAATCTCGGAGAGAAAGATGAGTTAATTTTTAATATTATTGGTTCTCATTATAAAACTCAATCGACTCGCCTCAAGCGTGAATGGAATATTGCAACAAATACAAATGTATTTAATGACAATATGAATTTAGAAACTACACAAACAGGTATTGTGGGGGAGATTGCTCACACACATAAGTTTGAAAAAGGACAACTAAATTCAGGTTACCTTATACAAAACACAGCTATTTCCAATAACTTAAAGAATCTTTTAGGAAATTCACAATATGATGTAAATTATTTAGAACAATATCTTTATACCGAATACTCTTCTAAATGGAAGAATTTGAATTATCGTTTGAGTATGGGATTAACGAATATAAATAATAAAAGTGTCGTTGAAACAGCTAATTATTGGATACCTAATCCTAAAATAGTTTTATCTTACTCTTTAATGAAAAATCATACACTAAGGCTTTATTCTCAATATAATACTAATAACCCTAGTGGAGCAGAATTAAGCCCTAATGTAATTCAAGTTGCACCTAATTTAGTGTCAAGCGGTAATCCCTATTTAAAACCTTCAAATAAATGGTCAAATGATTTAATTTATTCGTATTACAATAAGTATTTTGATATAAATATGTCTGCTTTTTATGAGTACACTAATAACCCAATCATTAGTTTATATACTTATAACTCTACACAAAATTATTATAATTTAAAAAGTGTAAATAGCAAACACTACAAAGAATACGGACTTAATTTTATTGGGAGAGTGAAACCATTTGGAAATAACTTATTATCTATAAAAGCCATTATAGCTCCTATTTATCAGTCTATTTTATTATCTAACAATAATGAATTGAAAAATATGCGTTGGAGTAATATTTTTACTATTAATTCTGCATATAAGAATTTCAATCTCCAATATCAATTTAATATTCCTACGTACTCTTTGAAAGGATTGTTTTTATCTACTGATGAAAATAAAAGTCATTTATTTGTAGGGTATAAAAAAGATAGCTGGTATTTCTCGGCAGGAATGTATTGGATAGGAATGCCATCAAAATACGATACTAAAACAATAGAGGAAAGTTTAGTTAATTATACTTCTCATACAGAAATATTCAATAACAAAAATATGTTCGTCCTCGGGTTGAGTTATGATTTTTCAAGTGGTAAGAAACTACAAATGAAGAAAAAATTGAATAATCGTCCAACAGATGCCGTGACATTTTAATAAACTAGAATCACAAAGAGAGATTCAAATGGCGGAAACTGAAAAGCCAGCAATGAGTAAGTATAACAAAAAAAACTGTTCGTATGAAAAATGAAAAATCATTTCAAGAAATTCTTCAGAAAATGGAAAATCTGAAGGAAACAGAGCAAGGAAAACTGAAAGGTGGTATTACAGTTATTAAGGGAGTTGCTACAGCTCTTGACAGAAATTCTGGTGATTGCCATAACCATGGTGATTGTTCAGGTGAAGAAAATACTGGAACTTGCTACAATTATCCAGAGACTATGAAGTGATAAGTGTTTTCCAAAGTATTAGTTATCTCTAATACTGAATAACTCCACAAGCAATGCTTGTGGAGTTTGTTTAAAACAAATAAATATTTATAAATGAAAAACAGTCAATTTAATACAAGTTTTTTTTATAATGAAAAGTGGGTTATTTATAATTCATTAAAAGATAATTTCATATTACTGGAGCCTTTATTGTATGAATTGTACCAAGCTGCTACTAATGAAAATAAACTAGACGATTTAACTAACTATCATGAAACCCTTTACGATACATTAGTTGATAAGGGTATGATTGTTGATGATTCAGTTGATGAATTACAGTTGGTAAAAGATTTAAGGGCTAAAGTTGATTTTAATAAAGAAACATTCCTTTTAACGATTAACCCTACAATGAATTGTAATTTTAAATGTTGGTATTGTTATGAGAGTCATATAAAAAATTCTAGGCTAAATGATGTAAACTTAAAAAAAATACAATCTTTTATAGATAATAAAGTCAAGAATAAAGAGTTAAAATATTTTAGGCTTTCATGGTTTGGAGGAGAACCATTGTTATATTATGACAAAAATGTATTTCCTATAATTGAGTATGCTTATAATAGATGTATTGAGAATAATGTTTCTTTTTCATGTTCTTTTACCACAAACGGCTATTTAATTAACGATAAGATGATTCAAGATTTTAAAAAATACGGTATAAAAGGTTTTCAAATAACACTAGATGGAAATGAGGAAGAACATAATAAAGTTAGATATGTTAGCAAAAGTAGAGGTTCTTATAGGGAAATAATTAATAATATATTTAAATTATGCAGAAATAATTTCCATGTATCTTTAAGAATAAATTACACTAAAGACAAATTAGATACAATTAAAGATATCTACAATGATGTATTAGCTCTGGAAAAGCATTATCGTAAAAACATGAAAGTTGATTTTCAAAGAGTTTGGCAAACAGAGGACACATTTGAAAGCAGGCAAAAGGTTATTGAGTTAATGAATCTATTCTCGACAAAAGGGTTTAGAGTAAGTTCTGTTATTAGTAATGTTGATAGCGTTAGAAATTCATGTTATGCAGATAAAAGTAATCAGGCAACAATTAATTATGACGGAAATGTTTTCAAGTGTACTGCCAGGAATTTTGATAAGCAAAATAGAGAAGGTGTTTTAACTGAAGAAGGACAAATTAGATGGAATGATAAATATTACAATAGATTAAATGCTAAATTTAAAAATCCTCCTTGTTTAACGTGTAGGTTATTACCTATTTGTAATGGAGGGTGTAGTCAGCAAGCATTAGAGCATACTGACGATTATTGTATGTATGATTTTGATGAAAATCGAAAAACCGAAGTTGTAAAAAACAAATTTTTATTACTCCTCAATAATTTTGAATAAAAATTCTTTCCTCCCCCAAAAAGACCAGATGGACTGTGGTCCAGCTTGCCTTGCAATGATAGCAAAATATTACGGCAAGAAATACCCAATAGAATACCTCAGAGAAAATACCTTTATCACCCGTGAAGGTGTTTCGCTTTTGGGTATTAGTGAAGCTGCCAAAAAGATAGGATTTTGAAGCGCAATCTATAAAAATTGATGTACAAGACCTTATAGAACAAAGAGAATAGTTTCTTTACGTATACAATTCCAGAATTGTAAAACTCATCAATAAAAAGGGACAGTTAAAGTCGTCTGTAATCATTGATGAGTTACCTACGATTTATTTTCGTGGACTGGATAACTTGATTGCTACAGCAAGGAGTAACAACAAAGTAGCGGTCTGTTTAGGTTTTCAAGATTTTTCACAACTAACAAGGGATTATGGCGATAAAGAAAGTAAGGTAATTCAAAATACAGTGGGCAATATTTTCAGTGGGCAGGTTGTGGGTGAAACAGCGAAAACCTTGTCCGAGCGTTTCGGTAAAGTCTTACAAAAACGCCAAAGTATGACCATTAACCGAAGTGATAAATCGACTTCGATTAGTACACAAATGGATAGTTTGATACCACCGAGTAAAATATCGAACCTTACACAAGGAATGTTTGTGGGTTCAGTATCGGATAACTTCGACCAGCGTATCGACCAAAAGATATTCCACGCTCAAATTGTGGTAGATAATGAAAAGGTCGCCAAAGAAACTAAAGCCTACAAAAAAATACCTAACATTTTATCCTTTAGTGATGAAGAAATGAAACGACAAGTAGAGGCGAATTACAAGCAAATCAAAGCCGATATTGCAACCCTTGTAGAAAGTGAAATGGAGAGAATTGCTAATGACCCGGATTTACAACATTTGGTTGAGAATGAGCAATAAACAAATGAATTTTTGTATGATTTAATATTATCTTACTACTATTTTTATTTAAACCATTTTTAAATTTATGCCTTACCTAAATTTTCTTTAAAAAAATCATAAAAAATATTTTTTCATTCAAATTTATTTTATTTCCTTTGTTGGAGAATAAATGTGAAAAAGAAGATGTACAAATTGGGTTATTTGTTATTTATTATGATTTTAGGAGGTGTTAATGTTTACGCCCAGCAATATCAAATTAAAGGAAAGGTAATTGGAAACTCATCAAATAAACCGATTGAGTTTGTAAATGCAGTATTGATGAAGAAAGATAGTGTTTATAGTGGCGCTGTAACGGATAGTTTAGGGGTATTTATAATAACAGCTCCAAAAGGAGACTACACGCTAAAACTAGAGTATTTTGGGGAAGCTTTTACAAAAAAAGGAATGAATATTTCAAATGATGTAGATTTAGGGACATTAAAAATGGAAGAGATTACTGAATTACAGGAGATTGTGATTGAGTCTAAGAAACCTTTAATTCAACGAAAAGTTGACAGATTAGTTTTTAATGTGGAAAATACGGTATCTGCACATGGTGGTGATGTTATAGATGTACTTAAAATAACTCCAGGATTGAAAGTTCAAAATGATCAAATTTCAATGATTGGAAAAAATGGAGTTTCTGTAATGATTGATGATAGATTGATACAACTTTCAGGTAATGAATTAATTAACTTTCTTAAAGCTCTGAAGTCGGATGACATCAAAGATATAGAGGTTATTACAACCCCACCTGCTAGGTATGAAGCAGAAGGAAATGGAGGGATTATAAATATAAAGTTAAAAAAAAATAAAGTTGATGGCTGGAGTAATACAGTTAGAACAATATATAAACAAGCAACTTATCCTTCATTCTCCATAGGGAATAATTTAATGTACAAAAAAAATAAACTCAATATACTATTTGATATAGGATATAGAAAGGATCAAGATATATATACAAATAATATTCTGTATAACTTTCCCTTAAATTATTTGCAACAATCAGTGTTTGAAAAATCCAATACTAATGGAGTTGCAGGTACAATAAATATTGGCTATAAAGTAAACGAAAAACTACAATTGGGATTACAATACTCTGGCTTCTCTACGGATGCTAATAAAGAAAATAGCAATATTAATAATATTATTAACTATCAAAACCAAAATGTAAATAACACATTACTATCTGATGGAATTACAAATGAAAAATACAATAGTAATTCCCTAAATTTTAACGCAATAAAAAGTATATCAAATTCCGATAATAAAATAATGTTTGATGTAGATTATTTTAACCTTAATACAAACAGATTTAATAATTTAAATTCTCACGATTTTAAATCTGAATTTACAACCGTAGATAACAACAATTTACGAAAAATAGAAAATGTCTCTTCTAAAATTGACTTTGATATACTTAATAAATGGGCGAATTTATCTTTTGGAGCAAAGATAAGTTTTACAGAGACTAATAATGATATTGATATTTCAAGATACAATATAATAAACAAAAAACCTAAATCTGTCTATAATCAATTAGACTACTTTACTTACAATGAAAATATTCAAGCAATTTATTTTTCAGCTAATAGAAAATTTGGAACAAAGTTAGAAGGAAAAATAGGGTTAAGAACCGAATTTACTCAAAGTAAAGGCTATTCTGAAACTGAAAATAAAACCAACACAAATAAATATGTTGAATACTTTCCGTCTGTATATTTATCATATCTTCACGATGGAGAAAATACTTTTACCTTGAGTTATGGAAGAAGAGTAAATAGACCCTCTTATTCTAACCTAAATCCTGCACGCTGGTATTTAACCCTGACATCTTATGAAGAAGGAAACCCTTTTCTGCAACCATCTTTTACCTCAAATTTTGAGTTATCTCACTCTTATAGGAACTTTTTAACTACTACAGTTTCGTTTTCCAAAACCAAAAATGGTTTTGGACAGTTGACAATTCATGATGCAAAATATAATATGCAAGCTTTTGTTAGAAGAAACTATTATAACTATAATTTATTTTTGCTATCAGAATATATTAATTATAATGTGTTTCCTTGGTGGACCGCTAGTGCTGAAGGCTCTGTATACTATACTGAGACTAATACTTATACAAAATATTTAGAACCTAAATACTCTGGTTGGGGTGGATATTTTTCAACTACAAATAATTTTATTTTCAATGAAAATAAAACTATTCTTGGTCAGCTAACTTATGAGTATAATTTCCCTACTCTTTTTAATGAAAATAAAATAGAAGAGTATTCTAGTTTAGGTATAGGATTGAAACTATTATTAAATCGTAAAAAACTACAGATAGCAATCAATGCTAATAATATTTTAGGAACTGATAGAATAAAAACATCAAATACTACACAAGGGGTATATCAAACCTTTAAACAATATTATGACACACAGTATATAAGACTTTCTTTGTCATATAAATTTGGAAATAAAGATATTTCAGGCGATAAAAGAAGAACAAGTAATGAGGAAGAAAAAAGTAGAACAAAATAAAAATACTTGCAAGTGAGTCCTATGAAGGTTTTATGACTATAAAAGATAACCATTTTATTTAATTTTTAAATTTTAAAGAAGATGAAAAATTCTAAATTAAAATCAGCTTTAAAAAATGTTATTTGTAAGAATAACAAATCTTTTGAGGTTTTGGGGATTGAAGAGATCCAAACTGTAAAAGGAGGGTGTAATGGAGGGCCTAAAAACAACAGTATAGGCTCTGGACAGTGCACAAGTGCAAATTGCCAATCGACAAATTGTGGTTGGAATTAAATTTTTGGGGTGCAAATATTTTTGCACCCTATTTAAAAAAAAAATTATGTATAAGCTAACTGAATACTACGAAGTTGAAGATATTTCTGAAGCAGAAAAACTTTTATTTTCAACAAGAACAGGTATATTGTTACACATTTCAAACGATGTGTATAAACAGATACTAGATAGAAAGTACGAACTAATTAATGAAAAAGTATTATATAAACTACTTTCATCTGAAATTTTGATTCCTGAAGATGAAAATGAATATTCAACAATTATTAATTTTTTTAAGGAAAAAACTTCGCAAAAAGATAAAATATTAAATTATACTATTCAGCCTACAGCAAATTGTCAATTAGGGTGTCATTACTGTGGACAAGTTCATGAAAAAGTTAATATGGAAGAAGATATTGTTGAAAAAACATTTAAATACATAAGTAAAACTTTACTTGACGGAAAATATTCTGGATTGTTTATTACTTGGTATGGTGCAGAACCTTTGTTAGGTATAAAAGGAATTAGAAATTTGAGTGAAAAAATTATTAAATTCTGTGATGAAAATAATATTCTATACACAGCAATGATGATAACTAACGGATTGGCCTTAAAAGAAAGGGTTTTTGAAGAATTGGTTAATTTAAATATTATAAAATATCAAATTACTTTAGACGGTGATAAAAATCATCATGACTCAAGTAGATATACGAAGAAGAAAGAAAAAACATTTGAAATTATATTGAAAAATATCGTTAATGCTGTAAATAACCCTTTGTATGACGAAAAACAATGCCTTATCCTTATAAGATGCAATATCCATAAAGATAACTATACCTCTATTGATTCTTTAATGGAACAATTATATAATTTAGGAATCTCTGAAAAAATAACTTTAGACTTTGCGCCTGTACATGATTGGGGGAAAAATTATGCAAAAGATAATTTAGGTCTTACTCCTTCATTTTTTGGTGAATTGGAAATAGATTGGTTTCTAAAAATGAGAGAGTATAATTTTAAATTTGTTAAAGATATTCTCCCTAAGAAGAAAATGGGAACTTGTATGGTTACAAATAAAGAATCTGAACTTATTGATGCTAAAGGGCGCTTATCATATTGCTGGGAAACTCCATATACCCCTGAATTTGATAATGAAAAAAGTGAATTATTTCATGGAGATATATTTAATTCTGAAAAGAAAGATAGAAGTATCCTACCACTCGGTAATTGGTATGATGATATTGATAATGAAGAATATGGCACCACTTGTAAAAAATGTAAATTTTTGCCTGTTTGTGGTGGTGGTTGTCCAATCCATTGGTATAAAGAAATGGCAATGTGTCCATCATTTAAGTATAACTTCAAAGAAAGAATGGTTTTACAATATATAATGTCTAGAGAATACTTCGATGGAAAGACTAATATACAAACTTAATTTAAATTTAATTAGGGCTTTAAATAGCATAAAAAGAAGAGAGTCTTTTAATAGGGATCATATATTTTATGATATTATTAGTCTGATTAAAAACAAAGTTACCAGCCAAGAAAAATTAAGGATAATTTATGTTTTTAGCGAAATTGAAAAAGTACTTTCTGTTCTTAAAATAGATGCTGAAGTGGATGAAAAACAGATCAATAAGATTGATGAAATTTACTCTAATTTAGATGAAAAGTTAAAGTATTTTCTTAGTTTAAGTTATTATCCTATGAAGGCTCTCTATTATTTTCAAAAAAAAGAGTTCAATTACTCCATAGACGCTATCAATATTTTTTTTGATAATTCTAAATCTATATTAGGTACAAACACTAATTTGTTAAATTTAGCTTGTGGAGAACAATATTTAAATTTGTTTAGGATTTATTTAAAGTCCCAAAAAAAAGAAAAAATTATTACTTGTTCGTCAAATTTAATGTTATTATGTCATTATAAATTATTGATGCCAGACATTGATGAAACCATAGATACTAGTATAAAATTTGATAATTCTTTTACTAACTTTGATAAAAATGAATACTTGTTTTGGAAAGTTTATCATACGGATAATATTTTCAAAAAATTCATAATCGATACCAATAATGATTTATTATATAAGATGGTTAGTAGAATTTTATCAAATATAAACTATATAAAAGATGATTTTTTTTATAATTCCTTGAGATGTTTAGATTGTAATTTTAATAGTGACTATGAGGGTGCAATAATTCAATTTATCAATAGCCTTGAACATCTTAGCGAACGATCAGATGTACTCTTATATTTAAACATGTTGAATATTAACAAAATATTTTTAAAACTAAAGATTGATAATGAAGAATTTAAAAATTTATGCAACAAATTCATAAATAGCAATATTAATAAAAATTTGAAAATTGAGATGTTGGAATAATGATTTTCTGCCCTCAAAAAGATCAGATGGACTGTGGTCCAGCTTGCCTTGTTATGATAGCAAGACATTACGGCAAGAGATACCCAATAGAATACCTTAGAGAAAAAGCATTTATAACTCGTGAGGGTGTGTCTCTTTTGGGGATTAGTGAAGCTGCTCATAAAATAGGTCTTGAAACACAATCAGTAAAACTTACAGAAGAACAATTAGAGAAAAATAACGAAATTTTTCCCTGTATATTGCATTGGAATCAAAATCATTTTGTAGTACTTTTTAAAATCACAACCTCATATTTTTCAAATAAAAAATACTTCTATATTGCAGACCCTGCCCATGGAATTATTAAGTTATCCAAAGAAAAATTCAAACAATCATGGCTGTCAGAAGAGAATACAGGTGTAGCTATGTTTCTAAATCCTACGGAAGAGTTTGAAAAGAGAATTCCACCAAAACAAGAAAAGGTATCTATAAAATATCTACTAAGCTACCTAGCACCGTATCGAAAACAATTGAGTCTTATGTTCTTGCTTTTGTTGTTCGGGAGTGGTCTTACTCTTATTTTTCCATTTCTAACAGAAGCTCTTATTGACAAAGGAGTTAATGCCAAAGACTTAAATTTTATTTTTATAATTTTATTAACTCAATTAGGCATTTTCTTAGGTTCCATTACTATTGAAATTATTAGAAACTGGTTAATGCTTTATGTGGGTACGCATCTAAGTATAAAAATTATTTCAGATTTTCTCAAAAAGATGCTTCAGCTTCCTGTCAAATTTTTTGATACCAAAACGATGGGGGATTTTAATCAACGGATTCAAGATAATGAAAGAATAGAAAGTTTTTTAACCTCACAAAGCCTAACAACTTTTTTTTCTATAATTACTTTTTCAGTTTTTTTTGGGGTGTTATGGTATTACGATATTAAAATACTTTTGGTTTATTTAGCACTAACAATATTGTCTGTGGGGTGGTCTTTCTTTTGGCTAAAAAAGAGAAAGATTTTAGATTATTATAGTTTTCAACAGCGTTCAGAAAATCAAGAGTCTATTTATGAAATGCTCAATGGAGTAACCGAAATGAAACTTAACCAATTTGAGGATTTTAAGAGAAAGGAATGGGAAAATATTCAAAAGAAATTATTTAAACTAAATATAAGAATACTTAAATTAAATCAAGTTCAACTATCTGGTTTTGAGTTTCTTAATCAACTGAAGAATATCCTAGTAACCTTTTTAGCAGCTAATTATGTAGTAAAAGGAGATATGACTTTAGGGATGTTACTTTCTATATCCTATATCATAGGTCAAATGAATTCTCCAGTTAATCAATTAGTTAGTTTCTTCCGTTCTTTACAAGATGCAAAGTTAAGTTTGGAAAGACTTAATGAGGTTCAGAATAAGCCAAATGAAGAGCAAATAATTCCAAAAGGTCTAAGCAGGCTAAAGAATATTGATTTTGAAACCTCAAAAAAGTGTATTCAGCTCAAAAAAGTAAGCTTTCAGTATGAAGGACCTAGATCACCATTTGTATTGAGAGATATAAACTTAGTTATCCCTGAAGGAAAAATTACAGCAATTGTTGGGGCAAGTGGAAGCGGTAAAACATCACTCATAAAATTATTGCTCCGATTTTATGAATCTGTATCGGGCAGTATAGAATATAACGGAACAAATATCTTAGAAATTTCTCCTCAAAATATCCGAGAAAATTGTGGTATCGTAATGCAAGACGGATATATTTTTTCTGACACTATAGAGCGAAATATAGCCACGGGAGATGAGAATATTGATTATGATAAGTTACAAAAAGCCATTAAAATAGCTAATATAGGAGATTTCATTGATTCGCTACCTCTAGGTTTAAAAACAAAAATAGGTGCTGCTGGAAATGGTATTTCAGGCGGGCAAAGACAGCGTATTCTAATTGCAAGAGCAGTGTATAAAAATCCACATTATATATTCTTTGATGAAGCAACTTCTGCTCTGGATGCTGAAAATGAGAAAATAATTCATGATAATTTACAATCTTTCTTCAGAGGAAAAACAGTGATTATTATCGCTCATAGATTATCAACAGTAAAAAATGCTGATCAAATTGTAGTATTAGATAAAGGGGAGATTTCGGAACTAGGAACTCATCAAGAGCTTGTAGAAAAAAGAGGAAGTTATTACAATTTGGTTAGAAATCAATTAGAATTAGGAAATTAATATTAATATTATTTCCTTTTGCGAGGATTTTTTTATTACCTTTGTAATAAAAAATGAATTTAAACAAGGTTAGTTTTAAAGATTTTGAGGATATTCCAAACTTTGATGTTTTTGATAGAGCTAGTGCTCATATGGAATATTTAGATTTTTTAGAGAATAATGGATTTAAAAATTATCTCTTAGAAACTGATAGTGGATGCGGTCCAACTGTTAAGTTAGCCGGAAATGATAGAATAAAGAAAGGAGAATATATAAGTCTTGTTTCTAATGATTATTTAGGATTTACTCAACATCCCAAAGTGAAGCAATCGGTTATTGAGGCGATTGAGAAATATGGAACAGGAGCAGGTTCCTCTCCCTTGATAGGAGGGTATTATGATTATCACAAAATAGTGGAGGATAAAATATCCACCTTTTTTAATCGTCCACTAGGCTCAACTGTAATATATACTACAGGATACACCGCTAATAGTGCTTCTCTATTGTGCTTATTAAAGAGTCAAGATATTGCCATTGTAGATATGGCAGTTCACTCTAGCGTTTATGAAGGAATATCAGGTACTACAACAAAAAGATTTCTCCACAATGATACAAAATCATTAGAGCATATTTTATCAAAATCAAAAGATAAGTATAGAACCAAAATGGTGGTTATTGACGGTGTTTATTCACAAGATGGAGATATTGCAAAACTAAAAGAAATTTTAGAAATTACCCATCATTATGGTGGAGTTCTTTTAGTAGATGATGCACACGGAATAGGGGTTGTGGGTAATAATGGTAGGGGTGCTATGGAGCTTTATGATGTTTTATCTCAAGTTGACTTTATTACGGGAACATTTAGTAAAACATTGGCTAATATAGGTGGTTTTTTTGTTTCAAATAATCCTGATATAGTATCTTATTTACGGTATCAATCCAGACAATACGCTTTTTCTGCTTCTGCCCCAGCAAGTGTTATTGGTGTAAAAAAAGCACTTGATTTAATTGATGAGGAACCTCATTGGAGAAATAAAATATGGGAAAATATAAACTATCTAAAAAAAGGGTTTGAAACTTTAGGATTAAACATAGGTACAACAGAGTCTGCGATTATACCTGTTAAAATTGGAAATGTTGAGAAAAACAGTTTGGTAGGTAAAATGCTGTTAGAAAATGGAATTTATACTAATCCAATTATGTATCCTGCTGTTTCCTTAAAGGATTCTAGGATAAGAATGAGTGTACTAGCTACGCATACTTTTGAACACCTAGATAAAGTTTTGAACACATTTGAACATATTGATAAAAAAATTAAAATATCTAAGTGATTTTTAAAAAAAGATGGAGAAAAAAAATCAAGAAAAAAGAAAAAGATATTCTGGATCTATTAGAGATAAAGCAAGAACTCAAAAAAACCTTATTGAAGCCGTTGGTAAAGTATTAGAAAGTCAGGGTTATACAGGTTTAAAGAGTGCTAAGAATATTGCAGATGTTGCTGGAGTTGATAAAAGACTTATATGGACTTATTTTAATGGAGTCGAAAACTTAGTAGAAGAATATATAAAAAAGAATGAATTTTGGAAAGAAGGACTTTCAAATGAATTGCTTAATAGACTTTTGACTAAGGCAGAAGATTTAGATAATGAAAAAATGATTTTTCTTTTGAAAAGCCACTTTGAGAAATTCAGAGATGATACGGCTCTACAAAAAATAATCACTTGGGAAATTAGTGAAGAAAATGAGATGTTAAGAAAGGTAGCCGACCGTAGAGAGCAGCTTGGTGAACAGCTATTTTCTTTAATAGACGAAAAATTTGCTAAATCTAATGTAGATATTAGAGGTGTTGTTGCTTTATTATTAGGAGGAACATATTATCTTAATCTACACGCTAAAGCTAATGGTAGTTTATTTTGTGGTGTTGATTTGAATACAGAGGAAGGAAAAAATTCAATCTTAAATGCTATTGAATTCATTGTAAATTCTTCTTTTGATAAATTAAAATAACATAATGGCGGAGTTTTGTAAAGAATGTGCTAAAAAGGTAGGTATGCCTTTTGATGGTTATCCTGTGTTTTGTGAAGGGTGTGCATTTATATTGAACACTCGCTACTTAAACAATACATTATGAATCAAATAGATATGTTTATAAAACTCATCAAAAAAAAATAATCAATAAACTTTAAAATCCACTTTGAAAATACAAAGTGGATTTTTACATTTTAAACTTTCTACTCGATGGAGTTACTTCATTTTTTAAAGACTGAGTGTTTTCTCCTTCAGTTTCTGATACCTCTTGAGATTTTTCATTCATAGTATTTTCATTTATCGACAAATGAATTCTCCTTTCAATGGAAGCCAGCTCATTTTTAAGCTCCGAGAGTTCCTTTTCTTTACTCCATTTACTATTTACGACTTGTTGGAGTATAGGTAAATCTTTATCTATTTTATCGAGTTCTTCTTCTCTTTTTTGAATGAGGTTGGGGATTTTTTCCAATGCCTTGATAAAGCTCATAGAGGCTAATATAGAATCCTGTGCCAGTTTTCCGTTGTTATGCGTATAACGAATGCCACCTTCTCCTTTCACAAAGAAACGATTTTGACGAATGTCCACTCCTTCTTTTATCGTGAGCTCTGTTTTAACCAAAACTTGAAAACCATATATATTCCCAATCTCTTCATAATCGCCTTTTGTTCGTGCTTTTTTAGCATAGGCAGTTAGTTTTTCGCCTAATTGCTCCAAACTTGCACCTTGTGACACTTCGTTCAAATGCAAAGCATTAACAAAATCGCCATTGGGTAGTTTCTTGGCTCTTGCATTGAAGTTATCCCAATCGGTTTTTAAACGCTTCAATTGGTTTTCGACAGCAGCTTTGTCTTCTGTTAGCATTTCCAACTTAAATCGTGAGGAAGATTTATTTCGTAAAAAGGCTTGGCGTTCACTCTCCAAAGCGGTTATTTTCTTTTCTATTTTTGCTTTTTCTAAGAGGTCTGTATTTCCTGAAAGGATAGCCACATATTCTGAAAAATTCATTCCTGATTGTTCGTCCATACTGCCCTCATCAATGGTTCGCTTACCGAGTTTATTGGATTTTAGCTGGTCTATAAATAATTGTTTGTTAAACAATAAATTAAATTTATAAGAATCCAATGTTCTTTCTACGGCATAGATGAGAACATCTACTTTATTGCCCGCAAAATATTTAGCCACTTCATTCCCTTTTCGGATAGCCCGACCATCTCTTTGTTGTAAGTCGCTCGGTCGCCAAGGCGTATCAAGATGATGAACGGCAACTGCTCTTTTTTGAGCATTGACACCTGTTCCCAGCATATCGGTAGAACCAAATAGCACTCGGATTTTCCCCTCATTGGTATCTGCAATGAGCTTTTTTCGTAATTTATCGTTTTTGGCTTCTTGAATAAAACGAATTTCTTCTGGTGGAACGCCATAATCTTCTACCAATTTTCGCTTGATTTCAGAATAAGGATTCCACTCATTAAGCTTATAAGTCCCTAAATCTGAAAACACAAACTGTGTTCCCTTTTGAGCCTTGTATTTTTCGTAATACTCATAGATTTTCTTGGCACAATGGGAGGTTTTATTATCAGGGTGGTCATCATATTTACTATCTACCAATCGCATATCTAATGACATCTTTCGAGCATAGTCGGTAGCAATCAACATTTTTGCTTTTTCTTCTCTACTGGAAAGTTTTGGTCTTCCAAGTAAAGTAGCATCTCCGTTTTGAGCAAATTTCATCAGTTTCTCGATAAAAACTTCTTGCTCGGGGGTAGGTGGAATATGGTATAAAATCTCATTCTTTTCTGGGCGGTCAATACCAATATCTTTTGCCGTTCGATAGTCTGTGATTTCCGAATAAAATTGTGCTAATTCTGGAACTTTGATAAAATAGCGGAAGCGTTCTTTTTGTACAATATTATTCGCCACTGAAAATTCGTAATCGATGGTTTTACGGGCATAAATAGCCGCCCAGGCATCAAAACAGGTAATTCCTTGCTTTTCCAAAGCCTGTGGACGCAAATATTTAAAAAGTAAATAGAGTTCCGTTAATGAGTTAGAAATGGTTGTACCTGAGAGAAAAGTAGCCCCTAAATCCTTACCAGACCTTTTTTGAATGGTGCGAATGGCAAATAATAAATTCATCGCCTTTTGACTTCCTTGCATATTGCCCAATCCAGCCACTCGGTCGTGCCGTGTGTTAAATATTAGGTTTTTGAACTTATGGCTCTCATCAACTAACAAATGATCAATCCCCATCATTTGAAAATCAACAATAGCATCGGTTCGTTGATTGATAGAAAATTCCAAATCTTTTAACTTTACTTCTAAATTTTCTTTCCGCTTAATCATACCTTTTAGCATTCTATTTGAAACTTCTTTGCCTTGTTGTTCCAATGCCCATAAATTTTCTTCCACATCGTCTAATTCTTGCTGAAGAATTTCTTTTTGTATTTCGTAAGATTGAGGTATCATTTTAAATTGGTCATGCGTTAAAATCACACAATCCCAATCATTATTTTTAATATCCCCAAAAATACGTAGTCGCTTATCTGGTTTAAAATCTTCTTTGCCCGGATATAATATTTTTGCAAAGGGATAGGCTTTTCGGTAAGTTTCAGCAATTTCGTGAACATTGGCTTTAAGTCCGATAATCATTGGTTTATGAGCCAATCCCAAGCGTTTCATTTCTTGGGCAGCACAACACATAATTAAGGTTTTCCCTGCACCAACCTCGTGATCACAAATAGCACCTCCATTGAGCTTTATCATCCAAATAGCATCTTTTTGACTCCTATATAAATCCTCAATGCCTAAACCTTTACGGTCTAAACCAGGGAAATCTTGATGCGAACCATCATAATTCGGACGAACAAAACAGTTAAATATTCGATTGTATTCATTTGCTAAGCGTTCTTTAAAAGCTGGACTTTGTTCTAATAACCAAAGGGAAAAGTTTGTACGAATTTCATCAATTTTGCTATTTGCCATTTGTATAGCTTCCATATCCGGTACCGTAACTTCTTTATCATCAACTTTTATCTTCTTAGTAATA